>OY970175.1:0-898885 GCA_963707865.1 uncultured bacterium
CCACGCAGGTGGGGATCCTCAGAGACTACACGCCAAACTCCGCGCATCGCGGAGATGATATAGTCCGAACTGCATAGCGATATGCAGAACTGCTCTAAAGAAACGGAGCAAAATAACATCATTAAATCGTTCTAAGGTCAAGCGAATTGCTTTGCTTTAGTAAAACCTAACTATATGCTGGAACACCCGCGCATATCAGGGTACCGAAAGGTGACAATCTCTGATCGATGCGGACAATCAGCAGGAAACTTCGCATGAAGGATCCTCAGAGACTACACGTTAGGATCGCCGCACGGCGATAAGATATAGTCCGAACTGCATGGCGACATGCAGAGCCAAGCAGAAATGTTTTGGCCAACACAGGTTGTAACACGTTTGAGCGCAATTCCTTTTCGGGTAAGGAAACTTGCCCATTTGCACTGCGAAGTGCATTAAAACAGTTGGCTTATAACGGTGAAGTCCTATTTAACGGAAAGTTTAGAGAAATTTAATCTCTTCGGAGTAGGATAATACCGTGGGAAGTCTCTTGATCAAGAATCAAAATGACCCCGTAACGACTTCGTCCGTAACTGGACGAAATGATTGGATAAAACCCAATCATTACACGCCGACTTCTTTGGGAAGAAACATTCCGGAATATATAACCGGCTATGTTGATGGTGAAGGATGTTTTACGGTTACGTTCAATGAAAAACCGAAAGCTTTACTTGGGTGGGAATTCAGGCCAAGTTTTTCGGTAAGTCAAAACGAAGACCGCCGTCAGGTCCTTGATCTCATGAAAGAATATTTCAGATGTGGTTTTATCCGCCGTGATTGGAGCGATAAAACCGTTAAGTTCGAAGTTCGAGATCATAAGGATCTGGTACAAAAAATCATTCCTCACTTTGAGAAATTTCCCCTCATTTCAGCGAAGCACGATGACTTCACGTTGTTCAGAACAATTTGTGGAATCGTTGATTCGCAAAAACATTTGAGCAGGACTGGATTTACAGAGATTGTGAATCTTTCCTATCAAATGAACGGTTCTGGAAAACGAAAAAGAACCAAGCAGGAAATTCTCAATTCTCTTCGTGAAGATAAAGATATAGTCTGATACTTGCCGCGAGGCAAGAAAACACTAATGAAGTTCCGAAGCGCACGAAAGGCGTAACGACTGGAGAACTGTCTCAGAGGCAAGCTCGGTGAAAATGCGATTCCCGTGAAGACGCGGGATACCTGCAGCGGGACGAAAAGACCCCGGAAGCTTTACTGCAGCTTGGTATTGATTTTAGAGTTTTACTGCGTAGCGTAGTGGTGAGGATTTGAAGCGGTGCTCTCGGGCATCGTGGATCCGACAATGAAACAGCCATCTTTAAAACTTTAACGTCTAACCGGTTGGGAACCTTACAAGGAAGCCCGATCGAGACAGTGCTTGGTAGGCAGTTTAAATGGGGCGTTTTCCTCCAAAAGAGTAACGGAGGAGTTTATTAAGGTCGGCTTAGCCCGGATGGAAATCGGGCAGGACGTGCAAACGCAAAAGCCGGCTTGACTGCGAGTCCTACAAGACGAGCAGGTGCGAAAGCAGAAGTTAGTGACCCGACGGCTATGTTCATGCGTGTTTTACTACGTGCATGAATTCTTGATAGAAAGGCCGGAGACACCGGATAAAAGCTACTCCGGGGATAGGCCCTGAAATAAGGGTCGGTTGTCCAACTCCGCAGCGATGCGGAGCAAGGCGCCACAGATGCGGTTTCTTGGAAACCGCAGCGCGGCGCCGGCCGAAGCGAATTCTATCCGCTTCGGTGTACGGCTTATAACGGTGAACCGAGAGACGGTCTTTCCCGAAAGGGTTTTCGTTCTCTTGGAATACCGTGGGAAGTTAAAGGAAAAAAAGATACACTATTGTTGTGAACCTGACCAAACAACAACGTGCGGCGATCATTGGGATGATCCTCGGTGATGCTTATCTCCAGGCGACCGGCGCCAAAAACGCCCGGTTACGCTTGGAGCACAAGGCAGATCATAAGGATTATTTGATTTGGAAAACAGGCCTTTTGCCGAGTTTATTTCAAGGCAAGCCAGTTTTTCTTGGTCGAACGCATCCTAAGACGAAGGCGACATATCATTATGTGCGCCAGCAATCAAATGCATCGCCGGTCTTGGGTAAGATACGAAAAATATTTTATCCAAACGGGAAGAAGACGATTCCCAATGACCTAGAAAGATTTCTGCGGGACGATATCGCATTCGCGATATGGTTCTATGACGACGGTTATTACTACCGCCGCGATCGGTGCTCATACCTTTATTTGGGCAGAGTGTCGATGAAAGAAGCGGAAATTGCGAGCGGCGCCGTTGTGGAGCGGTTCAAAATTTCAAGCAAGGTGCTTGATAAGAAAAATAAGGGGTTCGCGCTTTATTTTTCAAGAGCGGAAAGCGAAAAGATAAAAAGGATACTTGAAAAACATCCTGTGCCGGTCATGGCATATAAAATTCCTTTAACCCCGTAACGACTTGATCGCGTTTGCGATCGGAGTCATCGCAGAGACGTTTTGCGATGGCTAACACGCCGTCCCCGGCCGTAATTCTAAGAATTACAGTTGGGTGAAGATATAGTCTAGTGCATTATGCATTGAACAGGCTGGTGAAGTCCGAGAGTTCCTATCGACGACTTCGCTCGGCACCTCGATGTCGGCTCGCCACAGCGCGGGGGTGAAGAAGCTCCCAAGCGTTTGGCTGTTCGCCAATTAAAGTGGCACGTGAGCTGGGTAAGTGAACAACACTTCAGATGAGCCCAGCGATCCTTTACACGAGGCTCGATTGCGTCCCAATCGAGAGAAAACAAAAAAGGAAAATAAACTGACTCATAACGGCGAAGTCCATTTTAGAAAGATTTAATCTTTCTTTGATAGGATAATGCCGTGGGAAGATTACAATCTTTATTTCCAGCATATCAATTAGATGTGATTATAGGGTCATTGTTGGGAGATGCACGATTAGAATGCCGTTCCATTGGGTTGCGAAACCCAATCACGGCGCGCTTGCGCGTGCATCACGGAGAAAAGCAAAAAGAATATGTTTTCTGGAAGTACGAAATTCTCAAAAACTTAGTATTGAAAGGGCCGAAAGAAATTGTATGGGACAATCCCAAAAGGAACCTGCATGAAATTTCTTGGTACTTCCATACGAAAAGTTTTGAAGAATTTGGGATACTCCAGCGCTGTTTTTATAAAAATGGTGCGAAGATCATCCCAGAAGAGATATTTGACGCGCTTACTCCGCAGATGATGGCAATGTGGTTTATGGATGATGGCTCAAATACCGGCGAGGGTTTCACTCTCAATACGCACGGTTTTTCATTGGAAGAACAAGCGCGCATTATTGGTTATTTGAAATATCACTATGGCATTTGTGCCACCATCGTGAAAGATCGAACAAAGTTCAAGATTGGGATCGGTAAATATTATCGTGAACGATTCGCGAGCATTGTTCGACCATTCATCATTCCCTCGATGATGTATAAGATTGTTAACCCCCGTAACGACTTGACCGTATCAACCGGTCGGAGCGAGATAATGGGAAGTTCATTGTTTTGCTAATACGTCAGTCCTTGCGATTGGAATAGCAAGGAAAGGAATAGTCTAATGCTCTTAGAAATAAAATAAGAGGAACATTGTCAGACCGTCAGACGGCGGCTTTCCGCAGCAATGCGGATCGAACAAATCGACTCATATCAGTGAAGCCCTCACAAAATCTGACCTGGTTTTGTAAGGAGAATACTGAGGGAAGTCATGGGGGACTATTTTCCCATTGACCCCGTAGAGACTCAGCTGCATAAAAGCGGCTGGATGGAATTAAGTTCCATAATACGTCGATTCTCCAGATTATTCTGGAGAGTGGTATAGTCCAAACAATTAGTAATAGTTGAGTATTGCGTGAGACAGGTCGGTCTCTATCTGCTGCAGGCGTTTACACTTGAGGGGAGTTGGCCTTAGTACGAGAGGACTGGGCTGAACCTACCTCTGGTCTACCGGCTTTGGTACCAACTGAACTGCCGGGTAGCTATGTAAGGAAGGGATAAGCGCTGAAAGCATCTAAGCGCGAAGCCTACCCCAAGATTAGGTGTGTGTGATTTCGTGGAAGACTACCACGTTGATAGGCTCCAGGTGTAAGGCCCGCGAGGGTTTCAGCCGAGGAGTACTAATAATCCCGCCAACCATCCCAATGCTGACTTTGCTTTGCTTCTGCGTTTTGAAGAGACGCGGTTCGGGCGCTCCGCGCCCGCCCGCTGGCTCTCGGCAATTCGATATCAATCGAATTGCCTCCGAGATCCTCTTCAAAACGCAGAAGCAAAGCTCATTACTCTACAAAACGACCTTTTGATGTCGGTGCTCTATCCGGGCGTGTCCCACCTCTTCCCATTCCGAACAGAGAAGTGAAAGCGCCCCGATCCCATGATACTTGCGGGTTCGCCTGCGGGGAAAGTAGGATGTGCCGACATCAAAGGGCCGTTTTTTTATTTGTTATACCCTGTGGTATGGGCCATTCTCGACGTTCCTCCTAGCGACTGGATACTTTAATATTTGTCAAACTCGACCGTGAGCTCTTTCCCGTCGTCCTTCAGAAGCCTTTTCATTTGCTTTTTTAACTCGTCAGCGATATTTTGTTTTGCTCTTTCATCCCCACTGCTCGTAGTCCATAATCCCAATTCAGGTGATGAAAGAACAAGGTGCAGGTTTATTCCATCGAAGGATTTGTCCGGGAGGAAATTGAGAGCACCGGGTTTCGTAATATTAACTTCATAGTGTTCAAATTCTTCTCCCTTAAGATTGCCTATGTCGATCCCCACGGTATCTGCCCCAAGCTCGTGGAGGGCTCTGCAGAACCAAGGTTCAAAGGAGCGGGAAGGAGCTTTGCCCTCTTTTACGTCTAACTTGTTAAATTCATCGGTCTCGAATGTTTCGGATCGTGCGCCACAACCAATATCAAGGATTCTTTTCCCTTTTACGTTTTCTAAACTTCCCCAAGCCAAGGCGACCCGATCCAAGGCGAGTATGATGGGCACTTCATTTGTCGTTTCTCCCAATTTGTACTTTTCATCCAGGGTTTTGAGTAGTTGTTGGTAAAGAGTACTATCTTTTTCTCTAAGCTGACGGATTCGTTCATATTGTTGTTTGTCAACCAACTTTTCGGCTTCCTTATAGTCCTTTGCTTTGCCATCCCTCAAATTGTTTTCTATCAGAGAAGCTTCTTCCCGTGCCTTCTCAAAAGAATAATGATTGGCCATGCTCATACTATCATTTTTTTAACACCAAAAATCAAGGTCTCTGTCTGTCCAATACTAAAACTAGCCGCAGCGGCGGTTGGATAAAGTTAGAGTCCATAGCGGTTTGCCCTGTACAAGACGCTGAGTTGCGGCAGAAATCACACCGCCTGCACGTAAACGCAAAACGCGGTAAAATAGTTCCATGGCCTCACGGCGGATGAAACAGACGTTCTACGGCACTCTTTATCTCATTGTTTTTGTCGGCATCATCGCCGGCGTTTATTTTGCGTTCATCCGGCAGGCACCGTCTTGTTTTGACAATACCCAAAACCAGGGAGAGGCTGGCGTCGACTGCGGTGGTCCGTGCGCCAAGGTGTGCACCCCCCCGGGTACCGAAGGCCTTGTCACAGACAATGTCTCCGTATTCATCCCGAACCCCGGACACTATACATTTCTTGCGCAGATAGAAAATCACAATACCGACTTCGCGGCAGACTACTTTGACTACTCGTTTGATCTTTACGATGCGTCGGGGACCCTTCTCCAGTCGCTTCCCAGCCATTCCTTTATCTACGCTGGCGAGGTGAAATATCTATTGCTCGCCAATGTCGCGGAGACCGCGACCGTGAACCACGCGGTGCTCATAGCGAAGAATCCGGACTGGGTGACTGCCTCGGCGATGGGCCTTGCACCGCGGTTTGGGAATCCGCTGTCGGTCACGGGGAGCGAGATGTCCTCAAGTACCCTCGCAGTCACGGGGCGCCTCACGAACGGCGAAGTGGCATCATTCGCGCACGTGCTCGTCACTGCCGTTTTTTACGACGCCGCGGGGAGGCCGGCGGGGGCCTCAGAGACCGTAATTGACGCCATCGCGCCGAACCAGACGGTGGATTTCTCCATCGCGTATCCCACGGCACCCGGCGTCACGATTGCTCCGTCCCTCACAAAGATGTTTGCCTACGCGCTTCGGTCGTAGCCCGCGGCACCTATCTTGCATGCTTGCACTTTTCATTCCTCTCGGTATTTTGATCGCGGCGGGCCTCACGCTTCTTTCTGCCGTTTCACTCCACCTTTTTTATGTCCAAATTGCGTGGGTCGCGGTAGGTGCGGGGTTTATTGCGCTCTTTTTGTACGTGGATTGGCGGTCCGTGTTTAACGCGCGATGGGTCATGTGGGCGATTTATCTCTTTGCACTTCTCCTTATCGTCATTGCGTATGGATACGGTCCTTTGATTAGAAACGCGAAGAGCTGGATCATCATAGGGCCGTTCAGCTTCCAACCGGTGGAGCTAATGAAAGTGGCGCTTATTTTCCTCTATGCGCGGTATTTTAGCAGGAGGCATTTGGCGGTCGCGCGGTGGAGACACATTATCACCTCTTTTGTGTTTTTTTTGATCCCCGCGGCCATAGCGGTACGCCTGCCGGACATGGGTTCGGCAGTTATCTTTTTTGCAATCTGGTTTGGGTTTCTTCTTCTCTCTGGCCTTCCGCTCCGACGCCTCGCGGTCGCGATGCTCGTGTTTGCGCTCGCCGCCGCCGCGGTGTGGCTCTACGTTCTCAAAGATTACCATCGCGCGCGGATCGTCGGATTCTTCTATCCTGCGCAGGATCTCCTGGGGATTAATTACAGTTCCACGCAAGCGAAAATTGCCATTGGTTCGGCAGGATTTTTCGGCAAGGGCTACGGACAAGGGACGCAGACGGAACTCGGATTCCTGTCGGAGCCCTCACAGGATTTCATCTTTGCGGGAATCGTGGAGGAGTGGGGAGTCGCGGGAGGACTTGTCGTCATCGGCGCCATGCTCTTCTTGGTATTCCAGATTTTGAAGGTTGGCTCGCTCGCGGACGAGAACTTTGAGAAATTCATTTGTCTCGGCACCGCGATGATGCTCGGGGTGCAGTTTCTCCTGAATGCGGGGTCGGCGACGGGGCTTACGCCGGTCGTGGGCGTCACATTTCCTTTCGTAAGCTACGGCGGTTCCAGCATGCTCACAAATTTTTTCCTTCTGGCAGTGGTGAATTCCATCCGCAAGCAATCGTAGTTCTGCTAAAACATGCCACCATTTCTCACCAAAAAAGTTTTTGTTGGCTCACTCGTGCTTTTCTTTCTCGTCGCCGCGCTGGGATTCTTCTTGTACGAGCTGCGGCCGGCAAGCGCTGCTCACCACACGGTCGTTTTTGAAATAAAGTCCGGAGAAGGGTTCCGCGCGATCATCGGGCGGCTTCATGAGGCAGGCGTCGTGCGATCGGCGTTTGCGACCGAAGCGTTTTCTCTCCTCAATGGTTCGGCGCTTTCCATGCAGCCGGGCCTATATAAACTGGACACGGAGATGTCGGCGCCGGAAATTCTTGATGAGATCGCGATCGGGTCAGGAAGGGAAACAACCGTCGTGATTCCCGAAGGATCAAACCTTTATCAAATTGATGCGCTCCTCGGCAATGCGCTTGTGATCCATCGGGGCGATCTCATTGCGTTCGCGCGCGGGAAGGATTTGGAAGGGACATTGTTCCCCGACACCTACCGCTTTTATACCAATGCCGAGGCGAGCGATGTGGTGCAGAAAATGACCGATGATTTCAATGTGAAAGCCGCGCCGCTCCTCCAAGGGGACGAAGCGAATGCAACGAGCGATCTTATTGTGGCGTCTATCATAGAAAAAGAAGTGGCGGATCCCGATGATCAAAAGATTGTGGCGGGGATTCTTTGGAAGCGCCTTAAGGCTCACATGCCGCTTCAGGCCGACGCGACAGCGTGCTACGCAATGCAGGCCACAGAACCGCTTACTACTCCGGACTGCACCACGCTTGACTTGAAAATTGATTCCCCCTATAATACCTACTTATACAAGGGGCTTCCCCCTGGCCCCATCGGAAATCCCGGCATTACGGCGATTCAAGCAGCTGTGGCGCCCACAAGCTCTCCATATTGGTTTTACATAAGTGATCCAAAGACAGGGAAAACCATCTTCGCGAGAACCATTGACGAACAACACCAAAATACAGTTAAATACTTAGTACAGTGATCTAACGGTACCTCTTGCAATAAAGAGCAGCGCCGTTTTTGCGCGTGAGGGGGTTGTGCAGCTAAATTTTTTAATGGCAAAATTCACTTCCACAAAAGATTTTTCAAAATCAAAACCTCTTATTGCACCGTTCAATTTGAACGAAGTGCAATTGAAGTCGTACCAATGGTTTTTGGAAAAAGGGTTGTACGAGCTTCTCCATGAAATTTCTCCGATTCGCGACCACACGGGAAAAGAGTTTGAATTGTATTTTTCTCATTATCGTCTTGACGAACCGAAATATGACGAGGCAACCGCGCGGTACAAGGAAACAACCTTTGAGGCGCCTCTCCGGTGCACGTTGAAGCTCATAAATAAACGGACGGGAAAGACGCACGAGCAGGAAGTGTACTTCGGCGATTTCCCCATCATGACGACGAGGGGGACATTCATCGTGAACGGTGTGGAGCGCGTCGTCGTTTCGCAACTTGTCCGCTCGGCGGGCGTCTACTTTACGGCGACGCCGTACCGCGGCCGGAAGCTTTTCGGCGCGAAGATCATCCCTTCACGCGGCGCGTGGCTTGAATTTGAAAGCGATGCGAGCGGCGAAATCGGCGTGAAGATTGACCGCCGGCGGAAGGTTCCGGTGACCGACATCCTCCGCATTTTCGGTATGAGCAACGAGGAAGTGGAAAAGGAGTTCACAAGCGTGGATCGCGGGACGGTGCGTTACCTCACAGCGACACTCAAGAAAGACATCGCGAAGAACGCGGCGGAATCGTATGTGGAGATTTACCGTCGCCTCCGGCCGGGCGATCCGGCAAGCGCCGAGACCGCAAAGGGCCTTATCGACGCGATGTTCCAACGTGCCGATCGCTACGACCTTTCCGAGGTCGGCCGCTACAAGATGAATCAGCGCCTTGGGTTGGACCGCAAGAAAGAAAGCAAGCTTTTGGACAAGGAAGACATTATAGGCATCGTGAAGGAAATCATTGCGCTCAACAATAATCCGGACGCGGAAGAAGATGATATTGACCACTTGGGCAACCGCCGCCTGAAGGCGGTCGGCGAACTTTTGCAGGGGCGGTTGCGCATCGGCTTGGCGCGGCTCCGAAGAATTATCCAGGACCGGATGTCCACCGAAGACAAAGAAAATTTGATGCCGGCGCAGCTCGTGAATTTCCGTCCCATCGCCGCGGTCATCAAAGAGTTTTTCGCATCATCGCAGCTTTCGCAGTTCATGGACCAGGTGAACCCTCTGGCAGAGCTGGAACACAAGCGAAGGATATCGGCCTTGGGTCCCGGAGGGCTCACGCGCGAGCGCGCGAGCTTTGAAGTGCGCGACGTACACCGCTCGCACTACGGCCGAATATGCCCGATTCAGACGCCG
Organism: uncultured bacterium; assembly: GCA_963707865.1. Lineage (GTDB taxonomy): Bacteria > Patescibacteriota > Minisyncoccia > UBA6257 > 2-01-FULL-56-20 > CAVYIK01. Next base: position 9,638 of record OY970175.1, read on the forward strand.
GAGGGCTCCAACATCGGCTTGATCAACTATCTCGCAAGCTTCACGCGCATCAACGATTTTGGATTTCTGGAAGCGCCGTACGCAAAGGTGGTGAAGGGCCTCGTGACAAAAGAAATCGTGTGGCTGGACGCTTCGGAAGAGGAGAAATACAAGATCACGCACGCTGGCACGCCGCGGGATGAAAACGGGCGGCTCGAAGGTGCGGCAGTGGAAGCGCGCATCAAAGGGGAACCGGGGACGTGCGCGCCGGAGGAGATTGACTTGATTGATGTGGCGCCCCATGAATTCGTGTCCGTCGCGACCGCTTTAATTCCATTTCTTCAGCACGACGATGCGAACCGGGCGCTCATGGGTTCCAACATGCAGCGGCAGGCCGTCGTTTCTGTAAGGCCTGATGCGCCCTACGTTGCCACAGGTGAGGAGGAAAAAGTGGCGCTTGATTCGGGATATGTGGTGGTTGCAGAAGAGAACGGAACGGTACTTGAAGCCGACGGCACGCACATCAAAGTGAAATACGGGAGGACAACCAAGAACTATCTTCTTGAAAAGTTCAAACGATCAAACCAGTTTACCTGTATTTCGCAACGACCCCTCGTCGTCACGGGTGCGAAGGTGAAGAAAGGAGAAATCCTTGCCGACGGCCCGTCTATTGCGAACGGCGTTCTTGCGCTCGGCCAGAATCTGCTCGTCGCTTTCGTGTCATGGGAAGGTGCGAATTTTGAAGATGCCATCATTCTTTCCGAACGGGTGGTCCGCGACGACCTTTTTACCTCCATCCACATTGACAGCTATGAGCACGATGTCCGCGATACAAAGCTCGGCCCCGAGGTTACGACCTACGACATTCCAAATGTTTCGGAAGATAAATTAAGAAATCTTGATGAGGAGGGGATCATCCGCATCGGTGCCGAGGTCAAAGCCGGCGACATTTTGGTCGGGAAAATTTCTCCCAAAGGCGAGTCGGAGCTCACATCCGAAGAGCGTCTCTTGCGCGCGATCTTTGGTGAGAAAGCACGCGACGTGAAGGACACGTCACTCACACTTCCGCACGGGAAGATCGGGCGCGTGGTGAACGTGAAAATCTTTGACCGCGAGCGTGGCGACAAATTGGAGCCGGGCATCATCCGCCGCATCCAAGTGGAGATTGCGGAACTGCGCAAAGTTCAGGCGGGCGACAAGCTTGCCGGCCGGCACGGCAATAAGGGCGTCATCTCGCAGGTGCGCGCTGTGGAGGACATGCCGTATTTGGAAGACGGTACGCCGGTGGATATTATCTTGAATCCGCTGGGCGTTGTCTCGCGCATGAACTTGGGGCAAATTTTGGAGACCCACCTCGGCTGGGCGGCATCAAAGTTGGGCTATCGTGCGATCACGCCGGGGCTGGATTCCGCGACCGAAGAACAGATCCGCGCGGAACTGCGTGCGGCGGGGCTTCCCGAAGACGGCAAAGCGAGGCTCTATGACGGCCGCACTGGCTTGCCGTTTGAGAACCGCGTGACGGTCGGACAGATTTATATGATGAAGCTGAACCACCTGGTGGCGGACAAGGCGCACATGAGGTCCATCGGCCCGTATTCACTCATTACGCAGCAGCCGTTGGGCGGGAAGGCGCAGTTCGGCGGCCAGCGCTTCGGCGAAATGGAGGTGTGGGCGTTGGAAGGCTACGGCGCGCGGCACACGCTCCAGGAAATGCTTACCATAAAATCGGACGACGTCTTGGGCCGCGCGGCGGCATACGAATCCATCATCCGTGGTGAAACAATCAAAGAGCCGAACGTGCCAGCGTCATTCAATGTGCTTGTGAACGAATTGAAATCGCTCGGGTTCAACATCCAGCCGCTCTACGAAAGGGAATCCGAGCGGAAGGATAATTTCTCGGCGTTGAAAATAAGCGTGGCGTCGCCCGAGGATATTTTGAAGTGGTCGCACGGCGAGGTGATAAAGCCTGAAACGATCAACTACCGTACCCAGCGGCCGGAGAAGGATGGCTTATTCTCCGAACGCATTTTCGGACCCACGAAAGACTATGAATGTTATTGCGGCCGATACCGCCGCATCCGCTACAAAGGTGTTGTGTGCGACAAGTGCGGCGTGGAAGTGACGCGCGCGGCGGTACGGCGCGAGCGCATCGGCCACATTGTGCTTGCCGCGCCCGTAGGCCACATCTGGTTCTTGAAGAGCATTCCCTCGCGCCTCGCGCTGGCCTTGGACGTTTCTTCGCAGAAGCTGGAGCGTGTCATATACTACTCGGCGTACATCATCACGGAAATAAAAGAAGAGAACCGGAAAGCAGCGCTCGCGGAGCTCGGTCGCGAGCTGAAGGGTAAGCTGAAAACCGTGGGCAATAAAGACAAAACCGTGAAGGGAGAGATTCTTGAGGCGGCGGACACGACGAAGGAATATTTGGAGCGCCTGCGCGTCGGCCAGATTCTTTCCGAGAACGAGTATTTCACGCTCTCGCGCAAATTCGGGAATATCTTTCGGGCGGGAAGCGGGGCGGAGGCGGTGAAGCAGATTTTGGAAGCAACGGATCTTCGGAAGGAAGTGCAAGCGATTGAGGCGGAACTTGAGGGGGCGAAAGACCCCTTGGCCCAAAGCAAGCTCTTGCGGCGTCTCAAGATGTTCAAGTCAATGATTCGGAACGGCGCGCGGCCGGAGTGGATGGTGATGACGGTACTTCCGGTCTTGCCACCCGACCTGCGTCCGATGGTTGCTCTGGACGGCGGCCGCTACGCGACCTCCGATTTGAACGATCTCTACCGCCGCGTCATCAACCGGAACAACCGCTTGAAGAAACTCTTGGAGATCAAGGCGCCGGACGTGATCATCCGCAACGAAAAACGGATGCTCCAGGAAGCGGTGGACGCGTTGATAGACAATTCGGCCCGTTTCGGCACGCAGCAGCTCTCGGCGCAGCGGCGCCCCTTGCGCTCCTTGGCCGATATGTTGAAGGGAAAACAAGGCCGGTTCCGGCAAAATCTCTTGGGCAAACGGGTGGACTACTCTGGCCGCTCCGTGATCGTGGTCGGTCCGAATCTGAAGCTTGACGAGTGCGGCTTACCGAAGCGGATGGCGTTGGAACTTTTCCGGCCGTTTGTGATCAGCGAGATCATCAAGCGCGGCTTGGCGCACAATATCCGCAGCGCCTCGCGCTACATTGAAGAGCATACCTCGGAGGTGCTCGGGATTTTGGAAGAGATTATTAAAGACAAGCGCGTGCTTTTGAACCGCGCGCCGACACTCCATAGGCTAAGCGTGCAGGCCTTCCGGCCGCTCCTCGTAGAAGGGCTCGCGATAAAGATCCCGCCGCTCGTCTGCACCGCATTCAATGCCGACTTTGACGGCGACCAAATGGCGGTCCATCTGCCGCTCTCCGATCTCGCACAGAAAGAAGCTGTGGAAATTATGTCCGCGGGCAAAGGGCTTTTGAAGCCAGCGACCGGTGAGCTCATCGCCGCGCCCACAAAGGATGTGGTCTTGGGGGTTTACTACCTCACCCGCCCTTCGTCACAACAGGCGGCGCCGAAGCCGATGACGAGCATCCAGGAGGCGCTCCTCGCATACGAGTTCGGCGCAATTACACTCCACACAGCGATCCGCGTGGACGGGATGGCGACGACGCTCGGGCGCCTCGTCTTCAACGAAGCGCTTTGCGGGAAACTGGAATTTGTAAATGAAACCGTGACGAGTAGGAAACTGAAGAAAATGATAGAGAAGATCCTTGACATGCATGGCTTGGACACCACGCGCGCGGTCCTTGATGAGGTAAAACTCCTTGGATTTGAGATTGCGACGATCTCGGGCATCACGTGGGCGATGTCGGATCTGATCATTCCTGCGGAGAAGCAGGAGATTATGGGAAAGGCGGACAAGGAAGTGAACCTGATTCAAGAACAGCACCACGAAGGATTACTCACTTCCGCAGAGCGCAAAGCGCGCGTGATCAGCGTGTGGGATGAAGCAAAGAACAGCCTCGCTAAATTGGTTTCGGGTGTCCTGTCCCCGGACAACTCTATTTATCAGATGGTGGATTCCGGGTCGCGCGGCTCGTGGTCACAGCCAATCCAGATGATGGGTATGAAAGGACTCGTGCAGAACCCGAAAGGGGAAACGATTGAACTTCCCGTGAGGTCTTCTTTGAAAGAAGGACTCTCGGTTTTGGAATACTTCATTTCTACGCACGGCGCGCGGAAAGGGACGACGGACACGGCACTCAAAACTGCGCAAGCGGGGTATCTTACGCGGCGCCTTGTGGACGTGGCGCAGGATCTTACCATCCGCGAAGAGGATTGTAGAACGAAGGAAGGGATTTTGATCTTACGGGCGGACGGGAAAGAGTTCAACCAAAGTTTCTCTTCAAAGCTGTTTTCGCGTACGGCGCTCTATGACGTGCGGATCGGACACAAGATCGTCGTACGGGCAGGGGAAATCATCGACAAAGCGGTGGCTGAAGCCATTGAACAATCCAAGCTTGATGAGGTCGCCGTGCGTTCGCCCATTGCCTGTAAGGCGCTATATGGCATTTGCGCGACGTGCTATGGGTACGACCTCGGTGTGAATGCGAGAGTGTCGCTTGGTGCCGCGGCGGGGGTGCTCGCGGCCCAATCCATCGGCGAGCCGGGAACGCAGCTCACGATGCGCACATTCCACGCCGGAGGCGTGGCGGGCGCCGACATCACGCACGGTCTGCCGCGCGTGGAAGAAATCTTTGAGGCGCGCTCGCCGAAGGGCCGCGCTGTGCTTGCGCCGTTTGATGGGACGGTGCAAAACGTGGAGGACAAAGGCCCGCAGAAGATCATCCGCCTCATTTCGGAGGCCAAGAAGGCGAAAGCGCAGGAGATCGCCGTGCCGCGGGGCACCGTCCTCTATGTCAAAGCGGGCGAGAAAATCAAGAAGGGCGACCAGCTTTCCGAAGGGAATTTGGACCTCCACGAACTCTACGAACACAGGGGTGTGCTTGAGGTCGCGCGCTATATCGTGAACGAGGTGCAAAAGATCTATCTTTCCGAGGGTGCCACCATTAACAATAAGCACATTGAGATGATCGTGCGTCAGATGTTCTCGCGCGTGAAGATCCGCGACGCCGGGGACGCGCCGGACCTCGTGATGGGCGAGATTGCCGAGAAATCAAAGTTCTTGGAAGTGAACCGCGAGATTAGAAAGCAGGGCGGCAGTCCTGCGAAGGCGGACGAGGTACTTTTGGGTATCACGCGCATCGCGCTCTCGTCAGAAAGCTTCCTTTCGGCGGCATCGTTCCAGGATACGGCGCGCGTGCTTGTGAAGGCCGCCATTGAGGGGAAAGTGGATCGGCTCCGCGGCTTGAAGGAGAACGTCATCATTGGGCGTCTTATTCCCGCGGGTACCAAGGAGTCGGTGCACGCGGTACTCCACGAAATTGAAGCCGAGGAGGAACCAGTGATTGGAGTCCAGTCCTAGCTGGACAGACCGCAGAGCTTCCATTATACTGACCACACCATGGACGACGTAGGAACGGAAAAGGATACAAAGACCTACGAACTTGCGCTTCTCCTCAAAAGCGAAGACGACGCTGCACGTATGATGGAACTTGTCCGTCAGCATAGCGGCGAGGTAGTCGCGGAGCCGCGCGCAAAAAAAATCGCGCTTGCATACAAGATTAAAGAAAACACAGAGGCTGTCTTTGTTTCCTGTGTATTTGCGGCGCGGGGAGAAGACGCAAAAAATCTTGAACGTGACCTCCGCACGCAGCCAGACGTGATTCGTTCGATGATTATCGTGGCTTCTCCGCTCGCCGTCCGGCGGGAACCCACGGCCATGCCTTCGTTCCCTTTCCACGCGCCGAAATACGGGAGGGTATCTCCCGAACCCAAACCTTCGGCACCCCGCCCGCTTTCTAACGAAGCACTAGAGAAGAAGATAGAAGAAATCTTGGGGTGATCACGGGCCGCGCGGTGCAAAGCGTTCTCAAAGGGTACGGCGTCGTTTCCTCCGGCGGGGAAACGCGCCGCGGCTCCGAGACGTCCCCTTGAGAACACTTTGCACCGCGCGGCCCCGGTTGATGTCAAGTTTTCTTTAAGATGTTTTTAATGGTAAGTGTGGTAGAATACGGGTATGGATTTAAATAAAGTAATCATCGTGGGAAGGGTGACGGCTGATCCGCAATTGCGGACGACGCCCGGCGGGCAGTCCGTGACGACGCTTGGCGTGGCGACGAACCGCGTGTGGACCGATAAGAATGGCCAAAAACAGGAAGAGACCGAATTCCACAATGCGGTGCTTTGGGGACGCCAGGCGGAGATTGCGAGCCAGTTTCTTGTGAAGGGTGCCACGGTCCTTATAGAGGGCCGCCTTCGGACGCGGAGTTGGACCGACAAGCAGGGCGGGCAGCGGCGGACGACGGAAATCATGGCGGAGCGCATGCAGTTAGGACCCCGGCCCTATGGAGGTGGCCAGGGCGGCGCGCGTGGCGCGGGCGGTGGCGCAATCGGCAAAGGTGATGTGTCCCAGGGCGGCGGCGTGCCAGGGGACATGAAAGAAACGCCAACGCCCCCACAGGAAGAAATTCCCACCATTAACCTTGAAGAGGAGGAAGTTAAGCCAGAAAACATTCCGTTCTAAATCAGCACAGATTGTACGGCACTGCTTTTGAGGGACGCGGTCGTTAACTCCCTCGGGAAAACGCCGCTCGCCCTCACCGTGGCAGACAACCTGAAGGTTGCCTCAGGCCGCGGTTCCGGGGTGCCCTCAAAAGCAGTGTCGTACAATCTGCTTGATTTGTTGGTTATTATTCTGTAATATGTTCCTACACTCAAAGGCATGGCAAAGAAAATAAAAACAACTTTGAAATTGCAGCTTCCGGCGGGGGCGGCGAACCCGGCGCCTCCGGTGGGCACGGTCCTGGGCCCGCAGGGGATCAACCTCCAGGAGTTCTGCAAGCAGTTTAACGACGCAACCAAAGATATGAAGGGGGACGTCGTACCGGCGCTTATTACTATTTATGAAGACCGCAGCTTCAAATTTATTTTGAAAACCCCGCCTGCCGCGGCGCTCTTAAAAAAAGCTGCCGGCATTGAAAAGGGTTCCGGGAATCCGCTTACCACGAAAGTGGGAAAGGTAACAAAAGCAGACGTGCGGAAGATCGCGGAAAAGAAGCTGCCGGACTTAAACACCGACAATCTGGACGCGGCGGAAAAAATCATCCGCGGCACCGCGCGGAACATGGGGATAGAGGTGACGGACTAAGAGCGGTCAGTTTAGAAGAATCCGAGATGTGACATGCCGTAAGAAGTTTTCAACGAGCAGGTTTCCGTGCGGTTGCTTGCAGTATTCTGTGCCAGTGGTTATGCCCTGTCTCGTCGTCGTAATCGTCAATGATTTCGGTTGCGATCTCGGCGAAGCCACTATTATTTAGGAGATCGTGGATTTTGTGGATGGTCAAATCCGAGGTGCTCTGTTTGTCGGAGATGTCAAAGGTGCGCAGGAAGAGACATCCGCCCGGCTTCAAGTTGTCGTACGCAGTACGGATCAACTGCGCACGATTTTCGAGTTTGTGCAGGACATAATTGGAATATACGAGGTCAAACGGAGCCGCATCGGATAAAAATGGCTTCTCCAAATCCGTGTCCATTTTTATGTCAACCCCCACCGCCTTCCATCCGAGCTGTTTAAGATCGTTCGCGTCAACGAGTTCGCCGGCTCCTAGGTCTAACGCCTTACCAGGAACATTAAAGTTCTTCTTTATAAATTTTTCCAAAAACGGATTCATGGTATCTTTAAAATCAATGATGGGGAATTTGACCTAAAAGTCAAATATCGTTTAATGAAGTTTTAAGGTTTATAATGAGATGAATCCTATGCCTACGCAAGGCAAGTTCATCGTGATAGAGGGAACGGACGGATCGGGGAAGACCGTGCAATTTGAGCGGCTGGTGCTCGCGTTGCCCGAAGGCACGAAGCTGGGGACGCTGGACTTCCCGCAGTACGGGGAGCCGTCGTCGTATTTCGTGGAGAAATATCTTACCGGGAAATACGGTGGCGAGCTCGGACCATATGCGGCATCTGTCCTTTTCGCCGTGGATCGCTTTGACGTCAAATTGAAAATCCTTCAGTGGTTGGGAGAGGAAAGGATCGTTCTCGCGAACCGGTATGTTGCGTCCAATATGGCGTATCAGGGAGCAAAGATTGCTCACAGAGGAGAGCGCGAAGAATTTTATCGCTGGCTCCATGAGCTGGAATTCGGAACCCTCGGTGTTCCAAAACCGTACATAAATATCGTGCTGCATGTTCCCGCAGAAATTTCCTACAAGCTTGCGGGAAAAAGTCATGCGCGGGAGCACCATGGAGGTGGGAACGAAGCACGCGATCTCCACGAGGCGGACTTTGCGTACCAGAAGTGTGCGGAGGAAGTATACCTGGAAATCGCCGCGCTTTTTCCCAAGGAATTTGAAGTGATTGAATGCGCGCCGGAAGGCGTCCTTCTTTCGACGGACGAGATCCATGCCCTTGTGTGGCAAGTCGTCCAAAATGTTTTGGGTTGATATGCAGTAGCCGCGCAACCTTTACTTTGTGCCGCGAATCGCGAATAATCAAACCAATGGCGACTGCGAAAAAATATAAGCCGACCATCGGCTTGGAAATCCACGCGGAATTGAAAACGCGGACGAAGATGTTCTGTGATTCGCTGAATGATCCGGGGGAAAGGCGTCCAAATGTGAACGTCTGCCCGGTGTGTCTCGGGCATCCGGGGACATTGCCTGTTCCAAACAAGCGGGCGATAGAATACGTGCTGAAAACCGGACTCGCGCTCGGCGGACACGCGAACGCGGTCACCAAATTTGACCGCAAAAATTATTTCTATCCCGACCTCCCGAAGGGCTATCAGATTTCGCAGTACGACAAGCCGCTCATCCACGGCGGCGAATTAATGGGCGTCCGTATCCGGCGGGTCCACCTGGAAGAAGACACGGGGACACTCGTGCACGCGGGGGATGCCTCGCTCGTGGATTACAACCGTTCCGGCGTGCCTTTGATGGAACTTGTGACGGAGCCGGACTTACATAGTGCGGGCGACACTACCGCCTTCGCGCGTGAGCTCCAGCTCATATTGCGCTACCTCGGCGTTTCGGACGCCAACATGGAAAAAGGGGAGATGCGCATTGAGGCAAACGTGAGCTTGGACATGGGCACAAAGGTGGAGCTCAAAAATATCAATTCGTTCAAGGCGGTGCACGATGCGGTGGAATATGAACTCACGCGGCAGGAAGAGGCGCTTGCGCGCGGGGAGAAATTGACGCAAGAAACGCGGGGCTGGGACGAGGCGAAACAAAAAACCGTGTCACAGCGCTCAAAGGAGGAGGCGCACGATTATCGCTATTTTCCCGAACCGGACATCCCGCCGTTTGAAGCGATTGCGTTTGAGCCCGAAAGGCTGCGCGAGACGCTGCCCGAACTTCCTGCACAAAAGCGCACGCGGTTCGCGCGGGAATACGGCTTGGACGCGAGACAGGTGGAAATTTTGGTCTCCGACCGTTTCGCTGCCGATTATTTTGAAGAAGCGTCGTCGGAACTTTGCGAGCAATTGTCGGGTGAGCGTTTGTCCGCCACCGCCGTTGCGACGCTCTATAATTATCTTACGAGCGATCTGCGGGGTTTGATGAATGAGGGCGATGTGGCATTCTCGGAATTGAAAGTGACGCCCGAACACCTCGCGCACCTTGCAGCGCTCGTTGAAGAAAAGAAAATAACGAGTCGCCAGGCGAAGGACATGCTCGCGAGAATGTTCGCAACCGGCGACGATCCAGGAGAGATCACAGCGAGCGAGGGTATTGGCGTGGTTTCTGATATGGGCGAGATAGAAACGGTCGTGCGCGCGGTCGTTGCGGAAAATCCAACCGCGGTTGCCGATTATAAAAAGGGTAAGACCGCGAGCCTGCAATTCCTGATCGGCAAGGCGATGGGCAAGCTGAAGGGCCGCGCGCAGCCCACGACGCTCAAAGAACTTTTTGAACGCAATCTGAATGGCGCTTGAAGGACGCTATGGCCTCGCGAGATTGCCGGATCCAGCGAAGGTCTTTATCTTTCCTGAACCACGAGAGCTGGCGTTTGGCGTAGCGCCACGTGTTGGTTTTGATGCGCGCCACCGCATCTTCGAGGGAGGTCTTTCCTTGGAGGTGGTTTACAAGCTCGCGGTAGCCGATGGCATTCAGCGCCTCGCAATCGGCACCATATTTTTTTAAGAGCCATCTGACTTCCTTGAGGAGCCCGGCGCACATCATCTGGTCCGCGCGGGCGTTAATGCGTTTTCGGAGCTCGCCCAAAGGGGGATTAAGTCCGATTCTCAACGTATCAAAAAGCGGCGCGCGCGTTTTGCGCTGAGCGGTGAATGGTTTCCCGGTTGCGAGCGCGACCTCAAGCGCCCGCACGACGCGCCGCGGATTTTTCAGATCTACGATGTCCGCCGCTTCGGGATCAAGCACCACAAGTTTTTTCGCGACCGCGGCGAGCCCTTTTTTCTTGATCTCGCATTCAATTGCAGCGCGTAGCGTTGGATCCGCGCTTACTTTTGGGATGTCAAGGTTGTCCAGTACCGCCCTTACGTACAGTCCCGTGCCGCCGACAAGAATAGGCAGTTTTTTTCTCCGCAAAATGTTTTTGATCGCAGCAATGGCATCCGCCTTGTACTCTGCGACCGTATAATGTTCGTCAGGATTTTTTATATCAATAAGATGATGGGGGACGGCGCGCCGTTCCGCCAAAGTCGGCTTTGCCGTACCGATGTCCATCCCACGATAAACCTGCCGCGAATCTGCGGAGACGATTTCGCCATTGAACTTTTTGGCCATGGCGGCCGCAAGCGCGGTTTTTCCGCTTGCCGTTGGGCCGACGACAGCCACTATCTTTTTATAGCTTCTTTCTCTCAATATTTTCTCTGATGTTTTTCAGAAAATCATCTAAATTTTGCGAGCCCTCGTCTCCTTTTTTTGTCCGGACGGCCACCGCGCCGTTTTTTTGTTCTTTTTCGCCGACCACGAGTATAGAGGGGATTTTCATGAGCTCCGCTTCGCGGATGCGCTTGCCGAGCGACTCGTTCGCCTCCGAAAGTTCCGCGCGGACACCAGCGGTTGCAAGTTTTTCATAAACCTCGCGCGCATATTCGGAAAATTTTTCGCTTACGGGGAGCACGCATACTTGCGTGGGCGCGAGCCAGAGAGGGAAGGCACCCGCAAAATGTTCAATAAGGACGCCAAGGAACCGTTCAATGGAACCCATGATGGCGGCGTGGATCATGACGATCCGCTCATGTTCGCCTTTCTCGTTTACGCAGAAAAGATCAAAACGCTCCGGCATATTCATATCTAGTTGGATGGTCGCCACTTGGTGTTCGCGGCCGAGCGCGTCTTTTGCCATAAAGTCCAGCTTCGGGCCATAGAATGCCGCTTCACCGACGCCTTCAAACGTTTCCGTCGTTTTCTCCGCTGCGATCTCGCGGAGCATGTTCTCCGCTTGCTTCCAGTGTTTCGCGTCGCCCAAGTATTTTTCGGGATGTACTGGGTCGTGGAGCGAGAGCCGTACGCGGAGCGGAAAGCCGAACACGCCGTAGAACTCGTGCACAATGTCCCAAATTTTCACGAACTCCTCTTTGGTTTGCGATTGCCGGCAGAAGACGTGCGCATCGTCCTGTGTGATCGCGAGGACACGCGTGATCCCCGCGAGCTCGCCCGATTGTTCATCACGATATACTTTAGTGGTCGTTGCATACCGCTGCGGGAGTTCGCGGTAGCTCCATTGCCGGCGCGCGTAGATCTGCGCGTGGTGCGGGCAGTTCATCGGCTTCATGACGAAGAGGTGCCCCTCGCGCGTCGTTATTTTAAAAAGATCGTCTTTGAATTTTTCCCAATGGCCGCTTGTCTCGTAGAGCTCTTTTTTGGCAAGATGGGGGATATCCACCTGCACATAGCCACGTTCCTCGCGGAGTTCCCAGACGAAATCGTCAAGGAGATTGCGGAGGAGCGTACCTTTCGGGGTCCAAAGGGGAAGTCCCGGTCCCACAAGGTCAGAAAACGTAAAAAGATCCAGCCGCTCACCAAGCTTTTTGTGATCGCGTTTCTCGGCCTCTTCGCGGAGCGTGAGGAAGTCACCCAATTCTTTTTTGCTCCCGAATGCGAGGCCATAGATGCGCTGGAGCATCGGATTTTTCTCGTTGCCGCGCCAGTAGGCGCCCGCGATCTTGTCCAATTTGAACGCGTCGCCGGGAATTTCTTTTGTGTTTTCCACATGCCCGCCGCGGCAAAGGTCCATAAAGACCTCGCCCGTGCGGTAGACGGTCAGCTTTTCACCGCCCTCCGAGAATTCTTTGACGAGTTCCAATTTGAACGGCTGGTTCTTGAAAAGTTTTTTTGCTTCGGCCACGGTCACGGGTTCGCCCGCGAACGGCATATTTTTGTTGACGAGACTCCGCATCGTTTTTTCAAATGTCTTCAGATCGTCGGGCGTGAGCGAGCGCGGCAGAAGAAAATCATAATAAAACCCGCTCTCAATCGTGGGGCCGATGCCGAGTTTCGCGTCCGGGAATTCCTTCAAGACCGCCGCGGCGAGCAAGTGGGCGAGCGAGTGGCGGATGGCATCCAACGAAGCAGGTTCCGATTTCGGCATGATATAGCCATTGTAAAACAGAAGTTGGGCATCTTCAAGCTTAACTTTTTGCGTTGAATGATATAGAATGAATGAACATGCTGGATATTAAGATACTTCGCGAAGATTCTGAACGGATAAAAAAAGCGACCGTTGCAAAGAACGGCGACCCGAAGCTGGTGGACGAGTTTTTGAAATTGGACGAGGAGTGGCGGAAGCTCACACAAGAGGTTGATGCGAAGCGTGCAGAGCAGAAGAAATTGAGCGAGAAGCGCGATGTTGAGGGCGGGAAGAAGAATAAAGAGGAGATTAAACTGCTCGCGGAAAAAATCGCGACAATTGAGAAAAAACGGCAGACAATTTGGGAAAAAATTCCGAATCTGCCGTCCGAAGACACGCCGGTCGGTAAGGACGAATTGGCGAACAAGGTGTTGCGCAAGAACGGCGAGCCCAAAAAGTTTGATTTTGAACCGAAGGACCACGTGGCGCTCGGCGAGGCGCTCGGGATTATTGATATTGAATCCGCTGGGAAGGTGGCGGGCAGTCGTTTTGCATATTTGAAAGGCGACCTCGCGCGCATGGAGTTCGCGCTCATTCAATATGTGATGGAGGTGCTTACGGACGTTAAGATCATTGAATCAATAGCAGACGGCGTGAAGCCGGGATATTCCGCAAAGCCCTTCATGCCGGTCGTGCCGCCGGTCATGATCCGCCCGGAAGTGTTCCAGCGCATGGGGCGGCTTGAGCCAAAGGAAGAGCGGTATTACATGCCCGCCGACGATCTTTATTTGATCGGCTCCGCGGAACATACGCTGGGACCGCTGCATATGGATGAGACAATTCCCGAAGAAAAATTGCCGATCCGCTACCTCGGTTTCTCCACCGCCTTCCGGCGCGAGGCGGGTTCGTACGGAAAGGATGTGCGCGGCATCCTTCGCGTACACCAGTTTGATAAGCTGGAGCTGGAGAGTTTCACCGTGCCGGAGGACGGGATCACGGAACAGGATTTTTTCGTGGCGGTGCAGGAATATTTGATGTGGTCGCTTGAGCTGCCGTATCAGGTGATCATTTGTTCCACGGGCGATCAGGGCGATCCGGATGCGCGGCACTTGGATATTGAAACGTGGCTGCCATCAGAGAAAAGATACCGCGAGACGCATTCGGCGGATTACATGACGGATTACCAGGCGCGGCGCCTCGGCACGCGCGTGCGTCGCAAGGATGGGAAGAGCGAAGTGGCGCACATGAACGATGCCACGGCGCTCGCAATCGGCCGCACGCTCATCGCGATCATGGAAAATTATCAGACGAAAGAGGGGAAGATCGGCGTTCCGAAAGTGCTTCAGAAATACGTTGGGAAGGAGGTTATTGGTTGATGCGCGCATGAAAATCGGGGTCTTTGACTCTGGTTTGGGCGGGCTGTTTATCATGCGGGCTTTGGCGCGCGAACTTCCTCAATACGACTATGTATATCTTGGCGACACGCAACGGGTGCCGTATGGCAATCGCTCGCCGGAGACGATATATCAATTTTTGGAAGAAGCCGTTTATTTTTTGTTCAAGAGAAATTGCAACCTTATTATCGTCGCGTGCAATACGGCGTCCGCGGAAGCGCTCCGTAAGATCCAACGGCAGTATCTTCCGCGGCATTATCCAAAACGGCGAGTCCTCGGCGTAATAATCCCCACAGTGGAAGAGGCCCTCGCAACTGTCAGCGAGAGCAATACTGGAAGGGTTTCAGCACTAAGGCGGCTCGGTGTGCTCGCCACCACGGGTACTGTTCGATCGGGAACTTATGTGCGGGAGGTGCGTAAACTGAATCCGCGTGCGAAGGTTTTCCAAAATGCCGCACCGCTACTTGTTCCTTTGATTGAAAACGACGGGCTGCAATGGGCGGACCCGATTGTACGCGTATATCTCGCGCCGCTCACGCGGAAAAAAGTAGAAAAGATCGTTTTAGGATGTACGCATTATCCCGCTCTTAAAAAAACGATTCAAAAGGCAGCCGGCGTCCCCGTGATTTCCCAGGATGAGATCATTCCGCGCAAATTAAAAGATTATTTAAAGCGCCACCCGGAGATAGATTCGCGGTTGGACAAGAAGCGCAGAAGGGAACTCCTCGTTACGGACATCACGCCGGCGTATGTGAGATTATCTCGGAAGTGGTTCGGGAAAACTGCAAAACTGAAAAGCGTTGTGTTGTGAACTAAAAGCTGGCCACCATTATTCTCGAGTTTCTAGCGGATAAAGATCATAAGCTATTTCCTCATAAGGATGGACTCTTTTCAGGGCAGCCAATACTTCAGTAACTAATTCAGAATCACATTGGCACTCAATTCTTTCTTCTTCTACTTCTTCAAACTTTCCTACTTCACCTATTGCTGGTTTCGCGCCTTGTTCGGGCTTGAATCGGCCAACGCCCCTAACGCTAAAACTACAGAAGGAATAAGCTCCGAGCTTCCCAGCTCCGGCTTGGCCAATAGCTTTTCTCGCTTGTTCTGCATAAGGTACAGGAATCGTGAAAACGAGTTTGTATTTGGACATGAATATATTATAACAACCCAGAAATCTTCTGCGAAATATACCCGCTATGGACAAACAATCCGCCGGATCTGCGCAGGCAGTCTGATGAACAGCTCGTACGGAATCGTCCCGCAGAGCTTCGCCATGTTTTCTACGGAGTTCGGCGCGCCGCGCTCGGCGCTCACGACGAGTACTTCGTCGTCAATCTGCGGATGGGGAACTCGCGAGACATCAAGGGAGGTCATGTTCATATTGATGCGGCCGACATAGGGGCAGGAGACGCCGGCCACGGTGGCCGTGCCGCAATTTGAAAGCCGGCGGTCAATGCCTTCCGCGTAGCCGACGGGGATCGTGGCAATAGTCACTTCTTTTTTGGCTTTGAATGTCCCGTGGTAGCCGACACTTTCTCCGGGCTTCACGGTTCGCACCGAAGTGATGCGCGTTTTCATCTCAAGTACGGGCTTGAGATCAAGATCCTGGTTTTGGCTCGTGTTCACACCATAAAGGCCGATGCCAAGGCGCATAAGATTGGCGTCAATCTCGCGGGAATAGTGGCTCCCCGCCGTGTTGCTCAAATGAAAAAAACGCACGTTTGAATTTCCTGGGGGATGTTTTTCTCTCACTACGCGTACTGCGGCATTCCACCGTTCAATTTGTGTTTTTGTATGCGCGGATGCGGGGGTATCGGCGTCTGCAAGATGGGAATATACCCCTTCAAGCGCGATCTGCTTGTTCTGGGCGATGACGTGAAGCGCCTCCCCCAGCTCTTCTAGGAGGATACCCTGCCGGTGCATGCCGGTGTCAATTTTAAGATGGATTACGACGGGACGCCGCCGCGCAAGAGAAAGCCGCTGCAGTTCCGCGAGGCTCGTGATGCCGAACGACATGTTTTTCAACGTGCTTCGCAGAATGTTCGGGAGCGGTGTGTAGCCGAGAATAAGCAGCGGCGTGCGCACCCCCTCGTTTCTTAAGATGAGTGCTTCCACATACGAATCTATGCACAGGAAGTGGAGCGATTGATCGTCAAGAATTTTTGCGACTTGGACGAGGCCGTGGCCATACGCGTTGCTTTTGAGCACGGGGGCGATCACGACGCCCGGATTCACCACCTGAAATTGCCGGAGGTTGTGGAGGATCCGGTCGCGATGGATGACGATGATAATGAGCGGCTCATAGCGGAACCGCAGGCTCCTGATTTTGCGGAATAAAATCCTCATAGTGTTATTATCATTATATAGGTATATGGAACTTGACGCATACCTCTCCGATAAACAAAAAAAGCGTAAAAGGAAGCGGCGGTACGGATACGCCATCCTTGTGTGTGCATTCATTTTTTTTCTTGTGCTCGGCGCCGCATGGGTTGCATTCCGCTCGCCGTGGCTTCGTATAAAAAACATCACGGTGGAGGGAAATAGCGCGGTATCTTCCGACAGCGTGACGACGTTGCTCCAATCAAGCGTGCTCCGCGACCATAATTTCTTGAAATCACTCCTCGGCATCAACAATATGCTCATCTGGCCGAGCACGCTCGCGACGAGCGACCTAGTGTTTGTCCCGCAGCTTGCATCGGTCGCGATCGCAAAGGACTATGTTTCGCGTACGGTTGCTATAGAGGTGACGGAGCGCGCGCCGTTCGGAATATGGTGCTTTGTCTCCAGCATTTCCGGACCACTCGCGCCCGCGGCGGTCGCATCCGACACCGCGTCATCGGAAGACGAGAACTGTTATTGGTTTGATAACCAGGGGGTTCTTTTTAGCAGGACGTTTGATACGCAGGGGAGCTTGATGTTCGCCATCCACGATTATTCCCAAAACGGCCGCGGTCTCAACAACAGGGCCTTGCCGGATGAGTTCGTGCCGAATCTCATTTCCATCGTGAACGTGATCCGGGCGAGCGGCGTTCATGTAGACGATGTGGCGCTCAGAGACATCGGTCTCCAAGAAATTGACGTCACGACCTACGACGGCCCGTCGCTTTATTTCAGTTTGCGCTTTCCAGCGGACGAGGATTTGTCTGTTCTCCAAAATCTAATGGCCAAGCCCGGCTTTAATAAGCTACAATATGTTGACTTCCGGGTAGAGAACCGCGCGTATTACAAATAAGCTGAACCCTTCTTTTGTCTTTGCCGCTCACGCTGCGAACTTGAGAAATCTAGCTCGCTCATATACGAAAATCAGCCACCCTGGTCGCTGCTCCCGGGTACCCGGCGGAGTTTCTATTCGCTCGCTGATTTCTACCTCATTCTCCGCTACGAGCGGAAAATACAAAAGAAGGGCTCCATGTTTTTGGTTGGAATCGAGCATGCTTTTAAAAGTTGTTCGGATCCTCTCCCGTGCACTAAATAAAATTCTAGGCTCCGAGATCTTGCGGGATCGGAGCCTGCGAACGGGGTGTCATAGGAAACCCCCGCAAACGCAAAACGCATAGCAGAGAATTGCAATTTGGAATGCAACCCCTGCGAAAGCGAAGATTGCGAGAACGAGGTATGCCTTCGCCTCGCGTGCGAACCTTTTCTCATATTTCTCAAGGACCGCTACCATGCCCGACGTGGTATCCTGCTCGCCGAGCTTCCTCCACAAACCCTGAAAATCAGGTAGGAAGAACATACGTCACCTCCTCCAAAGAACTTAATTACGACTTAATTGTAGCATATAAATCGATATATTGTCAAGTACACGTAAAACAGGCTTGTTTTTGGCTAAAAGCCAAAGTTGTTTGAAGATCGTCCAGGCCTGTGCGTCAAGAATCTTTTAGTAAGTTTTTAATGTGTATTGTGGTAGTATATTCGCACGGAACCGTTAGGCTTAATGACCAAAATCATGGATGCGATAATTTCAATCCTCGTCTTTTTTGGAATCACTGCGGATAAATATCCGTTCGTGGCGTTGTTTGTGCTCTTGGGAACTTTGACTGTGGCGATAGGGTTCTGGCAAAACCAGAAAATAGATGGACTCGAGGTTAAGTTTGGGGCTGTGTTAGACGACGTGAGAGCCAGTGCGGGCAAAATTAAGAATAACATTATCGCTATAAAGACCTTTCTTGCTACAAAATGGCCGGAGGATTTCAATTTGTCGCTGATGGAATCTATGAGTCCGTTGCGGATCAAGCCAAAGGGATTGGAAATCTTACAGCAAAGTGGATTCGTGAGCGTTATGGAGAATGCGGAATACCGCCGGAAGATATTATCTTATATTTCCGATCAGGAGCCGAAGACAAAATTAGACGTGGAAAGAAATGCTATTATTTATTTCCCTATGCTGCTGGAAGAAACATTCACGCGGCCGATAAGCTCATATCTGTACAAGTTTCCCACAAAAAGAGAGGCATGCATGACGCTCGCGGCGCTCTATGTCCGCGACGAATACCTCAAAGAACACCCAGAGATTACGGAATAACGGTTACAGGTGATAGATGAAGATTGAGGTGCCGGCGCGGTAGTCGGGCGAGGGGACGCTGCCCATGCCCGGGGCGGGCGGCCTCAAAACCGTGAGCCACGAATAGGTGTCGGAGGCGTTGCGGACTTGGCCGGGAGCGAGCGGCTGGATCGCGCCCTCAAGCGTGTTTACGGAAACAGCGAGCCAGTGGATGCCGTGGTCTACGGGATTGCCTTTGGAGGAAGACCAGTCAACTTCTTTGTTCCCTAGATAATAGTGCGGATTTCCGCCGCCGAAATAATCCACGGCGATCTTGTCCACATCGGGATGCGTGGCGACCCACGCCTGGAGTCGCAGGAGGTCTTGCCCCCAGTCGTAGTTGGAATCGGTCACATAGTGATATCCGTTCCAAATGCCGCCGCCGAGTTCATTGAAGTACGACAGGAAATATGGAGCGGCGAAGAGGGTTTCCAAAAGGAGCCAGATAAGCAGGACGACGAGAAAAAAATATTTGATGCTCGCGCGCACGAAAGATTTCGCCGCGGCGCTTAGGGAAGCAGCGATGGATGTGCCGAGCGAAGCCATGGTGGCGCCGCCCGGGGGCGAAATGCGGAAAGAGATATTTACAATCCATTTTTTCCAGACGCCTGCGGCAAGGATATAAATGAAAGGAAGCGTGGGCATGAGGTGGCGAAGCCCGATGTTCAACGGACTTTGCATGCTGTAGCCCCAATAGAGCACGATGAACGACGCCATGGAGAATTCCGGAAGGTTCACGCCGATGTAATCCAAAATGCGTTGCCCCCGGCGCCGGCCGAGGTACCTATCGCGTCGGATCATCCACCATGCGGCGAGCACGAGCGCCGTGAGCACGATGACGAGCGTGGGGATGGGTTCTTTGAGGAGGAAGAGGAGCGGGAAATAGGTCCAACCGCCGGCACCGCGCACTTCGCCCCAGAAATAGATGGTGTTGCCGCCGGCGGACCGCTGGAAGACCATAAGGATGCCGAGCATGTATTGTGCGACTGGCCGCAGCACTGGATTTTTTGCCATCCAGAGGTCAATGTCGGCGAGGCAGCGCATGCCCGTGCAGTGCGCGCCCGCGGGCGCCGGGCCGTTTGCGAAAGAACCCAGAATGAACTGCGTATCGGAGGCCTGTTTTGTGATGGGATAATTGACAGTGAAAAGGAAATAGATCGGGTAGACGATACACACATAGCCGATCGCAAAGATGAGAATAAGGCGCCAGAGCCAACGCAGTCCGCGCATAAGAAACGTTTTGAAACGCCGCGATTGCTCCATTGTGCCGCGTTCGGCGATGACGTTGCGGAGCCAGAGTACGAAAGCAAGAAAGATGAAAAGCGGCACGAGGAACGGCGTGGAAAATTTTGTGATCTGCGCAACACCAAAAGAAAGTCCCGCATACCAAAGGTGTTTTGTGGATGGCGATTCAACGAACTTCAGAAAGAAATAGGTGGCGAAGATGACGCCGAAGGCGGCACCCACATCCGTCGTCACATAATGACCATGGGCGAGCACGGTGGGATCAAGCGCGAAAAGTGCGGCGGGCAGGAGCGCCCACCAGTTGCCCATAAGTCCCCGTGCGAGGAGATAAATAAAGAGAACGACAAGGAGCGTGATCAAGATCGGGAAGATGCGCGCGGTTTGGATGATTGCGTTCGCGTCATTGCCCGATTGATAGAGGAATTGCGCGCCGACGTCCCACTGCGCGTTCACTTGGTTCTTCCATGCGTCGCTTTGAACGGGGAACGTGGGATTTAGAAAAAGCACCGGCAGCATTGCAAGCGCTTTTATAAGCGGCGGGTGCTCGGGATTCAGCCGGTAGTCAAGATTGTGCACATAGCCGTAGCCCGCCGGAATATGCGCAAGCTCGTCCATAATGGCCGAGTCGGTGCGCGAGGCCCAGAGCATGAGCGAGAAAGAGGCAAGACAGACGAGGGCGAGCGTCCACCACGCAAGACAAGAAGAAGTTTTCTTGAACATTGCTTTTATTATAGCGTAGAACCCATCCTATATGTGAGATGGGTTCTAAAGAGATGATGGTACAATACAACTATGCAAGGTACTGTTCCGCCGCCGCGCAAAGACGAGGAGGTTCGTCCCAGCGACCTCGTGAAAGTTATCAAACAGGAACCTAAGGACGAGGCGTTGGAGAAAAAAAGATCGTTGCCCCGCAAGCCTCGCTTCCCGAAAGGTATTGCATGGGGGATTGCGGGGCTTGTCGTGCTTTTCGTCGGCGGCTCAATTGCCTCTCTTTACCTCATCCGCGCCAAGGTGGCATCTTCATTCTCAACGAGCCTCGGGACGCTTCGCTTGGGTGTGGAAGACCTTCAAAATTTTGATCCCCAGTCTGCCGCGCAGAAATTTTCTTCTTTGCAGGATCTTTCCTCGGGGGATCTTGGCACTGCCGTGAAAACATTCGGGTCTCTTTTGGGGGGAGGGGGCGGTGCCATCACGTCGCTCGTCGACATTTCCAAACAACTCACGCTTTTTGCGCAAGAAGTGAGCGACGTGGCGTCAAGCTCGTACGGGTTTTTTACAAACGGACAGGGAGGGCCTTTCATTGCTGACCTCGGCCGTATACGCGACACGCTAGGTACGATTGATGCCGCAAGCGATCAACTAACGGGCACGGCATCGCTGTTCGGAGGGCTTTCTTCGTTCGGGGGCAACGATTTTTATCTTTCGCTCAAAACGCAGATTAAGAGCACGAAGAATATGCTGGACGTTCTTTTGCCCTGGTTCTCCGATCCGCATCCCCATCACTTCCTTGTGCTTTTGGAAAATCCTTCGGAGATGCGTCCCGCGGGAGGATTTCTCGGAAGCTATGCGGATGTTACGATGACGAGCGGTACCATAACCGACGTCGCCGTGCATGATATTGCGGACGTTGACGCGGCATTCAATCGCAACATCATCCCCCCGAAGCCGTTGCAGCTTGAGGTGACAAGATGGCGGCCGGCAGATGCGAACTGGTTTTTTGATTTTCCGACCTCTGCTTCAAAAACCATCGCTTTTTTTGAGGAATCGGCCCTTTACGCAAATGCTTCCACGACGTTTGACGGCGCCGTTGCGATTTCGCCGAAGGTAATCGGGGATCTCTTGGCCATCACGGGCCCGATTTCCGTAGGGAGGTCAACGACGACCTTCACGGTGGATAACTTCCTCGTTCAGATTCAAAAGATCGTCCAAAGCGGCCAGTCATTGTCCGCCACCTATCCCAAGCAGGTCATCGGCGATCTTTCAAAAGCGATTTTCGCGGCGCTTGCCTCTTCTACTACTACAGACGGGCATGGCGCACTGCTTGCCATGGTGCTTAATTGGATAACCAATAAAGACGTGATGGTATATTTCAAAGATCCGGCGATGGAAGCCGTTGCGGACGCGAACGGCGCTTCGGGCGCGGTCTATGCGTTGCCGCAGAAATTCAACGGCGATTACCTCGCAGTCGTGGATGCGAACGTAAACGGCGGGAAATCGGACTTATATGTCTCAAGCACGATCGCCTATACCGCACAAATCAATCCGGACGGTACGATGACAGGGCACCTTGTCGTAGCGCGGAAGCACAATGGCAACAAAAGCCCGTATTCGTGGTATCGGGCGACGAATCAGGATTACGTGCAGATCTTCGTTCCAGAGGGCACGACGCTCGCGAATGTTTCCGGTACCGTTTTGAAAAAAATTACGCCGCCGATCAACTATGCAAAAAAGGGCTACATAACCGACCCCGCTGTTTCTACAATTGAGTCAACGGAGCAGACCCTCTTCGCGTATCCGGGCATCGCGTGGCACGAAGAGTCCGGGAAGCAGGTGTTTACGACGTGGTCTGTCGTGAAGGCAGGGGCTTCCACGCAATTCTCACTTGACTACACGCACCCCATGTCCGTTCCTCCCGCGGAGGGCGTGACATACCAGTTTGTTTTTGAAAAACAGGCGGGCACGCATCGGTCATATGAATATGACATTGACGCGCCGCTTGGCTATGTCTTTGTTGAAAACGGCGGCCTCGCGACATATTTGTATCAGTCCGACGATCCGCCCGGGCGGCTCATCTTCAATTTGACGTTGCAGAAACTTCAGTAGGAAAACCGCGATGGAGAATCTCACGCGCACAAGAAATTTCGTCATTATCGCCCATATTGATATCGCACGTTGCGACAACGCAACGGCATGAATCTATGAATAATATTCGAAACTTTGTTATCATCGCCCACATTGATTCGGGGAAGTCCACGCTTGCAGATCGTTTTTTGGAGATCACGGGAACGGTGCCCATGCGCTCTATGCGCGCGCAGTATTTGGACCGCCTGCCCTTGGAGCGCGAGCGGGGGATCACGATCAAGATGGCGCCGGTGCGGATGGCATATAGCGTGGACGGCAAGGAATATATTTTGAATCTGATCGACACGCCGGGACACTCGGATTTTTCGTATGAGGTTTCTCGCGCGCTCGCGGCGGTGGAGGGGGCGATACTTTTGATTGACGGCACAAGAGGGATCCAGGCGCAGACGCTGTCCAATTTGCGCGCGGCGCAGAAAGCGGGGCTCACGATTATCCCCGCCGTGAACAAGATTGATCTCGCACTGCCGCAGATTGAAAGGGTGGTGGAATCGGTCGTCGAACTTTTGCACATGCCGAAGGAGAGCGTGCACCGAGTTTCCGCAAAGACCGGCGAAGGCGTGAGGGAATTATTGGACACGGTAGTGCGGGAAGTGCCGCCCCCTCGCGACGTTCCCGCGGATGCAAAATCCTCTCTGAACGCAAATCGCGGCGGTGGTGCCCATGACGCCGGAAAAGCTCTTATCTTTGATTCGCTCTATGATGATCACAAGGGCATCATTGCTTTCATACGCGTGTTCGGCGGCGAGTTCAAAACCGAGAACATGCGGTTTATGGCAACGGGCGTTGCGTTCAAACCGAAGGAAGTGGGCTATTTCACGCCGGACCCCGTGGCGTCGCCTGCGATCGTAAACGGCGAGATCGGCTATCTTGCGACAGGACTCAAGGAACCGTCGCGCGTGAAAATCGGAGATACGGTGCTTGCGACCCACCACGGAGGAGGAGAAGTCGGCGCGGATGCGTTGCCCGGCTATCGGGAACCGGCACCAGTCGTATTCATTTCGTTCTACCCCGACCACGATACGAAGTTTGACGACCTCAAACGCGCGTTTGAGAAGCTGCGCTTGAATGACGCAGCGTTTTCCTTTGAGCCTGACGCGAACGAGGCGCTCGGCCGCGGCCTTAAAGTCGGTTTTCTTGGACAGCTTCACTTTGAGATCACCGCGAGCCGCTTGGAACGGGAATATAACCTGCAATTTTTAACGAGTTTTCCTACGATTGCGTACCGCGTACAGGATCGCGGCGTGGTGCGCGTGATCAAGCAACCGCAGGATTTTCCGGACAAGCCGGAGAAAGTGTGGGAACCCTTTGTTCGTTTGGAAATCCTCACGCCGCAGAAATATTTAAGTGCGGTCGTCAACTTGCAGACCGTATTTGATATTGAGATCGCGCAAGTAAAGAACATCGGCGAAAATCTTTTGATAGAAGCGAAGATGCCTTTGCGTGAGTTGATCCGCGATTTTGATGACCGGTTAAAATCGTCATCGCAAGGATATGCATCGTTCACCTACGAGCTTGCCGGGGAGCAGGAAGCAGAGGTGGAAAAATTGGAAATTTTAGTTGTGGACGAAGTGGTGCCCGCGCTCACGCGCATCGTTCCCAAAAAAGATCTTGAGCGCGAGGGGAGGCAGACCGTGGAGCGGCTGAAGGAACTTTTGCCGAAGGAGCAGTTTGCGCAGGCGATCCAAGCAAAGGCACTTGGCCGCATCATCGCGCGCGAAACGATCCCGGCAATGAAAAAGTTGTTGGGCAATTTCGGGAAGACCGGCGGCGACCGCACGCGGAAGATGAAGCTATGGAAAAAGCAGAAACGCGGGAAGGAGAAACTCGCCGGCATGGCCCGGGTGGAGCTCACGCCGGAGGTGTTTCGCGAGATACTGAAAAAGTAGCACAAGACGGCACGCCGTCTTGTGCGTTTCTTTTTGAGAATCTAAACTGAAGCTATGAAGATTGTAGGAGCAGCTATTCTCTTTGTTATTCTTGTTTTGGTGGGAGCGCGAGTGTATTCGTTTTTCGCGCAGGAAAAGCAATTAAGCGCGGACCTTGCGGACATTCAGGCACGGCTTACAAAGGCGCAATACGACGAGGTAAGTTTGCAATCGGAGGTGCAATACCTCGCAAATCCGCTCAACTTGGAGAAAGAGCTCCGCGCGCGGTTCAACTACAAAAAACCCGGCGAGACGATGATTATTATCGTACCCGCGCAAAGTTCCACGGCGACGACCACAGATTAAAAAAAGATTAAAGAACCTTTGACGAAATGATTGCGACGGCTACCATAAATTCCATGGGGCACATGACACTTGAAAAGCTGGCGCTCATGATGGGAGCCGAATTCAAAAATATTGATCAGCGTTTTGAGGGGGTGTACGAGGAAATCGGCCGCTTGGGCCGCCGCATGGAGGCAGGTTTTCAAACCATGCGGGCGGAGATGAGCGATATAAGAAGCGATATTTTCGCACTGAAGGAAGATATGAAAGAAGTTAAGGAGGATATTGGGATGATGAAGAAGGATATCGAGACGATGAAGGAGGATACAGACGTTCTCAAAAAAGAATCGCAGATTCACCATGCGGAACTTGCCGGTCTCGATGGCCGGGTGGTGCGTCTTGAAAAAGGAGTTATATGAAGGTTGATGCCGAAGAACTTATACGCGATTTGATCGCGGAAGGATATTTGAAAACGTCCACGCTCGTGAGCGCGTTCCGGGCGATCGACCGCAAGGATTTCGTGTTGCCGGAATACGCCGGGGAGGCGTACGGGAATTATCCGTTGCCGATCGGGTTCGGACAGACGATTTCCCAGCCGCTTACGGTCGCATTCATGCTGGAGCTCCTCGCTCCGCGCGCAGGAGAAAAAATTTTGGACATCGGCTCGGGCTCTGGGTGGCAAACCGCCCTTTTGGCGCATGTGGTGAGCGGGGGAGGAAATGCGCATGGCCGCGTGACGGCGATGGAGCGGATTTCCGAACTCAAAGCGATGACCGAGCGCAACGTGGAGAAATACGGTTTCGTAACGCGCGGCATCGTGCGGGCGGTACTTGGCGACGGTTCAAAAGGATATGCCGCGGGCGCGCCGTACGACAAGATCATTGCCGCGGCGGCGGGGGGAGAAATTCCTGCTGCGTGGAGAGAACAACTCCGGCCGGGCGGGAGGATCGTAGCGCCAGTAAGGGAGAGTGTCGTTGCTATGGATAAAACCAAAAAAGGAGATTTCAAAATACGGGAATATCACGGTTTCAGCTTTGTGCCGCTCGTGGAAGATTAATTTGCGCTGACCGTTGAACCCCGCCGAGCGCGGTGGTACAATGCCTGTGTCGCGGGTGTAGTACAGTGGCAGTACGGTAGCTTCCCAAGCTATAGACGAGGGTTCGATTCCCTTCACCCGCTCAATAAGAATGGAAAGGTGTTACCATTAAAGTAAGCTGCGTGATATCCCGAGGAAACAAACAATGAGCGAGAGACCAGAAATTTATGTTCCCAGCGTTGCTCGCTTTCCTGACGATCTCAGAGCAAGGTACGATTTGTTGGAGCCCGCGCGGGAAAAGGGATACAAAACGGGCCTTATGTTGGTGTTGCGGCAGGGCGATTTTTCTGCAGAAGAAACGAAAAAACAGTTGGGTAATCTAGATCCTTATGTTAAGCTCGGCGGCGCAGAACGACCAGCCGTCTTTGCTATGCATCCTAACATGCCATTGGAAGGGAAAGAGCGATTGAATCTGCTCGATAATCCCGGCTTTTCTCGGGAATATATCGAGCAAGGGATAGAACTAGCCGCTCGCATACCCGACGAGCTATCTTCCGAACAGGGTCGCGCGATCAGTTTTCACCTCAATACGTTGATAAAGCCCCAACAGTGGACATCAGATAAAGAATATTGGGCAGAGGCCTTTGCGGGGGTGCTGGACACCGTAAGGAAGATAACAACATTCGGTAAAGAGCACGGCGTGAAGGTGGCCATTGAAACGGTCCCAATTCCAGAATTTGGCGACATTAAAAAGAGTCCAAAATCGCTTCTGGGCGATGGTCATACTTACTGGGCCGATCTGGGCAATCCCTGGCCGCTGTTATTTTGGCGAGATGAAATTGCCAAGGTGAGGGCTGCCGGTTCCGGATTGGCCATAGATATTTGTCACTCGTTTGTCGCTTTACGGGCGGTGCACGAGATCGGCCGTCTGATCAAATCGGGCAAGAAAAATGATGCTTTATCAACGTATATGGTACATGAGGACGATGTAAGCAAGGCCCCGCCTATTGGACAATTTGGTGAGACGGTGATAGGCAATACTCAGCGTGGCGATATTTGGCATATGAATGATGCAAAAAGCGCTTATGCTACGCCACGACTCCATGGTGATGAGAAATACTTCGAAGAAGGTATCGCTTTGTTCGACGGAGACATTCCGGCGGATATTTTAAGGAAATTAATACGAGCTGGCTTGGAAAAGCAAATTAAATTTGTGTTAGAGATTAATGAAAAAGATTTTAAAAACAATCCGAGTACCAAAAAATCGTTGGATTTTGTTCTGCGAGAAAGTTAAAAAACGGTGAGTTCCGTTTTGGGTTCAAGCGAAGAGCGTTGCGGATAGAGTAGAAAATATTCCGCGATAGACTATTCTTTTTTCTTGAACAAGCTCAATAAAAAGAGCGCGGCGGCCGTGACGACGATCGTGGGGCCTTGTTCCAGCGCGTAGTGCGCGGAGAGGTAAAACCCGACGAGCATTGCGGCGATGGAAAGCGCTATGGAGGTTATGAGGAACATGCCGAGCGAATGGGTGAACTGGCGCGCGGCGGAGGCGGGAATGATGATGAGGGAACCCACAAGCAATGCGCCGAGGAAGCGCAACGAAACAAGGATAGCGAGGCCAAAGACGAGCAAAAACCAAAGGTTCACGGTGTTCACGTTGATACCGGCGGAGGCAGCGAGTTCTGGGGAAAAGAGGGCAATGATCAATTTGTTGCGCAGCACCCAGAGCGCTGCAATGACGATTATACTCACCGCCATCCCGAAGATGAATCCGCCGGCAGAGAGATTTCCAAATCCGCCGAAGAGTGCATCAACAAGATCTTCGGTGGAATGAATAAGAAGTGCGCCCAGTGCCACGGAACTTGCAAAGATGACGCCGATCGCAGCCTCGGCGGAAAGTTCGGTGGATTTTTGAAGATGCCAAATAAGAAGAATACCGATGAGGAGAGTGAGCCCGCCGCCCGCGAGGGGATTGATCTTCCAGACGATGGCGAGGCCCAACCCAGGGATTGCGATGTGCGACATTACGTCGCCTGCGAGCACCGTCCGTTTCATCAGTGCGAAGGCACCGACGAGGCCTGCGGCTGCGGCGGCAAAAATAGCGAGCGTGATGGAATAAATATCAGTGAGGGTCATGGAGATGGTGGAAGTGGTGGAAATATTTGTGCGGTCCATAAAGTTTTTCCAATACGTCTTTGGTGAGAGCTTCGTCGGGTGGGCCGAAGCAGAGCTCAGACGTGTGGAGACAAAGCACTTTCGTAGCGTACTGGTACACGACGTTAAGGTCGTGCGAGACGAGGATGGTTGTCATGTCGTATTGGTCCTGAAGGCGGTGGACGAGTTCATAAACCTGCTCTTCGCCGGACTCGTCAATGCTCGCAGTCGGTTCGTCAAGCAGCAGCACGCTCGGCTTGCCCAGCCGCGCTTCGTCGTGCGAAGTGGTGCTCGGCAAGCCAAGGAGTGCGAATGCAATAAGCGCGCGCTGGAACTGTCCGCCCGAAAGGTGCCCCACGGGCGTTTCAAGTATTTTTTTTGTGAGACCGACGGCATCCGCGACGGCGCTCGCTTCGGCTTTCGCGAGACGGAGCGTCGCCGATTTAGCCGCGAGAAGATTGTGGAAGTTGATGGGGAGGTGGCGGTCGGCGTCTATTTTTTGCGGCACATAGCCGATCCGCGTGCCGGGGGCCCACGCAACCGTGCCGCGGTAGGGAATCATGCCGAGGAGCGCGCGCAAAAGGACGCTCTTACCCGCGCCATTGGGACCGATAACCGCAAGCGCATCCCCCTTGTCAAGTGTAAAATTGATACTCTGCAACGCGGTTCTTCCGCCCAATACTACGTTCAGATCGGAAACGGTAAGCGCATCTGCCATTGTGAATATTGTAGCGTAGAACCCATCTTAAAAATAGGGCATAAGAGCCATGCGGCCTATTTTTAAGATGGGTTCCGGCGGCGGATGGGAAAGGGAGGAGACCAGAATGATAGAATGAAGGTATGCAGAAGCCGTCTAAAAGAAAACTTCGGAATCGGATCTTTCTCGTGATTCTCGTCGGGCTTGTCCCTATCGCGGTTGCGGTGGGGCTTGGTATCTACACCGTGAACAGCTCACACCGCGAGGATGTGGCACGGCTTGAATCGGCGGTGCTTACAGAGAAGGCGCAGGAAGTAGAGACCTATGTGAACGAAAACATCTTAAGCCACCCCCGGATCGTATCGCCCCAAGGGACAAGCATTGCACAATCAACTTCGGCGCAGAAATTTGCCCTCAGCCAAACAATGAATGTGCTCACCTTTCTTAATGTGGAATCTTTTGTCAATTTGAGCGGAGAAGAATTGGTGCGCCTTGATCGCGCGTATCCCGACGGCTATCCCGCGGATGCCTTGCGCGACATGAGCGCCACGCCGGCGTTTCAGATCGCCCGTGCGGGCAACTATTATATCGGTCCCATTTCTTACATTTCTTCCACGCCCTCGGTCACCTTTTCGTCTCCCGTGGAGGATGATGCAAAAAACGTGATAGGGGTGATCGTGGGCGAGGCGAATCTGGCGGAGCTCCAAGCGATTGTTACGGAAGCGAAGATCGGCACCACCGGGTACCTGTATCTTGTGGATGGACAGGGGAACACGATTGGCGGTGGAGGGCCGATGAAGGGGACTACGGGACAAACGGCTACGGTGAATGGGGTTAACCTGTCGACGGTACAGGCGGCACTCGCTGGGGAAGATCTTCTTACCGCCGACACGCAAGAGACCTATAAAAACATCGTAGGGGAAACGGTGGTCGCTGCGGAAAAATATATTCCGGAATTTGGTTGGGGACTCGTCGTGGAATGGCCGACAAGCGAGGCGAACGCCGTGATCAATACGCTTTTCTTGCGCAACGCTATCACATTTGCCATTGTGTTGCTCATCGCGTTCGCCGCGTCGCTCTTCCTCGCCGCATATGTGGTGCGCCCGGTGCGGAAGTTGCAGGAGGGCGTGGCGCGGGTGGCGCAGGGAAAGTTTGACGAGGGGGTTTACATCGCAACTGGCGACGAATTGGAAGCCCTCGGCGACTCGTTCAATAACATGGTGCAGGGGTTGAAGCAGTTGGAACAGCTGAAAGACGAGTTCGTCTTTATCGCGGCGCACGAGCTGCGGACCCCCGTGGCTGCGATGAAGGGATATCTTTCTCTTGTTCTTGACGGTACGACGGGCGCCATCACTGATGGGACAAGAGCGTACGTGGAGAAGGTAATCGCGTCGGATAACCGTCTTGTCCAACTGGTGAACGACCTTCTTGAGGTCGCCCGCTCAGAGGCGGGACGGCTTACGATTAAGGTGTCGCCGATTGACATGGCGCCGCTCGTCTGTGCAGTGCTTGACGAACTCAAAGCGCTCGCCGACGAGAAGTCGGTAAAAATGGTCTACGAACCGTCTGTAGATTTGCCGAAGGTAGTGGGCGACGCGGATCACGTGAAGGAAGTTATGGTCAATCTTGTGGGCAATGCGATCAAGTATATGGGTGGCGCGGGGACGGTGACCATTTTGCACGAAGTGAAAGACGGCGCGCTCCTGACGCACGTCGCAGATACTGGGATCGGCATTGCAAAGGAAGCACAGGAAAAATTGTTTCAAAAATTCTACCGCGTGCAGACGGAGAAGACGCGCGACATCACGGGCACCGGCCTTGGCCTTTTTATCGTGCGGGAGATTATGGAAAAGATGGGTGGAAAAATCTTGGTTGAGTCCGAGGAAGGAAAAGGGTCCATGTTCAGCATTAGCCTCCCCCTCGCAAAAACGTAAAAACCTTCTTTTGCTGAACTCGTCTTCACGCCGAAGGCAGCGCTTGCTTTTATTGTTTTTTGTTGTATAATAGGCGGGCTCTTTGAAATAGATGTTTTTGCGGCTCTTTTTAAATTTAATAACTTAAAGAGTCGAAAAAACTAATATACAGACAGAAATGAATAGAATAAACAGATTGAAGAAGATTACGGTGATTGGATTGGGGATTCTCTTGATGGGGAGCGCTTTAGTTCCGGCAATGATCGGTTCCGAAGGGTTCACCGTCGCGCGCGCCGACAGTGTTGCAACAAGTACGGCGAGCACTACCACGAGTTCTAGCGCGAGTACGAGCGCAAGCGGAAGTGCTGATGCGAGCAGTACCGCGAGTGCGGGAGGCATAGATACGACCGCAAGCACAACCGCGAACGCAAGTTCTAGTACGAGCGCGAGCGGGGGAAGTGCGAGCGCCAGTGCAAGCGCAGACGCGACGGCAGGGTCGGGCACGAACGAGAGTACCTGTAAGGTGACGACCGGCTCGATCACCATTTGCAAAGTGATCGAGAACGCAAGCGGTACAATCGTGAACGGTGCGGCATTCCCTGGGCAGGTCTTTACAGTCCCGGGGATAGCCACGGTGCCTTCAACGACCGCAGGTGCGGCAGGACTGTTGCCGACCTCGGTCTTTACGACGCCGGTTCCCTGGAACGAAGAACTTTTCGGTTCTCGCGCGGACAATGCGAAGTGCCTTACGTACGACCATCTTGCCCTCGGCGATTACTACTACGGGCAAGAGCAAATTGCGACCTCAACGTATCAGTGGGCAACCCCGCGCTACAATGACCAAAATACGGTTACTGCAGCGACGCCGGCGAACACATTCCCATACAGCGGCGAGCTGTTTGACAACGATCCCTCCAATGACAGCCAGCGGAACCAGAACGCTGATGGGGACATCACCCTCACGCGCGCACGTCCAAACCGCGAACTCATCGTTCTCAACCAATTCTTGGGGAGCGGTACGACGACGCCTCAGAGCGCAGGCCTCACCATTGTGAAGACTGCCGATGTGACCTCTACAGTTCCCGGCGGCACCGTGCACTATATGCTCACGGTGGATGCCTTGGGTCCTGTGACGTCAACGGGAGTGGTCGCGACGGATACGCTTCCTTCGGAGCTTACGTTTGAGAACGCCACCGCTTCGGTGGGTTCTTACGCCAGCTCCACGGGTACGTGGACCATCGGCGACCTGAGTCCGAGTTCCACGGCGACGCTTGCAATCCAAGCGACCGTGAACCCGAGCACGCCCACGGGCACGACGATCGTGAATACCGCGATCGTAGGGGAGAATGCCAGCACGACGAATCCGAATCCGAACACGTCCTCAACCATACCGGTTATTGTGACAAGTACCAGTACTTGCACATCTAACTGCGGTGGCGGCGGAGGTGGCGGCGGCGGAGGCGTGAGCTCAAGCACCTGCACCATAGTGAGCGACACGAACAACTTGGTGTACGGCAGCGGTCCGGTTGCGATTAATAACCCTTACGTGGCCTCATGGCTTGATACCACGGGCCTCGCGAATGGCGGGAACGCCGCGCTTGTTGCGACTCCGTACAACACTCGTTGGACGGCGTCAATTCCGGGCGGTACTCTGCACATACATATGGCCCCTTGAAGTGTAAGCTGGGGAATATGCCACAAACACTCGCAAAAGACGCAGCAGAGGAACGGATGCGGTGGATCACCCCGCATCTTGAGAAAGAGATGAGTATCAAGGACATTGCTGCCCACGCGCCGTTTTCATATCGCACGCTCAAGCGGTGGGTGGCGGCATATCGCAGGGGCGGGATCGATGCGCTCGTGTCGCACTCGCGCAGGCCGCACACGCATCCGAAACAATTCTCACAGACCATCGTGAATCGGATCAGATCGTTGCGAACAGCAACGGATCTGGGTCCTGATGTCCTCATGTATCTCCTCGCCCGCGAGGGCCTGAAGCTCTCCGTGCGGGGTATTGCCAAAGTCCTGAAACGTGAGGGGCTCTCAAGAACCAAAAAACGGTTGGTGCCCAAAGCAAAGTGGAAACCGACCGCCACGTTTCCCGGAGAGATCATCGAGATTGATGTCGTTTATGTGCGGAGATTCAAGGGGCAATGGCTCTACCAGTTCACCGCGATTGATTGCTGCACGCGGTGGCGGCATCTCTGGGTGACCCAAGAACAATCCACGCGGACCGCGATCTTGTTTCTCGAGAAAGTCATTGCTACGGCACCCTTCCGCATCCGTGCGGTGAAGACCGATAACGGATCAATCTTCACGAACCGGTACGTGGGATATCCGAAGTCAGCAGATCCCCTGAAGCCGCGGTTGCATCCTTTTGATGTTACTTGTGAAAAACAAAAAATGACGCACTATCTCATCGCCCCGGGGCATCCTGCGCAGAACGGCAAGGTGGAGCGGTCGCATCGCAATGACCGCGAACGGTTCTGGAACAAGATATCATTCCGCACGGTGGCCGAAGCGAAACAAAAACAGGCCGCGTACTGCGCCTGGTACAACACGGTCTGTCCTCATCTTGCCCTTGCGGGAAAGACGCCGGTTGAATATCTTCAAGCTATCGAGGGGACAAATGTGCGGACATGAAACAGGGCGCGAGCTGGATCTGGGCGACACCGACGATTGATAACCCGCTCGTGAACGAGGCATACACGTTCAAGAAAACCTTCACGGTTTCGGGAACTCCGGCTTCGGCGACGTTGGACATCAACGCTGACAACTCCTACGGCGTCGTACTGAATGGCGCCACGGTTGCTTCAAACTCAAACGAGCTTAACTACTTCATTCAGAATGAGGGACAGTTCAATGTTGCTTCCGCGTTGCACAACGGTACGAACACCATTGCGGTGACGGTTGCGAATTTCGGCATGCCGAGTAGCACGCCGCAATCCAACCCGGCTGGCCTGCTTTATAAGCTCGCCATCCAGGGTGCGACCTGTACGACTCCCACTTCTACCCCGACCTCCACGATCCCGTCCGCGGACATCGCCATTGCGAAGACCGCGGATGTAACGTCAACGGTTGCGGGTGGCACGGTGAACTATACACTTACCGTAACCGGTCTTGGCCCCACAACCTCAACGATTGTGGTTGCCAATGATCGATTGCCTGCCGGCGTGAGTTTGATCTCTGCGACATCTTCGCAGGGGACTTACAACATGACGACGGGTGATTGGAACATCAACACGGTGGCGCCGAACGCGACGGCTACCCTGA
Organism: uncultured bacterium; assembly: GCA_963707865.1. Classification (GTDB taxonomy): domain Bacteria; phylum Patescibacteriota; class Minisyncoccia; order UBA6257; family 2-01-FULL-56-20; genus CAVYIK01. The sequence continues at coordinate 43,571 of OY970175.1, forward strand.
TTATCGCAGCCATGGTTGATCCGCGTGAAGCGGGCGAGAGCATTACGAACACCGCGACCGTTTCCGAGTTGAGTTCGCTCATTGATCCGAATCCGGCGAACAATTCTTCCTCGGTTACGATCATGGTCCAGCCCACGAGCACGTGCACTTCCAACTGTGGCGGAGAAATTCCTCAAGCAGGCCTCACCATTGTGAAGACTGCCGATGTGACCTCTACAGTTCCCGGCGGCACCGTGCACTATATGCTCACGGTGGATGCCTTGGGTCCTGTGACGTCAACGGGAGTGGTCGCGACGGATACGCTTCCTTCGGAGCTTACGTTTGAGAACGCCACCGCTTCGGTGGGTTCTTACGCCAGCTCCACGGGTACGTGGACCATCGGTGACCTGAGTCCGAGTTCCACGGCGACGCTTGCAATCCAAGCGACTGTGAACCCGAGCACGCCCACGGGCACGACGATCCTCAATACGGCAATCGTAGGGGAGAATGCCAGCACGACGAATCCGAATCCGAACACGTCCTCAACCATACCGGTTATTGTGACAAGTACCAGTACTTGCACATCTGACTGCGGTGGTGGCGGAGGTGGCGGTGGCGGAGGCGGCGGAGGCGGCGGAGGTGGAGGTGGTATCTCGGTGTCCGTTGGCGGCGGTGGCACGGCGTATTCCATAGCCATCAATAATGGCGCGACGTCCACGCCGACCACGAATGCGACACTTTCGCTCTACGGAACGGGAGCCTACGCGATGGCGATCGCGAACGAGCCCTTCCCGAGTTCCATTGCGACGTCAACCGCGAGTTCAACTGTGGGCGACACCGGATGGATTCCGTACACGACTTCTATGCCGTGGACACTTACACCCGGCGCGGGATTGAAAACCGTTTACGTGCGATACCGTGACGTGAACGGCAACATTCTTGCGACCGTGAACGCTTCCATTGAACTCCTGGGCGGGCAGGTGCTTGGCGCTTCCGCAAGCTGCGGCACCTATCTGAACGATTACATCCGCCTCGGATGGAACAACAATCCCAATGAGGTGGCGAAGCTCCAGACATTCCTGAACAAAAATCTGGGACTGAATCTGCCGATCACGGGCGTCTATGACCAAAAGGGTTTCAACGCCGTGGAGCAATTCCAGCTCAAGTACAACGATCAAGTGCTTGCGCCATGGGTGCCCCTCGGTTTGCTGAACAAGATGACGCCGACCGGTTTCGTTTATCAGACGACGAAATGGGAGATTAATATGCTGCAGTGCGCAGCGCTCAATCTTCCGCTCCCAGCTTTACAGGTCTATGGGACACCGTAATCACGCGAATGCCCAAAAACAGTCCAGCACCATCCTAAAAAGTGGTGCTGGATTGTTTTTTGGACAGCTTTGTGATATAATATGACCAATGCTGCCTGTCTGCGCCCCTCCGGCCTCCTTTGAAGCCAGAGTCGGCCGGAGGGGCGCAGACAGGCGACCATTTCAATGTTCAAGAAACTAAAGTATTATTTTATTCCGCACGAGGGGAACGATCACAAGCCGCACATCCTGCGGCCGAAGGCGGTTGCTTTTGTGTGCCTCGTCGCGATCGTTGTGGAGGGTGTTTTTCTCCTCGGTTCGTCATTCGTGATTCCGCGCGTGAAGCTTTTTGGACTGATCATCGCGAACGCGCTCGTTGACGGCACGAACCAGGCGCGCGCTACCGCCGATCTGCCCGCGCTTCGCGAAAGCGGGCTTTTGGACGCGGCGGCGCAAAAGAAGGCGAACGACATGGTGACGAACAATTACTTTGCGCACACGAGCCCGTCGGGTCTCACGCCGTGGTATTGGTTTCAGAATGTAGGCTATCAGTTTGCCGTTGCAGGGGAGAATCTTGCGGTGAATTTTGCCGATTCGGCAGACGTGACGAATGCATGGCTCAACTCCCCCGATCACCGCGCGAATATCATGAATGCCGGTTTCTCCGAGATCGGCATGGCGACGGCGCAAGGTGAGTTCCAAGGGCACCCCGCCGTTTATGCGGTGGAGCTTTTCGGCACGCCGGCAGTTTCGGCTATGCCGTTCGTGGCGACCGCGGCAGCTGCATCGCCTACGGAAAGCGCTACGACTACGAAGACAACTGCGCGCGTCCCGGTGACAAAACCCATTGCCGTGGTACCGCTCCTTATTGCGACAAACTCAGCAAATTCCACTTCGCAGCAGAATTTTGTGATGGTGAAGGGTGCGCAAACAGAAACGGCTTCCGCGACAACGGCCGGCGCGACGACGACCGCGGGAGGAGCGCTCGCCTCGGCACAAGCGCCCGCCCAGTCCCCGCCGCCGCAAACCAACCTCGTCCAGAGCGCCTTCGCCGATCCGCGCCGAACCGTGGATTACTTCTACTTCGGCATTGCGATCCTTTTTGCCATTGCGCTCTCTCTGAATATTTTTGTCAGAATCCACGTCCAGCACCCGCAGCTCATTCTCGGAGGAATGTTGGTTATCCTCCTCGCCGGACTTTTCATCGTCCTCAACCAGCACTTCGGTGCCTCTGGAGTCGTTATTTTGTAATTTATCAGATTCGCCTCCCGGCAAGTTGAGAAGCCTCCCGCGCCTTATTCCGGCGTTTCACCCTAAATAAAATCCGTGTTGAATGTGAGAAATTTTCCTTCGCTGGAATTCTCCGTTTTCGCTCGAAAATCCGTCGCGATATGCAATTGCCAATTTTTGAGATAGGTTCTAAGCTCATAGCATAGCGATGCCGTCGCCGACAACCGAACGTATCAAAAGCAAGCTGGACATCGTGGATTTCCTCCGCGGCTATTTGACGCTCACGCCCGCGGGGAAAAATTTCAGGGCGCTCTGTCCGTTCCATAAGGAGAAGACACCTTCGTTCATGGTGTCGCCTGAGCGGCAGTCGTGGCACTGCTTTGGGTGCGGCGTTGGCGGCGATATCTTTGCCTTCGTGATGCGTTACGAGAACATGGAATTTGGCGAAGCGCTCCGCCTGCTCGCGGAAAAAGCGGGCGTGGAACTGCGCCGCGAGAACCCCGCCGAGTACCGCTACACCGGCTTGCTCTACGACCTGAACGAGACAGCAAAAAATTATTTCAAGAAAGCGCTCGCGGCGGCGCCCGTTGCCAAACAATATCTCGCCGAACGCAGCTTGAAACCAGAAACGATTGAAGAGTTTGAACTCGGCTGGGCGCCGAATGAACCGGAGGCGCTCTCCATGTACCTTCTGAATTCCGGCAGCGCGCCGCAGGATCTTGTCCAGGCGGGGCTTTCCATAAAGACCGAGCGCGGCCTCATGCTTGACCGCTTCCGCGGGCGCATCATGTTCCCGATCCATAATCATCAGGGCAAAGTGGTCGGCTTCACCGGCCGCATTCTTCCGCAGATAGAAAAAATGCTCGCCGCGAATAAGGGACAGGAAGCTGCAAAATATGTGAACAGCCCCGAGACACCAATCTTTCAAAAATCACGCCTTCTCTACGGATTTTGGAAAAGCAAAGACGCCATCCGCGATGCAAAGTCGGCGTTCCTTGTAGAAGGCCAAATGGATTTTTTGATGAGCTGGCAATCCGGGGTGAAAAACGTAATCGCGAGTTCGGGCACCGCTTTGACTGCCGACCATCTGCGGTCGCTTCACCGCCTCGCCGATGAATTGATAGTGAGCTTTGATAATGACGTCGCCGGTTCCGACGCTGCGGAGCGGGCGATTGACCTTGCCGAGGCAAACGACTTTGCGGTGAAAGTGGCCATCATGAAAGATTTTAAAGATGCGGCCGATGCCGTGCAGGCAGACCCTTTGAATGTGCAAAAAGCGGTGAGCGGCGCCGTGGCTGCCCCTATCTTCTATTTTGATAAATACCTTCCGGAAGATCCTGAAAAATTGAAAACGCGCGAAGGTCTGTGGCAGCTCCGCGCCGTGCTCGGAAAACTGAAGAACATCGCGAGTCCCGTGGAGCGCGGCTTTTGGCTGAAGGACCTTTCCGTGCGCTCGGGCATTGCGGAAAAAACACTGGAGGAGGAGATGGCGAGGGCGAACGCCGCGGGCATTCCGGCCGCCGCGCCGAAAGAAGAAATGGCGCCAAAGCGCGAGGTGGGGCGCGCCGAGCTCATCGTTGAAGCATTGCTCGCCGCCGCGCTCGCAAAAAATGATTTCGCAATATTTGATGACTGCGCGACATTTTTGGATCCCATCCAAAAGGAGATTCTCCGTATACTGAAGAGCGGAAAGACAAAGAGCGAAGACCCATCGCTGGACGAAACGATCGGTCTCATTGTCCTCCGCGCCCCGGGCGACATCGCGCTCGAAGAAATTGAGGCGCTCAAAGCCGAGCTCTCAAAGGAATATTATAAAGAGCGTCGCAAAATCCTCGCGCAGGCGATAAAGAACGCCGAGGCCCGCGGCAATGAGACGGAGCTCAAAGCGGCATTGGAGGAATTGAAAAACTTACCGGTGATCATGGGAGGGGAGTCCTAGTTCGTTTCTTAATTGGTATCAATGCCCCAGGCGCCGTATGCGCTATATATTTTCTGCAGAGGTCGCGGACGATTGACATGGCGCATTCACCATAGCGCAGGGGTCATTAAAAGAAGCTAAAATACAGCGCGCTTGCTAAACGGCGAAAAATAATCAATAATAAAGCATTCTCTGATGCCCACCCGCCACAAGAAGCCCAAGAAGAGGCCGCAAAAAAAGGGCGGTGCGAAAAAGCGCACCCTCAAACGAAAGGCGGCGAAAACGAAGGCCGCAAAAGGAAAAAAGAAAAAGCCACTTTCAAAGCTTGAGAAAGCCGTCAAGGCAAACGCGGCGGAGATTGAGGAGCTCATTGAGCGCGGCCGGCCGCGCGGATTCGTGACGGACAACGAGATTCTTTACTATTTCCCGAAGATAGAGGACAGCGTGGAATTGCTTGACGAGATCTACAATCGGCTGGAAAAAGCCGGGATTAAAGTGATTGAAACGAGCGCGCTTATAGATTTCTCAAAGGACGAAGGAGAAAAAAACATTGACGAATCCCTGGCGTTTGAAGGCGACGTGCCGGACGCCGTGCAGATGTATTTGAAGGAGATAGGGAAGACGCCGCTCCTCACAAAAGACGAAGAACGCGAGCTCGCGAAGCACGCGGAGAAAGGAGACGAGGATGCGCGCCAGAAATTGATGAAGGCCAATTTACGTTTGGTGGTTTCCATTGCAAAGCGTTACGTGAACCGCACGCCACACTTGAGCATTCTTGATCTCATCCAAGAGGGGAACATCGGTCTCTCGCGCGCGGTGGAAAAATTTGACTATCGGCGCGGATTCAAATTCTCTACGTACGCAACGTGGTGGATCCGCCAGGCGATCACGCGTGCACTTGCCGACCAATCGCGTACCGTCCGCATTCCGGTACACATGGTGGAGACGATTTCCAAATATACGCAGGTGCGCCGGCAGCTCATTCAGGAGCTAGGTCGCGATCCCTTGGCAGAAGAGATCGCCGCGGAGATGGGAATAGACGTGGATAGGGTGCGCCACATCCAGAAAATTTCGCAGGAAGTACTTTCCATTGAAACGCCGATTGGCGACGAGGAAGATTCCACGCTTTCCGATTTCATCCCCGACGAACGAAATGCAACGCCATCCCAGCTCACCGCGCGCGCGATGCTCCGCGACCTCATCCGCGAGATCATGATTGACCTCACGGAACGCGAACAGCAGATTTTGAAGATGCGGTTCGGCCTTGATGATGGCATCAGCCACACGCTTGAGGAAGTGGGGAGGGCTTTCGGCGTCACGCGCGAACGCATCCGGCAGATTGAGGCGAAGGCGCTGGAGAAGATCCGCGAGCACGGCAAGGCACCGGCGCTCGAAGGATTTGAGAACCTCCCGTAGCCCGCACTGCAACTCACTGCATCCGAAAGTTTGATATACTCGACTAGCTGGGTTTATCGTCCGACCGCCTGGGCGATAATAATAACCCCGGGAAGTTGAAGCTTCGGCGCCTTATATAGAAAAAGTGACTGGAATTCGGTAGGAAATCTTTTAATAACTTTTTAATGTCCTCTGAGTATAATGCTCATGATGGACATCGTTGAAATTCTGAATTATCTCGGCATAACGCATGACAGGGCGCTTCCTTTCGCCATACTTATAGTGGCGATGGTTTATATTAGCTATGCTTTTACCGCGCCGATAAAACGATCTGTCTCAAAAATATCCAATGCGATATTGGAAATACAGACGATATTTCACCAGGATGGCGTGGACTTGAAATGCCATCTTGCAGAAAGAACGGGCAGCCCGTTGCGGCCCACCCGATACGGTAAGCAGCTCATCATGGAAAGCGGCCTGGAAACCATCTTGAATGAATAGGACGGTTTTATAATTTTTTAATGCGCGGTGAGTATAATGCTTTGCAAAGGTCGCAAAGCAGGCGTTGTTATTTTTATGGAGATGCATACAATGGAATCTGTGAAGACAAAATATAAATTCCCGTACATCATTGAGGAGGACGAGGATGGATTTTATGCTACCTGTCCGGCCCTCAAGGGGTGTTCCACGCAGGGCGATACTTGCGAGGAGGCATTGGCCAACATCAAAGACGCAATTTGGTTATGCCTTAAGGTCATGGAAGATGATGGCGAAAAGATTTCGGAACCGAAGGCATCCGACTTGCCTACAGTAGAAGTCACTATATAGTATCGTGTCGAAACTTCCTCGTATTACCGCTCGCGAAGCGGCGGCTCGGTTAACATTGCTTGGCTTTCGACCGGTATGTCAGAAAGGAAGCCATAAGCGTTATCAAGATGTAAATGGGAGGGGCGTAGCGATCCCATTCCACGGATCAAAAATTCTTCATCCCAAGATCCTGAAAGATATCATGCGTCAGGCGGGGATTGCGGAGTGGCGACGCGTTGCAATTCCGCCGATTTTATCTTAACTTTTAGATACATGGAATCAGCCGAAATCCGCAAAAAATTTCTTGAGTTCTTCAAAACGCGCGGACACGTGATCGTGCCCTCGTCGTCGCTCGTGCCGGACGATCCGTCGGTGCTTCTCACGACCGCCGGCATGCAGCAGTTCAAGCGTTATTACACGGGTGAGCTTGATGCGCGCAAGGATTTTCACTTGCCCGACGGCGCACCGGCGAAAGGCGTCGTTTCCATCCAGAAATGTTTCCGCACCTCAGATATTGACGAAGTAGGGGATGAATCACATCTCACGTTCTTTGAAATGCTCGGCAATTTCAGTTTCGGCGGCTACGGGAAAGAAGAGGCGGTCCAATATGCGCATGAATTTATCACTAAAGAAATGGGACTTGCTATTGATTATGTGTCGGTCTTTGAGGGAGATCGCGATGTGCCCGCCGACGAGGGATCGGAGAAGATATGGAAGTCACTTGATTCAAAGATCAAGATTGAACGGCACGGTCGTGAGGATAACTTCTGGGGTCCGACTGGTCCGGAGGGTCCCTGCGGCCCTACGGTGGAGATTTATGTAAAAAATGGTGCAGGAAAGAGCGTAGAGGTTTGGAACCTTGTTTTCAATCAATACTACCGGCACGCGGATGGACGGCTCGCGCCGCTCAAGATGCTGGGCATTGACACCGGCATGGGCTTTGAGCGCCTCGCGATGGTATCGCAAAAAACGCCCACCATTTTTGAGACAGATTTGTTTGTGCCGATTATCGATCTTCTCCCCAAAGGGGTCGATGATCTTGAGAAACGGATCCTCGTCGACCACGTGCGGAGCATTGCCTTCTTGGTCTCCGATGGCGTGCGTCCTTCAAATAAGGAAGCGGGGTACGTACTTCGTCGTTTGATGCGGCGAGCGATTGTGCACGCAGGGCAACTTGCGCCGGGTATCGGTGAGAATACCGATTACCGCATTGTCGCAAGAGAAACCATGGAAAAACTGATTGGGAAAGTTGCAGAGATGTACGGGTCCGCGTATCAGGAATTGGACCCCAAAATAGTAACTAGTGTCTTTGGAGAAGAGAATGGCAAATTTCAAAAAACGTTAGATGCAGGTTTGAGAGAGCTTCATAAATTGAAAACGGTTGATGTTCCTGCCGTATTTAAATTGTATGAGAGTTACGGGTTGCCCTACGATATTATAAAAGATATTGCGCCAGAGAGAACAAAAAATCTGAGTCGAGAAGATTTTGATAAGGAGTTCAAAAAACACCAGGAACTTTCCCGCGCCGGAGCCAAGAAAAAATTCGGCGGGCACGGGCTGGTCTTGGATACAGGCGAGCTTAAAGCGGGGAACGAAGAGGAAATGAAGAAAGTGTTGCGCCTCCACACAGCGACGCATTTGCTCCAGCAGGCGCTCCGCGAGGTTTTGGGCCCTGACGTGCGTCAGACGGGATCCGATATCACGCCCGAACGCACGCGCTTTGACTTTTCCTTCCCGCGAAAGTTGACGTCCGAGGAAATTAAAAAAACGGAAGAGATTGTGAACCAAAAGATCAAAGAAGACCTGCCGGTAAGCTTCAAAGAAATGCCAAGAAATGAGGCGGAGGGCGTGGGTGCACTCCACTTTTTCAAAGAGAAATATCCCGAGAAGGTGAAGGTGTATTACGTGGGCCGCGACTTGGCACACGCGTGGAGCAAGGAGTTCTGCGGCGGGCCGCATGTTGCGCATACTGGGGAGATCGGCCACTTCAGAATTGTGAAGGAAGAAGCGGTGGGCGCCGGCATTCGCCGCGTGCGCGGGATGTTGGATAATTGAGATCATAGGAAGCGGTGCTTAACAAGTTCTCACTTGGGCGCTAAAATGAAATTGTGAACCTGGATTTCTTCCGGTCGCGGGAAAAGTTTTTGATATTGGAGATCACGCCCAAAGGCACGAACGGACTATTCTTAAGCGTGGACGAGGGCCGGAATATCGTGGTGGAAAAATTTGTGAGGCAGGACAATCTCAAAAAATTTCTGAGGACGCCCGCGCGGCGCGTTTCCGAAACAACATGGGAGGGGAAACGCCTCTTCCATTCGCGGCGGCGCGTGGTCGCAGTGGCGGATGCAGCACTCGCGACTACGATCCCTATCCCCCTTGTGCTTTCCCGCGAACGCGCGAATGCGAAGACGAAAATCACGATCGCGGAACTTGAGAATCTGATTGCGCAGGCGATGGCGAAGATTTTCAACGGATGCCGGAGCGAGGCGGCGAAGCGGTTCGGGGTGGACGAATTAGATGCGGTCCTCGTCGGCGCGCATGCAAAGCATTTCAAGGTGGATCGCAAGGCGCATGCGAGCCCCGTGGGCGGAACAGGGAAGAAAATTTCGCTGCTTTTGGAATTTACCTTTACGACGCGCGCGATTTTTGGAGACCTCAGGCCGTTCTTCAACTCCCCGGAAGGACTCTTCTTTAGAGAAGCTCCACAGGCGCGCCTCCGCGCGCTCGCGCGCATGCGCCCGCTGCCGCTCAACGTAATTGCGGCGGACAGCGAAGGCGCCTCGCTCTATGTGTTGGAAAGACCGAAGGGGAACTATGCGGTGCTCTATCGCGAGAGGCTGGATTGGTCCTTTTCGTCGCTCATCAAAAAAGTGGTGGAAGCCCTTGCGGTGACGGAAACAGCCGCGCAAGAGCTCTATTGCCGTTATCATCAAAAAGAAATGTCGGCACATGCGGCGCGCGCGTTCAAGCCCATCGTGGAATCCCCGCTGCGCGATTTTCTGGAAACGATAGAAAAGAAAAAGATCAAAGGACCGACGTATGTGGACATGCCGCATGCACTGCCGTTCGCATTACCCCACAAACACGGCAAGGCGACACTCGCGGAGTATCCCGTAGAAGAGTTGATGGGAAAATTCGGGTTCAATCTTTCTCTGGCGGTGCGGGAGAAGGTGCGGGGAGAGGGCGAAGGCGAACGTGCCGTCCTCCGGTCACTCTTCTACTTTATAGAAGCTTATATTGACGAGGATCGATCTCTCATCAACCAAAAGCTCCGCCGCCGGCTTCATTGGCTTGCGGAGTGACGCGACACGGCCTGTCGGAAATGTGGTATACTTTTTATAACTTGTGTCCAAATGAAAAAAATAACCGTTCTTAAAGAGGAAGGTGTTGCGGAGGTCATTGACCGCATTCTTAACGAACCGGACGAAGAGATCGTGCTTGTCATCACGACCGGATCCGCGCTCGGGCATTCGGTGCGCAATTTTCACCTTTTGAAGCGCGAGGCCTCCGCGGAAGGAAAGACGGTGGTCATAGAATCCGTGGACGAGACAATTCTCGCCTTTGCGAAAGAAAGCGGTCTTGAAGGAAGCCATCCGCTCTGGCGCGGCGTGCGTGGCGCAGGCGGCGTTTCGGATATTGTTCCCGTAAGCGAGGAAGCAGAAGAGACGCAACCGCCGAAGAAGCGCGGCAGGAAAAAGACGGAGGGGACAAGGCTCGTCGTGCACGAGGAGCCGCCCGTGGGCGGGGATGAATCCGATGAGGGCGAGATCGCAGAGGAAGCGGTCGCCATTGAGGAAGCGGAGCACAGGTTTTTCAGAAGAAGAAACCCCGCGGAACTTGCGGAACGGTCCGGCCGAGAAGAAGGGGAAGAGGAAGAAGCGGAAAAAAGGACCCGCCGCTCGATACCCCGCAAGTTTGTTATTTGGGTTCCGGGCGTGGTTGTCCTTATACTCATCATTCTTGGCGTGATGACGTGGTATTTCGGGCATGCGACCATCGCCATTGATTTCCAAAAAACGCCGTGGACCTATAGCGGTACTCTCGTAGCGGATAAGTCCTTTGCGACAACGATGCAGAAAGCGGGCGCGATCACGATTCCGGCGCAGATATTCTCCGCGCAAAAGAACACCACCCAACTTTTCCCGGCATCCGGCAATGCGAACGTGTCAATCAAGGCGCAGGGAACCATCACGATTTACAACGCCTACAGTTCTTCAAAGCAGGACCTTGTGGCTGCCACGCGTTTTGTGACGCCGGACGGAAAACTGTTCCGGCTCGCGAGCGGCGTCACCGTGCCGGGCGCGCAGGTGACGAATGGTGCGATTGTACCGTCTTCCATTGACGCGCAGGTCGTTGCCGACCAGCCAGGGGCAGATTATAACGTGGGTCCCGTAGATAAATTGACCATCCCCGGTTTCCAAGGTTCTCCCAAGTATAATGCGTTCTATGGTCAGTTGAAGAACGGAACAAGCGGTGGCTTTGTGGGGGCAAAAGCAGTGCCGACCACAGCGGACGTCGCGAGTGCAAAAACAAAGGTGACGAGTCTCCTGCAGGCGAATCTTGTGAGCAACATCACGGCGAGTTACCCCAGCAACTTCAAGATTTTGGATGGCGCAACGAACATTAGTGTGACAAAACTCACCGCGAACACCTCAACGGACAGCAACGGCAACTTCAGCGTCTTCGGGGAGGCTTCGCTCCAGGCGATCGGTTTCAACGAGGCAGCACTTAAGGCATATCTCCTTGCACAAGCGCAGGCGCAAGAAGCGAACTCAACCTTCAGTTCGTCCACGCTAGAATACAGTGGAGTAAAGGCGGATTTTACAAAAGGAACAGTAAGCTTCTCGGTCACGGGCGAGGGGACGCTTGAACCTGTTTTTGATGCGGATGCGTTCAAGGCAAGTATCGCGGGAAAGAGCATCAATGATGCCCGCCAAGCGATTGCGGCGCTCCCTGAGCTTGCGGACGGCAAGATTTCCGCGTGGCCCGTATGGCTCTGGAACATCCCTTCCAACCTCAATAAGATCTGGTTAGCCGTAAATTGAATGTTTGACAAACAATGGAAAGGAGCGCTATAATCGTTCCGTTGCTTCCACTATGAGCATGAGCTCGGTTTTTATTTGGGAATGACGGAAGGCGCGAAGGAAGGAAAAGTCCTGGAAGCCTTGCCGAGCTTGACGTTCCGGGTACAGCTCCCGGGAAGCGAGGCGCCTGTTCTCGCGCACCTCGCGGGGAAGATGAAGATGCACAATATCCGGGTCCTTCCCGGCGATCGGGTGCTCGTCATACTTTCCCCCGATGGCACGCGAGGGCGTATCGTACGCCGGCTCTAGACGGAGCATAGTACAAACGTGCACGCTATCCATGAAAGTGCGAAGTTCGGTAAAAAAAATGTGTGCGAGTTGCCAGGTTGTCAAACGCCGCGGCAAAATTTATATTGTGTGCAAAAATCCAAAACATAAACAGCGGCAGGGTTAGTCCCTGCATTTTCCCTATGCGCATTCTTGGCGTTAACATTCCAGACAATAAAAGAACGGAAATCGCACTCACGTATCTATATGGCATTGGGCGGTCTTTGAGTGAGAAAACGCTTGCGGCGGCGAAAATAGACGGAGGAAAACGCGCGAAGGATCTTACTGCCGACGAGGTCGCGCGCATTCAGGGCTTTATAGAAAAGAATTTTGCGGTGGAAGGCGTACTTCGCCAGCGGATAAAGGGTAATATCAACCGCTTGAAGGAATTACAGACCTATCGCGGCATGCGGCACCTTCGCCGCCTGCCTGTCCGCGGTCAGCGCACGCGCACGAATTCCCGCACTGTCCGTGGGAACGTAAGAAAGACCGCCGGCAGCGGCAAGAGAAAGGTTGAACTCAAGTAACATCCATGGGAAAGAAAAAGATCACGACGCCGTCGGCGGAGGGAGCCCAGAAGACGCCCGAAGGGGTGAGTTCGGCTGCGGCAAAGGCGGCGCCTCCCGCGAAGCGCGCGAAGAAGGTCACGCAGGGGAGGGTGTACATCAATGCTTCCTATAACAACACGACGATTACGGTAACCGACGAGCGGGGCGACGTACTCACGTGGGCGTCGGCGGGTTCGCTTGGTTTCTCGGGACCGAAAAAGGCGACGCCGTTCGCTTCGTCAAAGGTGATCGCTGCGATCGCCGAGAAGATCCAAGCAACGGGCCCTGCGGACATCCATGTGATCGTAAAAGGCATCGGCTCCGGCCGCGATTCGGCCATTCGATCGCTCATCAATCAAGGATTCAATATTCTCTCCATAAAAGATGCTACGCCGATCCCGCACAATGGGCCTCGTCCGCCCAAAGTCCGCCGCGTTTAGTCATTAGAAATTGGACATTAGAAATTAGAAATTTTCATGATCGGTCCCAAAGAAAAAAGAGAACGGGCGCTTGGCACTCACCTTGGATTGAAGGGCGAACGCGGCATGTCGCCGAAATCAGCCGTTTTGCGGAAGCCGTACCGGCCGGGCGTGCACGGTCCGAGGTCGCGACAACGTCCGCTTTCGGAGTTTGGCCTCCAGCTCCGTGAGAAGCGGAAGTTCAAGTTGAGCTACGGCGTTGACGAACGTGGCTTGAAGCGGCTCTTCAAGATGGCAGTGGCGGCCAAGGGCGCTTCCGGTGCAAAGATGCTGGAGTTCCTTGAGAGCCGGTTGGACAACGTGATATATCGCCTTGGCTTCGCCCCCACGCGGCTCGCCGCGCGGCAGCTCGTCGTCCATGGCCATATCGCCGTGAACAAAAAAAAGGTGCAGTCGCCGGGTTTCATGGTGAAAAAAGGGGACGTCATCGCCGTGCGCGAAGGTTCTGAGAAGAACATGGCAATCGCAAAGCGGATGGAATTGCTTAAAAAATTTGATCCGCCTTCCTGGCTTTCGCTCCATCCGGAGAAGATGGAAGGTATGGTACTTTCCCCGCCGGCGGATTCCGACATTCCTTTTGAAATAAACCTTTTGGTCGAATCATTCTCAAAATAAAAACTATGGAATACGCATACTTAAGCTCAACAGTTTCTGTAAAAACCGTCTCCGAAGACGCGAAGAACGGTGTGTTTGAGGTAGAGGGCCTTTTCGCCGGTTATGGGCTTACCATGGGGAACGCGTTGCGGCGGGTGCTTCTCTCCTCTCTTCCCGGCGCCGCGGTGACGGAGGTCAAAATCAAGGGCGTGCCCCACGAATTCTCCACCCTGCCCGGCGTTAAGGAAGATATAGTGGAACTCATGCTTAACTTTAAAAAGCTTCGTTTTCGCCTGCACGTGGATGAGCCCCAGACGCTTGCCTTAAAGGTAAAAGGCGAGCGGACGGTTACCGGAGGCGACATTGTGCTGAATTCCAGCGTGGAATTGATGAATCCGGACGAGGTGCTTGCGATGCTCACTGCGGGGGATGCGGAGCTTGATATGGAAATAAAAGTGGAACGCGGTCTCGGCTATGTGCCCGTGGAGGCTCGAAAAACCGAGGGACGCCTTGCAATCGGCACGATCGCGATAGATGCGATCTTCACGCCCGTCACGCGCGTGAACTACACGGTGGAAGATATGCGCGTGGGAGATCAGACGGACTACAACCGCCTGCGCCTTGAGATTGAAACCGACGGTACCATAAGTCCTTCTTCGGCGCTCCACAAAGCGGCGAATGTCTTGAAAGACCACTCTGAAAAAGTGGCGGCGGTCGCCGTCGCGGAATTTGAGACGCCGAAGGCCGTATCTGCATCGCATGCCGAGCCCAAAAAGAAAAGTCGTGCAAAGAAAGCGAACGGAAAATAGCCGACGGATCCCATGCGTCATTTGAAGAAAGGCAAAAAGTTTGGTCGCTTGCGCGGCGCGCGGATCTCTTTCCTGCGCAATTTGGCGAACGACCTCGTTCGCGCGGGCCGCGTCACAACGACGGAGGCGCGCGCGAAGGCGATCCGCCCGCAGGTGGAGCGCTTGGTCACGTTTGCAAAGAAACAGACGCTTGCCGCCCGTCGCGAACTTTTGAGCCGCGTGCACAACGAAAAGATCGTGAATAAGCTTTATCACGATCTCGGGCCGCGGTATGCGGAACGTGCCGGCGGGTATCTCCGCATCACAAAGCTTGCAAAGAGCCGCAAACGGGATGGCACGCGGATGGCGCGAATTGAATTTGTATAATAGACACCCCTATGGATTATCACATTGACGCAAAAAACAAAATACTGGGTCGCGTGGCATCGGAGATTGCGCTTATTTTGCAGGGCAAGAAAAGCGCTTCGTACGCGCGGAACCGCGTTTCGGGCGACAAAGTGTACGTGAAGAACTATAAAGATATCGTCGTAACCGGCGAGAAGCGCACGCAAAAGATATATCGCCACCACACGGGTTACGTGGGACATCTGAAGGAGCTCACGTTTGAACAGAAATTCGCGAAGGATCCGAAGTCGGTTCTCCGGCGCGCGGTCCGCAAAATGCTCCCGAGGAACTTTTTGAACCAGAAAAGATTGAACAATTTGACGTTCGTGGATTCCGAATAATGGATCTTAAACCCATGCCTAGCGAAAAAGAAACCAAACATACTGCATCGCACGCCGCGCCGCGCGCGCATCGGGCGCCTGCGGCGGCGGCGCGTGTGATTGCTCCGCACGCGGCACACGCCGTTGCTGCCACCGCGCATAGCCCCCGCCCCACACATGCCGCTCCAGAAGAGCGCTACAGCGAGGCCATTGGCCGCCGCAAGACCGCTGTTGCGCGCGTGCGGATCATGGCTGGCAAAGGAAAAGTGACCGTGAACGGCCAAGAGCCAAAACAGTATTTCGTGTTGCCGCGGCTTCTTGCGATCGCGCTCGCCCCGCTTCGCGAACTGAAGCTTGATGACGTTGACGTGAGCGTGAAAATCGGGGGCGGCGGCATAAGCGCCCAGGCCGAAGCCGTGCGTCACGGCATCTCCCGCGCGATCGTTGTCCGGACAGCCGAATGGAAGCCGCGCCTTCGCGCGTTGGGCTACCTCACCCGCGACTCCCGCATGGTGGAGCGCAAGAAATACGGTTTGAAGAAAGCGCGCAGAGCTCCGCAGTGGGCGAAGCGCTAGGGGAGCACCGCAGAGCGGTAGACGTACGGAGAGTCGGACTCCGCGAACCCCGATTACCAAGTCGGGATTGGCACCGTGCTACGCCCACCGCGCGAACGATTGTATCAGACAGAGATTATTTTGTTTAAAAGAAACTTGACTAACGCATTGGACCTCCTATACGGTCTGTATTACCAGGTCGGGATAGGCTCGTGTTCGAACCCTGCAAAAGACCCAGCGATGGGTCTTTTGCTATACTGAAGTAACAATGATGGATATTGAAAAAGAAATTGCGGCCATCAAATGTTAGGCCTTGGCTTTTTAGCCGGATAAACCTATAATCTTTGCATTGTGGAAAAATTAGAAAACGAAAGCGGCTATGAAAAGATTGGCCCTACGGCGTGGGGCGTAGCGCATTTCCGAACATTTTCGGATATTAAATATGCCGAGGAGATCTTTGAAGAACTTGATAGTGTAGTGAAACCAGCCGATCCGGTTCAATTGGAATATATGGGAAGCATAAGGCGGTCCGAACTCGCTCTCGCGCCGCAATTTGAAGCCCGTTACAAACTTATCAACTGGCTGCTGAAGGAGAACAAGACAAACCAAATTTTGGAACTCGCTACGGGCCTTGCGGGACGGGGGCTCGCGACGGCAGAAGCAGATCCGTCGTTGCAATACGTGGAGGTTGATCTTCCGGCAATGGCGGCGCACAAGAGGGAGATGCTCCAAAATCTGTTTGCGAAGGGCAAGGCGAAACCGCAAAGCAATCTCCACGTGGAGGATGGGAACGCCCTGGATGAGGGCTCCCTTTTTGCCGCCGCTCGTTATTTCAAAGACGAGCCCATCTCGGTGGTGAATGAGGGGTTGCTGCGATATTTGACCCCCGACGAGAAAAAGATCGTGGCGGAGAATGTCCGCGCCCTGCTTCGGAAATTCGGCGGCGCATGGATTACTTCCGACATCAGCACAAAAAGGGTATTGGCGTATGAGGAGGAGAGAACGGACAATCACGCGAGGGTGAAGGCGATGTCGGGAATTGACGTTAAAACAAACAGTTTTGAGGATCAAGACGCAGCGCAGAAGTTCTTTGAAGACCTTGGGTTTAGCGTTGAACGGCACAGTTTCCTTGAGGTCGCGGGCGAATTAGTTTCGCCTAAAAAACTAGGACTTTCGGATCAAGAAGTGGAAAACATGATTCAACATGCCACGGTTTTTGTGATGAGGCTACGGCAGTAACCATATGTTCAAAATGTGAATAGGGGTATATAATGGTCATATGGAGTGGCTCACCTACATAGTTATCGTCATCGTCATCATTCTCCTCGCGGGGATCAAGGTGATAAAGGAATATCAGCGGGCGGTTGTATTCCGCTTGGGCCGCCTCGTGGGCGCGCGCGGCCCTGGCCTGATCTACGTCCTCCCGATTTTTGAGAAGATGGTGCGCGTCGGCCTTCGCACTGTCACCATGAACATCCCGTCGCAGAAGATCATCACGAAGGACAACGTTTCCATTGACATCGCGGCGGTGGCGTACTACCACGTGGTGGACGCTCAAAAATCCGTGGTCGCGATTGAAAATGTCCACGACGCGGTGAACCAGATCAGCCAAACGACGGTCAGGAATGTCGTGGGCCAATTTATGCTCGACCAATTTTTATCACAGACGGTTGATATCAATGAAAAGATAAAGAACGTGATCGACGTCCATACGGAGCCGTGGGGCATCCAGGTAACCGCGGTTGAGATCAAGGATGTTATCCTGCCTGACAACATGCAGCGGGCGATGGCGAAGGAGGCGGAGGCCGAACGCGAGCGGCGGGCAAAGATCGTTGCCGCACAAGGCGAATTTCAAGCGGCTGAAAAATTAGGGCAAGCAGCCGAGATCATTGCCGCGCATCCCGTCGCCCTCCAGCTTCGTACGCTCCAAACGATGGCGGAAATCGCCACCGAAAAGAACTCCACGATCATTTTCCCGGCACAGTTCATGACGACGGTCAAAGAAGCTCTTGAGACGCTTCAGCAGGATAAGAAGAATAAGTGAACAGATTAAGAAGGGTAGTGGTACTGCCGCGCGCTACGAGTGCTTCTCCAGGCTAAGGTTTGAAAGTGCCAAGAGCAGGGCGGGCATCATAAGGTCCTTCCTTGTGAGCGTTTTCCCGGAAAAGTATATGACGGGGTCTTCCTCTCCCGCGAGGCTCTGGGTGAGGGCGTCAATTTTGATGTGACCATCCTGTATTTCTTTGATCATCCACAGCGGTACGCGTATGCCGGGGGTGAAGCTTTCCGCGGTCTTGCCTTCTTTGGTCTTCACGGCGGCGCAGATCACGTAATACCATTCGTTCGCGTTGAAGATAAAAACAAGCGAATTTTCTATTCCCACGCCCACGTCTATACCTTCGCGGTTGACCGCTTCCGCTGCGCAGGACCTTGCCCTTTTGAAAAGCTCTTCAAACCCGAATGTCTGCGAGGGAAGGGATGGACGGAAGGTGTTGTCGGCGGCGACGGTCGCTTCAATGCCGAGCCGCTTCGCGGCCTCCTCCACCGCCGCTTTCTTGAGATCGAAATAGCGCTTGGAAGTGTAGAAACCAATAGTCATCCTTACCAGTATAGCACTTTGAAAATTGTTATAATGAGAACATATGCAATTCCTTACGAAGCTGGAACGGGCGATACGCCGGAGGTTAAAGCGCCATCCGTTGCTCTATGCATTCGTGGCCGGAGTCGGCGTCGTTCTCTTTTGGCGCGGCGTGTGGCATTTTGCCGACTTCCTCGCGCTCAACTTCATATCGGCGAACGACACGACGACGAGCATTGACTGGGCGTCGGGTCTTGACAGCGCTTTGTCGCTCGTTGTCGGCGGACTCCTTCTGCTCTCCACGGGACTTTTTGTGTCCGAGCTTTTGAGCGGGGAGGTTTTGATCACGCGTACGGAGAAGGAAGAGGAAATTACGGGAAAAACCGAAAAGGGCGTGGAAAGGGAATCGGCGGAATTGCCCCACATTGAGGAGGAGATCCATCACATTGCGAAGGAGATAGAGGATATTGAGAAAGATCTCCACGCGAGAGGCGGGGAAAGAATGGAATGAAGGGAACGATCGTCGCGAGCGGGAAAGTTGTGCTGCGTCCGATCGCGCTCGGCGATGCGCCTACGCCTTCACGGTTATTTCCGCCGGAACATCTTCAATTTCACAAATGCCGCCTACGCATGCGAGCTCCTTCTTCACATCGGTCGTATCTTCCCGTTCGTAAAGAAGGATCTGCGAGAAGTCAATTTCGGGCATTTTGGCGAGCACCTCTTCATAACGTTCTTTTGTGATTTCTTCGTAAGGCGCCAAGAGATATGCGTGGTCTTCGCGCGGGAGGAAGGAAAGTCCGCCGATCATATCCCAGTTCTTGTAGACCCAATCCGCAACGTCCACCCACTCGTTCTCGCCGACGGAGACCGTGATGGAAGGATTGTGTTCGGTGTAATTCGCTTTTACCTTCTTCCAGTGTTCAAGTTGGTCAAGCGCGGTAAGATCGTTCTTCGTAAGCCCACCCTCGGGAGCCCTCACTGGGAATTCCACTACGTATGTATTTGCGGAGGAAAGCGACTGACCAACTTCGGGGGAGTAAGTGACCTTCTGGTCCTTCATCATTTGGAATAGCGCGTCGGTCGCGGCGATGCGTACGCGGCGGATGTAATACTTCGCGTGGCGCGGGTGGAGGCCGGAGGACGAATCAACCGTCTGCGAGAGATTGCCTGACGGTTTTACGCATGTGATCGCCATTGAAGCACTGATGCCGAAGCGGTCCGCATACTCCGCGTTAATCTTCACCGCGTGGTCACGGAGCTTGCGAAGGACATTTTCGTCGCGGACCGCGGCGCAATCCCACTGGCCGGTGATGGAAACGCCCAAAAGCCGCTCGCGGTCGCAATTTTGCTTCCACTCTTTAGAGAGATAGGGGAAATTGGTGAGTGCGGATTGGTAGGTGCCAAGGATCGTCGCGAGCCGCATCTTCCTTGTGAGTGTTGCTTCGGTATCCTCCGCGCGGGCCACGACCTCGGAGAGATTACAGAACTCCTTCGGTTGGAGGATGATCTCACCGCAGGGGTTCGTGCCCAGGCGGTTGATCTCTTCCTTCAGGAATTTCTTGCGGCGTTCGGGGAGTTGGTAGACAAGGCCTCCGCGGTTGAAGATGCCGCGTTCGCCCGTGCCGCTCTTCGCGAGCGAGATCCATTCCTCAAGGAACTGCGTGGAATTGGGCTTTTCCGTGTATACCGCGGAATTGTTCGCCATGGAACGCTGGGGTTCCGTCATCCAGAACTGGCCATTCTTTGCATTCCGCATTTCTTGGTCATCAAGGTCGGAAAGCGAAATTGTGGCGCTCCGGCGTACGCCGCCCGCGACGACGATCTCGCCGATCTTGCAGCAGATGTCGTGCACGTCAATATTTGAAAGACGACGCCCTTGTTTCGCGAGGATCTTCCTCCGTGCGAAGGAGAGGAGTGCGCGGAGCGGTTCCGGTCCGGAGCTTTTTCCACCCATCGTGTAAAGGCGCGCGCCTGCGGGACGCAATTGCGAAAAATCAAAATCAATGTCCTTTCCGTCGAACCATGTTTTCAAACCGATTGTAAGAGCGTCGCACCATCCCTCCTTGCTGTCCGCAATCACGTGCGCATCCAGTTTTTTCCCGGTCTGCCGTTTGATCTGGGGGAGCTTCTGTACGTTCTGGCTTTCCACGGAGAAGCCGACGCCCGTGCCGCACATGGAGATGTACATCATCTCGGCGAAGTCCTCCGGCTTCTGTGGCGCGAGGTATGAACAGTTAAACGCGGCGACATTCGTAGAGCGCGCCGCTTTTCCGGCAAATTGCAAAAGCCGCATGGAGGGCATCGCTTCCTGTTTTAAAATTCCCTCCCGCACTTCTGCGTACTCGGCGTCGGTAAGTTTCTCGCCGAGATTTTCTTTCATGAAATCCATGTAGCGGTCAACCGTTTCTATCCACGTTTCGCGCCGGCCCTCTTCGGGGATCCATTTTGAGTACGTCCGGTAGTACACGAATTCGGCAAGCTGGTTCCTGAAATATTTTTTGCTTTCTTCGGCGAGTTGCCGCACACGCTCCGGGATCTCGCGCTTCATCTCGCGGATCTGCGCACGGTCGGCACGGTACAAAATGTATGCCTTCGCCGTTTTCGCGTAGTCCATGAGGATAAGCTGGGTCTCTGTGATATCCTGGACCTCTTCTATCGTGGGGATATGGTCCTTTGGGAACTTTTTTTCAAGCGTAGCTACCACTTGCTCCGAAACTTTCTCCGCATCCTCCTTTGATTTGGCCTCTCCGGTCACGTTCATCGCCTTCGCAACGGCGTTCGTGATCTTCGCTTGATCGAACGGCACTATGCGCCCATCCCTTTTTCTTACTTCTGTGAAATGATGCTTCCCAAAAATCATTTATGAAAAATTAATTGATATTTAATGTCGACGTAGAACCATTCTACCACCATGCCCTGTCAAAGGGGAGGTGTGGATAGCAATTCTTTCATCAACTTTACGATGGGAAGTCAAATTGCGCGAGTTTACTGGAAGAATTTATGAGATAGAAAATATTTTCCTGCGGTTTGTAAAGGGGCAATGTCCCTTTTGCGACGGTGACAAAGTTGCGGAGGCCAAGATCGTCAATATCCAGGAAGGAAACGGAATCGGGATACACGACGAAAAGATGATTCATATCCTTATACCAGATTGTACGGACGGCGTTCTTTACGTCGGGGAGGTTAAACCGGTGGTAGGTTTGCGCATCTGTGAGCGGGAGCACTTCCAAACTCCTCTCTTCCAAGGCCGCGATCGCCGAACCGTCGTCCGCGACCGAAAACGTTTTCACGGAGTCCGCTAATTTTTGGAATGTTGCGGCGTTAATGTCGTAAAGGTACAGTGCGCCGTCATTTTGAAGGACGGCGAGAAGGTTGGGGGTTGCCCACGCGAGCGCGAGGGTCTCTCCCGGAACGGCCAACGCACTTTTCGTCGTCGTTTTTGTGAATTTGTCGTAGAGAACGACGGTGGTGCCGGAAGCGTTTCTGAATCTTGTCCAAGCGATGAAAGCGGGGGAGAGCGCCGGCGGTGCGGTTCCCAAAACGGTGCCGGCGGGTACCTGCTCAATCATGGAAGACGACGCGAGTGCCGCGTCAACGATCCACACCCGCCGGTCGCCCGCGGCGACAACCTTGGTTGCGTCGGACGGATCAATCGCGATGCTTGTGATATTGCCCGTGAACAACGCCGAAAGATTGGTGGAGGTACCATTGTCAAAGTCATAGAGGAGATATGCACCGCCCCCCCCGCTTTTTAAAATAATATTTTTGAAATTGCTGCTTTCGCTCGTGAGGTCTCCATGGCCGATCGTATTACCGCGCCAGACGATGGCGTCGCTCGCCGTCTGCGAAATGAATTCCCCCGACGCGACGAAAAAATTTTTGAAGGAGACCGCCGAAGTGGTCGCGGGCGCATCAGGAACAAGGACCGCGTACTTGAGTGCAGCGACGAGCGAAGGAAGCACTTCGGCATTCTCGTGCCAGTCGAGGTAGCCGCCCTTTTTGAGTGTTAAAGAATAGTTGTGCGGGAAGAGTTCGGAAATGAGTGTGCCGCGGGAAAGAAATCCCGACTGGTTCGGGATTGGCTTGTCGTTCAAAAAAATACTGGCATCTCGCGGAAAGGATTGCACGTAAATCGCCCCGACCTTTTCCGCGCGCCATAGGGCGAAATCAAATCGCCATCCTTGGGCATAGAGCACTACGCCCACGCCAAGGACGACAAAGACCGCGACGAGCGTATAAAAGATGGCCCTTCTTGCTCTTTTCGTCATGGGTGAGGTACGAGGTAGATTGTAACACACGGGGGTTTGCACCAAGCCGTTCGCGGATGGGGTATATACGCTGCGCGTATATACCTGGTTCGCTCGGTTAAAAGGAAAGCTTGCTTTCCTTTTTCCCTCGCTGCCAGGTATAATAATGGTGTCCCGCCACAGATCTCGGATCAAATAATTATAAAAGGGAGGACAAATCGCTGCGGTCCGTGGATTGCAGCTGAGCCCACCCACTTGGCGGAAAGCCAGAGATCAGGCGGGATAAGCAAGGGGCCGGCGCGATGCCGGCTTTTTGCTATCCTGCGGGTAATTTTGTTGTTCGAACCCGCTTCGGCTCGGGCACTGCGCTCGTTCGCTTACGAAAATTTGACACCCTCCGCGGCAAGCACGGGGGTCCCGTCAAATTTTCTGCTCACTCGCACGGTGCTGTTTCCTCGCCTCCGCTAGGTTCTCACAACAAAATTACCCGCAGAACAACAAATGTCGTTATTGCGCGGCAAGTTGATTGATCTTTGCGGCGAGGATGAAATCGTTCTCGGAGAGACCGCCGATGGCGTGCGTCGTGAGTTCAAAACGGACAAGATTGTAGAAGATGTAAATATCAGGATGGTGCCCCTCCGATTCTGCGAGGTCCGCTACCTTATTAACGAAAGCCATCGCTTCTTTGAAATCTTTGAACTTGAATTCTTTCGTGATCTTTTTTCCATCGGGAGACGTCCAGCCGGGCGCGTACTTCAAATAGTTCGGCACGCGTTCGGGGTCCAGGGGCGGCATGCCGCCTTCGCACGGGATGCAATGTTTTTTCGTGAGGTCCATAGAAGTAGGATATGTTAAAAACTTGAGGCGTTCACGTGGGCTGCGGCACTGACGATTTTGCCTAAGAGGTATGTCGCGAGTGCGGTGCCGAGCATTAAAGAGACCGATTCGCTAAACTCGCGCGTGAACTTCCTGTCAAAGATAACCGCGCCGTAGAATGTGAACGCGGCGAGGAGAATGATGCCGACCGAGGCGGAGGTGACGAATGCCATAAGCATCGTGCGGATGAGGAAATAGGGGAGCGCGAGGCAAATCACGGAGACCATGTAGGAGATGCCGGTGATGAACGCGGAAAGGACCGGTGACTTGCCCGGGTCTTGCTTCGCTTGGAGGTATGCCGCCGAGCCCATGGAAATCGCGGCGGCGAATCCGACGATGACGCCGG
This sequence comes from uncultured bacterium, assembly GCA_963707865.1. Taxonomy (GTDB): domain Bacteria; phylum Patescibacteriota; class Minisyncoccia; order UBA6257; family 2-01-FULL-56-20; genus CAVYIK01. Next base: position 67,293 of record OY970175.1, read on the forward strand.
AGATACCGGCAATGAGCGTGGAACCCGTGACGCCGAGGAATCCCGCGTGCACGCCCGTGATCTCTACGATCGCGTCAGCGAGTCCGAGGGCCACAAACCCGACGTAAGCGACGCGTTTTTCCCTCAACTGTCCGATGAACGACTGCTCGTGCGATTGTTCATCTTCAATGATTTTTTGTAAACGCTCTTTGTGTAAAGAGGGGAGAACGGGGAGCATTGCTTGGTACGTCGCGGTTGAATTCTTTTCGTGCGATTCCATCCACTTTGCCGTAAAAGTGACACCGAAGACGCTTGCAAGAAGCGGAGTAGCCCAGCGGCCGAACCAATAGGGCTTCGGATCAATGCCCGGCAGAAGCGTCTTCCAGAATTCGTAATGCGTTTTTTCGTGCGCGGAAAGCTTTTGGAGAAGTGCCTTGTTTTCCGGTTTTTTCTCGCGGCGCGCAAGCGCATGATACACGTAATGTTCCGTGATCTCATTCCGCGCGTGGGAGAGGTATTGTTCTTCGTTATGGTTCATCGTCGGGCCGCCGGGAATCGAACCCGGTCTAAACGCACCCCATGCGCTTGTACTACCGGTATACTACGGCCCGTCCTTCTATTTTCTTTTTCTTAATAACTCTACCACTTTTTTGAAGTTTTGCAGTTTTCGATTTAAATCGGGGTGCAACCTCCCGCTGCGTAACTCTAGGGCGCTTACTTGCAATGCGATGGCATCGATGAAATATTTGAATAATTTTCTTTCAAAGTCGGGGTGTTCGTTCGGAGAAGGAGAAAATTCGTTTATTCCTTTTTCAACCAGATCGCTCGGAAATGCAAAATAAAAGAGAGGAACGTGGGCAACGCTGTCTAGGGCTATGCCCTTCTTCCCATCCTCATCGCCGAGCCGAAAACCGTATTTCAAGGTCGCGCCGCCGCCGTTGATGTTGCGGTCCTGTACCAGCGCCTTCTTATTTTCAAAAGCATCGCCTTCCATTGCGCCGACCTCGTCGAAGGCGCAGACAAGATTTCCGGTCACCTTTTCAAAAATAATCGTATCAACCCCGTGTATCATGTCGTCGTGGGGCGATGATCGGGCAATGATGAAACCAGATCCGAAATATTTGTGGAAGAGGGCGTAGGCAAGCATTTCTAGTTTTTCGCCGCCAGTCATCAGCCGCTCTTTGTGAAGCATCTCGGCGTTCAGTTGGCCTTCCCTTGTATGCGCAAGATCTTGTCCGGCTTCGGGGTAGATTGCCTTATAGGCAAGCATGTCGATGCGCCCATCTGGCCGCAGGGGGACACCCTGCATTCGGGCTTCCGCCGCCGCTGTTTCAATAAATGCCTCAAGACGCTTTAATCCTGAGCGGCCTTCTGCGACGGGGGGTTGTACTTCAAGAGGTTTCACTTTGTGACTATGCGGTTTTAGCACCCGCTGGCTTTTTTGCGAGTGTCTTCAGGCAATTCGTGCAGATGAGCTTCCGCACGCCGTTTACTTTGGCGTACTGCAAATTGGGATACTTGCGGCTCCAGTTCACGGGGTTATAGTGGCCGCGAAGCAGGCGGCGCGCGCCGCCCATTTGTGAGCCCTTATGGCAGAGAGCACATTGTCTCATGGCGATTATGATATGCGAAAACGGAACTTTTTGCAACTCCGCACGGTTACTGGTTGGGCATTGCGCCGGGCACGGGGCGCGCGGCGCAGGGGGTCCCGGTCAGCGTCGTCCCGCGCTACTCCGCCTTCACGTTCAGCTTCTTCGATTTCCTTTTGTTCGCTTTTGGCAAATGCACCGTGAGGATGCCGTTCTTGAAGGTCACGCTCGCGCCCTCGGGATCAACTTCTTGGGGAAGGATGATGGAGCGTGCGAACCGGCCCCAGTAGCATTCCTGATACAGATAATCCTCGCTCTCGGCGCTCCGTACGCGCTCACGCGCGCCGCGGATCACGATGGAATCAGGCGTCACATTCACGTCAATATCCTCCGGCTTCACGCCCGCGATCGCGGATTCCACGACGATTTCCGAAGGCGTCTGGTATACGTCTACAGTGAGCTGCCCCTCCGGTTCGTTCACAGGCTCTAGTTTCTGGCGCGTCGCTTTCGGCCGCGCGGCGAGTACGCTCGCGTCGGCTTTTGCGAGTTCAACTTCGTAATGTGCACCGGCATCCGACTTCGCACCCGCCAATGATTCAAAAAATTTTTCGTCTTGCGTGTCCATAATTATGCAGGGGATACTTTCAATTTCTCAAAGTCGTTCAGTACGAAGAAGCCGACGATGAGAAGGAATACGACCACATACGTCGCATCCCCGTAATTCAGTATAAGATAGTTGAAAAATGCGTGCAAGGCAGTAGCGATTACAAGGCCAATCACAAGATTTTGCCCTATTTTCTTCCGCGCAATGCCGAGTGCCCAGTGGTATCCCACGATGCCCGACGTGAGCGCATGGAGTAGGGTGGCGCCCACGAACCGGAGCGAGGCGGTCGCGAAGAACATGCCAACCAGTGCCGTCTGCGAAACTCCGAGAGAGATATTAGAAACGGCACCGATATTCTCCAACGTCGCGAATCCCATCGCGGCCACGATCATGTAAAGCATGCGTTCCACCGGCTCATCAAGCAGCGGGCTTTTGCCGACCGCGAAATACGCCGCGCCGAATTTCATCACTTCTTCAATGAGCGCGAGTCCCGCGAGCGAAATAAGGGAAAATTCCTGGATACCCCATTGGTTCTCCGCATGGCCAAATATCTGTTCAATAACAATCGTGAAGAACCCGAACGCAACGCCCACGAAGAATGTGAGCACGATCAGGCGCTTCGGCTCGGGATGCGGTTCTTCGGTGAAATAAAACACGAGCCAGGCGAATCCGGGCAGGAGGCCGAACACGAGCGTGACAACAACCAAGGGCATTGTTTTATTGTATCATCTCGCTACCACCTCTCTACCATGAGCATTTTCCCCGGGCGGAAAATATCGTATATCTCTTCCGTGAGGAATGGCATGAACGGATGGAGCATTTTGAGCGACTCCAAGAGCAGGTGTTCAAGGAGCGCGTAGCTTTCCGCTTTTTCTGCCGCGGTGCCGTCGCGGAGCTTATTTTTTTTGGCCTCCACAATCTTGTCGGCAACCGTATGCCAGACATAATGATAAAGTTTTTCCGCCGCGAGATGGAAATCAAAACTTTCAAGGTGTGCCGTCACTTCTTTTTTGAGCGCGGCGAGCTCTTTTACTTCTTCGTGCTTTGCGAGCGCCGGCTCGTCCGCACGCGCGGCGTTCGCGGTGGCGGTCGTGGCGTCAGCGGCGTCCATTTCCACGGGTTTGTTCATCTGGATAAACCGCGCGATGTTCCAGAGCTTCGTGGAGAAGTTGCGATAGCCGCGGATACGGTTCTCGCTGAGCGCGAGCGATGTGCCGGGGGTGTTGCCAATAATCAGTCCGATTCGGAAAGCGTCGGTGCCGTACTTTACGGTAAGATCAAGCGGGTTGATAACGTTATTACGGCTCTTACTCATTTTTTTCCCCTTGGCATCAAGGACAAGACCATGGAGATAGACAGTCTTGAAGGGGACCGTGCCGGTAACATAAAGGCCGAACATGATCATGCGCGCGACCCAGAAAAAGATGATTTCCCCGGCAGTTTCCATGACGCTCGTGGGATAAAAAGTTTTGAAATCCTTTGAATCGGGATAGCCCAAGCTGGCGTATGGCCACTGGCCTGACGAGAACCATGTGTCAAAGGTATCGGTTTCCTGCCGCACGTCGCTTTTGCAGTCGGGGCATTTTATAACGGTATTTTCAATGTCTACGACGCCTTTGCCGCATCGTTCGCAAATCTTCGCGGGGATAGGGATTCCCCATACGATCTGTCGCGAGATGTTCCAGTCGATGATGTTCTCAAGCCAGTGGAGAGATATCTTTTTATAGTGCTCCGGCAGGAACGTGACGTCACCACGCTCAATAGCTTTGATAGCCGGCGCTGCAAGCGGCTTCATTTTCACGAACCATTGGTCTTTGATCTGGGGTTCGATGAGCGTTCCGCACTTGTAGCATTTTTTCACCACATGGGCATAATGCTCGTCTATCTTTTCAACGAGTCCTTTGGCTTTCAGTTTCTCAATGATTTTCGGCCGTGCGTCCAATATTTTCATGCCGGCAAATTCTCCCGCGATGGGGAGAAGCCGCCCGTTGAAGTCAATGATCTGTTCCCGGTCCAGCCCGTGCCGTTCGGCGATTTCAAAATCCACGGGATCGTGCCAGGGAGTTATTGTCATGACGCCAGTCCCAAAGCCCATGTCAATGGCGGTATCCTTGATTATCGTCGCCGTGATGGGGCCATTGATCCACTCCAATTCTATTTTTTGACCATCTTTGTACTTTGTGTACCGTTTGTCGTCAGGGTGCATGACGACATATTTGTCTCCGAACTTTGTTTCGGGCCGCGCCGTGGCGATCGTGAACGGCCCGTATCTCAGATAATAAAATTTGTCGGTTTGCTCCTCATCGCTGGTTTCGAGGTCCGAGAGCGATGTTTGATGCTTGGGGCACCAGTTTACGATTTTTCTCCCGCGATATACCAAACCGTCATTCGCCAGCTTCTTGAAGGTATGATACACAGTTTTCACGACATCGGGGTCAAGCGTGAATTTTTCGCGCGACCAGTCGCACGATGCTCCCATACTCCTCGTTTGGTCCTCTATATTTTTCTTGTTGTTGAGCGTGAATTCCGATATCTCTTTATAAAGCTGGTCGTGGTCCATGCCAAAACGGGAACGTCCTTCTTTCTCCAATTGCCGTTCGTACACAACTTGCGTTTCAAATCCGGCGTGGTCCAATCCCGGCAACCATAAGGTTTTGTGACCGCGCATCCTATGATAACGCGTCATGATGTCTTCCACGGTGAGCACAAGGCCGTGGCCCGCATGAAGATTGCCGTTCGCGTTCGTTGGCGGCATGATAATCGTGAACGGTTTGGCGTCCGGCTCAGCCACTCCTTTTTCGACGCAAACGTCGGGATTGAAAAATCCGGATTTTTCCCAGCGCTCGTAAATTCTGGACTCAACTTCTTTTATGTCGTAGCGCGGTTCCATGACGTAATAAGCCCATCATACGCGTTTTTCGCACGTTTTTAAAGATATAAAAAAGAAGGCAAAAAAGTGTGACCGCCCGGTTCTTTCTACGAAGAATCCGGGCGGCGGATGAGTCTCACGATGGAGATACCGATAGACACTCCCATCGTTACCCCAGACGAAACGTTACCTGTCAGGGCACCGTAGGAGTATGTCCAAAAGCAAGTAAAGAGGAGGCAGGAATTACAGATGGTGCGTTCCAGTCCCTCCGCTGTGAGGCGTTCCCAAAACAACGCCGCTCCGCCAACCAACATGGCCACCCAAGGAGCGACACATTTTGGTTGAATTATCGATCCTATTATAACAGCGAAGAGGGCGACGCTCCCAAGGGCCAAGAGAAATCCAATAATTACGTCCTCAATGAAGTAAGGTCCCTTTTCGTGCCACCACTGTTTCGGCGATTGTGGGAATAATCGTTTCAGCAGTCGTTTCGCGCGCAGATACCCGATTAACAAAGAGCGTCGGATGCGCCATCCTATTCTAATCATTTGGTGCATTGTGCACCTCCCGCTAATTGTTGTAATGCTCGGTCAGCGTTTTGTCAACCTGCCGCCGGTCTATCGTACCGCTTGGAGATAGGCAATGAGTGAATTCCACGCGTCGTGAACGGCGGGGAAGAGTGCGATTGTGGTGTAAATAAAGAGGATGAGGAGGATCAGCGTAAGGAACCCGCTTTCGTGATGGTGATAGTAGTAGCCGTTGCGGGAATAGCAGTGGGCGTTGTGGATGAGATGCCGGAAGGGGAGCGAGACAAGCCAGAAGAGGGCGATGATAAATACGATGGAAACCCAGAGTGGATGGCCAACGCCTAAAGCATGTCCGAAGACCGTGCCGTGGAAAACGAGCGACCAGAGCGCGATGACAAAGAGTACGAAGAGTGCAACGCTCACGATCGTTCCGACGAGCGCGCCGAACCAGCCGCACGCGCCGCATCCGCGATGCTCCGCGCGTGCTTCCTCGCGCCGCATGTCCCGGTCCCTTCGCCGTTCCTTCCGCCACGCGTGCCGCTTCGCGCGCATCTCGTACTTCCACGCGCGCATTTTTTGTTTCCATTCCTGCTTGCTTTTGCTCGGATCGGGTTGGTATTTTTCGTATTCCACCCGCGCTCGGTCAATGAAATCCTGCGCGGTGAGCGGCGGTTCGCCATGTGCCTGCGCGATCTCATCTTCCGTGTGCGCGATGGGCATCACGAGCGTGAGGACAATATATGCGACGATCCAACCCCCGCCTGTAAATATAGTGAGCAGCACAAAAAGCACGCGGACGAGCGTAACGTCAATATTGAAATACGCCGCAAGGCCGGTGCAGACACCCTTCAACATCGATCCTTCAAAGATGCGATAGAGCCGCTTCGGCGCTGCGGATTTTTTTTGAGCGCCGGATGCAGCTGCACCTGCGTCCGTATCCGCGCCCGCCCGCGCTCCCTCCACGGGCCCCATCTTCGCGATGATCTCTTCCACCTCTTTTTCCGTGACTACGTTTTTCCCGCCGCGCAAATAGCTGTCGCACTTGTCCGCGATCGCCTGTTCAAAGTCCGCCATGATCTCGTCCTTGTCCGGATTATCTCTGAGTGTCGTAGCGGCGTGATCCAAATATTTTCGCAAGGCATCGTAGCCCGCTTCCTCCAACTGGTACGCCCTGCCGTTCAGATTGATGGTGATAACTTTATTCATATTCTTGTTTTGATTTGTTTTGTTCCGACTTTTTTGATGAATTTGTCCAGGATTTCCCAATATGCTTCCAATTCCTCAAGCTGCTCCTTGCCTCCGTCCGTGAGGCGATAATATTTCCGCGGCGGGCCTGCGGCGGACTCCACCCATTCATAGTCCACGCTCCCCTCACGCCGGAGCTCGCTCAAAAGGGGATAGAGCGTGCCCTCCTGCGTTTCAAATTCGGTGTCCACGAGGATCTGCAGAATATCCGCGGCGTAGACCTTGTGCGCCCCGATGATCTTTAAAACCACGAGCTCAAGAAGGCCCTTCCGTATCGGGGTGAATTTGTCCTTTGCTTTAGGCGCCTTTTCTGTGGGCATAGTCCCATTATAGCAAGCTACCTTGCTGTGTCAAGGTACCGCCTGTGGATAACAAAATATGTTATACTCAACCCTACAACTAAACAGTTTATCTTGAGCGTGGCGAGGGAACTGGCCCAATGACCCACCGACAACCCCCGGCAAGGCGCAATTGCGCGGCGACGAAAGGGTGTCACATCCAGCCCGCAAGGGAAAGATAAAGGTCGCAATGCTTTTCTTTGGGGAAGGGCATTTTTTATTCTGTTCGGTTGGGAAATTGTTTGCGGGAGGTTTTCCTGAAGGCGCCGGAAAATAAATTAAATAGAAATAAATTAATTAAAAATGAGCACAATTATAAAAACCGCGGAGTTCGTTTCGCCGAAGCATCCGGACAAGGCCTGCGACCAGATTGCGGACGCGCTTCTTGACGCTTATCTTGCGGGCGACAAAGCGGGGGGGCCGCGAAGCCGCGTGGCGGTGGAGGTGATGGGCGGGCACGGACACATCACGATCTCGGGCGAGGTCACGAGCGCGACCGAGGTGGACATTCCCATGGTGGTGAAGAGAATCGTGGGTCAGGAATACGAAGTTCATCCGTACCTTACGAGGCAAAGCCCGCAGATCGCGCAGGGCGTGGACACGGGTGGCGCAGGAGACCAGGGGATCATGATGGGCTATGCCACGCGCGAAACGGAAAATTTCATGCCGGTTGAATACGAACTCGCGCGGAAACTGTGCCGCGCGATCTACGAAAAATATCCGTACGACGGGAAAACGCAGGTGACGGTGGAATGGCCGAGCGGTACGGGGAACGGAACGCCAAAAGTGCGCACGGTCGTCGCAAGTTTCCAGAACACAAAGAATGCGGAACTCCTCGCGCTTGCACAGAAGGCGATGCAGGAATTCGGGTACGACGCCCAAGAATATCTGATAAATCCGGCAGGCGAGTGGACGCTTGGGAGCTTTGATGCGGATTCGGGACTCTCCGGCAGGAAGATCGTGATAGACAACTATGGCCCGGAGGTCGGCGTGGGCGGCGGCTCATTTTCGGGAAAAGATTACACAAAAGTGGACCGGTCGGGCGCGTACATGACGCGGCGGATCGCAGTGGATTATTTGAAGAACCATCCGGAGGCAAAGACCGCGCGCGCGAAGCTCGCCTACGCGATCGGGAAAGCGGAACCCGTGATGGCGGTCATAGAAGTGAATGGCGAAGAGTTCCCGATAGAAGGATACGACCTCACGCCAAAAGGAATTTTCACGTTTCTGAAATTGAGCGAGGTGAAATGGTTAGAGACGGCCGCGTGGGGCCACTTCGGAAGGGAGTTCAGCTGGGGATAGGAACGCACCAGGCGTTGTTTGCTAGTTCAGCGTCCAGACGGCGTAGTTTAAATACCCGGCGAAGCTGACCCAGAGGATATAGGGCAGAAGAAGATATGCGGCCACGGGAGAGATTTTATAGAACGTAAGAATAGTGGCGAGGATCGCGAGCCAGAGAAGAACGATGTCCGCGAATGCGCCCGCGGGGTTGTGCGCGCCGAAAAATATCGCCGACCACGCCATGTTCAAGAGCAATTGAACGCCGAATATGATGAGCGCGGTCCGGACCTCGGTGCGTTCAAATCCTTTTTGCCACACAAGAAACGCCGCGATGCCCATCAAAAGATAAAGCGTTGTCCAGACGGGGCCGAAGATCCAGTTTGGAGGATTCAGAGCGGGCTTTATAAGCCCCGCGTACCAGCCAGAAATGGCAGGGACGGTAAATATGGAACCCACGGCGCCAGCGAGTTCGCAGATAACGACGGCAACGACGAGCTGGACCATAAGAAAAGTATAACAGGTTCTAAAATGAAGAGCGCCGTTCCCTGGTGGAACGGCGCCGTCTTGCCGTGTAGACAAGACGAAATATCAGAAAACGTAATTCAGACCGAATCGGGGCGTGAGGACACCGCCGGAGATATTTGTGTTCAGGCCGAGCCGTAGATGTTTCCACGACCTGTGCCTGAGCCAAACCTCCGGTTCGCCTGCATCGGGACGATGGCCGCCACGTGCACGGTAATAACCGGCTCCGGACAGAAACATCCCGTGGCCGAGAGGCAACTCCTTGGTTCCCCAAACAATGAGTGTCTCTTGTGGAACGCGCACGCCGGCGACTCGGGAAAACTGGCCGACGGTAAGGTTTTTGAATACCTTGCTCAGCAGCCCCCCGATTAGAGGAGCTTCGGTCAGCCGGACTTTTCCTCCCAATTGCATGAAGGGGTGTTTTGAGGTTCCCCCTTGTTCTGAGGTGAAGGAGAGGAATTGCAGGCGCTTCAAGGGTGCCGTGTAGTTAACTGCATTGTTCGTGAGAAACGGCACCTTCCCGATTTCCGCGAACCCGGAGCCAGAGATTTTTCCGTACGGCGTCTGGACCGCCTAAGTGTAATTTGGTTCCACCATATCGCCAGCGAAGCCATTAGGCGTGAACGGCAGAACTTCTACATTTAGGCTGCCAGTGGTCTTGGCTATCTGCGCAGAACTGTCTGTGTTGCGCCTTTTTCCGCCCGCGCCGGTTTGCGCTTTCGCGATCCCACCCATACTTCCGAAAGAAAGCACGGTTGTGATTACGAATGACGCGAACCGCAGTGCCGCTATCAGTTGTTTCCGCGGATCGATTTTGGACGGGTATAGGAATATCGAGATTGGCCATCCAATGGTCGCCAACGCCATGCGCCAGGTCTCAATCGGGATTTTCAGCCCTTTCCCTCGGAGCCGTAGCAGGAAGAAAACGAGCGCCAGCGGTAATGACTGAAAGTACGCTAAGCGGAGTATCGGCCACAGGCTTCCGTAATCCGGACCGTTGTGCTCTCCGGGTTTCGGATTACCCGCGCCGAAATACGCAAGGCTCGCCTTCTGCATCGCTTCCTCGGGGTAACGCTTGTCGTACTTCTGCTTGAGCTCCTCGAGGTGACTGCTTCGGAGAGCGCTTGTTCGAATTCTCAAGATCACTACCATTCTCGGGTCTTTCTCTCGCTCCCTGCGATCTTCGTACTTTTGGAGTAAAAGCTCCGCACGTCTCGCGCGTCCCTGGAGTTTGAAATATTCCTGGGGATCGTCACTCGCAGGTTTTTGGAACTCCCCCTTTAGCGAATCGAGCTCGCTCATGATCTCCTCGGCTTTCAGAGATGGTATGTCCTTCAGGGTCAGCCATTCCGACACAGTGTCGAGCCGGCTGATTTCCAAAACCACCGGAAGGACGACCAGAGCGAACAGAACAACAACAGCGAAGTAGAACCACCCCCACTTAATCTCCAATCGCATGCTATCCCCCTATCCTTCTTTTTTTGTGATTTAACAAGCCTAGTAAAGCAAGTTAAAGGCCGACCATATTTTAGTATATTTATTAATTAATGTCAATCAGTTCGTCGTAATATCTTCATTGGGCGGGTGTATACTGAACCTAATGTCTCGCAAATCCGGGCGCAAAAAGAAGCTCGCTATTTTTGACATTGACGGGACGATCTTCCGGTCCAGCCTGCTCATTGAACTTGTGGACGCGCTGATCCACGAGGGGATCTTCAAGCCGAGCGCGATGCGGATCTACGAGCGGGATAAACGCGCATGGCTTGACCGGAAGGGGGACTACGACGCCTATATTAAAAGTGTCGTGAGGGCGTTCCTCAAAAATATCAAAGGCGTGCCGTATGTCCGCTTCGCGCGCGTGGCAAAAAAGGTGGTCGCGCTCCACAAGAACCGCGTGTACCGTTATACGCGCGATCTCGTTCACGCTTTGCGGCGCAAGGGATATTGGCTCGTCGCAATTTCGCACTCGCCGCGCGGGATCGTGGGGCCGTTCGCCGCACAGATGGGATTTCATAAAGTGTACGGGTTGCTGTACGAGCTTAGCCCCACGGGGCGGTTCAACGGGAAGGTGATGTTTGAGGATCTTATTTTTGACAAGGCGAAGATCGTGGCACGCGTGCTTGCAAAAGAAGATGTCACGCTTCGCGGGTCCGTGGGCGTGGGGGATACGGAGGGCGACATTCCTTTTTTAAAGCTCGTCACCCGGGCGATCTGCTTCAATCCGAACGGGAAGCTCTACCGCGCGGCGCGCCGCCGCGGCTGGGAGGTCATCGTGGAGCGGAAGGATGTGGTGTACCGGATTCAACAATCTTATGGAAAAGCTTGAAGCAAAAGACCGCGTCTTCACGATCGGCGAATATATAGAGATCCTGAACACGTTCTTCAAGGCGCAGGCGGCGAGGATCACGGGGGAGGTCTCGGAACTGAAACGCGCGGCATCGGGCCACGTGTATTTCACGATCAAAGGCAAGGGTGACGGCGGCGTGAACGACGGCGGCGTTTTGGATTGCATCATCTGGAACCGCAACTACGACCTTTGCGGGGTCACGCTTGAAGTGGGCATGGAAGTGATCCTTTCGGGGCACCCGAACATTTACGCGCCGAACGGACGATTGTCGTTTATCGCGGACACGGTGGAGCTCGTGGGCGAAGGGGCGCTTAAAAAGGCATACGACGCGCTCCGCAAAAAATTGGAAGCCGAGGGGGTATTCGCGCCAGAGCGGAAACGGCCGCTTCCGGAATATCCGACGAAGATCGGCGTCGTCACGTCCATGAAGGGCGCCGTTATCCATGATTTTCTGAACAACCTCGGGAAGTTCGGGTTCAAGGTGCGCGCGGCGGATTCGCGCGTGGAGGGCCAGGCAGCGGTCGTGCCTCTTTTGAAAGCGCTTGCCGTTATGCGGAAGGAAGCGCTCGCGGGGCGGCTTGACGTGCTCGTCCTGATCCGCGGCGGCGGCTCGCTTGAATCGTTGCAGGCGTTCAATAATGAAAAGCTTGTGCGCGAGATCGTGGATTTCCCGGTGCCGGTCATCGCAGGGATCGGGCATGACAAAGACGTGCCCTTGGCCGCGCTTGCGGCGGACTTTATGGCATCCACCCCGACCGCGACGGCGCATCTTTTGAGCGCGCCGTGGGAAGAGGCGTACGCGAAGGTGAGGGAAGTCGCGTATCTTTTTTCCCGGATAGAATCGCGGTTTGAACGGATCCGCGCGGACATGGATACCGCCTGGAGCACTGTTTTGGACCGCACGGCGCAGGGGATTGAACACGTGAGGGAAACGCTCACGAACGCGGAGCGATTACTGCGGCTCCACGATCCGCGCAGGCCCTTGCGACTCGGCTATGCGATCGTGCGGAAGGATGATGTGGGACGGACGGGGAAATTGGTGCGGAGCGTGCGGGACGTCACCGCCGGAGATGTTTTGAACACGGAACTTGCGGACGGGGTGGTGAGGTCAAGGGTGGAGGAGTGATGATTTTTTAGACGTTTACTTAAATAAAAACGGACCCCTTGCGGGGTCCTCGGGTGCCTAATGGCAATAGTACTGTCATTATAGTTGAGGACTTTGAATATCGTTTGAGCATGGAAAAAGTTCATTAAAATCAGAAATCCGCCCGTGAGGGCGGATTTCGATCAAAAACGAGTAAGCCAAATGCTTACTTGGTTATTGTAGCAAAACAGTTGGCTTCGTCAGGTGTTTTTTAATGATTTTTTAATCTCTGTCATGCTATAATAATCGTGTGCTTGGGGGACTAACGTCCCGTTCGGCAAAGCTGAGCCCAAGCACGCTAAAGACACCGCGCGAGCGGCGTTTTTAGTTCTGAGGTTTTGATCCGAATAATTTTTCATCGCGCTTGGGGCTGGTTTGGAAGTCAGGGATAATGCTCCAAAAATGTGTCATGCCATTTTCGCCCATCTTTCTTATTACGACCTTGATCTTTTCGCCGCGTAAAATCGCGATAATCCCCCAGTAGCGAACCATTTTATTCTTCCTGCGGTGCATTTCCACCGTCATTTCAAATTCCTGGTGGGTGGTAGAAAGTCCAATGAGCTCAACTGCCAAGGGAAGCAGGGAAAAGCGTCTGATCTGCTGGTTTCTTGCGCGCCCCTTGCGGCCTCGTTTGAAAAGGATATGCCGGAAACCGTGATTGGAAAAATATATCAGTTCCCGTAGGGCCGGAGAAAAAACAGCACCGATCGTTTGGTAATATTTCCCGGCTTCGGCACGAACGAGCCCGTAGTCCATGAACCCATTGTGCTCCGCAAGCCATTAAATCATTCTAAAATTGGGATTGGCCCTCACGTGCCGAATTTTTTCCGAACGCGGTATAATAAAACCAATGGCTGCGAAACCCGCGAAAGAAGATTTCAAACATCAGTTGGAGGAGATCGGAAAGATCCTTGCGTGGTTTGACGCGCAGGAGGAACTGGATGTGGAAGCGGCGCTCGGGAAGATAAAGAAAGCGGCGGAGCTTATCAAGGCGAGCCGGAAGAGGTTGGGGGAGATTGAGAATGAGTTTAAGGAGATAAAAGGGGAGGTGGAGGAATGAAGCCCGTGGCCGACTGCGCGTTCTGCAACCTGTCCGGCGTCCGGGGGACGATCTTTAGGGACGAACTCGTGTGGGCGTTCCCGACCTATATCCCTGTCACGTCGGGGCATACGCTTATCGTTCCCGTCCGGCACGTTGCGAAGTTCAGCGACCTTACGAAAGAGGAAAAGGAGGCGATCTTCGCGCTTGCCGAAAAGATAAAAGCGGCGCTCCGGATCACGTTCGGCGCGGAGGGATTCCATGAGGCATGGAACGAGGGGGAGGCAGCCGGCCAGGCCGTCCCGCATTTTCATCTCCACATCGTGCCCCGCAAGCCGGACGACGCGGGGATCACCGAGTACGAGCCGAGAAAATTTCTCTACCGTCCGGGATCGCGCGAGAAGACACCCGAGAGCGAATTGCAGGCGGTGGCGGAGGAGATTCGGCGGCATATGGACGAATAGCATGCTCGCCCTCACCTATTTCGTCCACGGGACGACGAAGGACAACGAGAACGGGATTGCAACGGGATGGCTCGGCGGCGAGCTTTCGGAGCAGGGAATACGGCAATCGGTTGACCTGAAAAAGCAGATCGGCGATAAAAAGTTTGACGTGGTCTTTTGTTCGGACCTCAAGCGGGCGGTGGACTCGGCGCAATTGGCTTTCGGCGGGACCGTGCCCATTATCGCGCGGCCGGAGCTCAGGGAATGTAACTACGGCGACCTGAATGGGGCGCCTTCGCGCGTGGTGGAACCGCTACAAGAAATGCGGATCACGGAGCCCTTCCCGAACGGGGAGAGTTATAGAGATGTAGAGCGGAGGGTCGCGGCCTTCATCCAATCTGTGAAGCGGGAGTATGACGGCAAGCAGGTGGCGATTGTCGCGCACAAAGGGCCGCAGCTCGCGCTTGATGTCTTATTGAGAGGGAAGACGTGGAAACAGGCGTTCGCGGAGGATTGGCGAAAGACGAAGGCGTGGCGGCCGGGGTGGGGGTATGAGGTGGGGTGAGTTGAATTGAAAGGGCAAAGAGCCAAAGTGAGTTAGTGAAAATAAATTCTCCGCGCCTGAAAGCGGGAGAATCTATCGCCCCGAAGACAATTTTACCCGCAGGTAACACTTGTATTCGCAGAAACCAGAGCTATCCAATCATTGATAAGTAATGATTTTCCTGTTTCTGCATTGCACGAGGCACACAGAGGAACAATGTACCAACCCCTGTCGGTTGAGCTATCTTTTTGGACGTGAGCTCCAACCGTAGGTTTTGAGAGGCATTTATCTACCGGACAATACGAGGGGAGGTCTTGGCCGCTGAAGTTTTTCCAGTGATCAAGCCAGCTGCCGCAGTTGCATCGGTTTCCGCTGGTGCCGTTAATATTGTTTATCCTCATTATACGAAGGTTATTTTAATCTAGAGCGCAGTGATCGTCGACCTCGTCACTTTGGTTTTGCGGATATATTATATCCATCCTACACGGATGTCAAGAATCCCGACATACGAGGGCTTGACTTTTATACAAATAGGGTATAAGCTTTCAATAAATGAGCAAGGAAATCCTTAAAATCATAAGGAAATTGCGGCTAGAAAGGGGATTCTCGCAGGCGGCCATTGCTAAAAAATTAGGCATTTCGCGGGTTTCGTACATCGCTACGGAGCATGGGAAAAGGGAGTTAACACTCGCCGAGGCACAGAAGCTCGCGGCAATTTTTGGCGCGAACCTGGACGAGATGGAGCGCGGGATCGCGCCGGATTATGACAAGTATAAAGAGATGATCATTGCGTATCTGCGCGCAGATGATAGCGACGGCAAATTGCCAAAGACCAAACTCGCAAAGCTTCTTTATCTTGCTGACTTCGGCTGGTTCTACAAGCATCTCATAAGCATGAGCGGCATGCCCTATCGAAAGTTCCAGTACGGTCCGGTTCCCGATATGTACTTCCGGGCAATTGACGAGCTCCAAGAGGAAGGAAGGATAAATATTGTGCAGCACGATGAGGCCTCGTTGATTTTAGAAGGGGCCGGATCCAAAAATCAAAGGTTGGAGAAGCTGGATAAAAATGAAAAAGCTTTTATTGGAGAAATCGCGAAGAGGTGGAGGGGCAAGCGGACGGGAGAAATAGTCGCATTTACCCATAATCAACTCCCGTATAAATTGAGCGCGGATAACGAGATAATCCCGTACGAGCTCATCACGCAGGAGGATCCGGACCATGTCTACTGATTATGGGATCGTTGTTGAACCATTTGCAGAGCGGCACTTCATAAAATCTTTCGCGAAGAAATATAAAGGCGCGTGGGATATTACCTGGCAGGCCATTGAGGCGGAGTTCAGGCATTTCGATGCGCTCTTTGAAACTTCCATCGCGGAGACGATTGTTGATTCTCCGAGCGTAAAGATCTGCAAAACTGAATTCCGGGTGGCCGGAACCAAGGAATCGCGGCATGGGTCCGGTTGCCGTACGATCGTGGCAATGGACAAGGGGACCAATATCGTGCACGTGCTCTTGGTGTATTGTAAGGGCGATCTGAAGGACGGGAATGAGACGGCGGCGTGGAAGCGGGTGGTGAGAGATAATTATCCGAAGTATAGGGGACTGCTTTGAAAATAAGGCAAAAACGGCGTAGGATTTTAGAAAGATTTAATCCTATGGACGTAGCGATTGCAAAGGAGAAAATCGCAGCCCTCGTTGCGAAATATAATGCCGAGGCTGTTTCTGATAAGTTGGGACGTTACAGCGAAGAAGATGTTAAAAACGCTTTTATTAAGCCGCTGTTCGAAGCTCTTGGCTGGGATATTGAGAATCGCGATGAGACCTCTGCGGAGGAACATATTAAATTCGCCGGAAGGGCTGATTACGGTTTTTACCTGAATGGTCGCCCGAAATTTTACCTTGAAACAAAGAAGGTATCAGCTGACCTAAATAATCCTGAGTTTGCTAATCAAGCTGTTCGCTATGCGTGGAACAAAGGTATTACCTGGGCAGTACTTACCAATTTTAAGGGTTTGAAAATTTTTAATGCTCAAGATATCAAGCGATCACTTGCAGATAAACTTTTTAAGGATATTAAACACACGGAATACCTTTCACGCCTAGATGAACTCCTACTCCTTTCTCGGGAAGCTTTCGCGGAAAACCTATTGGATAAAGAAGCTGCAAAAGTAGGGAAAATTTATCTTCGGGTTCCCGTAGGCGACAAGCTTTATAAAGACCTAGATGAATGCCGAGCCAAGCTTACAAATGCTTTGCTCAAGTGCAACCCCGAACTGAAAAAGAATCATGATCTTCTTGATGAGGGCGTGCAGAAATTACTGGATCGTCTTATCTTTCTCCGCGTCGCCGAAGATCGCAATGTCGAGCCAAACATTTTAAGAATTCTTCTACGCGAAGCACAATCAACCCGCAAAGGGGAAATGTCGCTATATCAAGCGATGACAGAGAAATTTCGGGAACTTGACAAGGTTTACGACTCCAATCTTTTTTCGGAACATCCTTTTGAAAATTGGGATGAATATGATGGCGCTACGGAAAAAGTGATTGAAAAACTGTACGGAGAAAAGGGATACTATGAATATGATTTCAAGTTGATGCCAGCCGATGTTTTGGGCACCGTCTATGAGCATTATCTTGGCTACCGGCTTTCAAAAACAAAACCAGACAAGCGGAAATTGATTCAAAGCAGCGGTGTAGAGCTCAGTAAGGATTCCAAGAAACGCAAGGAGCAGGGGATTTATTATACACCAACATTCGTTGTGGATTATATCGTTCGCCACGCTTTGCAGCCAGTGCTTGATAAATGTAAAACATATCAAGACTTGATAAATGTAAAAGTTTTGGATCCTGCGTGTGGCTCTGGCTCTTTTCTTTTGAAAGCGCTTGAAGTCTTTAATGAAAAATATAAGGAGCTTGGGCAGAAAGGGGATGAGGATACTAAGCGCATTATTTTGAGCTGTAATTTATATGGCGTTGATCTTGACGAAAAAGCCGTAGAGATCGCAAGATTGAATTTACTCATAAATTCGCTTGATAGAAAAGAAGTTTTGCCTACGCCGAATATTAAATGTGGTAATTCGCTTATTTCCGGATCTGCTGAGGATCTTAAAAAATATTTTGGGGAAAATTGGAGGGAAAAGAAGCCGTTTAACTGGGAAGAAGAATTTTCTGAGATATTTAAAAACGGGGGATTTGATGTGGTGATTGGGAATCCGCCCTACGTGGTTTTAGAGGCAAGCGATGACCATTTATCATTTTTGAGAGATAACTATAAATCTTCACAAGGGGGCAAAGTTAATCTATATAAGGCGTTTATCGAGCGAGGCATTGCCTTACTCAAAAGTGGCGGTCATCTCGGCTTCATCTGCCCTAGCAATTATTTGTCGAGTAGCGATAGTAAGACCCTGAGAGAATTATTACTGAAGGAGACTAATTTAATTGAGATAATTGAATATTCTGAAAAAGATAAAGTTTTTGACGGTGTCACACAGGCTCTAACTACGATTATTTTCGAGAAGAGTAAAATGCATGCAAGTCAACTAGTCCATCTTGTAACAAAGAAGTATGGAGATGCAATTGTCGCCCAAGACAATCTACTTGAAGGTGAGGGCTATGAGTTTGTTGTTGAAAATAAAGCAATTAAAAAAATTGGCGATGCGAAATTAAGAATTTCCGATTTATGCGAAGGATATCAGGGGGAGATCAATGTTAGTACAAAAAAAGAATTTTTTATACACGGGGCAAGAAGCAATTATCTGCCCCTACTTCGAGGTAATCAAATTTTTAGATACCAACTCATTCCCTCTGATGAGTTTTGCCCAATTAGTATAGATAAAAGGGGGCACTGGAAAAGCCCACGCATTGTTTTACAAGAAGTTTCTAATCAGCAACAAGATAGAAGAATCAAGGGCGTTTGTTTCATGTCCGCACATTTGTCCCCTCGATAGCTTGAAGATATTCAACCGGCGTCTTTCCCGCAAGGGCAAGATGAGGACAGACCGTGTTGTACCAGGCGCAGTACGCGGCCTGTTTTTGTTTCGCTTCGGCCACCGTGCGGAATGATATCTTGTTCCAGAACCGTTCGCGGTCATTGCGATGCGACCGCTCCACCTTGCCGTTCTGCGCAGGATGCCCCGGGGCGATGAGATAGTGCGTCATTTTTTGTTTTTCACAAGTAACATCAAAAGGATGCAACCGCGGCTTCAGGGGATCTGCTGACTTCGGATATCCCACGTACCGGTTCGTGAAGATTGATCCGTTATCGGTCTTCACCGCACGGATGCGGAAGGGTGCCGTAGCAATGACTTTCTCGAGAAACAAGATCGCGGTCCGCGTGGATTGTTCTTGGGTCACCCAGAGATGCCGCCACCGCGTGCAGCAATCAATCGCGGTGAACTGGTAGAGCCATTGCCCCTTGAATCTCCGCACATAAACGACATCAATCTCGATGATCTCTCCGGGAAACGTGGCGGTCGGTTTCCACTTTGCTTTGGGCACCAACCGTTTTTTGGTTCTTGAGAGCCCCTCACGTTTCAGGACTTTGGCAATACCCCGCACGGAGAGCTTCAGGCCCTCGCGGGCGAGGAGATACATGAGGACATCAGGACCCAGATCCGTTGCTGTTCGCAACGATCTGATCCGATTCACGATGGTCTGTGAGAATTGTTTCGGATGCGTGTGCGGCCTGCGCGAGTGCGACACGAGCGCATCGATCCCGCCCCTGCGATATGCCGCCACCCACCGCTTGAGCGTGCGATATGAAAACGGCGCGTGGGCAGCAATGTCCTTGATACTCATCTCTTTCTCAAGATGCGGGGTGATCCACCGCATCCGTTCCTCTGCTGCGTCTTTTGCGAGTGTTTGTGGCATATTCCCCAGCTTACACTTCAAGGGGCCATATGTATGTGCAGAGTACCCGTTCCTATTGACAGTGGGTTTCTTTGTGGCCACACCACGAATTATGTTTTTCCCAAAGACAAACACGCAGATATTTATTATTTGTTGGGGCTATTAAACAGTCGGGTGGTTGATTATTACTTTAAATATTTTAATAACACAAACCACGTTCCCATAGGAGAACTGAAAGATATTCCCGTTCCGAAGACAACCAAAAAGGAACAAGATGTTATAGGGAATTTAGCAAAAATAATGGTTGAGCTACATCAAAAATGCGATAGCGTCAAAGAGAATTCAAATGGATGGAAAATTCTAAAAATTGAGATCGAAAAAACTGACAGAAAAATTGACGAAGAAATTTATAAATTATATAGCCTCAATCAAGAAGAAATGAAAACAATAGAGGGAGACTCAGAATCTTTAATCAAGCGGTCCAAATAGTTTCGGCAGGCTATGTAATAGATATGGACGGTCGCGGGCCGGTAAGACCGGCCCGCTCCTGCGGAACCTCTCGGTTCCGCACTGTCCCGCCGCAAAATCGTGCGGCGGGACCTTCCTACACGGGGCACCTCCCGGTGCCCCGACCCCCTCCCCGAATCCATGTCTCGGTAGTATCTTATGTGTATGCGCATCGTTGGACATCTCGACATGGATTCCTTCTTCGCCTCAATAGAAGAGAGGGATCGGCCGCGCTTGAAGGGTTTGCCGATTGTTATTGGTGCGGATCCGGAGGATGGCAGAGGACGCGGGGTGGTGTCTACCGCGAACTACCGGGCGCGGGAATATGGGATTCGGTCTGCACTCCCAATTGCGACGGCGTGGCGGTATTCGGAGGCAGCGCGGAAGAAGGGGCTCCCGCCTGCGGTCTTTCTTGGGGTCAATATGGAAAAATATGCGGAGGAGTCGCGGCGCGTGATGGGGATCGTGCGCGAGGTCTTGGGGGCCACGGCGCTTGTGGAGGAGGCGTCGGTGGATGAGGCGTTCGTTGATCTGTCGTTCACGGGTTCGTATGAGCGTGCGGAAAAGGTGGCGCGGACGGTCGCGCGCGCGATCAAAGAAAAAACGGGACTCACGGCGTCGGTGGGCGTGGGGCCGAACAAGCTTATCGCAAAGATCGCGTCGGACCGCGAGAAGCCGGACGGGTTCACATTTGTGCGAGAGTGCGATGCCGAGAAATTCCTTGAGCCCTTGCCGATCCGCACGATCCCGGGCGTGGGACCAAAAACGGAGGCGCGGTTCAGGGAGCAGGGCGTCCGCACGGTGGGGGACGCGAAGCGGTTCACGCGTGAGGAGCTTACGGAGATGATGGGCAAATGGGGTGCGGAGCTCTACGAAAAATTGCGCGGGCGGGACGAGTCACCGCTCGTCACGGAGTGGATCGCGAAGTCCGTGGGGGAGCAGGAGACCTTTCCGCGTGACACGCACGACCCGAAGTTCCTGCGTGAGCGCTTAACCGCGCTTGCGGCGGGGGTCTATGAGCGATTCGCGGCGGAGGCTTCGGAGGGGCACTTTAAAAGCTTCCGCGGCGTCACGATCACCGTCCGCTTCGCGGACTTTGCGACCGTGACGCGCGCGGCGACGCTTGACGAACCCGTTATGGCCCGCGACCCCGCTGCGCTCCGCACGCTCCAGTTCCAGGCCTTGCGCCTCTTCATGCCTTTCCTTGACCGCCGCGAGAATCCCGCGCGCAAGGCCTTCCGGCTCCTTGGGGTGCGCGTGGAGAAGCTGGTTTAAGTCAGCGGATTTTAGAAGATTTTAACCCCTTATTTGATAGTGTGGGTTGGATGGAAAAGGATTTTGGGAAGTGGCATATTCTTAAAACAGATCTCCAGCGCAGAGAAGGTGGGCCATTTTTCGCCAAGCGAGAGATCTGGATTTGCTCAGTCGGTTTAAACCTTGGCCACGAAGAAGACGGGAAAGGTGATCGATTTTTGCGCCCGGTTGTCATCTTTAAGAAATTTACCTCAGATCTCTTTTGGGGCATACCTCTCACAAGTAGCGACAAGAGTGGACCATCCCATTATCAATTTAATTTCTTGGTTCCACAAATCGAAACCCCTTCTCGCGAAGAAGGGGTTTCTCGGGGGGCCGAAGCCCATTGTGATTCCAGTATAGCAGGAGCAGGATAATTGTCAACCATCATTTAATGAAAATTTAATCTCTGGACAGGTGGTAGAATTCAAGTATGAAGATTTTTGTGAAGGCGAAACCTGGCGCGAAGAAAACGGCCGTGGGCGATGCAAACGAGCTTTTGGGAAAGACAGGTGAGATTCACCTTATTGTTTCCGTGAAGGAGCCCGCGAAGGAGGGTCGCGCAAACCGCGCGATAGAAAGGGCGCTTGCGGAGTATTTTAAGGTGCCGCCGTCGCGCGTGCGGATCGTTGCAGGGCATGCGTCGCGCGAGAAGGTCGTGGAAATCGGCGGCGCCCCATAGGCGTGCTATAATGGAAAATATGCCGGATACAACGCCGAAGGTGGCGATGGATTCGCTGGATACGCTTTTTGCAGGGGCATGGCGTTTATATAAAACGCGTTTTTCGGTGCTCCTTAAGATCACGCTCGTCCCCGCAGTCCTCATCGTATTGGGGCAGCTCGCAATAAGTCGCAGAACGCCTACGGCGGAAGTGATCGGAGTACTCATTGGTTTTGTGGGATGGCTTACCTCCATCGTGGCATCGCTTGCGCTCATCGTGGCCGCCGCGCGCGACGCCAAAATGGAGGACGCGTACGGAACGGCCCTCAAGCTTTTCTTGCCATCGCTGTGGATCGCCATTCTTGAGGGCATTGTCGTTATGGGAGGATTTGTACTCTTCATCATACCCGGCATTTTCGTCGCCATTGCGCTTGCGTTCGCAAATTTCGCGCTTGTGCTTGAGGACCGGCGCGGCATGCACGCGCTTGCGGAAAGCAGAGAATATGTTCGCGGCTATTGGTGGGCGATCCTCGGACGGAACATGCTTCTTGCGCTTATCTACGGTGCGCTCGTAATGCTTATCTACACTCCCTTTACGATTATCTTCGGGGGGCTCGTGGGCGGCATCGTGTACGGCTTGCTTCTCCTCGCCATCGTTCCTTTTGGAATTTGCTATTCTTACACGATCTATGAAAATTTGCGGTGTTTGAAACCGGCCGCTGCGGATGACGCCGCGCGCGCAAGCCGTACGTTCTTTATCGTGTGCATGGTGGTGGCACTCGTTGCGGCACTCGCGCTTATCGTGGCAATCGCGTTCCTTGTGCGACCCGCAGTTAGCGATCCGTATTGGTGGCCCAAGATGGGCACGTCTGGGAGCGTGTAGCCCGTTAAACCTCAAGCGTCCCGTTCGCCCGCAGAGGATATTTTTTCTTGCGGAGATAGGCCATGTAGCCCGCGGCGCCGACCATAGCGCCATTGTCCATGTTGTATTTGAAATCAGGTACGAAAAATTGTGCGCCAATGAGTCCCGCGGTGCGCGCGAGTGCGCGCCGTAAGTGTTTGTTCGCTGCGACGCCGCCCGAAAGAAGGACGGACTCCGCCGCGCATTCCTCCGCGGCGCGGCGCGTCTTCGCAACAAGGACGTCCACGACGGCCTGTTCAAATCCGGCGGCGACGTCGGCCTTCTTCACTTTTCGTTTTGCAAGCTTCACGTCGCGCAAGTAATAAAGCACCGCGGTTTTCAAGCCGGAAAAGCTGAAGTCGTAATTTTTTTGGTCAAGCATGGGGCGCGGGAAGGTGATCGCGAAGGAATTGCCGCGCGCCGAAAGCTTTTCCACCTCCGGTCCGCCGGGATAGGGGAGATCCAAAAGGCGTGCCACTTTATCAAACGCCTCACCCGCCGCATCGTCACGCGTTTCGCCGAGCCGCCGCCATTTCGCAAACGATTCCATACGGAGAAGGATCGTGTGTCCGCCGGAAACGATGAGCGCCACGGCGGGGAATATTTTTTTAGGGAGTAAGGCCGATGCATAGGCCTTGGAAGACCGCGATGGCAAGAGAAAACTATAAAGATGCCCTTCCAGATGATTCGCGCCCACGAGCGGGACTTTATATTCCTTTGCGAGTTCTTTCGCGAAGCCGATGCCGGTCCAGAGTGCGGGCTCTAGGCCGGGGCCGACCGTGACCGTGATAATGTCCGGTTTCAGGGCGTGGTGTTCTGCGCGCAGCGCCTTTTTCAGTTTTTCAAAAAGGATCGGCAGATTTTTCAAATGCTCGCGCTTCGCGAGGTTCGGCACGACGCCGCCGAACGGCCGGTGGATCTTTATCTGTGAGGCGACAAGGTTGTGGAGTACTTTGAAGCGCGGTACGCTGCCGCTGCGCGGACGCAAACCGCCCGCCGCACGAAGGAGCGCGATCCCCGTTTCGTCGCACGAGGTTTCAATGGCAAGGACGTACATAGTATGTGGTTATATCATGCGGCAGGAAGGCAGCTGACCGCAACCTGCGCCAACCCATCCTGCACCAAGCGGCACTTGACAGCCGTACTATAATATAAGAAAGGTCATTAAAAGGTCGTTGCTTTTCTAAAGATTTTACAAAGAACATGGACAATAAAGATAATCAAAGCGGTCACCCGGAGGGATGCAAGTGTTTTGCGTGCCACTGCGGGCGGTGCGGTTGCGGGCATTGGGGAGGTGGGTTTTCCTGGCTCCGGATCCTCCTCGCGGTTATCATCCTCGTCTTCGTGTTTGGGGTCGGTTTCAAGCTCGGCGAGCTCAAGAGTTCGTTTGAAAGATACGGCTCGCGCTCCGGTTACCACATGATGGGAGCGCCGTACTACACGGGTTCTCCAGCCCCCGGTATGATGGGGTGGCGCTACTATAATGGTGTGGTGAGCTCAACACCGCAGGCGACGGGAACGGCGCCGGCCGCGCAGTAAGAGTTGGAATGAAAATTTTAGGCATCGTAGGGAGTTTACGGAAAGGGTCGCTGAATCGCATGCTCGTGAGGGTTATCCAAGAGCTCGTGCCCGAGGGGATGACGGTTGAGATCGCAGAGATCGGAAACTTGCCGCTCTACAATCAGGACCTTGAGGCGAGCTACCCGAAGGAAGCGCAGGAATTGAAGGATAAGATCCGCGCGGCGGACGGCGTGATCATCGCGACGCCGGAGTACAATCGTTCCGTTCCGGGCGTTTTGAAGAATGCTATTGACTGGACCTCGCGGCCGTACGGGCAAAGCGCCTGGCCGGGAAAAGTGGTCGCCGTCGTTGGCGCCTCGGGCGGCGCCATCGGCACCGCGGTCGCGCAATCACATCTGAAGCAGATACTGCTTCACCTTGACGCCCGCGTGATCGGCCAGCCGGAGTTCTTCCTCGGCGGTGCCGTGGCAAGATTTGATAAGGACGGGAAGCTCACCGACGAAACGACAAAGGAACACATTGCGAAGCTCCTCGGCGTGCTCGGGGAGAAGATTCGTCAAAAATAGCACGCGGTCGTTTTTCCTTGCGGAGGCGGCTTGGTTCTGTTAGTATGACCCCTATGGATTTGTTGGTGCAAAAAAGGGAAAAATTCGGGAAGCAGGTGAAAGTGCTCCGGAGGGAGGGCCTCATTCCTGCCGAGCTCTACGGTCACGGCCTTCCAAACACCCACCTTACGGTGCCGGCGAAGGATTTTGGAAAAGCGTTCAAGGAGGCGGGCACGAATACGGTGATCACGCTTGTGGTTGATAAGGAGAAAAAGCCGGCGCTCATTTATGACGTTGTGCACAATGCGCTGACGGGCGAGGTGGCGCACGTTGATTTTTATCAGGTGAGGATGGACGAAAAGATCAAAGCGAAGGTCCCGCTTGCATTCGTGGGTGAGTCGGCGGCGGTAAAAGAGAAGGGAGCGATCCTCAATAAATCAATGTCCGAAATTGAGGTAGAGGCGCTGCCGCGGGATTTGCCGCACAGTTTTGTCGTCAACCTTTCACTCCTTGATGATATCGGGAAGAGCGTGTACGTGCGCGACCTTGCAACGCCCAAGGGTGTGGAGTTGCTTATTGACGAGAATACGGCGATTGCGACGGCAAAGCCGCCCGCGCCGAAGGAGGAGGAAAAGCCAGTGGAGGAGGCGGTGCCGGATGTGTCTGCGGTGAAGGTGGAAACGGAGGAGAAAAAGGCGGAACGGGTAGCAGGGAAAACAGAGAGTGTGGAAAAGGAAGGAAAAAAGGAGGAGAAAACAGGGAAGCCCGATACCAAATAGGCCCCGTTTCCGTTATACTGTGAGTAATGCAAAGACCTTTGCGACCAAAGGTGCTGGGTGATGTCACGCCGCGGCAGGGAATGCACGAGGGGCGATGGAACGCATTTGGCGGGGTGCCCGCACGGATCAATTTATCTTACAAAAAGACGCTGCAGCTTCCCGTCGTGAAGTTCTTCAAAGCGGCGGTCGCTTTCTGCGGGGCGATTTTTTTGGTCTTTGGTTCGGTCGTGGCGCCTGCCATTTTCACCCGCGCCTCGGGCGATGCGGCGACGGCCACCGACACGACGGCGGAGCGTGCCCAGCTGCAAGACCAACTCCAGCAGCTTGAGGCGCAGATCAACCAGTACGAGGGTCAGATTGCGAGCTACGAGAAGCAAGGGAATACGCTGAACGGTCAGATTTCCACGTTGAACGCCAAAATCGCGAAATTAAATTTACAGATCCAGGCGACCAACCTCACCATCTCGCAATTGAACGGTCAGATCGCGAACACCCAAACGCAGATTGCGACTACGCAGGCGGACATCGTGAGCAAGAGAACGGCGATCGGAGGGCTCATGCAGAGTTTGTATGAGAACGATCAGGTGAACCTGCTCCAAATGTTTTTAAAGAACCCACACCTTTCGGATTTTTGGAACGATACCGAGAATATCACGCTTGTGCAGGATAATCTGCGCGTGACCGTGCAACAGGTTACGGATCTTCAAAACCAATTGCAAGACCAAGAACAGCAATTCCAAGCGTCCAAAGCGGACGCGGCGAGCGCGGCGGCGTACCAGCAGGCGCAGGCGAGCGAAGTATCGGGCGCGAAAAGCCAGAAATCGGAGCTTCTCGCGGAAACCAAAGGACAAGAAATAAAGTATCAGGCGCTCCTCGCACAAACAAAGGCCACGGCGGCGCAGATTAGGAACCGGATCTTCCAATTGTTGGGCGGGGGGCAACTTACCTTTGAGCAGGCGTATCAATACGCGAAACTTGCTTCAAGTGCGACAGGGATAGACCCCGCTTTTATCCTTGCGATTTTGGACCGCGAGTCGGCGTTGGGCGAGAACGTGGGGAAATGCGGCTACAAGACGGCGATGCGGCCCTCGGAAATTCCCGTTTTTCTTCAAATTACCCAGGCGCTCAATCTTGACCCGAATACAATGACGGTATCCTGCCCGAACGCGGATGGTGCGTACGGCGGCGCCATGGGACCGGCGCAATTCGTCCCTTCCACGTGGATGTTGTATACGAACGAGGTGCAGAATATCACGAACGACAATCCTCCGTCGCCATGGAACAATGCGGATGCGTTCGCGGCGACGGCGCTTTACCTGCAGGATGCGATGACCGGCTGCAAATCCGTCTATAGTTCCGCCGTGAGCCAGGAGCGGTGCACGGCGGCGAAGTATTACGCGGGAGGCCGCTGGAAGAACTATTTATGGACCTATGGCGAGGCGGTCGTCACACGGGCGCAGAGCTTCGCGGACGACATTCAGACGATCACGTCATGAAGCCCATAAAAAAGATCGTTCTCAAAAACGGTTTGCGCCTGATCCTTGTGCCGCAGCCCTCGGGGCTCGCGGCAAGCGTTTTGATATTGGTGGAAGCCGGGTCAGAATACGAGACAAAAGACAAGAACGGCATCTCGCACTTTTTGGAGCACATGACCTTTAAGGGCACGGCACGCCGGCCGCAGGCCGGGATGATCGCCGAGGAGATTGCGGCCTTGGGTGCCCAGGCCAATGCGTTTACGACACAGGAGTTCACGGGCTATTGGGCAAAGGCAGAAGCGCGGAAGCTCCCCCAAATTCTTGATATCGTGACCGACCTCTATTTAAATCCTATTTTAGCACCGGAGGAGATTGAGAAAGAACGGGGAGTGATCATTGAGGAAATGAACATGTATGAGGATATACCGATGCGGAGGGTAGGGGACGTGCTAAGTTTCCTCCTCTATGGCGACCAGCCAGCCGGATGGAAGGTGGATGGTGAAAAGGATATCATTAAAAAACTTTCGCGGAGAGATTTTGTCGCATACCGCAACGAACGATACGTGATGCCGGGAACGGTGGTGGTCGTTGCCGGAAAGTTCAACGAGAAAAAGGTGGTGAGCGAGGTGCGCCGCGCGTTCAGCGGGACTCCGCGGCGCCGCGTTCGGAGGAAAACGGAGACCTGTGAGCGCCAATCAAGGCCGCGACTTGCGGTGAAGTTCAAAAAATCCGATCAGGGACACCTCGCGTTCGGGTTCCGGGCGTTTAATATTCACGACCCACGGCGCTACGCGCTCCAGGTGCTCGTGGATATTCTCGGAGGGGGTATGAGTTCGCGGCTTTGGAAGCGCGTGCGCGAGGAGCTTGGCGCGGCATATTACGTGCAGGCAGAGGCCGATCTTTCCCTTGATCACGGCATGCTTGGAATATCCGCCGGCGCGGATCGCACGAGAATCGGGGCCGTCGTAGAAGCCATTCTTGCGGAATGTCGGAAACTGAGCAGGGAATCGGTTCCCGAAAAAGAACTTCAGAAATCAAAGGACCATCTTATAGGAAGCCTTATCCTTGGCCTTGAGACCTCGGATGAACTCGGCAGTTTTTACGGGGGGCAGGAGATCCTTACGAAGGTCCTTTTGCCGCCGGAGCGAATTATAGATAGAATAAAAGCGACGACGGCGGCGGAAGTGCGGTCGGTCGCCCGGACCATTTTCAGAAATCAAGGGCTCAATCTTGCCGTCATCGGGCCCTACCGCAACCGAACCATGTTCAAAAAAATTCTCATGTTACCACGATGACGGAAAAACGCCTCTTTGAAATTTCCTGGGCAAGTTTGTGGCGAATACTTCTCTTTGTCGTTTTAGTCGCGATTTTGTACGAGGGAAGGCAGATCATCCTCGGACTTTTCCTTGCCATCATCATTTCTTCCGGCCTTGAGTGGTTTGTGGATATTCTTGAGCGTGCAGGACTCCCGCGCAGCGTGGGCGTGATCCTCATATTTCTCGTTGCGGTACTTTTACTTGTCTTTATCGTTTATTCCCTTGCGCCCGTCATCATCGTGGAATTGAACACGATTTTCTCCGGCAGCGGGCAGGCAGCGGCTGGCAGCTGGGGGACGCTATTAAGCTTACGGGCATCGCAGTCCGTGAGTGGCTTCGTGAGCAAGTTTTCTTCATCACTTTTTGCAGGCAACACCTCGCCCTTGGATATCTTTTCCAATGCCGTGGGGAGCGTAGGGCTCGTTGTGGCCGTCATTCTCTGCTCGTTTTATCTGAGCTTGAGCAGGGACGGGGTGGAGCGGTTCCTCCGGGTGGTCGTTCCGCCGTCGTATGAAGCGACGGCCCTCACCATCTACGAACGCTCGCGAAAGCTCATCAGCTCGTGGTTCCGCACGCAGATCCTCTTAAGCTTCGTATTTGGATTTACGGTATGGGTCGGTCTCGCACTCCTCGGTGTGAAGTATAGTTTCCTTATCGCGTTCCTCGCGGGCATTTTTGAGCTCGTGCCGTTCGTGGGGCCGTTTCTTTCCGGCGCACTTGCCGTGATCTCGGCGCTCTCCACGTCCACGACGCTCGCGATCTACACGTTGATATTCTTCGTCATCGCCGAACAGTTTGAGGCAAATGTTCTTGTGCCGCTCCTGAACCAGCAGATCGTGGGCATCCATCCGGTCATCGTGATCGTCGCATTGCTCATCGGCGCCGAGGTGGGCGGCATTTTGGGCATCATCATTTCGGTTCCTGCCGCAGGAATTTTCCAGGAGGTCATTCGGGAGTGGTCAACCAAGCGGCGCAGCGTGGCGACATAGTTCTCAGCATGGACCGATTTTACATTACGACCCCTATTTATTACGTGAATGATAAGCCGCATATTGGTACTGCGTATACCACAGTCGTCGCGGACATGCTTGCGCGGTGGCGGCGCACGTACGACGAGGACGTGTGCTTCCTCACTGGCACCGATGAGTTCGCGCAGAAGACTGTAGATGCGGCAAAAAAGGCAGGAGAAGAAACGCAGGCGTACGCCGACCGGATGGCTGCGGTATGGCGCTCCACGTGGGAAAAACTCGGCATCTCCAACACGGATTTCATCCGCACGACCGAGCCGAGGCACATGGAGGTTGTGCAGGAGATTTGGCGGCGCGTGCAGGCGGCGGGGGATATCTACAAGGGAAAATACGAAGGACTCTATTGCAAGGGCTGCGAGGCCTTCAAGAACGAGGATGAACTTGTAGACGGCCTCTGTCCGGACCACAAGACGAAACCCGAGTTCGTGTCCGAGGAAAATTATTTCTTCTGCCTTTCCAATTATCAAAAAAGACTTTTGGATTTCTACGACACACAGAGTGATTTCGTGGTTCCCTCGTATCGCTTGAACGAAGTGAAAAGTTTCGTTGCGGCCGGGCTTGAGGATATCAGTATTTCCCGCGCGAAACGCTCGTGGGGGATCCCGGTGCCGGACGATCCGGGACAGGTGATCTACGTTTGGTTTGACGCGCTCGTCAATTACATTTCGGCGGTCGGCATTGAGGCATGGGAAGACCATCCGGCGGACGTTCATGTGATGGCAAAAGACATCATCCGCTTCCACGCGGTGATCTGGCCCGCAATGCTCATGTCGGCGGGCCTGCCGCTTCCGGGGCAGATCGTCGCGCACGGGTTCTTAACCATGAATGGCGTGAAGATTTCCAAATCACTGGGCAATGTGATCAATCCACTGGATATCTCGGAAAAGTATGGAAACGACGCTCTCCGGTATTTCCTGCTCCGCGAGATACCGTTCGGGGAGGATGGAGATTTTTCGGAAGCGAAGGCGGGGGAACGCTACCGAAGCGACCTTGCGAACGGGCTGGGCAATTTTGCCGCACGCGTACTCGCGCTTGCGGAAAAAGAGGAGGAGCTTACTTGTGCATTGCCCAGCCACGAGTTTGAGCAGCGAATCGTGGACATGAAACACGTTGTACACGAAAAGATTGGCGAGTATAAATTTTCGGAGGCGCTTGCGGCAATTTGGGCAGCGATCGCGTTCGGCGATCGCTACGTGGAAGAGAAAAAGATCTGGGAGATCAAGGATGAGGCGAAGCGGAGGCTCGTACTATGCAATCTCGTGCTGCTTTTAGAGAGCGTGGCCGAGGTGCTCGTACCATTTTTGCCGGATACCGCTCAGAAGATTCGCGCAGCCATTGTGCGAAAAGGAGAGATCTTCAATGCGAAGAAAACGGAAATTCTTTTCCCGCGGCTCAAATAACCATGGAGTTTTTTGACGCGCATGCCCATGTGCAGTTTTCCGCATACGACGCCGACCGCGAGTCGGCGATCCAGCGTGCGGAGGACGCCCATGTGCGCGTGGTGAACGTGGGCACCCAGCGTGACACCTCTGCGCGCGCCGTAGCGCTTGCGGAACAGCATGCCGGTTTCTACGCTGCGGTGGGACTCCATCCCATCCATACAAGCAAGTCCTATCACGATACGGATGAGCTTGGCGGGGGAGAAACGGCGAAAGCATTCATTTCCCGCGGCGAATCGTTTGACCCCGATCGTTACAAGGCGCTTGCCCTTCATCCGAAGACCGTTGCCATCGGGGAATGCGGGCTGGATTATTTTCGTTTCAATGAGAACGAGAGCCGCGAGGAGCAAATAGAAAGACAGAAAGCGGCGTTCCTCGCGCAGATAACATTCGCGCGCGAAGTGAAAAAGCCGCTCATGATCCATTGCCGCGACGCATTCGCGGACCTCATTCATTTATTGAAGGAGAGCGCATCCGGATTTCCCGCCAGCGGCCCCGGCGTCATCCATTTTTTTACCGGCACTGTCATTGATGCAAAACAATTGCTTGACCTCGGATTTTATTTCACATTCGGCGGCGTGATCACGTTTCCGCCACGGAAAGGAAAAGCCGAAGGTGACTACGATGCGATCGTGAAAATGATCCCGGTAGATCGCCTGCTTTCCGAAACCGATGCGCCCTATGTCGCGCCCGTGCCCTATCGCGGCAAACGCAATGAACCCGCCTATATAGTTGAGGTGGTGAAAAAACTCGCCGAGCTCAAAAGTTTTTCCTTTGAAAAAATGGCGGAGCAGATTTTTCGGAATGCGCAGCGGGTTTTCAAGATAGAATCTTGACTGGTAGAAGTTCTCATATTATCCTAAAAGATGTTCCTTTTGGGCGTTTTTCTTAACCGGCCGCGCCGAGGCGGCGCGGCCCCGACCAAGTCCCCGCTGGTCTTTTACCAGCGGGGCACATTCTTTTCAATGCTTGCGAATCGGTTTACAATGTGAAATATCTATGTCCAAATACGAACCGAAGGATATTGAGGCGAAATGGCAGAAGAAATGGCTTGAGGAAGGGACTTATGAACCGGATCTAGATAACGCGAAAAAACCGTTCTACAACTTGATGATGTTCCCGTACCCCTCGGCGGAGGGGTTGCACGTGGGAAATATGTACGCGTTCACGGGTGCGGACATCTACGGGCGGATGAAAC
This sequence comes from uncultured bacterium, assembly GCA_963707865.1. Lineage (GTDB taxonomy): Bacteria > Patescibacteriota > Minisyncoccia > UBA6257 > 2-01-FULL-56-20 > CAVYIK01. The sequence goes on from OY970175.1 coordinate 99,279, forward strand.
GCATGCAGGGCAACGACGTGTTTGAGCCGATCGGCCTGGACGGCTTCGGCATTCACTCGGAAAATTATGCGTTGAAGATCGGCGCGCATCCGATGGACCGGGCAAAGGTTTCGGAGGAGCGTTTTTATAAGCAGCTCGCCGCCATCGGCAACGGTTTTGCGTGGAATGAGCGATTGGAGACCTATGACCCCGAATACTACCGCTGGACGCAGTGGATCTTCGTCCAAATGTGGAAGCACGGCCTTGCGTACCGAAGGAAGCAGTCGGTCAATTGGTGCCCGAAGGACCAGACGGTGCTTGCCGACGAACAGGTGATCGCCGGTGTGTGCGAGCGCTGTGGGACGCAGGTCATCCAAAGGGAGTTGGAACAGTGGTTTTTCAAAATTACCGAGTATGCCGACCGCCTGCTTAAGAATCTGGAAATATTGGATTGGTCAGAAAAGGTGAAGATCGCGCAGAAGAACTGGATAGGGAAGTCGGAAGGGACACTCATCAAATTTCCGATAGCCGATTCAAAATTGTCCATCGAAGTTTTCACAACGCGGCCGGACACACTCTTCGGCGCGACCTATATGGTGCTCGCGCCCGAGCATCCGCTTGTGAAAGAGCTCGAACCGCGCATTACAAATTTTGCGGAAGTAAAAAAGTATCAGAAGAGCGCGAAGGATAAGTCCGACGCCGAGCGTCTCACTGAAGGAAAAGAGAAAACCGGCGTGAAGTTGAAAGGCGTCAAAGCCATCAATCCTGCAAATAAAGAAGAAATATCAATTTGGGTCGCCGACTATGTTTTGGCGAGCTATGGAACGGGCGCCATCATGGCCGTTCCCGCCCACGACGAGCGCGATTTTGCGTTTGCGAAAAAATTCAACCTGTCTATTAAGCAGGTGATTGCTCCTTACTTTACCGTCAAAGAAGGCAAAGACGCCGTGAGAAGTGACAAGCCAACCGTAAACCGACGAACCATTTATGCATTAGTGCGAGATAAAAGTGGCGAGAAATTTTTGTGTCTTGATTGGGAACGATTCAACTGGCATTCCGGTATTATAGGAGGAATAGAGAACGACGAGAGTCCGATTGAAGCAGCGACACGCGAAATTAGAGAAGAAACTGGTTATCAAAGCATTCGATTCATTAAGGAAATCGGAGGAGAAATGCATAATAATTTCTTCGCGGCTCATAAGGATGAAAACCGCTACGCTGTCAGCCGTGGCTTGCTTTTCGAGATTGTAGATGACGAAGACAAAAAGGAAGTTGAAGCAGAACATTCAAAAAATCACAATCCGATTTGGATTTCTGCCGATAAAATGGGAGCTTGGCTAAATTTACCCGCGTTTCTCTATATGTGGCAGCTATTGTCTGCGGACAAAGAGTGTTTTGCTGAGGATGGTATTATCATCAACTCTGGAAAATTTGATAGTATGGAATCCGAGAAAGCAAAATGGGAGATCACGAAATTCGTGGGCGGCGAGCGGAAAACAACCTACCGCCTCCGCGACTGGCTCATCTCGCGCCAGCGCTACTGGGGGCCGCCGATCCCGATGGTGCACTGCGAAGCGTGCGCGCGTGCGAAAAAAGGTGAGCATGCGAACATGCCCGGATGGTACGCGGTGCCCGAGGAAAACCTGCCCGTGAAGCTTCCCTATGTAAAAGATTTCCGGCCGACAGGAACCGGAACGTCGCCTCTTGCGGCAGTGAAGGAATTTTATGAAACCAAGTGCCCCGGGTGCGGCGGCCCCGCGCGGCGGGAAACGGACGTTTCGGACACATTCCTAGATTCGGCATGGTACTATCTCCGCTATCTTGATCCAGAGAATTCAAAGGGAGCGTTCAATCACAAGCGGCTTGAAAAATGGTTGCCAATAGAAAAAGAAACTGCCACGCGGCTCTATACGGGCGGCGCGGAACATTCGGTACTTCACCTGCTCTACGTGCGATTCGTGGCGATGGCACTTGCCGATTGGGGATTCGTCGTCTCGCCGGAGCCGTTCAAAAAATTTCGCGCACACGGGTTACTCATCAAAGAAGGCGCCAAAATGTCCAAATCCAAGGGCAACGTCGTCAATCCTGACGAATATATCCAAAAGTTCGGTGCGGACACGCTGCGGATGTATCTCATGTTCCTTGCGCCGTTTGAGGACGGCGGCGATTTCCGCGACCGCGCGATCCTCGGCATCCTCCGTTTTTTGGAGCGCGTGTGGAAACTGGGCGAGGCGGTCGCCTCTGGAGGAAAAAAGGCGGACGGCGCCTCCGCGAGCGTAAAAAGAAAGGGAAGCAGAGCGGTGGCAATCGCAGTGAAAAAAGTATCCGAGGACATTGAGCGGCTGCACTACAACACCGCGGTGAGCGCGCTCATGGTGTGCCTCCGCGTACTTGAGGAGAGACGAGAGGAGGGGTATGTCGCCCGCGGGGATTTTGAAACATTCCTGAAGCTGCTCGCGCCGTTCGCGCCGCACATCGCGGAGGAACTTTGGCGCAGCGCCCTCGGCGAGGTTGCCTCTGTCCATCACGCCGCATGGCCGACATATGATCCGTCGCTTATCACCGAGGAAACGATTACGCTCGTGATCCAGGTGAACGGCAAGGTGCGCGACGCGATTGCGGCGGACGCTGCAATCACCGAGGCGAGGGCGTTGGAGCTCGCACTCCAGAGCAAAAAGGTGCAAAATGTTCTGGATGGCCGGACACCTGTAAAGGTCATTTATGTAGATAAAAAACTGGTGAACATCGTATTTCCATAATGGCGCGCATTATCTTTGTGGCAGTGGTTATCTTCGTCCTCGGCACAGCGATCTATTTTTTCAGCACGGGCCATACCAACTTCAAGCTGTTCCCTCTTCTTCCTCCCGCACCCTCGTCTTCATACCAAGCCGCTTCTTCGACGCAGTCGTACGCGGTTTCCAATCCCACTTCCACCACCATAACGGCGGCGCCCACATCCTCTTCTTATCAGGGGGATGTTCCCGAAGGGTTTACGGCGGACGAACTCTCGCCGTACTACAGGCAAGTTCGCTTCGGCGTCGTATCTCCTGCATATTCTTATTACTACGGTTCCTACGGGCAGATTACGCTCTATGCGTATCCTAACAACCGGTCATCAAGTGTTGACGTGACGGGATGGGAGATCAAGGGGAACCACGGCGGCGAATATATTCCCCAAGCCGTCAATGTTTACGACCCGCTGGGGTTGAATCCCCCCATGGATATTTTTATGAGGAGCGGCGACTATCTGAATCTTTACTCAAACTCGGCGCCCACAAATCTCCGACTCAACGAATGTATCGGTTATCTTCCGAATCAGAGCCAGTTCAATCCGTCGTTGCCGCAGAGTTGTCCCTACGTTGACCGGTCGGAGATCCAGACGTTCAGCGGTGCATGCCAGAATTACATTCTTTCGCTCGGCAGCTGCCAACGCCCCAACCTCAACAGTTTTTCCATTCCGCAAAACGATTATGCCTGCTTGAATTATTTAAATACCCACCTCAACTATCTCTCGTGCTTCAACGCGCACAGGAGCGATTCCAACTTTCTTTCCAATGAGGTGCGCGTGTGGATGGGATCCAGCCCCATTGACCAGTTCCACGACCGCGTGGAGCTACTGGATAGGAACGATCTCCTTGTGAACCTTTACACCTATTAGTTATTTCCGCTCCGCAAGCGATACCTTCATCACGAGTTCCTTTCCTTCGCGGAGTACGGCGAGCGTCACCTCGTCGCCCACGTTCAAATTCTCCAGAAAGTCCTGGATGGGATGGTCGCGGTCAAGCTTCGCGCCGTTCAGTGTGAGCACGATGTCTTTTTCTTTGAGGCCTGCTTTTTCCGCAGGGCTTTCGGGAACCACGGCGGAATCGTGCTCGCTTTCGCGGATGACGAGCGCGCCGTAGTTTACGGACAGATTCATTTTTGCCTTCATGTCGTCGTCGATCATCATATAGCGAAGCCCAAGAAGCGGCCGGCGGATGCGGCCATATTTTTTGATGTCATCCAGGTCCCGCTTCGCGGCGTTCACGGGGATCGCAAATCCGATACTCTGCGCGCCCGAGACGATCGCGGCGTTCACGGCGACGACGTTCCCGTCTGCGTCCACGAGCGGCCCGCCGGAATTGCCCGGATTGATCGCGGCGTCGGTCTGGATGAGGCCCCGCATCTCTTGCGGCGGCGCGTCCGGCTCCGCCTGCGCGGTGATCGCGCGCGAGAGGCCGGAAACAATGCCTACGGACACCGTGTTCTTAAAAACGCCGAGCGCGTTCCCGATCGCGATCAAGCTCTGGCCGAGCTGTAATTTCGTTGCATCGCCAAGATTCAGACAGGGGAGCCCTTCCACTTTTATTTTCAAAATCGCCACGTCATTAATCGGGTCGCGGCTCAAGATCTCCGCGGGGAATCGCCGCTCGTCGTTCAGGATCACTGTGTATTCCGCTTTCGGATCGCTTATCACATGCTTGTTCGTAAGGATGAGCCCGTTCGCGTCCACGATGAATCCCGATCCGCCACCTATCTGCACCATGCCGCGCTTGTCAACCAAATCCTCTGGGATCTGCAGTTTCTCGCCGCTGGGCCCGCCGGGAATGAAGGGATAGAGCTCTTTTGGCAGCTCTTTTTCCAGATCCTCAAGATGCTTCGCAATGGCGATGGAGACCACCGCCGGCATCACCTTCTTCACCGTCCTGATCACGCGCTTGTCGTCCATGGGTTTATTGTAACACGCTGGCGGAGGGTGGAGGATTCGAACCTCCGAGGGGATCTCTCCCCAACCGCATTTCGAGTGCGGCGCAATAGACCACTATGCGAACCCTCCTATTTTATGTGCGGCGATAATGGTCTCAGCCGCTCTGGTACGCCTCCAACAGAAATATTCTAGGGAGAAATCGGTTAAAAAACAAGAAAATTAGAGAAGGGCGTCCCGGAGGTGAATTTCCAGAACGCCCTTATCTTACGATCAATGCTTCACTGCTCAGTGCTGCTCGCCGGTCTCTTCCAGTCGGCGTAGTTCTCGAACAATCGCCCTTCCGATTACGAACCTGATGGGTTCGGGCAGTGGTTCGTAGGGGAGCGTGTAGGCCAACTCGTCGTTCCTAAGTCGGCACAATCGGCAGGTTTGGAGATGTGCCCGTCCACGTGCTATTTCCCCGCTCAAGGTTGATGCCAACCCAAGTTGGGATTCGCGACAGGCAACCTGCCTCCTCCTCTGGAGTTCACCGTTGGCCAGGGCCACGATGATCTTGACAGTCTCCGTGGGGCAGAGAGTCGGCGGTTCTCCCGAAATGTCGATTTCCGTAAGTGCCTCGTTGACATGGAATCGGGAAGACCACCGGTCGTCCTGTTCGAGGACAGAGTAAAGATGATGTCTTATAAATTCTACCTGGCGCGAGCTCAAGGGGATCTGCAACCCCCCTCCCTCAAACGCTAAGTGTTTCCTGGCCGCTTCGGTCAGCGGCAAGAGAGGGATTATAACTCCCGCATTCCTGTTCGTCGGTCGTTCTTGTGTACAAAGAACGACTCGTCCCGTCAAATAAATCGGCTGGACGAAGGTTGAAGTTGATCTGGGAGTTGTTGTCAACACCCCCGACCGTAATGGAAGAGCAGCGTTCGTCGTTTGCAATCGGCACACTCCTATGGTGGCAATGGCCACAATTTTCTTGCGATCTTACCGTTGTTTATTCTACCACAATTGGCCCAAAAAAGAAAGGAGTTTCGGTTATATGTGTATAGTGTGCCCTCGGAGGGAATTGAACCCCCATCTCTTCCTTAGGACGGAATAGCTCTGTCCATTGAGCTACGAGGGCGTGGTGGAACTGATCGGCAGTCGGCTAGCGATCGGCCAGTAGCAGCCTTTTGTGGTACAGTATAGTGAATTAGACCAAAGGTCGCAATGGCCGGATTACTGTAAAAATATGTATCCTCAAGGTTACGGTTCCTGGGCACCGTTGAGTTTTGGCTGGTTTGCGGGCGCGGGCGGATTGATTCTTCTCCTCCTCATCGTCTGGTCGCTCATCTGGAAGGGTCTCGCGCTCTGGAAGGCTGCGCGGGAAGGGAGCAAGGTGTGGTTCGTCGTGTTCCTTGTCGTGAACACGATCGGCATTCTGGAGATTCTTTATCTCTATATTTTTAGCAAGAAAAAGATGGGGATGCCGGAGATGAACGAGGAAGCGAAAACAAAATAAGGTTTTTGATGACGAAAGTGCCCCGCTTTGTCGGGGCATTTTTAATGTTAATTTTATATTTTTTTAATTTCTTAAATAGTACTATGGTGATATGGCGCACAAGAGAGCACTCCGTGAATTGGTCCGCACACTTCGTCGGCGCGGCAATACGTACAACGAAATTCTGCAAAAAATTAATGGAAGCGTTTCTAAAAGCACGCTGTCGTTATGGTGCCGGAGTGTGCCGGTGCCTCTTTGGTATGCGGCTAAAGTTGAGAAGCTGAACAAAGCGAGCTTGAAAAGAGCGCGGGAGCGCTCGCGCGTAGCCAAAGAAAAATACTTATCGGATTTATCCAAAGAACTACGGGAATGTAATAAACAGTTCAAGATGGTTTGTTCGAACAAAGACATGATGAAAACAGCTCTCGCAATGTTGTATCTTGGCGAAGGCGCGAAATGGAGAACTCATCGCGGACTCATGCTTGGCAGCTCCGATCCGAGAATCGTATTGCTTTATATCCGCTTGTTACAGATGTGCTACGGTATAGCTACTAAGGACTTGAAGTGTAGGGTTTGTTATAGAGCAGATCAAAATATTAGAGATTTAGAACATTATTGGTCACAGGTAACAAAGGTACCAATGGAAAATTTTTACAAGACAAAGCCAGATGCCCGTACGTTAGGACTACCCACGCGAAAAAAAGATTACAAAGGAGTGTGTGCGGTTATGTGCCATGGAACCCGTATACAGCACGAGCTTGATATAATATCGGATTTAATCTTAGAATCATTATCAGATGGGCCTATAGCTTAGTGGAAAAGCGCGCGCATGGCATGCGCGATACGGGGGTTCGATCCCCCCTAGGTCCACGGATTTATCACTCGCGCACTTCGTGCGTTTTGAAGATGAACGAATTTTCGCCTGGCGCCCTTCCGTAGCCGCACCGCTTGCAGGAAACATATCGTTGTGCACTGTTATTTTTTAAGGTATCCAGCCACGCACGGTGTTCGTGTTTGTCATCGTCCGTAACTGCATACATTGTTTGGTCGCACCTTGGGCATCTCATTTCCAACACCCTCGGGATGTTATGCGTCTTTGCGAAGTCCAGGGCTTTTTCAAGGGAAGCGGCGATCATATCATCAGTTATACAATTGATTATACAATGGCCGGCCATTTGAGCAGCAGTCGGCCTTTGTGCTAAGCTTTGTACGTATTTGGTGGGCGATACTAGGCCCACCGCAGGGTGGGGTGGCCGAGCGGTTTAAGGCGATACTCTTGAAAAGTATTATGCGGGGAACCGCATCGTGAGTTCGAATCTCACCCCCACCGCGAGACAGATTTGCTAAACTAAATTAACATGGGACATCTTAATGTGGAGATAAAGGCCCGCTGTAATGCTTATGAGAAGGTGCGAAAAGTTTTGAAGTCACGAAATGCGGATTATAAAGGAATAGATCATCAGATCGATACCTATTTTAAAGTCAACTTTGGGAGATTGAAACTAAGGGAGGGGAATATTGAGAATTATCTTATTTTCTACGATCGAGAAAATAAAGAAGGCCCAAAAGAATCAAAGGTCATTCTTTTTGAAAATGTTCCGGATTCATCACTGAAGAACATTTTGGTAAAAGCGCTGGGCGTGTTGATGATTGTGGATAAGCAACGAGAGATTTATTTTATCGGCAATGTGAAATTCCATTTGGATACCGTGAAGAACCTCGGCGAGTTTATGGAAATCGAAGCTATTGATATGGATGGATCTATCGGAAAAGAGAAATTGTTTAATCAATGCCAAAGTTATCTTGATTTGTTCCAGATTTCCAAAGCCGATTTAATTTCCGATTCCTATAGTGATCTGCTGCTCAATTTGAGCTAAAATCTTTCGAACATCGTCGCAGGCTCCTCGCGAGAAAAATATTATCTAGATTATGAAGCTGCTAGGGATACTTAACCCCGAAAACGTAACTGAGGATGAAGTTGCCAAATATCCCGTGAGAAATTCGGCGAGGGCAATCGTGTGTGACAGGGAAGGGAATATCGGGATTTTAAATGTCACGAAGAGAAATTACCACAAGTTACCCGGCGGAGGGATTGAGGAAGGCGAAGATGTTTTTAGCGCGTTAAAGCGGGAATGCAAAGAAGAGCTGGGCTGCGATATTAAGGTACGCGGCGAAGTCGGGCAAATAATTGAATACAGAAAGATTTTTCAGCTCACGCAAAACTCTTTTTGTTACCTAGCGAACCTAGTTGGGGAGAAGGGCGAACCCTCTCTTACGCAAGAAGAAATTGAGAATGGATTTAAGGTTCAGTGGTTTCCAATAGAAGAGGTGATGTCTGTTCTCGCTTCGGATCAGCCGCAAAACGATGAGGGCAGTCTTTATATTGTCCCAAGAGACAGAATTTTTCTGGAGGCGGCGAAAGAACAATTAGCTAAGTTCTAGGCGAAGAAGTGTTCGAGTTCTGACAATAGGTTCGAACATAGTTTACGACACCCCGCGAGATCAAGTTCAAAGGACTCGTCCCTTTTTAGACAACGAAAAGTCCGAACTTTTTCTTGAGGTCGAGTTTCGCAGTCCCAATCTTTCGCACTTATCGGTGAAGGGCTGCAAACCGCCTCGCAAGTCCATACTGCAAAATGCAAAAGAAGCCGATAACGAAGAGGATCTGAATAACGTTCGGGATGGGTAGGTGTAGTAAGGCGACGTTAAAAAACGTTAGAAGTAATGGCACGTGAAAAAGAGCAACTAAAAGGATAAACTCAAACACTGCTAAATAAAAAATTTGCATTTTTTTAGCCCGACCAAAGAGGCCTTGATACACAGAGGGCGCAAATACAAAGAAAGCAAAACAAAGCGCGATAAACACGAGCGAGACGAGGGTGTTCGGCGGTGTAATTTTCATATACCTGGCGTTCATGGCGAACACAATCGCCACGCCTATTGCCTGGACGGCGGCAGACCAAACGGCAAATGGTAACACCCGTTTTAAGAAAGGCTCCAAACTTACCGGAGGTACTTTCCCTGACGGGCGGATTGTCCAATAAGAAACTAGCAGCCCAGGTATGCCGATAGTGAAATAGTTGATCAGGGTTACATTAAATGGCGTCAATGGGTATTGATAGCCGAACAGGCTGAGCGCAATGAACAAAAAGAGCCCAACAAAAGCTTGATTAAAAAAAACGCTGGAGAAGATTTCAATGTTTCTAATAATATCATCTGCAAGTTTCACCCCTCCCGGCAACGCGGTGAAGCTGTTATTGACGAGTATGATTGCGGCGAGTTGCCTTGTTGCCGCCGCGCCGTCGAACATAGCTATTCCCAAGTCCGCTTTCTTTATTGCGAGGGCGTCGTTTGCGCCATCTCCCACCATGGCCGTAAACCCGTCTTTTTTAAACGCCTCGATTATCTTTTCTTTTTGCTCAGGTACTATTCTGGCAAAAATTGTGTATAATTTTACGTTTTTTTCAAAATCGTTTGCATTCCAGCCGGCCATTTCTTGGCCCGTAATGATTTTGTCTGGATCGTTTATTCCCGCCGTGGCGGCAACTGCGCGCACGGTTTCAGGATTATCTCCCGAAATAATGCGTATGCGAACTCCGCGGTCTTGAAAAAAATTAACCGTATCGGAGATACCTTCCCGGATATTATTATGAAACACGAATACCGCGACGACTGAAAGTTCAACCGCGGCAAGATCCTTGGGCAGCGTTTTTGTATTAGATTGCATGACACACAAAACACGCTTTCCTTCACGCGCGTGGGCACTAAGGAGTTTTGTCAGCCACTGTTTTTGTTCGTTGTCTCGGAGATGCGGCAAAAAAACATCCGGCGAGCCGACAAGTACGGTAACTTCTTCCCCATCCCTTTTTATGCGCACGGCGCCGTACTGTCGCCAAGAAGAGAATGATTGTACTTCGATAGCCGCTTCGGGATGGGGATTTTTTAAAAATTGTTTGACCGCGCGGATTGTTTCCGAGACGTCACCCGTTCCGTAAATGTAAGATGCCACAAGGTTTTCCGTTTCTTGTTCTGCAATGTTCGGAGGGATATTCATACTTTCAACGGAGAGCGTGTTCTGCGTTAACGTACCAGTTTTATCCATGCAGAGATTCTTAATGCGCCCGAGCTTTTCAGTAGCGTTAGTTTCTTGCAGTAATACGTTTTTTCGGAAGAGATTGGCGGCGCCGTATGCGAAGAACAATGTAATTATAAATATCAAACCCTGGGGCACGAGCATGCTCGCCAGAGTGCCGACATTCAATACTATAAGAACGATGGGCTCCTTTAATGCGAAGCCGCGAGCGATAACAAAGGCAATAGCGGCAATAAGCACATACCCCGCATATCGAACCATCAAATAAACCGATTGTTGAATGGGGCTTGCGTTGAAGGAATATTTTTTAATACCCTCCGTCATACGCGCAATGCGGCTTTCATGAAATACCATCTCCGTCAGTAAATATCCGGATCCGGCAGTAATAATACTACCGGCAAGCAGGCTGTCTCCCTTTTGTCGTGGAAGAGAGTCGGATTCTCCCGTGATGAGACCCTCGTTTATTTCTAAGCCAAGCGTATCTGCGAGTATGCCGTCGCACGGGACTTGATCGCCAATTTTTAATTTAATACTGTCGCCTTTTTTGATCTCTTCCGTAAGGACGGAGCTTTCGGAACCATCTTTATTTACACGAATGACGTGCGGCGCCGTCAGTAACTGTAACTTTTCTAAATTTAGCCAAGCATCAATATCTCGCAAGATACCCAAAGAGATATTAATGAAGGAAATGATCCCGAGGAATAAACCCGCTAGAAATTGGCCGAAAACAAAGAGAAGGATAACTACCGAAAAGATGATGCCGTTGGTAAGCAGGAAGACGTTACGGAAAATAATATGCCCGATCTCGCGCAGTTTTGTTTTGCTGGGAAATATCATGTGTATGCGCACAACGTCGGGGTCATGGAATATATCACACGACAAACGAAGCGCTCTATTATTCCTTTCGTTTGATGGTCAAAGTAAACTTGGTATAAATCTTGAGCAAAGAAAGAAGGAGCGCTATGGCAAGCGGTCCCACGAGGAATCCGATCGGACCGAAAAGACCGATGCCTCCCAGGACGCCCAAGAGTATGAGATAGGGATGCAGGTGCATGCCGCGATGCATGAGCTGGGGCGAAAGCACATTATAGATCAGATTCACAAGGACAATGCTCCATATGGCGAGGCCGATGCCCAAAGCGGTTTGTCCGGCAAAGAAAAGATACGCGATGGCGGGTACGACGACGAGCCATGTCCCCACGATGGGAATGAGCGAAGCGGGCACGACGAGCGCTCCCCAGAAGGCCGGATTAGGAATGCCAAAAAGGAAAAATCCGATCCCCGCAACGATCCCCTGTATGAGAGCGACGACGAGTATGCCCTTCACAACCGAACTCCCCACGGCTTCCATCTCGCGGACGATGTCTTCGCTGTACTCCGGAGCGAGCGGTACGATCTCCGTCACCCATTTTTTGAGCCGCCCGCCGTCTTTGAGGAAATAGAATAATCCGAGGAGGCTCAAGAACGCCGTGAAGAAGATTTGGGTGACGCCCGAAAAGAGCGAACCGAGGTTCTGGATAAGCCAAGTGAGTCCCTGCCGGACATAATCGCCCGCGTTGAACGTGATGTTGGGTACGGGAAGGTCCTTGAAGTGAGCGTGGAGGAAATTGGTAAGCGCGGCGCCAAGGTCAAAACCCCCGTGCGCTGTGAGGGAGGCGTAGAGCGCGGTCGCTTCCCTGAAGATCTGTATGCCGAAAAATCCGAGCGGCACGAATACGATGAGCACGACAATGATGATCACGGCGAAAGCGGTAAGCGATTCGTAGCGGAAAGCGCGCAAAAGTTTCTGATAGAGGGGTTGGAAGAGAAACGCAAGCGTGCCTGCAAAAACAAGCATGCCCACATACGGCGCAAGGATTGACCAGGCAAGGAACAGAGCGATGGCGAGCAGGGCCACGAAAAACCAAGTTTCCGATCGGTGGGTATCCATGCTCTTAGTGTATCAAATTAGATATCCCCACTGGCAAAACTGGTATAATTTGGGAAAATCATTATAATCTTACCATGAGTTTCGAGAATTTTAAGGGAACTGCCCCTCAATTCTTGTTGTCGCGAAAATCCCCCAAGCTCTCAATGCCTCAGTAGGCGATTCAATCTAAAAATTATGAACAAAATTATTGGAATAATTTTCACGGTAGTATACGTTGTTCTGGCATATGTTTTAACCATCCTACTCGGTCTTGAGGGACCGGAACTGATGGTGTATTTCGCGGCTGGCTATCTCGTTGTTGCCATTATAGCTTTGTGGTGGACTTACTTCTTTGTTCGTCGCCGCGACTTCAAACAGAAAACGTTAATTTTTTTCTTCAGCGGCTTGGGAATAGCTGTTTTGCTTGCCGGGGCCATAATAGCAAGTAGGAGTCCATTGATTGATTTGGATGTATACCGCTCGGAGAAACATGCGGCGAGCACAGAAGTCTTTAATATGAAGGACGAAACTTTGTTTTCATCGAAAGAAAATCCTATCGGCATCCGCTTAAAGTATTCCATGCGTTTTCCTGATAGCAATTATTTTTGGGAGTCGCCATCTATGAACCCGGAAAAATATCTTGGTGTTAGCATTTGGACGGACATGCATATTGCTAATCAAAATATTGAACCCCCCATGCTCGGAACCAACCCTCCGAAATATGAGCAGGGAAAAACCTATAACTTCACTATTGATATGATTCCTTATTTCGTTATTCAGAATGCTGATAAAACAAAATTATGTATTATGAAACCACCAGCAGAATATGCAGATGCTTTTCAAAAGTTAATTCAGAGTGATGAAACGGTACGCTTTACGATCAGAGTTTCGGGGACAAATTTTAGTGGGACTACAACAAACGCCTATAGTCCTAAATTATTCTATGATAATGCTGTCAAGGAAGGAGCGTTTGAGTGCAAAGAAAATCAAACAATTTATTTCTGAATTGTTAATGTTCGCGGCGGGGCCGCTCATTTTTGCCCGTCCCTCAATCCGAGCCACGCGGAGCGCGGCGAGGACAGAATTCACCCCGCGAACAACTCATCGTATGGAGAAAATGTCGCTCGCCGGCGTGTCTGTGGGGATTTGATCTGTTTGATCGGGTAAAAGATAGTTTACGTTTTTTGCCTTTTGCTCTGCTGGGAGGAAGGTGTCCGTGATGAAGATCGTGGTCTCGGCAGACATGGGGAGGTCGCGGGTTATGACGCCACCGGCCTCTATCACAACATACTTCGGCGTGCGTGCGGGGAAGGCGTTGATCTCGCGGCCGATCATCACGTAATCGGCGTTGAATGCTCCGGAGACGTTCGGGTTGCTTGCCCAAACAATGAAGTAATCAACATAAGCGAATGCCGCTACGGCGATGAGAAAAACTGTCGCGACAGCAATGGCGAGTTTGCGGCCGGCATATTTTTGAATATTTTTATAGCACCAAATCTCTCCAAGCGCGGCAAAGATGATCGCGGGCGGAAGCATGAGGATGGAACGGAGCGCGTGGGGAATGCCCTCGTCGGACATCACGGCGGGAAGCGCGGCGAGAACCATCCACGCGAACGTAATGAGAAGTGCGAAAAGCGGCATCTGCGGAAGCATGTCGCCCCGGGGTGTTTCGCGGCGCCAATATTTCCAAAGCGCGTAAATACCGAGGATGATGCCGAGCACGAAGAGAAGTCCGACTGGCCAGAAAAGTTCCGGCGCACCGCTTATGTTATGCCGCCAGTTGCTGTCGCCGCGGATGTTGAACATAAGAAATGTCTTTGCGGTGTTTATCGCGAAATCTTTGAGTGGACTTGATGAGTTTGTGACCGATATTTCTGAGGTTCTACCGAAAAAGTCGGCAGGATGTTTCAAAAAATACCAGCCGATCGGCGCGGCGACGATGAAAGCCGCGATAATGAAAATGACGGCGCGTTTCCAAAAGCCCGGATGTTTTTTGAAAAAAGGGATGAAGAGCAGGAAGAGGAGCGGGGTGATGCGGTAGGCGATGTACGTATAGAAGCCGAGCGCATATACGACGCCGGCGAAGATGGAGTACCAAACGGCAATGCGGGAGGATGCGGAACGGAACGCTTTTATCAAAAAATATAGCGCCCACGTGAGGAGGAGTGGCGCGAGGATTGCGCGGAAGCCGATGCGGGAAAAATTAATATGCCAAAAACAGGTTGCTAAAAGAAAGGCGGCGAGGAGACCCACGCCACCGCCAAAGAGTTCTGCGACAAGGAGGTAAAGTCCGAGCACCGTGAGCACGCCCGCGACTGCGGCAGGCAAACGAATGACCCACGGTTCGTGCGGCGCGTGGAAGAACTGGAACATAGCTGCGATGATGTTTACGTACAACCCTTCGCGGCCGTTGTCTTCGGTGTAGAAAACTTGATAGTGGCCGGTTTGTGCGGCCTCCGCGGCATTGTTGCCGTCAATCGCTTCGTCGGGATAGAGCCCGGGCGGGGTCGTTGTGAAATGGTAGAAGCGGAGGAAGGTTGCTATAATGAGAATGCCGACAAGAAGCCAGATCCTTTTGGATTTCATCATGATCTCATTATAACAATTAATGGCGGACCAACCTTCCACATTTGAGCACGCCTTGGAGGCGGATATGCAGAAACTTGCGGAGGAGATCAGAAGGCAGCGCGAGCGGCCCGAAATGAGTGGCGCGGGAGAAAAAGAGCTCCTCAAAGAAGCTATCCGCGCGTTTCCCAACCTTGAGAAATCGCCGGAGGGAGCTCCTCCGCCGCCTGCGCCTCCTCCTCCACCTCCTTCTGCGGCGTCGCAGAGTCCATTGCCGGTATATGCGCAGAACGCTCCCGCGGAAGTGAAGCTTGAAATTGAATATCTTTTGGACATTGCGCTGCGGCAGGGGCTCAGCAAAGCGTTTGCCGAAGCGCAAAAATCTTCTTATTTTGTTTTGGATACATTCCACGACGCGCTTGCGGGAAGATTATATCCGGAGCTCCAGAAACGCGGGATGGTGAAATAAGATGCTCGGCTTTTATATATTCATCTCCGTCGTCCTTTGCGCCATCGCGGGCACGGCGATCTATTTTATTTTTCGCTCGCTCGCGCGGCGAAGGATAGCACTGTCCTTAAGCACCTCAGTTTTTCTTATAAAAATTCCGAAGCCGGCTGCGGGATCGGAGGTTTCTCCGGGAAGCTCGGAGAACAAGGACTTCAAGGCAGAACTCGCGCACTTTGAGCAGCTTTTGGGAAGCTTGGCGGCGATCAAGAAACCGTTCACGTTTGAGGTCGCCGTGCCGCACGTGGGTGAAGAGATCCACTTTTACCTCGCAGTGCCGAAACTGTCTTCGGAAGTGGCTGCGAAACAGGTCTTGGGACTGTGGAGCGGCGCTTCGGTCACGCAGGTGACGGATGATTTCAACATTTTTAACCCGCACGGCGAGGCGGTGGCGGCATATGTGAAGCAGAAAGAGCATTACGGCCTTCCCATACGGACCTATAACGAGCTTGGCATTGATTCATTTGAACCGATCGTGGGCGCGCTCACGAAGATAAATGAGATTGGCGAGGGGGCGGCGGTGCAGGTCATCATGCAACCCGCGCCCGCGGGGACGAAGAAGGAAGTGCAGCACGCGATTGAGCGTTTGAAGAAGGGCGAGCCGTTCAAGAAAGTATTTCGGAGCGACTTTGTGCGTTCGTTCTCCGAGGCGGGGGAGGTTTTGAATCCGAAAACCAAGGAGAAAAAGATGGAGGAGAAGCAGGAGCGCGTGGTAGACGAAGAGGCGGCGAAGGCACTCCAGGCGAAGATCATGAAGCCGCTTTTCTTTGTAAACGTGCGGCTCGTCGCCTCGGCGGGGTCACCATTTCAGGCGAATGACATTTTGGACGGGCTTGCCGCCGGATTCAGCCAGTTCGGGAGCCCTACGCGGAATGATCTCCGGGTGATAAAACCGCGGAATCCAGACAAACTCATCCGCAAATTCATCTTCCGCGAGTTTGACGCGTCGCAATCCATGACGCTTTCGAGTGAAGAGATCGCAAGCTTTTATCATTTGCCGATTTCGTCCACCGAGACGCCGCATGTGAAGTGGCTTAAATCAAAGGAAGCGCCGCCTCCGGAAAACCTCTCCAAGCAAGGAGCGCTCCTCGGTTACAGCAATTTCCGCGGGGAGTCCAGGCCTATTTACATCACGGACGAGGACCGGCGCCGCCACATCTACGTGATTGGTCAGACCGGCACCGGAAAGACCACGGAAATTTCAAGCATGTTAATTGATGACATCCAGGCAGGCAAAGGCGTCGCAATCATTGACCCGCACGGCGAGTTCGCGGAAAAAGCGCTCGCCAAGATTCCGAAGGAACGCGTTGAGGACGTGATCTATTTTGACCCGGGCGACCTCGCGCGGCCCATGGGCATCAACATGCTTGATTACAATTTCAGCCGCCCCGAAGAAAAAACGTTCATCGTGAACGAGCTTCTCGGCATCTTTGACAAATTGTACGACCTGAAGACCACGGGCGGTCCGATGTTTGAACTCTATATGCGCAACGCCCTCCTTCTTCTCATGGAAGACATGCCGAACGAGGAGGCGACCCTGATTGAAGTGCCCCGCATTTTCACGGACACCGCGTACCGCGTGCGGAAACTTGAACGCATCCATAATCCCACCGTCATTGATTTCTGGGAAAAGGAAGCGATAAAAACGAGCGGCGAGCAGTCGCTCGCCAACATGGCGGTGTACGTGAGCTCAAAGTTCACCGCCTTCATCTCTAACGACTACATGCGGCCGATCATCGGCCAGCCGAAATCGGCGTTCAATTTCCGCGATGTGATGGATAACGGGAAGATTTTGCTCATCAACCTTTCAAAAGGAAAAATAGGAGACATCAATTCCAACCTTCTCGGCATGATCTTCATTGGGAAGATTCTGATGGCGGCCCTCTCGCGCGTGGAGATCGCCGACGAATCAAAGCGCCGCGACTTTTATCTCTATATTGATGAGTTTCAGAACTTCGCCACCGACGCGGTCGCGACTATCCTCTCCGAAGCGCGCAAATATCATTTAAGTTTGACGATGGCGCACCAGTTCATCGCGCAGCTCAAGGAGAATATCCGCGACGCCGTCTTCGGGAATGTGGGAACCCAACTTGTGATGCGCGTGGGGCCGCAGGACGCGGAGTTCCTTGTGAAGCAATTTGAGCCGGTATTCAACAAGAACGACCTTATTAGTATTGATAATCTGAACGCGTTTGTGCGGCTTCTTGTGAATGGTCAGACCTCGCGCCCGTTCAATATGAAGATGAACACGTCGTCGTGGGCGCCGGGCAATGCCGAACTTGCCGTGAAGCTCAAGGAATACTCGCGTGTAAAATTCGGGCAGGACAGGCAGGTGGTAGAGGACGAGATCTATCGGCGCCTGCGGGAGTAAGTTGTACAATTTCCTTAGGACCTTGGTAAGCGGTAAGCGGGGTCCTCTTTTGGGTGAACGCGACAACTTGAGTGAGAGGAGGGTCCTGAAAACCCGATGGGCGGCTCCTAAGTAGTAGAGGTGGAGAGAGCAGTCCTGGGGCAAGGCTCCAGCAAGGAGCCAAGAGCAGCAAAAATCTTGAATGTTACCATGAGCGGGGTGCGTCAAGCTGTACCAGGCGCACCCCCTCTCGCTTTTGAATTTACTTTTTTCCGTCACTGCCTGGCCCTAAGCGCACGAGGGTACCAGGCACGTTTTTCTATTCATAATTTCATTTCGCCCCGTTTTTTATTATAATAGAATGTGTATGGCGGTGAAGTACTTGAGCAAGACAAGCCTGGGATTGCTGAAGGGTACTGCGCTCTTGCGGTTGGATTTCAATACGGAGGACGACTGGCGAATGCGGGCAGTTTTGCCCACGATCAAGTTTTTGCTGAAACATTCCGCAAGAATCGTGATCGTAAGCCACCGCGGACGGCCGAAGGGGTTTGAAAAGAAGTTTAGCTTGCGGCGGGATGCGGCGATCCTCTCACGGCTTCTGGAGAAGAAAGTTTCGTTTATTGGTCATTTTCGATTTGGGGAGATACGACGGATGGTCGCCGCGGCACCGCGCGGGTCGGTGTTTCTTTTGGAAAACTTACGGTTTGTAAAAGGAGAAGAAGCGAACGATCCACGGTTTGCACGGCAGCTTGCGTCGCTCGCGGATTTTTACGTGAATGATGCGTTCGCGGTTTCGCATCGCGCGAATGCCTCCATTGCCGCGATCACGCGGTTCCTGCCAAGCTACGCGGGATTGGAACTGGAGAACGAGATCACCTCGCTCTCGCGCGTGATGCAACGGCCGAAGCGCCCGCTCCTCCTTATTCTCGGCGGTGCAAAAGCGGCAGACAAATTAGGCGTCATCGCGTATTTCAGAAAAAAGACCGATTGGTTCCTGCTTGGCGGCGGGCCGGCGAACACCATCCTTTTCCTGAAGGGGATTGACGTGCAAGATTCTATACGCGACCGCGAGCCAAAGGATCTCGCGGCGCTTAAGTCCGTCGCGAATTACAAGAACATTGTTTTGCCGGACGATTTTGTCTGGCACGACGGCAAAGTGTGGGACATCGGTCCTAAAGCAGTCCAAATTTTCGGCAAAAAGATCAATGAAGCGCGTACGGTCCTTTGGAGTGGGCCGCTCGGCCTTATAGAGCAGAAAAAATATGCGCGCGGGAGCGTGGCCGTCGCGCGCGCCGTCGCGCGCAATCGGAGAGCGTTTTCCGTCGCAGGAGGCGGTGAGACTGTGATGTTCCTCAAAAAATACAAACTGGATAAGAAGTTCAGTTTCATCTCCACTGGCGGCGGCGCGATGATAGATTTTCTTGCCGGAAAAAAGTTGCCAGGGATAGCGGCGTTGCAGTAAAATGTTCTGTCCGCCGTGCGGCACGCGGCGCGCCGGCGAAGGGGCGAGTGAAGCGCACATGAAATACGACATTTATTTTCACAATGATTTTGACGGCAGGGCCAGTGCGGCAGTGATGCTCGCTTTTTTGCGGAGCCGCGGGGACGACATTGAACGCTATGTCGCACTGACCTATGGAAACGAGAAGGAATGGCTCAAGGAAGATTTGACGAAGAAACGGAACCCGGCGATCGTCGTGGATTTCATTTATCATCCGGGTACCGCGTGGTGGTTTGATCATCATCCGACGGCGTTCAGGAAAGAGAAATGGAAACGGGCGTTTAAGCCAGACAAGTTTCATCGCTACGACGCTTCGTATAAATCCGCCTGCCACCTTGTGCGCGATACGCTCAGGAAAAATTTCGGGTGGAAACCGCCGGCACACTTGAAGGAACTTGCGCGGAGACTTGACGTGATCGACGGCGCGGCGTTTCGCTCGCCGAGGGAAACAATTGAAATGAAATCCCCGGCGCTTCGGATCAATGCGCTTATAGAAACGGCGTCGCGTACGGAAGCAGAGGACCGGTTCCTTATCCGCCTTCTCGCGGCGCGGCCGCTTGCGCGCGTGGTCACGGTTCCGCGCATCGCCCGGGCCATACGCACCTTGCGAAAGAAGGTTCGGGAAAGCATGCGCTTTTATAGGGAAAACCTCCGCTCCTTCGGGAAAACCACGCTCATTGATGTGACCAATGATCCCTTGCGCGGACTTTTCCGCTTCGCACCATACTATCTTCACCCCAAAACAGTGTTCAGTTTCCGTTTAAGGAAAAGAGGACCTGGCGTATGGCACCTTAGCGTGGGGGTCACCCCGTGGCGGCGCGCGGTGAATCGGTTTGACCTCGGAACGCTCATGCGGCGGCGCTACGGCGGAGGCGGACATAAAGACGTAGCGGCGACGGAGTTCGTAACAAAAAAGGATGCGTTGCGCGCGTTCGAAAAGCTCAACGCGCTATTAAACCGATAAATGGCTACAAAGCAAAAATATTACGCGTATTTCGTACCCCGAGAAAATCAGCAGGGGATAACCGACGGTTGGGACGAATGCGAAAAGATCGTTTCCGGGAAGGTCGGCGCGCGGTACAAAGCGTTTGAAACACACGAGGACGCGGAGCGGTGGCTTGCGCGTGGCGCGATGTACGAGATCAAAGGGCCGCCGCCGAAGCTCACGCGCGGGATCTATTTTGACGCAGGAACAGGCAGGGGCGAGGGGGTGGAAATAAGCGTGACTGATGAGAAAGGGAGGAACCTGCTCCACAAGGCGCTTTCGAAAAAGGAATTGAACCGTTTTGGGAAGCACCTAGTGGGTGATTCTTCAGCGACGAACAACTATGGAGAACTTTTGGCTTTGAAATATGCGCTCAAAATCGCGCAGAAGGAGAAAGTGAAAAAAATACTCGGCGACAGCCGCTTGGTAATTGAATATTGGTCGCAATGGCGCATGAAACGGAAGAAATTGCCGGAGGAAACCGTGGCGCTCGCGAACGAGGTGGCGAAATTGCGCGAAAAATTTGAAAAGGCCGGAGGGACTGTCATGCGTATTTCTGGCGCACACAATCCCGCCGACCTGGGTTTTCACTGACAAAACATTTTCGCCCGCGGACAGCTAGCTTTCTTTGCGGTCCGGGACAAGGGTAACGGTGAGGCGAGCCTTCAACGCAATCGCGATACGTCGAAGTTCTTTGAGATTCGGGTTGCATAAACCATCCTCCAAGCTGCGGATGCGGTACTTCTTGGAGCCAACTATCCCGGCAAGCTGTCGCCGCGTGAGTCTCTGCCCTCGCCGAAGTTTCTCTATAGTCGCCCCGATTGCTCTGGTGTCGTTTTTCATTTCTACGTCCTCCCATAGGGTCTCATTTAATAAGGTTCCAATTGCAATAGTAAGCCAACGTTTCGTGTTGTCAAAGCGGGGGAATGGCGTTTTTGCGCGCGGCGTGGTATAGTAGTGTTTGGCAATCCAGACGGTCGCTCGGCTGCGTCGCGCAAGCGGCGCTAGCTGGGAGGAAAGTCCGGACACCCTCCAGCCGTAGTTTCTTTGAAACTACAGCTGGATAAAACGGTAGCGGCTAACAGCCGCACGGCGAAAGCCGAGAGGTGCGATCAGTGACGCCCCGTTCCGAAAGGTTCGGGGGAGCCCGATCCCAAGCTAGATGGCTCAACTCCGCGATAGGGACAAAAAAGTGGAGGTGAAACGGCAAAACCCTTACTGGGTGCAAGGCCGCGTCCAGCCGTAATTGCGAGAGCAATTACAGCTGGGAGTGCCGCACGAGCCCGCGAGCAATCAAGGGCCCAGAGAAATGACCGTCCCTCCGTCCAGCCGTAATTTAAAAAATTACGGCTGGGCTGGGCGACAGAATCCGGCTTACGGATTGCCAGCAACATAAAGGCCCCGCGCAAGCGGGGCTTTTATGTTGGCGCACGTTTCTCGCCTTTCTATTCTACTTTTTCTCCAAAGGCCTCATCTTCAACGTCCGCTTCGGCATCTTGTTTGGTTTTGTGTATTCTGCCGTCTATATGGTTTGCGGGAGCGTAGATGGTGAAAACCTTGAGCGATTCGCTGCCAGTGTTTATGAAATTGTGCTTGATTCCCGGCGTTACGACAACCACATCTCCGGCTTGATATGGCTGCTCTTTCCCTTCAAGCACCGCTTTTCCTTCGCCGCGCAGGAGAAAGAGCGTTTGCTCAACATGAGAATGAGTTTCCTCTCCGATGTCCTCGTGGGGCTTGATGTCCATCACAACAAGCTGGCTTTTAGCGCCTGTGAAAAGCACTTTTCGGAAATACGTGTTTTTCTCTGTCTCTTCAATGTAATTCCCCGAATAAGGCATGGGTTGCTATGGGTTGCATGTTATCCGTCGCCGACCTTTCTCTACTTAAATTATAGTGTACCTCATCCAGCAGCAGTTGCCATTTGTTAGAATAAACTCAATGGATGCCGAGATGCCCAATCTCACAGTGCTCGCGGGAAAAACGCCGGAGGAACTTTATCGCGCCTTCGGGACCTCTGCGAAGGGGCTCGCGCAGGCAGAAGCGGCGCGGCGGCTCAAGCAGTATGGGCCAAACGAATTCGCGGGAAAGAAGAAGCTCCGACCGCTTTTTATTTTCCTCTCCAAGTTCAAGAGCCCGCTCCTTATTTTACTTATCGTCGCCGCGATTATCTCGGGCGTGCTTGGTTCGCGGCTTGAAGCGGGCGTGATCATCGTGATCGTCCTCGCGAGCGCGCTCATTGATTTCGTAAATACCTACAAGTCCGCGAAGGCGGCGGAGGAATTGCAAGAGCGAGTGAACATCACCGCGGCAGTTCTCCGCGGCGGAGAGCTTAAAGAACGCAACATCCGCGATATCGTGCCCGGCGACGTTTTTGCGCTTGAAGCGGGGGACCTCGTACCGGCGGACGGGATCCTTCTTGAAGCGAAGGACCTCTTTTTGAACGAGAGCACGCTTACTGGGGAATCACTGCCGGTGGAAAAAGAGCTCGCGCCACTCGCAGCGGCGCCCGGAGCGCGGATGCTCTTTCTCGGCACAAGCGTGGTTTCGGGCAAAGGCCTCGCGGTCGCCGCAGTCACGGGGAAAAAGACGAAGATGGGCGGCATTGCGGACAAACTGAAGCGCCCCGATACCCCTACGGAATTTGAAAAAAACCTTAAGGACTTCAGCTTGTTCATCTTCCGCACCACGCTCTTTCTCGTGCTTGCCGTGCTCCTTTTAAACATTTTCGTCATCAAGCACAATATGCTTGAACTATTCCTTTTTGCGGTTGCGATCGCGGTGGGGCTCACGCCGGAGCTTCTGCCCCTCATCGTCACGAGCAATCTTGCGAAGGGCGCGCTCCGGATGGAGAAAGGCGGCGTGATCGTAAAGAAGCTTGCCGCGCTCCACAACTTCGGGAGCATTGACGTGCTTTGCACGGACAAGACCGGGACGCTCACCGAGGACCGTATCACGCTTATCAAGTGCCTTGACGTTGCGGGGAATGAGAGCGAGGAGGTGTTGTTCTTTGGGTATTTGAGCAGTAAGAATCTCACCGGCGTCCGCGGCGTGTTGGACCATGCCATTGAAGCGTACAAAAAAGTGGATGTGGCCGGCTGGGACAAGGTGGACGAGGTGCCGTTTGACGCGGAGCGTCGACTGGAATCAGTAGTGGTTGCGAAAGGGAATGAAACGGTCCTCATTGCGAAAGGTGCGCCGGAAAACGTTTTAAAGAATGCGGAAGGGCTTACCGAGGCGGACCACGAAAAAATCATCCATGAGTACGAGGTACTCTCAAGCGATGGCTTTCGCGTGCTCGGCCTGGGAGTAAAAAACGTCGCGCGAAAAGGGACGTCCTATACCAAAGAGGATGAGCGGGGACTTGTGTTCAAGGGATTCCTTGCGTTTCTTGATCCGCCGAAGCGGACCGTGAAAGAGGTCCTTAAAAAAATGGAGGATCACAACGTGGCGATCAAGATCATCACGGGAGACAATTTTTTGGTGACGAAAAAGATCGCAGAAGAGATCGGATTTCCCATTGCAGGGGCGCTTACGGGGGATGAACTTGCGGAGCTGGACGAGCATCAATTGAGGGCTAAGGTGGAGTCGGCGAACGTGTTCACGCGCGTGACGCCGGAGCAGAAAGAGATGATTATCACTGCCCTCCGTGCGAACGGACACGTCACGGCCTACATGGGGGACGGCGTGAACGACGTGCTTTCTTTGAGGGCCGCGGACGTAGGCATTTCCGTCCAGAATGCGGTGGACATCGCGAAAGAAACGGCTGACATCATTCTTATGAGAAAAGGGCTTCGGGAGATCATTGAGGGCGTGGTGGAAGGGCGCCGGACTTTCGCGAATACATTCAAATATTTAATGATGGCGCTCTCTTCCAACTTCGGCAATATGTTCAGTATGCCGATCGCCTCCATTTTTTTGCCGTTCCTCCCCATGACCGCGCCGCAGATCCTTTTGAACAACTTATTGTATGATTCCTCGCAACTTGCAATTCCGTTCGATAACGTGGAAAAGGAATTCCTCGCGCGGCCGAAAAAGTTTGACGTCGGGTTCATGAAAAAGTTCATGGTTATCTTCGGCCCATTGAGCTCCTGTTTTGATTTCGTCACGTTCGGCGTGCTGTTTTTTGTTTTCCATGCAACCGGCGGGGTGTTCCAGACAGGGTGGTTTTTGGAGTCCATCGCGACGCAAACGTTCGTGGTCGGCATCATCAGGAATCGTGGCCGCTTTGGGAAAACCCCGCCGAGCGTGGCGCTTGCCGTGAGTACTGTCGTTGCGGTAGCCGTAGCATGGATCATCCCGTATTCTTTTCTCGGCGCTCCATTCGGGCTTGTAAAGCTCGGGTGGATCCCACTCGTGCTCATCACATGCATCGTCGTTGCCTATCTTACGGCAGTTGAGTTCGCAAAAAAATACTTCTACCAGAAGTACGGGAGGTTGATCGAAAAATAACTCTTTAAACGCGGCTACTGGAGGTCCTTTTCGTGCTGCCGCTCCAACCGTTCGGAGATGTCCATCTTGCGGAGGATGTAGAGTGCAAAGGCGATGATAACGGTAGCGACGGCGGCAAAGGGGACAAGCCCGATGCCAGCAAGCGTGCCGATCGCGGCGGTGAGCCAAACGAGTGCGGCGGTCGTAAGGCCGCGCGGATGGTCGCCCATTTTGATGATAAGACCGGCGCCCAGGAAGCCGACGCCCACACCGATGTTTGCGATGATGCCGAAACTGTTCGTCTGCGCAAGGACGTCCACCGTGCCGCCGGACATCGTGGCGACAATATAGGGGAGCGTAAGTCCGATCATGGCGAAGATGGAAGCGCCACCCGCGACGATCATTTCGGTCCGCACGCCGGCCTCTTTGCCAACAAGCTCGCGTTCCACCCCAAGAATTGCGCCAAGCACGAGGGCTACAATGAGCCGCGCGAGCATTTGTTCGAATGAGAGCATTGTATTACTATATTAGCATATTGCACGAAATGAGAACGCCCGTTGCCGAAATTGTAAAGCACGAAGGAAAGGAGGTGGAACTTTTTGGCTGGGTACACGCGCGCCGCGACCACGGGAAACTTGTGTTTGTTGACCTCCGCGACCGGAGCGGATTGGCACAGGTAGTCTTCGGGCCGGGGATTAAAAGCGCTTCCGATCTACGCTTGGAGTACGTGGTCCGCGTGAAAGGCGAGGTCAAAAAGCGCCCGCCCGCGATGGTGAACGATAAGCTCCCGACCGGCCACTACGAGGTGAGCGCGAAGGAATTAGAGATTTTGAATCCTGCGGAGCCGCTGCCGTTCCCGATAGACGATGCCGGATATGAGATCAACGAAGAGATTCGTTTGAAGTATCGTTATCTGGATTTGCGGCGCGAACGGCTCCAAAAGAATCTGATCGTGCGGCATAAGGTTATCACGTTCATCCGCGATTTCCTCGCAAAAAAAGGGTTTACTGAGATTGAGACCCCCGTGCTTTCAAAGTCAACGCCCGAAGGCGCGCGCGATTATCTTGTGCCATCCCGCATTGATAAGGGGTATTTTTACGCACTGCCGCAATCGCCGCAGCAATACAAGCAGCTGCTGATGGTGGCGGGCATGGAGAAATATTTCCAGATCGTGCGGTGTTTCCGCGACGAGGACACGCGCGGCGACCGCCAGCCGGAATTCACACAGCTGGATCTGGAGATGAGCTTCGTGACACAAGAGGATATCTTGAGTCTTACCGAAGAACTCTATCTCAGTACGGTGAAGGAACTTTTCCCCGAGAAACACGTGAGCATGTTGGATGTTCGCGGCAAAATTCCTCGATTGAAATACAAAGACGTAATGGCAGAGCATCGCTCCGACAAGCCGGATTTGCGCAAAAACAAGAATGATCCAAACGAACTTGCCTTCGCGTTCATCACGGATTTCCCGATGTTCGAAAAGAAAGGCGATGGATCGCTCGGCGCCGTGCATCACCCGTTCACTTTGCCTTCCACCGATACGTCGCTGGATCCCACGAGGTTCCAGCACAAAGATTATCCGGAGTATCAGGCATTGATGAAGATGCTGGACTCTGAAAAAGAATCGCTCACACTCTCGGCATACCAATACGACTTTGTTTGTAATGGCTACGAGATCGGCGGCGGTTCCATCCGTATCTACAACCAGGAGCTTTTGGCAAGGGTATTCGAGCGGCTCGGCAACAAGCTGGAAGACGTGCGCCGCGACTTCGGCCACATGCTTGAAGCGTTCACCTACGGCGTTCCACCGCATGGCGGCATTGCGCCGGGGATTGACCGCTTCATCATGGTCCTGCAAAACGAGCCGAACATCCGCGAGGTCATCGCGTTCCCAAAAACCGGCGACGGCCGCGATCCAATGATGGGCTCTCCCTCCGAGGTGGACAAAGCGCAGCTCGATGAATTAGGATTGGAAATTAAGAAAAAGAAATGAAAGATCTGGAATTTCCCATTTTTAAAACTAAGGTTCAGGGAGTCACTAAAGAATTCAACTTGAACGACCTGGACGAGCGCCGCGAATACTTTTTGCTGAAAGCGGGCGAGGAAATTGCGGCGATCAAGAAGCACCTGGAAAGCGGAAAGGCCTTTGTGGCGTATCTTTTAGGAAAGAAAAATTCCGGGAAAGGGACGTACTCCAAGCTTTTCATGGAAGCGGTAGGCAACACCCACGTCGGCCACATTGCGGTGGGGGATATCGTCCGGGACGTGCACGCGGGACTTTCGGATCCGGCAAAGAAAAACGACCTTTCCAAGTTCTTGGAAAAGCATTATCGCGGCTTTCACTCATTGGAAGAAATAGATGGGTTGATCGAGGGGCGGAGCCAGTCCACGCTCGTTTCCACCGAGCTCATCATCGCTCTTTTGAAATACGAGGTGAGCAAGCGGCCGCGGCAGGCACTCTTTATTGACGGGTTCCCGCGCGGGCTGGACCAGGTCAATTATTCCATCTTTTTGAGGGAACTTTTGGGGTACCATGGCGAACCGGACTTCTTCGTGTTCATTGATGTTCCGAACACCGTCATTGACGAGCGCATCAAAACGCGCGTGGTGTGCCCCATTTGCAAGGTTCCCCGCAATACAAAATTGGCTCCCACGAAAGAGATCGGCTACGACGAAACGAAAAAGGTGTTTTATCTAAGGTGCGATACTCCGTCGTGCCACGGAGCGCGGATGTTGCCAAAGGAGGGCGATGAACTTGGGATTGAGCCGATCCGCGCCCGCTTGGAGGCCGACGAGAAAATATTCCGGCAGCTCTTCACGCTCACCGGCGTTCCAAAGGTGTTCCTAAGAAACTCGGTGCCGGTGGACAAGGCGGCCGATTTTGTGGACGACTATGAAATCACTCCCGTGTACGGCTACGAGAGGGATGAGAAAACGAAGAAGATCAAAATTATTGAGACCCCTTGGATCATCGACGACGACGGGGTGCCTTCCTACAGTTTGTTGCCCGCGCCCGTTGCGCTGTCGCTCGTGAAGCAAGTTGCAAAAATTCTTGCATGAACGCGGGTGGGAAAGTTTTCAATGCGCGATAGCATGCGCGACACAGTCCTTTGTTTACCGCTTACGGAAGATTCCATACTACTTGGCATGAAGAAGCGTGGCTTCGGCGCAGGACGCTGGAACGGCATGGGCGGGAAGCCGAAGCGGGAGGAATCTGTTGAAATGGCGGCGGTGCGGGAATTGGAAGAGGAGATCGGCCTAAAGGCTTCTGTGGGCGATCTCAAAAAATGCGCCGTTTTGGATTTCTTTTTTGAACATAAATCTGACTGGGACCAGCGCGTGCATGTCTTTTTTGTAAAACGGTGGGAGGGTGAGCCGACCGAATCCGAAGAAATGCGGCCGCAGTGGTTTTCGTTCAAGGAGATTCCGTTTGATATTATGTGGCCAGACGACCGGCACTGGCTGCCCGAAGTATTGCAGGGAAAATTAATTACGGGAAAATTTCATTTTGCCGACGATGGAAACATGATCGCTAAGTACGAGATTACGGAAATGAAAAAAGGAGAACTGCCGCAAGAACGTTCGTAAGGGCATCTCGGAGCCACGGCGGCTTGACCCAGCACCACTTTTGCTTTGCAAAAGTGGTGCTGGGTGCCGTGGCGAGAGCGAGGCGCATTTCCCCGCTGGAGGAAATGATGCCGTCCCTTACGAGCGTTCTTGCGGCGGGAGCCCTTTCGCGAACGCAGCGACGATGGGGTCCATATCGCCGTCCAGGATCTTTAGAATGTTGTGCCACTTCTTCCCGAGGCGGTGGTCAGTGATGCGATCGTCGGGGAAATTATAGGTGCGGATCTTTTCCGAGCGGTCGGCGGTGCCGACCTGCTCCCGGCGGAGGTCGGTTACGGAGCCTACCGCTTTGTGCTGTTCCATTTCGTATAGTTTCGCGCGGAGAACATCCATCGCTTTCTCGCGGTTCGCGTACTGTGAGCGCTCCTCGCGCGAAGAAACGACAATACCGGTTGGCTTGTGAAGAATCCGCACGGCAGTCTCCACCTTGTTTACGTTCTGTCCTCCCGGGCCACCCGCGCGCGAAAAGGTCACTTCAAGGTCGCTTGGCGCAATGTTCACCTCGCGCGCTTCCACAATTGGTAACACGGCCACCGAAGCGGTGGAGGTGTGCACGCGGCCGGATTTTTCCGTTGCCGGGATCCGTTGCACGCGGTGTACGCCTGATTCGTTCCGAAGCGCCTCGTAGCACCCCGCGCCTCGCACTTCGGCCACGAGCGACTTGAACCCCTGGAGCGAAGTTGCGTTCGAGTCAAGCACGGAAAATGCCCAGCCCCGTTTTACGACATAGCGTTGGTACATGCGCGCCAGGTCACCCGCGAAAATCGCGGCCTCATCGCCGCCCGCGCCAGCCCGTATTTCCAGGATGATCTTTCCCGTCGTCATTGTTTTGTATGATATAATATATAGTACATCAATGACAGGGCAACCGTTCGTGCTTATTGTTGACGACGAAGCGGACTTTCGCGAGATTTTCGGAACCAAACTTTCTGCCATGGGTTATCGTGTGGCTACCGCGGAGGACGGACAGGCGGCGCTCCTTAAAATGGCGAAAGAAAAACCGGATCTCGTCCTTATGGACGTCAAGATGCCGACAATGGATGGGGCGACCGCGGTGCTCAAAATGAAAGAAGACCCGGCACTGAAAGACATCAAAGTGGCGTTTCTTACGAGCTTGGGCGATCCGCGCCTTGATGTGCAGGATATCAGCCGAAAGTTTTCCGAAGAATTCGGCGCACAGGGATACCTCAAAAAGACCGACGACCTTGACGTGCTTGCGGAAAAGATAAAGGCGCTGCTTCCATGAGGGAAAGGCCGCTTGTCCTCATTGTTGACGACGAGCACGATCTTCTTGAAATTATGTCTGTGAAGCTTCGGGCGTCCGGCTTTGATCCGGTGGTGGCCTACAATGCCAAAGAAGGAATTGACGCCGCAACGAAGTTGCATCCCGACCTTGTTCTTATGGACATCCATATGCCCGGCGGGGAGACTGGCACCGACGCGGCGCTTGCGATCAAGCAGAATCCGGAAACAAAAGACACAAGAATCGCGTTTCTGAGCAACCTGAAAGATCCGTGGCCCACGACCCTGGGCGACCGTGACAAGCTCGCGAAGGAATTGGGAATGGAGGATTACATTGATAAAACCGCGGACCTGAATGTGATCGTGGCAAGGGTACGGGAAGTGCTTGGGAAAAAGTGACCCTCGCCGCTGGTGGCGAGGGCCTTGAAGAGGACTAATGCTAAGCCTCGTCCACAGAGCGGACTGAGGGGGTAGCGTTCACTCTTCTAAGTAGTGCAAGCATTACAGTGAAGAAAAAGGCAGCAATACATGCGAAAACTCTGACGCGCCACGGGAGAAATGTAAGGATTTTCCCCCAAAGCAAGTTTCTTGCGGTGCTCGCTCCGAGCGCAAATACTAACGCAAGCCGCTTGTTCAGGTTGAGAATTCTCCCGAGGATTACGCCCGGCAGGATCCCAGCCAAGCCCATGATTCCAAGTACAAAGAGGTAACGCAACAATCCGCATTGCCCCTCGCCTTGCTTGATCCTGTCTGCAGACGGTTGGTGGTTTGTCACCCATCTCTTCAGGATAGGAAACCTTTGGAGGTCCTGAATGGGAGTGAAGACAAAAAACCACAAATTGAACGCAGAGAGATCCCCAATCGCGGTCGCGACAAGGGTCGCTTGGCCGAGTGTTAAACCTCGCATCTGCCATAATACGAAACTACTCTCACTCGCCCAGTAGGTCCAAAACCCAAGGCCCGCGAGTCTGGGATCCCGAAAGAATATCGTGCTCCAGGCGACAATTATGACAACCATAACTGTTGCCCAAACGTTCCATCTGCTTACCTTCGCCACCATTCATCACCCCCAAGGAAAATTTGACAAACCACGCCTCAATAGCTTCCCTGAGCCTACCGCATCATTCAACTTTTGAAAAGGCGCCGCCGCCTGGTACTATGTAAGCATGAGCGCTGATATTGATGAGCTTCGTAAAAAACTGGAAGAGGACAACAGGAAGCTCAAGGACCTGAACCACTTCAAGACGCATCTTCTCGCGCTCACGTCGCATCAGATGAAGACGCCCCTAGGCATCATCCGCGGCTACACGGCGCTCTTGCGCGACGGCTATTACGGTGAGATAGACAATCGTGCGAGAGAGGTCATCGCAAAAATTGAGTTTGCGGCCGAAGACCTCGTGAACCTTGTGGACAACGTGATAGATCTCCGCAAGATTGAGGAGGGGAGAGTTGAATACCAGATGCAGGACACTGATTTTGTAAGGCTTGCGCGGCAGGCGGCGGAGGAACTGGGCCATCTTGCGTCAAGCAAGGGCCTGAATTTGGAATTCCAGGCGCCGCAGAAAGAGATTGTGATTTATGGCGACGAGCAAAAACTGCAGCACGTTATAAAAAATTTGATTGACAACGCAGTGAAGTACACCGAAAAAGGTTTTGTAAAGGTGAGCGTGGAAGAGAGGGACGGCAATGTCATGCTTTCGGTCGCGGATTCCGGGATCGGCATTCCGAAAGGAGTCCAGCCGTTTTTGTTTGGGGAGTTCGTCCGCGACGAGCGCGTGAAGCGCGAGATCCGCGGCAGCGGCTTGGGCCTCCACGTCGCGAAGATGTTTGTAGAAGCCCATGAAGGAAAAATTTCGGCATCCTCCGAAGGCGAGGGTAAGGGCTCTGTATTTTCGTTCAGTATTCCGAAAGTAAGGAAGTAGGGCGGAGAATTTTAAAAAAGTTTAAGGGGCAAACGCGGTGTTCGCGTTGCCCCTTTGATTCCTGACAGCCGACGGGAGTGCAGGGATTCCCGTCGGGAAAAAGAACAGCTGGTCACGGGCATGAGGGGGCGCCCGTGACGTCGAAAGTCACCTTTCCCCAATTCTCATCGAGTGACGTGAGGTTCCCCCCTGTGACTTTGACATGCGTACCGAACAAGGAATGTTCGAGATGCACTGAAATTGTGGGGGTGCACCTCGGTTTGTGTACTTGCGCTCTCCGCCGCGGCGCAGTCTTTTGCCGTGGCGTCGGTGTTGGTAAGGGTGGCGCGAGTAGTTGCACCTGACCGCTAACTTTAACGTTGAGGGTGGCCTCGCCCTCCAGCACGTGGTGGACGATTATCTCCGAGGGCACCGTTGATTCCGAAGTTGATGGGGGCGGTGGCGGCGGAGGTGGCGGTGGCGGTTGAGGCGCATTTGTGTATCCCTCCGGCGGTGGCAGAACGTCCAGCGCGATTACGTAAGCCCTGGGCAATCGCCTGAGGTAGTTATTCTCATGACCTAATCCGGCACCTCCAGCGCCGCCTATGCCAGTGTTCCCGCTGGGAGCACCAGCACTTGACAGAGCAAAACCGAAAAGGCGCAGTTCTGCTACCGACATTATCCTGGCTCCAATGAATGCGATGAAGTTGTGCGCATTGGAACCCTGCTCTGCGAGCATGAGTGCTGTGGCGGCGTAGTGGATGTCGCCCCACATCTCTTTCTTCTTAGCTCGCAAAATAGTTGAGCCAAGTGATTGGCTCATATCCCATTTCACACAATTTACATAGATGTAGCCATCGGTGTTGGGGGAAAGTGTTTCGTTGTAGTGGGAATAAACCTCAATCCCCTTTATAGGAATTGCCAAAGCTGCAACTCTAGCTACTTTTATCTTCATACAGTTTCCGCCCCCAACATAATACCAGCTCTCATCGTTGGGGGGTTGGCCTGGGAATAACGCCGTGCCCGGTCCCTGCATCACCGGTGGGAATTGTCGGGCGGCCCCGTTGTAGTTAATAGTGGGGCTGGCAATTGCTGCCGAAGACGAATCCGCTCCCGCAGTCGCGCCTGGAGCCGGGTTCTGAGCCAGAGACGTCGTCCCAAACATCACTATCGCTATCACTACTATCACGAACAACCCTCTCTTCATGTTTGCCTCCTTCGAGTCGGTTTGAGGGGAGACGACAGCTACGGAGCTGCCGTCTCCTCCTTTTCTTTCTGTTCTTTCGGGCAGGCCTAATGGCCCTTCCCTTTCTGCACCTGTGCTTCCGCCGAGACGTGTGCCCCGGCTGACGAAGAGGTCGGCGAGAGGTTGGACCAAGTGTATCCCTCTGTGACGAGGGACAGACTGGCGCCGAGCCGCCCACCGCCGTCCGTTGTTTTCGAGTAATTGGCCCCAGCGTTACCTACACTGAGGCCCCCGGCGCAGATGCCGGTGGAACAATCCCCGACGTTGCCGACGGCCATTCCACCAACCGTTCCGGCAATGGTTATACTGCCACCCGTTCCATCTCTACCGAGCTTCACGCGGGCATCAGCGGTGCCGGTGCTCCCGAACGCCGACTGACTTCCCGTTGCACTAGTAGTATTCGTGGCGCTGGCGTACCCCGCCACGTTCGCGACACCAGAAAGATGGCCAGGGGCAGACGCTGTGCCGGTAAACAGAGCGCTGGTGGAACTTACAGACGAGGCTCCGTTCGCAGTGTCACCGGTTGTGAACCCGGTGACCTGTTGTACGCCGCCGCTTACCGAGGTTGGCGGTGGCGGCGGGTCTTGCGCTTGTGCAACAACTGCCCAAGTCGCAACGATAACGAAAACGGCCAACAAGATTCTCTTCATGGGTAATATCCTCCAAATTTTCATATGCGGTTGTCAAAGATCGATCTTACCCGCGCGGAAGCATCCCAGAAAGGGTGCTTGCCCGCGCGGCAAGGATAACACATCCGCCCAAATTATGCAAGGGGACGTCTAGTTCGGTTACCTGCCGGTTTCTAACGTGTTTTTTTAGCCCGCACCTTCTTCGGCTTCGGTTTTGTAGTGGCTTTCGCGCGGCGCGTTTTGAACTTCTCCACGCGGCCTGCAGTGTCTATTAATTTCTCTTCGCCCGTGTAGAACGGATGGCAATGGGAACAGATTTCTACCTTGATCTCTGCCTTCGTGGCGCCCACGGTGAACTTGTTGCCGCATGCACAGACGACATGGGCTTGGGGAAAATATGTCGGGTGAACATCCTTTTTCATATGAGCGTATAGTAGCATGGGCGCAGGGCCTTCGTCAATTAAGAGGTTCAATACGAGATAGTTTTAGAGAGATTTAATCCCGATCGTGCACAATAAATGTGCGGTGGGGGTGGCGTAGCGCTGACTCCGGCCCACCATCTGGAGTTCACGGGGTGCAAATCCCCGCACCTCCACCGCCTGACGGATAAGAAAAAGCATTGCGCTTGACAAATACGTTCGACCCGCGCTATAATGCCTATACAGATGGTGGGTTGGATTCAGCAATACGTTTGAACTCGCAAAGGACCCAGTAATGGGTCTTTTGCTCGCACGGGGGTATAATAAAAAACAAACACCTTTTCAGATTTCCTGAAATTTGGTAGGTTATCTCTGGGCACGTGGCGCGCCGGAGTAGCTCAATGGCAGAGCAATGCTTTCGTAAAGCAGAGGTTGGAGGTTCGACTCCTCTCTCCGGCTCAAAGTCGAAAGTTTATTACTAAACATGAAAGAAGACATCAGACAGGAATTGCAGGAACTTGCGACCGATGCCCGCCGGTTAGGCGGGCGGCTTTGACCTGGCCGCAAAGGAAAAAAGAATAAAGGAGTTGGAGGCCGAGATGGCCGACGGAGCGTTTTGGAAGAATCGTGCGGCGGCGGACGAAAAAATCCGCGAGCTTGGGATCTTAAACGAACTCGTCGCGCAATACCACGACATTGAAAATGGCATCGCGGCGCTCACAACTGCGACAGGGGTCGACAATTTTGACGAAGCGAAATTTTACGAACTGAAAAAGAAGTTCAAGGAATTTGAACTGAAGCGGCTGTTTACCGGGCGCTATGACGTACAGGCGGCAGTGCTCGCGGTTTATCCCGGCGCGGGCGGCGAGGATGCAGAGGACTGGGCACGGATGTTGGGCGTTATGTACGAAAATTATGCAAAGCGCCGCGGATGGAAACTGCGGGTGATTGATGACAACATCCGCTCGCGGACAGTGGAAATAAAAGGGGATTACGCTTATGGATATTTAAAGAAAGAATCCGGTGTCCACCGCCTTGTGCGTATCTCGCCGTTCTCGCCGAAAAAACTGCGGCACACGTCGTTCGCGCTCGTGGAAGTAATTCCGGATTTGCCGCCGCTTGAAGAATCAAAACTGCAGGTCCCGGAAAAGGATCTTAAGTTTGAATTCTATCGCTCGGGCGGTCCGGGGGGACAGAACGTGAACAAGGTGGAGACGGCGGTGCGCGTAGTGCATCTCCCGACCGGACTCACCGTGAGTTCGCAAGCGCAGCGCGCACAGGCGCAGAACCGCGAATATGCGCTCAAACTCCTCAAAGCGAAGCTTTTCAATCTGATGGAGAAGGAAAAGGTGAGCGAGATCGGCGCGTTGCGCGTGAAGGTAAAACCCGAGTGGGGGAACCAGCTCCGTTCATACGTGCTGAACCCTTACCAGATGGTGAAGGATCACCGCACGGAGGCGGAAACGGCGAAAGTGGACGCAGTGCTCGCGGGCGACTTGGACCTGTTCATTGAAGCAGAGCTTGAAATGTTATAGAATACAAACTGACAGCGAATTTTATG
Source organism: uncultured bacterium (assembly GCA_963707865.1). Taxonomy (GTDB): domain Bacteria; phylum Patescibacteriota; class Minisyncoccia; order UBA6257; family 2-01-FULL-56-20; genus CAVYIK01. The sequence goes on from OY970175.1 coordinate 134,383, forward strand.
ATCGTTTTCCAAACAGTTTCAAAGCATTATAACCACGAAGCCACGGCGCTGGAGGAAGTGTCATTCCAGATTGATCCGGGAGAATTCGTATCACTCGCGGGCAGATCGGGTGCGGGGAAGTCCACTGTCATCAAACTTCTGATCGGCGAGGAAAAACCCACGAGAGGGCGGATATTTTTCGGGCAGTACGAAGTGAGCAAATTGGAGGATAAGGAACTGCCTGCCTTCCGGCGGCATATCGGCGTCGTATTCCAGGACTTCCGGCTTCTCCCGACCAAAAACGCGTATGAAAACGTGGCGTTCGCGCTTGAGGTGGCGGGGCGACCGCAGCGGGAGATTGCGGAGCTCGTTCCTCAAGTGCTGGACATGGTAGGATTGGGGGATAAGATGAAAAACTTTCCGGGCGAACTTTCAGGCGGCGAACGGCAGCGCGTGGCGATCGCGCGGGCAATGATCCACCGGCCGGAAGTCGTGATCGCCGACGAGCCGACGGGCAACCTCGACCCGTTTCATACGTTTGAAATCGTGAAGCTTTTGGAGAAGATCAACCAGCTCGGTACGACGGTCGTGCTTGCGACCCACGACAAGGAAGTGATCAATAGTCTGGAGAGGAGGGTGATCACACTGGACCGCGGACGGCTCATCCGCGACGAGCAAAAGGGGAAGTATATCCTGGTGTGAAATTTCTAATTTCTAATGACTAATTTCTAATGACCAACGTCTAAATGATTACAGTAATTTCGCGCATTTTCCAATTCGGGCTGAAGAACTTCCGGCGGAACGGGTGGCTTTCCATGGCTACGATAGCCATCATGACGGTTGCGCTTTTCGTATTCGGTTCACTCATCATTTTCGGCGTGATCACCGACCGCGCCGCCTCCTCCATCCAAGACAAGATTGACATCAGCGTATATTTCAACACGAACACTTCCGAGGACCAGATTTTGAACATTCAGCAGTCGCTTGAGGGATTGTCGGAGGTGCAGAGTGTGAATTATGTTTCGCGCGATCAGGCGCTCGCGATCTTCAAGCAAAACCACGCGAACGATCCGACCGTGAGCCAGGCGATCAACGAGCTTGATACGAATCCGCTTGAAGCATCGCTCAACGTCAAAGCGAAGGATCCGAGCCAGTATGCAGCAATCGCGCAATATTTGAGTTCGCCAGACATCACACAGTACCTTGATGGCCAGCCGAGCTATTACAACAACCAGACCGTGATTGAAAGGCTTGCAAAGATCGTAAAGATGGTGGAGACCGGCGGATTTGTCATCGCGCTGCTCCTTGCGATCATTGCCGGACTTGTCGCATTCAACACTATCCGGCTTGCTATCTATTCCAACCGCGAGGAAATCGGTGTCATGCGCGTGGTGGGCGCTTCCAATGCCCTCGTGCGCGGACCGTATGTGGTGGAGGGCGTGCTCTGTGGCGCGATCTCAACGGTCATCAGCTTGATTCTGATCGCGCCCATACTCTATTTCGTTTCGCCGTATCTTGACGTATTTATCCCCGGCCTAAGCATTTTTCAGTACTTCTATAGCCATATCCTACGGTTTCTCCTTTACGAACTTCTCTTCGGCGTTGTGATCGGCGGACTTTCCAGCTTCATCGCGGTGAGGCGGTACCTGAGAAACTAGCCCTGCGATACTGCTTTTGGGAGCCAGAATAAAATCCCTCCTGCGGGGATTTTTTCTTGCCGCTCGCCCCGATTGCCGAAATGCACGCAATGGCATTTCGGACCAAGCCAATCGGGGCTGCGCGATCCTCCCCAAAGCAGTATCGCAAGGCTGTTTATCCGTTTCCGTTGTAAGCGATCGGTTCCACAGCGCGTCTGTATCCATGTATAATAAAACCAAGATCGTATGAAAAATCATGCGAAAGTGGGAAATCGGCCGGGGCGGCCGGCATATCGGACGGCATCGCAGTTCAGATATCGGAAATATACGAATACGCTCAAAGCAAAGACAAGCGGAAAGCGGGTTTTATTAAAAAATCGTTAAACAAGGGGATTTTTACATTCCACAATTTTCTGCTATAATTCCCTCGTATGTTGCAGATTTCCCTTCGCGCGGAAGAGATTTTTCGTGTCGGGAGCTTCCCGGTGACGAATGCGGTTCTCCTGGCCGTACTTGTTCTTGTGCTTTTGACCGTGGTAGCGGTCGTGTTGCGGCGCAAGTTTTCTTTTATTCCCGGACATGCGCAGGGCATCATGGAGATACTCCTTGAAGGCGCCCTCGGACTCATGGGCTCCGTGCTCGGCAGCCGGAAAAAGGCGGAAAAATACATGCCACTCGTGTTCACGGTCTTCTTTTTCATTTTATGCTCAAACTGGCTCGGGCTTTTCCCCGGGGTGAGCTCCATCGTGGTCCACCAAGGGAGCGAGTCGGTCCCGCTCCTGCGTTCGCCCGCGAGCGACCTTAACTTTACGCTAGCGCTCGCGCTCATCGCGGTCACCTTCGCGAACGCGTTCGGCGTCGCAGCGGTGGGATTAAAGGCGCGCCTTTCGGTTTTCTTCAATTTCAAGGGACCCATAGACTTTTTCGTGGGCATCCTTGAACTTGTCTCAGAATTTGCTAAGATTATTTCGTTCTCATTCCGGCTCTTCGGGAACATTTTTGCGGGGGAGGTGCTTCTGGCCATCATGGCCTTTTTGGTACCGTATCTGGCGCCACTGCCCTTCATGTTTCTGGAGATCTTCGTCGGGTTCATCCAGGCGTTCATCTTCGGGATGCTTACCCTCGTGTTCGTCGCCATTGCGGTCTCGCACGGCGAAGATTTTGACGAACACGCCGTCGAAAAGGTCGCATAAACTTCATTCAAAAACAATTACGCATGGACGTTAACAGTATTCGGCTTCTTGCCACATTCGGCGCCATCGGCATGGGCACCATCGTGCCCGCGATCGCGATCGGCTGGATCGGTTCAAAGGCGGTGGATGCGATCGGGAGGAATCCCGAAGCGGCGACCAAGGTGCAAACGATGGCGATCCTGGCCATCGCGTTCGCGGAAGCCATCGCGATCTATTCGCTTGTCATTGCCCTCATCATCCAGTTCGTATAACAGACTAGCAGCGAGAATTAGGCCTTATGCAACAATTGTTTTCACAACTTGGCATTGACTGGCACCTGCTCTTGAGTCAGGCGGTCAATTTTTTCCTGCTTCTCGCGGTCCTGCGGATTTTCGTTTACAAGCCGCTTTTGAAGCTTCTGCATGACCGGCGGGCAAGGATTGAGGAGGGGCTTACGAAGGCCGACGAGGCCGACCGGCGCCTCGCGGAAGTGGAGGAGATCGGCAAAGGGAAAATAAAAGAGGCGGAAGTGCAGGCGGTCGGCATTCTCAAGAAGACCGAGACCGATGCGAAGGGACTTGAAGCGAAGATGCTCGCCGAGGCGAAGCGCAAAGAAGCGGAAGCGATGCGGGACATGGGTGAACGCGTTCGGGCCAAGGAAGAGGACGCGAGAAAAGCAATGGACAAGGAAGCCGCGGCGCTCGTGCGGCGCGCCATCGCAAAAACCGTGGAAATGTCGCCGGAGAAAATTGATGATACCTTGATCGCGAAGGCGGTGGAAGAAGCAAAACGAACCACATGAAATACCCCGCTCACATTTATGCGAAAGCGCTTGCCGAGGTAATCGTGGCGACGCAAGGGAAGAGTGGCGCAGCGCAGGACGCGATTGTGGCGCGGTTCATTGCACTTGTACGAAGGAATGGCGATGAATCGCATTTGCGCAAGTTGGTGGAAGAAGCGGCGCGATTCGTGAGGGGGAAGCGTGGCGTGCGGAAGGTAACCATAGCAACGGCAAGGCCGCTTTCCGCGGCGCAGAGGAAAGTGTTTCAGGAACTCATAAAGTCGGGAGATGTCGTTGAGGAACAAATGAACCCGGAGCTTGTGGCGGGAGTAAGGATTATGATCAACGACGAGCTTCAATTTGATGGTTCACTGAAGGGAAAGCTCGATAAATTGTTAATGTCTAATTTCTGATATCGAATGTTCAATTGGTCATTAGAAATTAAGCATTAGAAATTCACCATGTCTTACGAAATAATAGAAAAATTAAAACGGGAGATCGAGGGATACAAAGAAAAGCTTGAATGGCAAGAAATCGGCCGCGTGATTGAGGTCGGGGACGGCATCGTGAAAATCCTCGGCCTGCGGAATGCCGTGAGCCAGGAGATTTTGAACATTGAAACCCCGCACGGCGTGCGCACGGCGCTTGCGCTCAGCCTTGAGGAGGAATCCATCGGCGCTCTGGTGCTTGATGATTTTTTGGCGATCGAGGTCGGGAACACAGTGAAGCGCACCGGCCAGGTGCTCTCTATTGAGGTGGGCGAGGAACTTATCGGGCGCGTGGTGAATCCCTTGGGTATGCCCCTTGATGGGCGCGGACCCATTTTTAAAACCAACGAGAAGCCGGCGCGGAATCCGCTGGAGGCAAGAGCGCCCTCAGTTCTGGAGCGCGAATCGGTGAATACGCCGCTCCATACGGGGCTGAAAGCCATTGACTCTATGATCCCGATTGGTCGTGGCCAGCGTGAGCTTATCATCGGCGACCGACAGGTGGGGAAAACGGCGCTTGCGTTGGACACTATTTTGAATCAATTGAACGATAAAACGCGGCGCACACCAATTTGCATTTACGTAGCGATCGGCCAGAAAGAATCCAAGATTGTGAAAATCGCGGAGACGCTCAAAAAATTTGATGCTCTGAAGTACAGCATCATCATTTCCGCGTCGGCATCATCGCCCGCGGCGCTGTGGTATCTGGCTCCCTACGCCGGGTGCGCGATTGGCGAATATTTTAGAGACAAGGGCATGGATGCGCTCGTCGTATACGACGACCTTTCAAAGCATGCATGGGCATACCGGCAGATTTCGCTCCTGCTCCGGCGCCCGCCAGGCCGCGAGGCATATCCGGGCGACATTTTCTACCTGCACTCGCGTTTGCTTGAGCGTGCCGCGAAACTCTCCAAGGAAAAAGGCAGCGGATCCTTGACGGCGCTGCCAATCGTTGAGACGCAGCTCGGCGACGTGACGGCATATATTCCGACCAACATCATTTCCATCACGGATGGCCAAATTTATCTGGAGTCGGACCTCTTTTACCAGGGCTTGCGACCGGCACTCAACGTCGGTATTTCCGTATCGCGCGTGGGTTCCGCCGCACAGACGAAAGCGATGAAAAAAGTGGCAGGCAAATTGCGTTTGGCCCACGCGCAATTCCGCGAGCTCCAGGCGTTCGTTCAGTTCGCGACCGACGTGGATGAAGCGACGAAAAAGAAAATCGCGCAAGGCCAGAAAATCAACGAGGTTTTGAAGCAGGAAGACCTCGCGCCCGTGCCGTTTGAGAAGCAGGTGTGCATCTTCTACGCGGTGCTCAACAACTATTTTGAGAACGTTGCAGTGGAAGACATCAAAAAAACCGAAGATGGCTTGCTGGACTATTTGGAAAAACTTCACGAAAACGACATTCTAAAACCGATCCGCGATACCGGCGATTTCTCCGACGCAACGGAAGCGAAATTAAAAGAAGCTACCATGCGCTTCCTCACCAAATAAATGGAATCGGCACAGAACCTCAAACGACGCATAAAGAGCGTCCAGAATATCGGGCAGATCACGAAGGCGATGGAACTTGTGGCGGCCACAAAGATGCGCCGTGCGCAGGAGCTCGCACTCACTTCACGGCCGTATGCCTATACCGCGCTTGAGCTTTTGGCCATCCTTTCCGAGCTCAAGGACGTACCGATGCCGGAACTCCTCGTTGCGCGGCCGGTCATAAAAACGGTATTCATGATCGTGACCTCCGATAAAGGGCTTGCGGGCTCGTTCAACAGTGCTGTCATTCGCAGGTTTGAACATTTTCTCCGATCAGAACATATTGATCCGCACAATCCGCAATATGCTTTTGTTGCGATCGGCCAGAAAGCGAAGATCTATCTTGAGCGGCGAAAACTCAACGTGGTTGGGACCTTCACACGCGTGGGCGATTACACGAAGCGGGAAGAGGTGGAACCCATTTCCAATTTTTTGATTGAGGGATTTTTGAGACACGATTTTGACAGCGTGGTCGTATTCTTCACCACATTCGTGACCGCGTTGCGGCAGGACGCCGTCGCGCGTGAGTTCCTGCCCATCGGATACGAGATGATCAAGCAATCCATTGAAGAGACCATCCCGCGCGCCGGGCGGTATTCCGAATACGCAAAGTCGGAATCATTCTTTGACGGGAAGGAGCGGGATTACCTTATTGAGCCGTCGCCGAAAGAAGTGCTTGCGGAACTTGCGCCGGAACTTCTGAAGATTCGTATTTACCACGCGATTTTGGAGGCGAACGCTTCGGAGCATTCCGCGCGGCGCGTGGCAATGAAGAACGCGTCCGACAACGCCTCCGAACTTTCCCAGGACCTAAACATGGAATACAATAAATCGCGACAGGCCAACATCACGCGGGAAATCATTGAGGTCACGTCCGGCGCGAAAACAGCGTAATGAATAATTTTTAAACACCATGACAAACAAAACGGGAAAAATAACGCAGATCATCGGGCCGGTCGTGGATGTTGACTTTGGCGAGCAGACGGTCCTGCCGCCGATCTATAACGCGCTAAAAATAAAACTCGGCGATCATGAGATTGTCGTTGAGGTGGTGAAGCATTTGGAGCCGGGCAAAGTGCGCGCGATCTCCTTGGCGCCCACGGACGGCCTCGCGCGCGGCGCGGAAGCTGTGGATACGGGGAAGATGATCGAGGTGCCGGTGGGCGAGGAAACGCTCGGCAACCTTTTTGACGTCTTGGGTCGACCGCTTACGGTCCCCAAGAAGCCGTTCAAGAAATATTTGCCGATCCACCGCGAGGCGCCAAAGTTCACCGACCAGTCCACGAAGACGGAGGTGTTTGAAACCGGCCTCAAAGTGATTGACCTCATTTGTCCGTTCATCAAGGGCGGCAAGGTGGGGCTCTTCGGCGGTGCGGGTGTCGGGAAGACCGTATTGCTCCAGGAATTAATCCGCAACGTGGCCGAAGAAGGAGGCGGCGTGTCGGTTTTCGCGGGTGTCGGCGAGCGCACGCGCGAAGGGAACGATCTGTATCACGATATGGTGAAATCGGGTGTTATCAATAAGACGGCGCTTGTCTTCGGCCAGATGAACGAGGTGCCGGGCGCCCGCGCACGCGTTGCGTTCTCCGCGCTCACTATGGCGGAATATTTCCGTGACGAAGAGGGGAAGAACATCCTGCTTTTTATAGACAACATCTTTCGCTTCTCACAGGCCGGCTCCGAAGTTTCCACGCTGCTTGGCCGCATGCCTTCTGCCGTGGGCTACCAACCGACGCTTGCATCCGAGATGGCGGAGTTGCAGGAGCGCATCACTTCAACCACAAAAGGATCCATCACTTCCGTACAGGCGATTTACGTGCCCGCGGACGACATCACGGACCCCGCGCCCGCGACCACGTTCAGCCACTTGGATTCCACGATCGTCTTGTCGCGCGCACTGACCGAGATCGGCATTTATCCGGCAGTGGATCCCTTGGCGTCAAACTCAAGTGCACTTGACCCGAAGATAGTAGGCCGCGACCACTATGAGGTGGCGCGTGAGGTCCAGCGTACGCTCCAGCGGTACAAAGAGCTGCAAGACATCATTTCCATCCTGGGCATTGAAGAACTTTCCGAAACCGACCGCAAGACCGTGGACCGCGCACGCAAGATCCAGCGCTTCCTCTCGCAGCCGTTCTTTGTCGCCGAGGCCTTCACTGGCCGTGCGGGCAAATACGTGTCGCTCGCCGATACCATCAAGAGCTTCAAGGAAATTTTGGAAGGCAAACACGACGACAAGCCGGAAGAGAATTTCTATCTCAAGGGCGGCATAGAGGACGTTGCTAGCGCCTAATTTCTAATGTCTAATTTCTAATGACGAACGATTAACATGAAGGTGGGCGTCTATTCATTGCAAAAAGTGTTGTTTCAGGGCGAGGCGTCTTCGGTGAATTGCCGCACGCGGATAGGGGAGATCACCATTTTGAATCACCATCGCCCGCTCATTTCAGTTTTGAGCAAAGGAACGATGAAAATCGTTGACAACGATGAGAAAGAGCATTACATTCCTGTGAGCTCCGGCTTCTTGGAAGTCCGTTCGGGGAACGAAGCGAGATTTTTGGTGGAGGAAGCATAGCGATGAAGAAAATTTTTGATTTTCAGTCGCCGCGCGAGCATTATCATAATCACGAGGCGTTTCTCTGGTGTTCCGACCAGCGCTTTGAGGAAGTGCGGCACGCGTTTGCGAAGGCGGGCAATTTCAATACGCCGGATCCGCTCCTTATAGCCGGCGGGGTGAAGTCGCTCGTCGCGCCTACGGACCCGCGTGACCGGGAGTTCGTCCTTGAGCAAATTGAGGTGCTCATGGGGCATGGGTTCAGAACGCTCTATGCGATGGCGCATATGAACTGTGCCGCATGCGGCGGGAACACCGACCGGGCATTCTACGAGGACACGCTCAAAAAGGCAGGGGAGATCATTCGCAATCGCATTCCCGACCTCAACGTTCGTCTCGTTTTTGCCGATTTCGACGGCTTGTATGAAGTATAATAAGCTCGTGCGCGACAAGATTCCTGAGCACATCCGCAAAAGAGGCGGAAAGCCGATCTATCACGTGGCGACCGGAGCGGAATACTGGAAGAAGTTGAAGGAAAAATTGTACGAAGAGATTGGGGAATTCGTACGGGACGAAAGTCCCGAGGAATTCGCCGACCTTCTTGAGGTGATTGATGCTGTTGCGGATTACAAGAAATTTGATCGAAAGCGAATAGTAAAGATGAGAAAACAGAAAGTGGGAGAGCGAGGGCAATTCAAAAAAAGGATTATTCTTGACAAATCTTAGTTCTTATGAAGACCTCTCAAAAATCTTTTGCCGAAAAAGTACATGCGGTGGTGGCGAAGATCCCGCGCGGGAAAACGCTTACCTATAAAGAGGTCGCGCGGCGGGCGGGGAGTCCGCGGGCATATCGCGCGGTCGGAAATATTTTGAACAAGAACCGGAATCCCAAAGTGCCGTGCCACCGCGTCACGCGCTCGGACGGCGATCCGGGCGGATTTGCATGGGGCCGCAAAAAGAAGATAATGATGTTGCAGCGCGAAGGAGCGCTCCCGTAGGGAAATAACATGCCAACGCTCAAGATATTGAAAATAATAGTAATCGTTTTCGCGGTTATCATCGTGGTACTTCTCGGTGTGCTTGTATTCGTGAAGCCGGTCCAAGGACCCACGGTACCTGTGACCGAGAACTCCGCACCGGCCACTTCGCCCGACGGGCGCGTCGTCGTGACGTCGCCGCTCCCGAATGTGCTTGTCTCTTCACCTCTCGCGATCTCGGGAACCGTGACCGGCGGCGGTTGGTTCTTTGAGGCGGTCTTCCCGGTGAAGGTTCTGGACGGCGATGGCACGATACTTGGACAAGGCCAGGCACAGGCGCAAAGCGACCGGATGACGACCGGCACCGTGCCCTTCGCAGTGAGCATTCCATTTACAACGCCCAAATATGCGACCGGCACGATTGTATTCGCAAAAGACAACCCGTCCGGTCTGCCCACGAACGCCGAGGAATTCAGCGTTCCCGTGAGATTCCAATAAGATCCCGATGGTTGAAAACGGCCCTCAAACGAATCTAGCGGAGAGTTTTCCCGTGACAGGGCCCCAAACCTTCAAAAGCCTTGCGGAGACGGGCGGCAAGTTGTGGGACGTTGTCCAGAAGAGGTTGTGCGATCTCGGATGGAGCGAAGAGGAAGCGTACAACTTCGGCTATGCCGTGCACGAAGTGTTTGTGAACGCGGTGAAACATGGCAACAAGGGCGACGCCACAAAGGACGTAGTGGTCACCTGCAATCTTGGCAAAACGGTAGCCGAAGCGACCGTTGAAGACGAAGGGAAAGGCTTCAATATCAATCAGGTTGCTGATCCTCTTGCTGGAGAGAATCTCCTCAAAGAAAGCGGCCGAGGTCTTTTTATCATAAGGAATGCAAAGTGTGAGATAGGGGTTTCACAAGGAGAGAAGGGGTGCAAGGTGACCTTGCGAAAGAGGCGAGAATTTTAACATAAGTTAATTTTTATGAAACATTACATCTGCATCGGCGAGTGCGCCGGAGTTTCGGAAAAGCCCGGCGTATGCCAGTCGCCCACGTGCTCAAAGCACGGCACGCCGCTCAGCGAATGCGAATGCGGGGATGGGAAGCACGGGAAGAAGGACGAGCAGAAAAAATAGACAGGCGGCGGAGCGCAGAGTCCCGCAGCGCGAAGTTGTATTTTTTATTTGCCCAGGCGGGGCCGGCGTAATCCACGCCGATTCGCTTTCGGGCGGCGATTGCTTTGCGGGGGATTTTTACGCCTCGGTCCTCAAGCCAGAGGCCGTTTCCTTTTGAAGTACGTTTGCCGTTCAGGGCGCCGCCGATGTGTAAAAATTTTGTGATGCGCGCGGGGCCGTGCACGTGACACAACGTGCCCGTCCGAGAATCTTCATAGGCACCGGCGCGGATGAGGACGGCCGCGGGATAGCCGCGCGGTCCCGTCACAATATTCACGAGCCAGTGCATCCCGTACGTGAAATACACGTAGAAATGGCCGGCCTCGTCGAACATGAGCTCATTGCGCGGCGTGCGGCCGCGGCTCGCGTGCGAGGCCATATCGCGCGGTCCGTCGTATGCTTCCACCTCGGTCACCATGAGGGCGATCGTTTTCCCGCGATAGCGCCGCACGAGGTACTTGCCGAGGAGCGTCTTCGCGACCACAACCGTAGGTCTATTAAAAAACGAAAGAGGGAGTGCTTTTTTTGTCGCCATACTATAATATTAGAGCACCTGCCTTACGTTTTTGACAGCATCCATCTTCGCATGATGGCAAAAACGTAAGGCAGATGTGCACAAAATTATGATAGATGAGAGGAAACAAACCATTCCTACCATTCTCGTGGTCTTGGGCGCCACGGGCGACCTTATGGCGAAAAAGATCGTGCCGGCGCTTTTTAACTTGCATACAAAAAAACATCTGCCGCCAAAGTTCAAACTCGTAGGCGTTTCAAGGCGCGCGTGGGGCGACGACGATCTCCGTATACACCTCCGCACCATTCTTAAAGAGAGGGTATCGCGCGCCTCCGCCGCAACCGTACGATCATTCCTTAATCTCGCCGTGTATCATCGGTTGGCATTTGATTCGCCAAAGGACTACCTAGCGCTCAACGATCTTTTGAGTAAAATTGACGACACGTGGGGTATGTGTGCGAACAAACTTTTTTATCTTTCGGTCCCGCCGCAGTTTTACTCGCTCATCCTTGCCCATCTGCACCGCAGCCATCTGACCGACGGCTGCGGTCCGAACGAGGGATGGACGCGCGTGATCGTGGAAAAGCCGTTCGGCAACGACGAGAAGAGTGCGAAGGCGCTTGACGCCCAACTTGTAAAGCTCTTCCGTGAGGAACAAGTTTATCGGATAGACCATTACCTGGCAAAGGAGATGTTGCAGAATATTCTGATGTTCCGGTTCGCGAACGATCTTTTTGAAAGCGAATGGACAAGCCGCACGATAGAGCGCGTGCATATCCGCCTGTTTGAGCAGATCGGCGCGGAGGGACGTGGCGCGTTCTACGACCATGTGGGCGCTCTGCAGGACGTGGGCCAGAACCATCTTCTGCAAATGCTCGCGCTCATCGCCATGGAGCGGCCCGCGCGGTACGATGCCCACGCGATCCGCCCGCTCCGCGCGGAGCTTTTGAGGTGTCTTGCCATTCAGACGCCCCGTGAAGCTGCGAAGAACTCGTTCCGTGCGCAATACGACGGCTACCGCTCCGTGCAAGGGATTGGTCCCCGTTCAAAAATCGAAACGTACTTTCGGATCAAGGGGTTCCTCTCCGGCGCGCGGTGGGAAGGGATGCCGATCGTCATGGAAAGCGGGAAGCGCCTCGGCGAGCCGCAGAAAGAGATTGAGATCGTGCTGCGCCACGAACAGCCCTGCCTTTGCGGAGGGAAGGAGCACCATCACAACCGTATTTTCATCAACCTTGAGCCCACGGAGGGGATCACGATCAGGTTCCATTCAAAGAAGCCGGGACACACGTTTGAGTTTGAAGAGCGGACATTGAACTTTGACTTCCGGAAATCGATCCGTCGTGCGCAATATACCGAGGAGTATGAGAAGCTGATCTTGGACTGCATCGCGGGCGACCAGACGCTTTTTGTTTCAAGCGAGGAGATCGCCGCGACGTGGAAGTTCATAGACCCGTTCATCATTGCGTGGAAAAAGAACTTGGTCCCGCTACGGCACTATGCGCCGGGCGGCCGTAAGATTGTCGCCGAATCGGCGGCGTTTGATGATGCGGTGGAAAAAGATGGGATCCTAGCGCTTCCAAAGGAAATAGGAGTTTTTGGGCTTGGGAAGATGGGCGCGAACGTGGCGCGGCAGCTGCGCGATAAAGGATGGCGCATCATCGCGGCCAATCGCTCGCCCGAGCCCTTGCAACAATTGGAGGACGAAGATTTTGAAGCGGCGTATTCTCTCGCGGAACTTGTGGCGAAGCTCACGGTGCCGCGAAGACATTCGCCGCGCGTGATCTGGCTCATGATCACTGCCGGAAAAGGAGTGGACGAATTTCTCTTCGGGACTCGCGGTAAGGACGGCCTTGTAAAGCATCTCCAAAAAGGTGACATTGTGATAGACGCCGGCAATTCGTTTTTTGAAGACAGCATGCGGCGCGCGAAGCTACTCGGCAAACATGGCATCCGGTTCATGGACGTGGGTTTCTCGGGAGGCCCGCGCGGCGCGCGCTACGGCGGCTCGCTCATGGTCGGCGGCGACCAGAAAACGTTTGAATATTTAGAGCCGCTCTTTGCCGACCTCTCCGTGCCCTTGGGCTATGCGTATTTCGGCGATGCGGGCGCAGGCCATTTTGTGAAGATGGTTCACAATGGCATTGAGTACGGCATGATGCAGTCCTTAGCGGAAGGTTTCGCGCTCATGAAAAAGTCCCCATTCAAATTAGATCTCGCAAAAGTGGCGCGCGTCTATAACCGCGGCAGTGTCATAGAGTCGCGTCTTGTCGGGTGGATGGAAGACGCGTTCCGCATTTATGGCAAGGAACTGCATGCGGTATCCGGCACGGTCGCCGCGACCGGCGAGGGTGAATGGACCCTAAAGACCGGCCGCAAGTGGCGCGTGAAACTACCTGCAATAGAAGACGCATTCAAATTCCGCATGCGTTCGCAACGCGCGCCGAGCTATATGGGCCGAATCCTCTCTGCGCTCCGCAACCGCTTCGGTGGTCATGCAGTGGGGAAAAGAAATAAAACAAAAAAATGAAAATCGTCGTGTTGCATGGTTGGGGAGAGGATAAAAGGTTTTGGGATACCTTCGCCGCTTCTTTTCGGAAAGGGGACGTTGTGGTATTTGATCTTCCCGGCTTTGGGAGTGAACCGAGCACGGTCCCGGATTGGGGCATCCCGGAATACGCCGAATGGGTGAGATCAAAAATAGAAAGCATTCCTCCGGAGGGGAACGATATTGTACTTCTTGGTCACTCCTTCGGCGGAAGGATCGCAAGTTATATCGCGAGCCAGAGTCCCTATTGGCTTAAAGGACTGGTCCTCTATGCCGCGCCGTCCATACGGCGGCCTAAGCTTTCCATTCGCCTCAAGATTGCAGGTGCACACGTTTTGAAAGCATTTGGTGTTCGTGGGCGGGGGGGCAATCCGGAGCTGCGGGAGGCCGAGCAAAAAGGAATGGGAAAACTTTTTCGGAAAGCGGTCTCCTTTGATCAAACCGCCCTCTTGAAGAAGATTAAAGTCCCCACACTCCTTCTCTGGGGAGAGAAAGATGCCGTGGTCCCCTTGAGTATTGCGCGCGAGATGCAGCGATTGATTCCAAAGAGCGAGCTCACGACGATAGAAAGGGCGGGGCACAGTGCCCATCTCAAAAATCCTCATTTGTTCTATGGCATCGTCAAACGTTTTATTGAAGGCCTTTAATATCCTTTTTCCCTTCGGAGATTTTCTCTATATCCTCCAGCAGGAGGATTATAGCAGTCGTCGGTATTTAAAATGGCTGCCGCGGTTTTTTTTGCGGCGCAACATTCAGGCACGGGATCACCTGCGTTACACGACACGCGCCGGCGCAATCCTTGTGATCGCTCTTCTGCTTTGGCTTGCGTCGCTTGCGGGAGTGTTTTTCAACCAGTATGCTTGGTCCGCGTGGACGGTCGCGGCAATAGTGTGGTTGCTTGCGGTGCCGATGTTCGTACTCGCAGCAAATATTGTTTCTATGCCGCTCTATCTGCCATTCAGGTACGCGCGTATACGCCGGGCCGCAGAAAAGGTGCGTGCGGTGAATGGCCTGCGCATTGTAACGATCGCGGGAAGTTTTGGTAAGACGACGACGAAGAATTTCCTGTACGAACTTGTGCGGCACCATGCGGCGGTCCAGATGATATCGGGAAATGTGAACACGCCATTAGGCATTGCGGGATGGATCATGGAACATCTGCGTTCCGATACGGAGATTTTGATCGCGGAGGTAGATGCCTATCGGGCGGGCGAGATCAGGGAAGGTTGCCGCATTGTGCCTGCCGATGTCGCCATTCTTACAAGCATCGGGCATCAACATATGGAACGTTTCGAGAGTGTTCCGCGCCTGGCCGCGGCGCTCGGTGAGGTTTTTACCTACGCGAAGCCGGGAGCAAAGTTGCTCGCACCGCCCGACGTTGCGCGCATGTTGGATCCTCTACTCGGCGGGCGACAAGCGATCGTGGTGAACAAGGAGGATATGACGGGTACGGGTTTGCACCTCTCGACATCAGCCCGTTCCGACCTTGCGCTTGCCGCACGGGCTGCGGAGCTCTTGGGCGCGCCGGAAAGATTTGTTAAAGATGCAGCCCAAAAGCTCACACTTCCCGACCGCCGCCAAAAGGCGACCGTGTGGCATGGCTACGATTGTATTGATGATTCCTATAATATCAGTTTCCCGACCGCGCAGGCGGGAATCGCAGCCGTGGAATCGTTGGCGCGCGAAAAAGGAAAAAAGCTTCTTACGGTCACCGCGGGGATTCCGGAGCTCGGACCGGCGGACAAGAACGGGAACGAACGCTTGGGAATGCTGCTTGCAGAAAAAGCCGATCACGTCGTGGTACTCAAAAGTATATTTGCGCAGGACATCGCCCTCGGCATTCCGGATCAAGAAAAATACACGGTCGTCACAAACCTCAATGCTTTTATTGAAATGGCCCCGAAGCGCTTTCCGCCGGAGCGGTGGGCGCTTTTACTGGAACCAGAACTCACCGACCTCTATTACTGATACTGATCAGCGATCACTGATTGACGAACCGTTCCACGATGTCGGTCTTGTAATCAAGGTGTAAACGGCTTGCATGTTCCGCGTCTTCCACCGCCTGCAGAATGAGCTCGGAAATCTGCTGTTTGAAGGGGATCCCGCTCGCTTCCCAAAGGTAGAACGCCATAGAGCCCGGGATGGGGTTCAATTCCGTAAGGTAGAGCTTATGGTCGCTCGCGTACATAAAGTCTGCCCGGATCATGCCTTTGCCGCGGCATGCGACGAACGCCTTCTTCGCCAGTTCCTGTATTTTTTGCTTCAGGTCATCGTCAATTTTCGCGGGAAGTTCGCGATTGAGGGACGCCATGCCTCCCTGCATCTTTTTTCCTCCGCGCTCGTATTTGTCCGCGAAGCTTAAGATTTCCTCGTTTGAAAAAGGCCGTTCTACTTCACTCGCCTCAATATTGCCGTGCAGGAGCCGCACCGCGCAGTTGTATTCCACGAAAGAGGACAAGTATTTTTCCACAAGGATCTCCTTGTCCATCGCGGCCGCTTCAAGGAGGGATTTTTCCAGCTCCACCTCCGCGCGGGCGATTTTGATGCCGATGCTTGAACCGAGATGCGCGGGCTTCACGATGACGGGAAGGCCAAGGCGGCCAGTAATTTTTTTTGCGCACTGTTCGGAACCTGCTTTGATCTCGGACGAAAAAAGGTCCATCCCCGGCACGACGTCAATGCCGGCCCTGCTCACCGTCTCCTTCGTGAGTTCCTTGTTCATCATGACGACCGATGCTTCCTGGCCGGGGGAGGTGAAGGGGATGCCCACGGCTTCAAGCAGCCCTTGCATGGGGCCGGATTCCCCCTGTCCGCCGTGCAGCGCGAGGTATGCGGCATAGGGATAGATCTTCCGCAACGTACCTTTTATTTTTATAAAACCTCCGTTCGTGTCCCTGCTAAATGTGAAAGCCCTCCGCGCCGCAGTGAGAAACTTTCGGCGGTCCCGGAGGCCAGGGATGCAAAGGAATTTCCCCGCCTTGTCTATATAGACCGCAAGCGGTTCATACATTTCCGTGTCAATGTTTTCTAGGGCTTGAAGGCCTGTCACGACCGAGACCTCGTGCTCCGCCGATACGCCGCCGAAGACCACGAGCACCGATTTTCTCATAATTTCAGTATAACTAAGAAAGCGCTATACTGAAAGCATGATGCTGGATGACATAAAAAATTATGCGAAGCAGTTTGCATACGAACCGAAGGTAGAAAATGCCGCGAAGCTGAAGTGGAAGTTCACCAAGTTCGTGGTAATAGGTATGGGCGGGTCACACCTTGCGGCAGATATCATAAAGGCGTGGCACCCGGGGATGGATATCGTTGTTTGGTCAAATTACGGCCTCCCGCCGTTCCGCGAGAAGGATCTTAAAGAGCGGCTCGTCATCGCAAGTTCATACTCCGGCAACACCGAAGAAGTGATTGACGCCTTTCATGCGGCGCGGGCGAAGCGTCTCTCGGTAGCCGTCATCGCCTCGCGCGGGAAATTGATCGCGCTTGCGCAGAAGTTCAAGCTACCCTATGTGCAAGTCCCCGATTTTCACGCACAGCCGCGGATGTCCACGGGGCTTATGCTCATGGGAACACTCGCGCTTATAGGAGAGAAGACCTGGATTTGGGAAGCGCAGGAACTTGCGACCATGCTGCATCCCGTACGAGAGGAGTATCGCGGCCGCGAACTCGCGAAGCGGCTGCACGGATCAGTGCCGGTGATGTACGCCTCGCTTCGCAACGCCACGGTCGCGTATAACTGGAAAGTAAGGTTCAACGAAACGGGAAAAATTCCCGCATTTTGCAATGTGGTTCCCGAAATGAACCATAACGAAATGACGGGTTTTGACGTCAAGGAGCGCACCGCGTCGCTTTCACGCAATCTCCACTTTGTATTTTTAAAAGACGGCGGCGACGATCAACGCATCACAAAGCGCATGAGCGTTTTGGAGAAGCTCTACAAAGACCGCGGCTTCAAGGTGGAGGTCGTCCTCCTCCAGGGCAAGAATGAGCTCCATAAGATATTCACCGCGCTCAACCTCGCCGACTGGACGGCGTACTACACCGCGAAGCTCTACGGCGTTGAACCCGAACAGGTGCCGATGGTGGAGGAATTCAAGAAGCTCATCGGGCGGTAGGGCGGTAAGATTCGCGCCGGTTCAAGCGAGATTTTTTTCCGAATAGGCCTTTCGGTAAACGTCGCGGAGTTTCAACGCCATCACAAAAAGAATATCGGAATAGGTGAGTGGACTCCCTTGAAATATCGGATACTCAAACGCAAAATTCTGCACCCTTTTGAATTCAGGCCTGTCCCTCGCTTCCATGAGGACGTTCAGGCACTGTCGTTCCAATTCAAGGAGCGAGTTAAATTGCTTCTCGCGCAACGCGTTCATGAAATCGGGTTTCAGGGTTTCAAATAGAAGCCCGGCTCCGCTTTCTTTGAAGAGCTTTTCGCCGAGGGAGTTTACGGTTCTCGGGCTGTCCGTTCCCGAATAACAGGATTGCTTGATAATTTCCCTTTCTAGGAGAACGTTATTGAGCGTCATGAGGCCCATATTGATTCTGCGAAGCATTCTTTCAATTTTCGGGAAGGCACTATTCGTATGGTTCGTTCTTACCACGAACTTTGTGACCAAAGCACTTAAAGCGGCAGCCAAAATCACCGCTCCGATGAGCGGATAGTTCTTGTTGATTTCCTCTGCGATAATGACCAAGAATTCCATGCGCGTTTGTTAGATTTTATTTCTGCGCTGCCCGCGACCATTCCATGTTTTCATTCCCGAGCATTATACTCTTTCTACATTAAATAATTGTTAACTACAAGTTTCTTTTAATAAAAATTTAATCTTTATTTGGGAGGATTTTAATGGGTGTTGTGCCATTCTCCGAGGAGCACCTTAAATTTCTGGTTTATGTCAAACAAGGAGAAACGTATGGCAGATCAAACAAACATAATAGATTGTTACGATATTCCGGAGACAACGCACGAAGGGATTGTATATCGGCTCTTGCCAAGGCAATTCAATGAAAGCCGTTACCGCGAGCGCACGGACCGCAACATCGGATGGATCACGCAGGATGAACAAGATATCATCCGGAACACCGCCATCGCCATCGCGGGCTGCGGCGGTATGGGTGGCGAGCTCGCGGAAACATTCCTACGCCTCGGTGTGGGCGAGATTCGCATTGCCGACAACGAGTTTTTTGAAACCTCAAACATTAACAGGCAATTCGGAGCAACTCGGTTTACCGTCGAAAAATCAAAAGCGCTTGAAACGGCGAGGATGATGCGCGCGATTGCTGACGACACCATCGTGGTTGCGTGTCCCACGGGTATTTCTGAAGGTAACGTTTTCGATTTTCTGCATGGCTGTCACGTGCTCTGCGACGAAATTGAATTTTGGTGCATCGGTTCGCGGATATTGTTGCACTGCGCCGCACGGGAGCTCGGCATCCCCGTCTTCGTCTGCAGTGCAGTTGGCTTCGGTGCACGACTTTTCCTTTTCATGCCGCGCGGCATGACCGTGGAGGAATGCCTCGGTTTTGAGTACGAGGAAGCGGTTGATCTTGAGCGAAGGATACGAAGCCGGAATGCGCGGCCGGAAGAAGTAATGCGAGTTATGCGCGCGGTCGCGCGGAGCTTTTGCTGTGAATGGCCGGAATATTGCGCAGACGATTCGCCGGTAAAAAACCGCGATTTCACAGAAAGGCGGTTGCGTGAAGAGGGGTGCGGCTCGGTCGTTGCAACCAACCCGCCGTTCGCCTGCGGTTTCGCCGCCAATCGCGTACTGCTCAATCTCATCGCGCATTCCGGAATAAAGCGCGTTGTTGCGGAAATTCCCGAGATGCCGGGCTACTGCTATTTCGACGCTGCAAAGATGGAAGCAAAGGTTGTAAAAGGGAGGTGGTGGTAAATGATTATGATACGCCGAATGAATGAATATGAAAGAAACGAGGTTGCCTTGTTCGTCCGGCAAGTGATGCGCATACAATATCATTGCGATCCTCACGAATTGCCGGAGATCATGTTTGTGGGATGGCGCGAGGGCAAATTTGTGGGAGCCATGGCGCTTTCTTTGAGTGCGGGGGAGCCGCTTCCCCTTGAAGAAACGTACGCGCTGGATTACGGATCGTTCCCTGGTGTATTCAATCGCGCAAGGATCGCGCAATTGGGGCGTTGGGTTGCCACAGTGTCGGACCTTTCCGAGGCACTCGTATATGCCGCAATTCAGTACGCTATTCATAAAAACCGCGAATGGGGTATAGGGGAGATCAAACCGCAGGTTGCGCGGCGATTTTCGCGCATGGGCATCCGGATTTTCAGGCTTTCGGGAGGGCCTCTTCTGGGACATATCCCCGAGAGTGTTCGTCCTTACTATCTTCTGCCTCCTGTTCCTATCCCTGCCGCCATTGCGCTTCTTCCCGCGGAACGCGTGCTTCGTGAAAGAATGGAAGCGCTCATCGCACAAGGGAAGATTCGTTTTTCTCCGCCATAATAATCAATCGGCTCCGGCACGCGTCGGAGCCGATTTGCCAATCAATTTGGTATCTTTAATACAATGCTTTTGGAACTTATCGCACACATCGTCATAGACGGCCTCAATCTCGGCGTCGGCATATATGTATTCCTGAAAAATCCGCGGGGGATCATCCATCGTTCGTTCTTCATTTTCACGCTCGGCATCGTAGGATGGAGCGCGAGCATGATGCTCGTTTCTCTCACGGGACAATTTTGGCCTGCGATCGCCGCATTCTGGAGCGGCGAGATCGTGGTCCTGGGTTTTGTTTTGCTTGCGGAAGTTTTCCCTGAAAGCAGGCATCTTCGTAAGCGCTTTTTACTTTGGCTCTTGCCATGGTGCGGGCTGGCATTACTCACACCGTTCGGCGCGTTCATTCGCGACGCGCGGTTCAATGCCGCGGGATATCTGGAACCGCAGCACGGCCCACTCTTCCCGCTTTTCGGGCTCGTGGTCGGCGCTTACATCTTATGGAGCATCATTACGATGGTCCGGAAGTATCGGCGTCTCCGCGGCATTCATCGCGTGCAGATGCGCTATTTTGCGGCAGGCGCGTGCACATTCCTTTTCCTCGCGTTCCTTTCCAACGCACTCCTTCCTCTTTTTGGCATCGTGGAGTTTAATCTTCTCGGCCCGCTCTTTTCCGTCGTTTTCATTGCGAGCACGGCGTACGCCATCGTGCGGCATCAGTTCATGGATATCCGCATCGTTGTCCAGCGCGGGCTTCTGTACGCGCTTTCCATTGGCCTCATTGCGTGCATCTTCTTCGGGATAGATTTTGTAGTGAGGACGTTCACGCAAACCAACGGATGGGCCGACGACGTCGCGGCAGCCATCGTGGGCGCATTCGGCTTTGTATGGTTCCGGCGTTTCTTTGAGCGCGTGACCGACCCTTTCTTTTTCCGCAACGATTACGATTATGCAGCTGCGGTTCGGGAGCTCGGGCTCCTTTTGCATTCAACCATTGACCTTGCGGTTCTCTTGCAATCCCTGGATACGTTTCTTATGCAGACGATAAAACCGGAAAGAAGCGTATTTTTATACGATGCCCCCGATAAGCGAAAGATCCGTGCGTTCTTTCACGGAGCCGATGAATCGTTTCTTGAGGGGGAATACGAAGATGTTTGCGTGAATATTTTTGAGAAAAAAACGGATCAGTTTCTTCTCCAGGAATGGGAAGAGAGATTGGAGAGTGGACAAGGCGTGTCGGAGGCCGACCACCGCGCGGTGATTGCGTGCGCGGAGAAGCTTAAAATCGGTGCCGCCGTACCGTTTATGGTGCGAGGCAAAGCGGTGGCCGTGATGCTCTTGGGAAAGAAGCTTTCCGGCGATATCTTCAGATTGAAAGATATTGAGTTTCTTGGGGTTCTTGCCCACCAGGCCGGGATGGCGATAGAAAACGCCCGACTTTACGAAGAGGCGCGGCGCTATGGTGAGGAGCTGGAGATGCGCGTCGCGGAGCGCACGGAAGAGGTGCGCGTCATGCAGGAAGCGCAAGCAAAGTTCATCACCGACGCGTCGCACGAGCTACAGACCCCGGTTGCCATCCTCAGGGGCAATTTAGAAGTCTTGGAGGGGAAGCGGAAGGGGGACCGCAAGACAGCGTTCGGAGTGATGTCAAAGACCATTGAACGGATGTCGCGGGCGACCAATAACCTTCTTACCATCGCGAGATTAAATTTTTCTAAAAAGAAACTTCACAAACAGGAAATTATAGTGGAAGATCTTTTGGGGGAAGCGTACGACGATTGCATTGTCCTCGCAGAAAATAAAGGAGTACTTCTTTCCTATGCGAGCGATCCCGCGCACGTTGCGGGCGACAGGGACAAGCTCAAAGAGGTGATCCTGAACTTCGTGAGCAACGCGCTTAAGCACACGCCGCGCGGCGGGCGGATAACGCTCTCGGGAAAAACGGACAGCGGCAATATTCTGATCGTTGTTGAAGACACTGGCTCGGGCATCGCGCCGGAGAACCTACCGCATATTTTCGAGCGTTTTTATCGGATCAAAACGGACGACGCTTTCGGCACGGGCCTTGGATTAGATATCTGCCGGCAGATTATAGAGGCGCACGGCGGCACCGTCCGTGCAGAGAGCGAACTTTCGAAAGGCAGCCGCTTCATAGTTTCCCTGCCCGCGCTCCAATCCTCGGGACATGATGCCTAACTATCTGCTATAATGAAACCAAAGCCTAAAACCATGACTACTTCCACCGGCCTGCGCGGCAATCTCTACGTTCAACGTGCGGATGATTTGATTTTGGATGGAGGAGAGAAACAATACGTGCTTCGGCTGCGCGATCTCCCTATAGAAGAAAAACCGCGCGAAAAACTTCTGAAATATGGGCCGGCGGCCCTTTCTGTTACGGAGCTTCTTACCATTGTGCTGAATACCGGAACTACGAAAGAGGGTGTGCTCGCAATGTCGCGCCGGCTTCTTAAGGAATACGGCGAGAGCGCCATCGTGCATCAAAAAGACCCCAAGAAGATACAAGACGCCCTCGGTATCCCGTTTGTGAAAGCGTGCCAGGTGGTGGCGTGCTTTGAGCTCGGGAGGAGATTTTTCCGGGCCGACGGGAAAAAGCCGGTCATCATACGGACCGCAAACCAGGTCTACGAATATCTAAAGGATATGCGCGACCTGCCGAAGGAGCATCTGCGGGGGCTCTATCTTGATGGCCACTACCAGCTGGTTCACGACGAAGTGATCTCCATTGGCAGTTTGACCTCCAACATCATCCATCCGCGCGAGGTGTTCCGGCCTGCAATTGAGTATTCCGCCTCCGCCGTGATCCTTGCACACAATCACCCGTCGGGCGTGTCAAAACCCTCCGAAGCTGATCTTACGATCACGCGCCAGATCGTGGAAGCGGGAAAAATCGTGGGTATTAGCCTTCTGGACCACGTAATCGTGACGAAAGCTAAGTATGAAAGCATTCCGGTGGAATACAATTGACGCGGTACCGGTATGTTAACCATTGACACGATAGGTTAACATAGGTTAACCTATAAGCCATGGAGCAAACCTTACTTTCAGTGGGAGAGGCTGCAAAGATTTTGGGAATCAGCCGGATCGCGGTGTTCAAGAAGATAAAATCCGGCAAGATAAAAGCCGTCAAAACGGGACGCAATTTTGTGATTCAAAGGAATGATCTTGCGGAGGCATTGGGCGAGAGTATCGGGGAAGATAAAAAACGCGAAATAGAGAAGGTGGTGAATAGGGCCGTGAGGGAATACAAAGAAGTTTTCAGGCGATTGGGCAAGGAATGAGGACACAGCGCATCACCATTAAGGAGGTTGAATATACCGCTCATAAATTGGCGAGAAAGTTTATGACATGGGATGAACCGATCCCAGATTTTGGTTCGCGTTTTCCAAACGTGCTTGAGAGTTGCCTCGGCGTTCCATTCCAGACATTTCGGAAAAAGTCTCTCTACAAAGGCATTGAGGGAAAGAGTGCTATCTTGTTCTATCTGATGGTAAAAAATCACCCTTTTGAAAATGGGAACAAGCGGATAGCGGTTATGACGCTTCTATTATTTCTATATAGAAATGGGAAATGGCTTAAGGTGAGCAATGAATCGTTATACTTTTTTGCCAAAGACATTGCCGAAAGCGATCCGAAGCGAAAAGAGCTG
The DNA here is from genome assembly GCA_963707865.1 of uncultured bacterium. Taxonomy (GTDB): domain Bacteria; phylum Patescibacteriota; class Minisyncoccia; order UBA6257; family 2-01-FULL-56-20; genus CAVYIK01. Next base: position 157,874 of record OY970175.1, read on the forward strand.
GCGATTTTTTCAATACAAGGTTTTATAAGAGAATACATCGTCAATTTCTGATTTTTTTGCTATCATTTGGTATGTTCCTATGATCCAGTTTTCCCACCTCACAAAGACCTACAAGAAGCGGAACGTAGTGGACGATTTTTCGCTCGCGGTGGACGTGCCTATTTTCGGATTTCTCGGCCAGAACGGGGCGGGGAAGACGACGGTCATGAAAATGATCGTGGGATTGCTCCAGCCGACCGCAGGGGCGATCATGCTGGACGGGAAGGCCTCGTGCGATGTGGCCTCAAAGCGGCGGATGGGATATATGCCGGAAACGCCATATTTCTACGAACGGATGACGGGGCTCACATTCATGCGTTTTTGCGACGAGCTTGTGGGCGCGCACAAGGGAAATCGCACGGCGCACTACGAGGCGCTCCTCAAACGCACGGGCATCTACGAGGCGCGGAACGCGGAAGTGCGGACGTATTCAAAGGGCATGCGCCAGCGGCTTGGCTTTGCGCAGGCACTGGTGGGCGATCCGGAATATCTTTTTTTGGATGAGCCGCTGGACGGGCTTGATCCTCTCGGCCGGCGCGAGATGAAAGAGGTGATGCGTGAGCTCAAAAAAGAGGGAAGAAAGATCTTTTTGAACACGCACATCCTCTACGACGTCGAGGAAGTGTGCGACGAGATGGGCGTGATCCACGAGGGAAGATTGCTCTATGCGGGGTCGGTGAAGAAATTCTGCGCCGGGAAGCCGCTCGAAGAGCAATTCGTCGCGACCGTCATCGCACAAGGGAAGACATGAAGAACATTTTCGTCGTCGCAAAAAATACGTTCAAGCTTGAGCTTCGCGACAAGATTCTCTACGGCATCATCGTGTTCGCCCTGCTTTATATCTTCTTTGAACTTTTCCTTGCGAATCTGGTGCTCAGGGAGCTCCCAATGGTGAAAAGCTTCGGCCTCACCGGCATCTATTTCTTCAACGCGATCATCGCGCTTTTCTTGGGTACTACGTCGTTCTTCAAGGACGTGGACCGCAAGGTGGTCTATTTCATCCTTTCAAAGCCGGTTTCGCGGGCGCAGTTCCTGCTCGGCAAGTTCGTGGGGCTCTGCGCGGTGCTCCTGCTCACGACCGCCATCCTTGGCGTCGCGTACCTTGGCCTCATCGCCTATAATCATGGCGGGTTTGATGCGTTGGGTCTCGTCGCCATCATCATGCAATACCTTGAAATGGCGCTCTTCATCGCGTTCGCGCTTTTCGTTTCCACGTTCTCCAGCTCGCTCTTGTCCATCGTGTATACGTCCGCCGTGTTCTTCCTCGGCCACGTCGTAAGCTCACTCATTGCCGATGCGCAGGCAATCGGCGTCATGGGCATACAATATCGTCTCGTCCAAGTGTTCTATTACGTATTCCCGAACCTGGAAAAGTTTGACGTCCGCGCGCTTGCCATTCACGACGTCGCGACACCCTTTCTTTCCTTCGCTTTTGCGCTGGCCTATGCGCTCGCATACATCATTTTTCTCCTTGCAGCCTCCGTGTGGATTTTCAACCGGAAGGAAATTTAGATTCTAGTCATGCGATCGCTCTCGACCGGCGCGGTTTCCAAAACACTCTTTCTGCTTTTAATGCTCGGCTTGGTGATCGTTGCCCAATATGCGTACGATGCGACGCGCTTCGCGCCTTCCGCCGTGATTCTCGGGACATCCTCGCCCGAGATGGTGCGGATGGTGGATATGGGTTTCCATGCAGCAGTGGGGTCGTTCCTCTGGGCCGGAACGCTGCCGGAGATTTTGGATTTTTTCCATGGGCGATCGGAGTATTTCCCAGACCTCGCTTTTCTGAATGGCGTGGATCCCAAACTGAGCTATCCCTATGCGTTCTCGGTGATTACGCTTCCGGTGGTACCAAAACAGTTACTTCCCGACGCCGTGCAGCGGGCGCAGGCAATAGGGCAAGAGGGCATCGCGAACGCCGATCCCGATTGGCGTATTCCGTACTACATGGCGATCAATTATTATCTGGAACTCAAGGATTTGAAAGACGCTACATGGTATTTTAATGTGGCCGCGAATACCCGAGGAGTTCCTTCGTACGCCGAGCGCTTCGCGTTGAACTTTGGTATCAGCCAAAAAGAGCGCGATCGCGTGCGGAATCTTTGGGCAACGGTGTACGAGAGTACCAACGATCCCGATACGAAGGCACGTGCCGCGGCGTACGTCACGCGGCTGAACGACTTTGATTATCTTGAGGCGGCGGCGAAAACGTACCAGCAAAAATACGGTTCATATCCTACCTCCACCGATGCGCTCGTCGCGAAGGGTATCATCCCTGCGGTGCCGCAGGACCCGTTCGGATTCACGTTTACGATTGACAGTCAGACCGGCGTCGCGGGGTTGGACTACACGAAACTGCCGGCATACGTCACCGCCCTGCCGCAGCAATGAAGTCCCTTATTTTATTAACGACACTGGTCTCTTTGCCACGAAAGCCGTGCAGAGCGTTCGGGATGATTGAAATGATGGTTTGTTTTGATTGAACATTTTTTGTGAACCATCGGGCGATTTCTTTGGTATCGCGGTCACGGAATTCGTCGTTCCCCGCAAAAACGACAAGTAAGGGGATTTTTATTTTTCGGAGTGTCCGTGGCGTTTTCTTGGGTTGCGCGTAGGTAAAGATTTCTTCCTTGCTGTCCGGAGTGTTCAGACTCAGGAATCGTTGCGCGTCCAAAAGATTGGGCCAGATATTTTTCGGCATAAATTCATGAAGCCGCTTCTGTTTGACGAGCTGTTTGGCAACAGCCTGCGCACGTGCGAGCTTTCTTGGATCGGTGAATTTTTTGCTGTATGAATAATCGCTGATCGGGCAGAGAAGCGCCGCTCCTCGAATTTTTCTCTGTTTGTTTCTATGGCTCAAGTAATAGGCGATCTTCTGGCAGCCCGTAGAATGGCCGACAAGGTAAATTTCCTTCACGCTTTTCTTTAAAAGGAAGTTTACTGCTCCCTGGATATCATCAGTGCAGTCGGTAAATACTTCGTGGGTTTCGCCGGCGAGTTTCCGCGTATAACCTTTCTTCGAATTTCTTTTGATCTTCTTTATCCCCGTCACCTTGTCGTGCCCGCGATTGCTAAAAAAGATGATCGCGGTATTTTTGTCTGCGAGAGGGACGAGAAAGTCGTGGTTCGCAAAGGCGGTTGAAGCTAAACCATGTACGAAAACAATACCGCGTCGTGGCCAGTTACCGCCGAACCAAAGGCCGTCCAGAAGAAATTTCTTCGGCGTGACGATTGTGATTGGCAGACAGCGCTTTTCCATATCAAAATCTTACGGCATGCCCTGTGGATTGACAAACCCACACTTCCGCGCCATGCTGGAGGTAATGGCAATATTTGGAATACAAGCGGTTCTCGCACTTTCCCTGGGCCTTCTCCTCGTGCTTTTGCTTATCCTTTCACAAAAAAGGCGGGGAAGTGTCGCGTACGCAAAAATAAGAAAAAAGTAGAAAGAACCAAACGAAGACACCGAAACCTCCCCGCCAGGGGAGGTTTTTTGGTCATCCGGCCTGAAAATTGATTGATGTGGGGAGCGATACTGACGCAGGAATCCAACAATTAATTTTCAGACCAGAGTGAATCCTCTGATCTGAAAACCCATTTTAGTTCTTTGGGAGGTTAATATGGACGACCGCAATAAACTTGCGAATAACAGGAGGGAATTCGTTCGAGTTCAAAATGTCTCTCGAGAAGAGGCGGGCAGGATGATCGATCTTATCCCGCTTGGTTATAAGGAGGAGAGAGAATTTTGGCGGGAATGGTTCTCTGGGCAAATGGAGAGATTGCCACCAGATTACCCTCTTATTCTCCCTGCCGATTTTGGGCGTGGACCGGGAATCTGATTCTCCAGGATTGAGTCGTGTTTGATTTCATAACCAGTTTCGAAGGAAAAGGAGGCAAGAAAGACATGAATGACAAAACCCCTAAGGTTGATCCGCGTCCTGAGCCACAACCGGAGCGGAAAATCACGCGAGTTGCGGCAATGAATAAGAAGGCGATAGCAACGGCATTGCCCGGTCCTCGTCGTCCGGAGAACGAAACTCGCAGTTCGTTCGATCTGTGGGCAAGATTTTAAGATTTGTCCACAAACCGAACATCCCTGGCGGGAGCTAGTCAGCTCCCGCCTCCACTTTTTATATCCTAGTTCTGTGTATTCGGTGTCCCGCTTGCGGTCGGCGGAAGGGGACCACTACCTTGGATACGGAGCATGCCCGACGCCGGGAGCGGAACGGGGGTGGGCGGTATGGTAGTGCTGCCGGTTATGATGCTTGTCACTTGCGACAGAACATTCGCGAGGCGGTCAAGGACGCCAGTCAGCTGTAGCGTCGCGCCGACTTGGATGGGGCTTTGCACGGTGATCGTGCGGCCATCGCTGGTTTGAATAACAAACGATCCGTCGCTCGTCACTTGCGTCACGGTGCCGCCGTAGGTCTGCGCCACGGGAGGAATAGAGATATCGCGCACAATGTCGGCATTCAGGGTCTGCCCGCCGTCGCTCGTTTCCCCGTACACATTCAGCTCGTCGCCGACCTGAAGATCGGAGAGCTGAAGCTTGGTCCGATTGCTGTCCAAAAGAATGGTCTGTGCGTCAACGTTCACCACGTATTTTCGTGCGACGTTCCATATCGGCATGAGCGCCGACGGCACTTGAATGTTTTGCAGTGCGGAGTTCGGCGCGGAGGACGGGGAGGACTGTACGCCCATCGGGCAGGCAATAGATTGCTTCGCGTTGCCGCTCGCTCCGAAACCGTAGCAGGGATAGACGGACTGCTGCGCAACCACGAGCGTGGCGCCCGTCGCTGAGGCCGAGATGGATACGAGATCAACATTGTTCAATTGCAGGAACTCGCTCTGCGCCGGTTTTGAAAGATCGCGGACGAGGTAGGCTTGGATGCTGCCGTCCGCGTTGTAATAGCCGAAAAGGTTGATCTGATCTCCTGCAGCAAAATTGTTCAAGGTTGCGGGCGTGCGGTCGCGCAGATACAGTTTTGTGGAAGCATCAACTTCAATTCGGTACGCCGCGGTGCGGATAGGATATGGATAAGGATAAATGGCCGGCACGGTGCCGCTCGTTGCCGGCATCATAGGCATGGCAGTTGCCGTAGACGGCGTCATGGCGGGGGGCGCTGCGTCGGATGATGGTGTGGAAGTAACCGTAGGCGGGACGGCGGTGGGAGGGATGGGACACGCGATGGCCTGTCCGGTCGCGGAATTCTCGGAATCAAACCGGTAGCACGTTGCCGAAGATGCCGAAAGCCCAGTGGGGGCCGCGGACGGAGCCACGGTCGCGGAACCCGCGCTTGCGCCCGCGCTTCCGGGAGTACTCGCCCCGGCCGCGCCGTTGTATATCATCGGGACGATGACAGGGGTAGGATATGTCGCGAGAATCTCCGCCGGCGGATTAGTCGCCGAAACGCTCTCTACGGTCAAGTCATTGAATTGAATGAAACCGGATTCGATCATCGGCGGCGGGGCAATCGGCATCGGCGGTGAGACGATGATGGCTGGTGAGGCCTGCCCCCCACCGCTTTGGCCGACGCCTACACCTACACCGATACCCGTTGTTTGTGCTCCTGCGAGCGGCACCATAAGCGCCACCACTGCAATTTGACCGATTGCTGCAAGTATCGCATTTTTTTTCATATTCTTATAGTATATAGAACGAGCGTGCGGCCTCCCGCGTTACATTTATTTTTATGAAACTATCCATCGGCATTGTGGGGCTTCCAAATGTTGGGAAATCAACGCTGTTCAAGGTTTTGACGAAACAAAACATTGTGATCGCGAACTATCCGTTCGCGACGATCGATCCGAATGTGGGTGTTGTCGCGGTTCCCGACGAACGGCTGGAGAAACTGAACGCGCTGAGCAAATCCAAAAAAAAGATCCCAGCGGTTGTGGAATTTTATGATATTGCAGGACTCGTGAAGGGTGCCTACAAGGGCGAGGGGCTCGGCAACCAGTTCCTTTCGCACATTCGCGACACGCAAGCGATCGTGGTCGTTCTCCGGGTATTCCAGGATTCGGAGATCATCCACGTGGAAAACTCCGTGGACCCTCTGCGCGATCTGGAAATTATAAATTCGGAATTGATGTTGAAGGATCTGGAAACCGTTCAAAAGCGGCTCGTGAGGGCGGAAGCGGAAGCGCGAAGTGGTCAAAAGGAAGCGGCGCGGGACAAAGAAATCCTTACGCGTCTAAAAAAATGTTTGGAGGAAGGGAATTTGCCGATAGGGGACGCGGCACTCATGCACAACCTCGCGCATGATGGCCGCATGAACGATCTCAATCTTTTAACGCTCAAGCGGCAGATATATCTTTTGAACGGCGAAGAGAATGATGTTTCTGCGGAACTCACGGCAAAAATAAAATCGCTCGGCGCCGATTACCTCATCGCTGATCTCGCAGGCACGGATGCGGTGCCAGAACTTATTAAAAAAGCATACCAAGTGCTTGGTCTCGTGAGTTTCTTTACGACGGGGGAGGACGAAACGCGCGCGTGGACGATCGTGCATGGCACGAAGGCGCCGCAGGCGGCTGGCGTCATCCACACCGATTTTGAGGAGAAGTTCATCCGACTTGAAGTGGTCGGTTATGAAAAGCTTATGGAAGCCGGCGGTTGGAACCAAGCGAAGCAAAAAGGATGGATACGGATAGAGGGAAAGGAGTACGAGGTAAAAGACGGCGACGTCCTCGTCGTCCGCCACGGGTAGGTTTACAAAAAGATTTTTTTGTGGTAAGATACCACGCGGTATCGTCGGGGTGGGGCAATTACACCCGACGAAATTTTGGGAGATATGGAGGCTATATGAATAGTGATTTTCGGAACGGCATGGAATTCGCTTTTTTTCTAGACCGACTACGAGAGGCCGTTGGAAATTATATTTCCGAGGGAGTGGTTCAAGATGCCGAAAGGGTCACCCTACAGGAATTCAGAGCGGAGCTGGAACAGACGCTCGACTATTTCGAAAAGCTTTCAGAGAACGTTGGAGGCTGGACGTCCCAGTTCATACCCACGGCGCTCAACGCTAAGGCGGCTGGTTGTCGCCTTACGGACAGGGTCAAATACCTCCTTTTTTGGGTCCAAGATTCTTTTGAGGTTCGGCTGACCCATTCCGGGTTGATCAACGTTAGTGAAACGCTGCGTGCCGGCAGGGAAGCCCTTAACTACTTCGATTTGTTAATTGATGGGCGGCTGGGTGAGAAAATCGCTGCCCGTCTCTGCCTGCATCTTCAAAGCAGGGCGAGGAAGCCAAGCGAGGCTTTAGCCTCGTGACCTTCTCTCCAGTGCGGACGCGAGGGTTTCATCGTCCGCAAACTCTATTTCACCACCGGTTGGGAGCCCTCGCCCCAACCGGCTTAATTTTTTTGTGAGCGGTGCGAGTTCTTTCGTAAGGAGCGATGCTTGGAGGTCGCCGAGGGATGTGGGATTGAAGGCAAGGATTACCTCTTCCGCCTTGGCGCCGAGACCCACGGGCGGCTTCTTTTCAATAAAACTTTTTAAGCTTTGGAGGCGCAGCTTCTGCCAATCCTCAAGAAATCCGGTCTTGGGAATTTCGCCAATGATAAAATAACGCCCGGAGAATTTTCCGGTGTTTTCCAAAGAAACAAGATCGGTTTCTTTTTCCACGATCATGACGATGTTCTGTGCGCGGTGGGGATTCTTGCAGATATCGCAAAGTGCGCCATCGTTTTGATGGATGAAAAAGCAGCGTTCGCAGATTTTTATGTCTCCGAGTTCGGCAATGCTCGTCGCAAGACCGCGGATGTTTTGTTTTCCCTCGTTGATTAAGTGGAACGCGAGCCGAATCGCTTGACGCGGCCCAATGGAGGGAAGCTCGGAAAGTTCATCAACGACTTTTTGGATCGGCGCAGGAAGCTTCATGCAGAAATTGTAGCACGGTTTCGGTGCGGTGTGGCACGTGGTATTGCGCGGGCGGGGCTCTACGGTTCTTATAATGCCGGAAGTTCACTGTACCGCTTTTCAACGCTTCTGAAGGTAACCCGTTCCGGATCAAAGGCGACTTCCACCTCGCCGATGGGGCCGTTCCTGTGTTTTGCGATGAGAAGCTGCGTGACGTTCTCGGTGTCGCCGCTCCCGCTGCTCGTATTGCTCTCGCCGCCGATGTCAAACGTGTCGGCACTGCGGTCCTTGCGGTAGATGAACATTACGACGTCCGCATCTTGCTCAATGGAGCCGCTATCTCTCAAATCCGAGAGCCGTGGGACTTTGCGATCGCGCTGCTCCACGCCGCGCGAGAGCTGCGAGACGGCGAGAACCGGCACTTTAAGTTCACGCGAAAGTGCCTTCAGGCCGCGCGAGATCTCTGTGACCTGCTGGACCATGTTATCGGAATTCGTGCGCGGGCGAATGAGCTGGAGATAATCCACGATTAAAAGATCCAGGCCGTGTTCCACCTGCAGGCGCCGCGCCATGGAACGCATTTGCATAATGTTCAACGACGGACTGTCGTCAATAAAAAGTTTCGTTCCAGAAAGGCGGTCCAGCGCTTGCTGGATCATGCCGAATTCCGTATCGCTCTTGATGCGGCCGGTGAGGATGTTCCAGAGCGGTACCTGTGATTCCGCAGAAATGATGCGATCAATGACCTGTTCGCGCGACATTTCAAGCGAGAAAGTGCCTACGGTATGGCCCGCGAGCGCGGCATGGCGCGCAATGTCCAAGGCGAATGCGGTTTTGCCGGTTGACGGCCGCCCGCCGAGAATGATGAGATCGGATTTTTGTAAACCGGACAGTTTGTTATCAAGCGCAGTGAAACCGGTGGGGACCCCGCGGAGCTTGTCGCCGCCCTCATGGAGCTTCGCCATACGCTCCGCGGCGTTTTTCAATTCGTCCTTTACGGCAAGAAAATTCTGCGGAGTGGATTTTTGCGAAATGGACAAAATCTTCTGTTCAATGTTGTCCATTAGGTCTTCAAGCTCCTGCGTTGGCCCGAACACATCCTCCGTGATTTCGGCGGATGCTTTGATAAGATCGCGCAGCACTTTTTTTTCTTTCACGATGCCTGCGTAATGTTGCACGTGTGAGGCCGTCGTTACCTGATTCGTGAGGTCTGCAAGATAGCTTGAGCCGCCGATCTGCGTGAGCAAATCCCTTTCTTTGAGGTAGTTCGTCAAGCTTAACACATCAATCGGTTGCCGCTTTTCATAGAGCGCGAGGATCGCTTCGTAGATCTTTTCATGGGCCGGCGAATAGAAATCCTCCGGCGCGATCACGTCCGCCACGCGGAAAATCGCGTTCTTATCTATCAGAATGCTTCCCAAAACCGCCTGTTCGGCTTCAAGGTTCTGTGGCGGGATTTTTAGTTGTGATTTTTTTGTTGCCATGAGGGAAGAATATTTTTACGACTTCAGTAGTGTTCACCTTATCCCTTACGGAGAAGTTTAAAGCTTTTATTTCTTTTCTCAAGGCGTCGGACTGCATAAACTGTTTATTATCTCTTAATGTTTTATATTCTTTCATTTTCCTTGCAATTTCCTCATCTTTTTCGGGAGAATAATGCATTGGGACGTCCAAGCGGAGACCCAATACCTCATCAAAGCGTTTCACGAGCTCTAATTTTTTCATGGGATCTCCATGATCGCCGAGCATATCGTGCAGTACACTGAGAGCTTTGGGGATGTTTAAATCGTCATCAATAGCTTCCAGGAACGCTTCTTCGTATTCCTTAAGGCTTTTCGTCTCTTTCCCACCAACAAGGTTCTTTCCGTCGTAATTCGGCTGAATAGCTTGCGCATGACAATCATAGATCGTTCTATAAAGCCGTTCCATTGCATTTCTCGCGGAGTCCAAACTCTCCCATGTGAAATTGATCTTGGTCCTATAGTGCGCACCAAGAACAAGATAGCGAAAAAGAATGGGTTGATATCCTTTCTTTTCGAGCTCGGAGAGCGTAATGAAGTTGCCCTCCGATTTTCCCATGCGTGCGTCATTAATGATTAGATGCTCTCCATGCACCCAGATGTTCGCGAGCGGTACCCCGTAGGCCGCCTCGGACTGTGCGATCTCATTCGTATGATGTGTGCCGATATGGTCCACGCCGCCGGTGTGGATATCAAATGGTTGTCCGAGAAAATGCCGCGAGATAGCGGAGCATTCAACATGCCAACCAGGGAAACCTTCCCCCCACGGTGACGGCCAGTGCAAAAGATGTTTTTTGAATTTACCCGTGAGCTTGAACCAGAGCGCAAAGTCGGCGGCATTGCGCTTTTCTTTGTCCACGACTATTTCGTCGCGTGCGCCAACTACCTTTTCTTCCAGTGACTGACCGGAAAGTTTGCCATATTGTTTAAATTTGCTTACGTCGAAATAAACGGCGTTCGGCGTTTGGTAGGCGAACCCTTTTTCAAATAATGTTTGAATGATGGCGATCTGCTCGCCTATGAATTTCGTTACCGGCGCAATGATGTCCGGTTTTTTGATGCTCAGTTTTTCAAGATCATTGAAGAAAGCATCGGTGTAGAACTGTGCAATTTCTTCAGTGGATTTTTTCTGCGCTTGTGCCGCCTTGTCCATCTTATCGTCGCCGGCGTCGGAATCGTTGGTAAGATGTCCCACATCCGTGATGTTCATCACACGGCGCACGGCATAGCCATTGTATTCAAGCGTTCTTTGGAGAATATCCTCAAAAATGTACGTGCGGAGGTTGCCGATATGCGCGAAATTGTAGACTGTCGGTCCGCAGGTGTAGAGCCCGACCCATTCTTTGTGGATCGGCGTTAACGTCTCTTTTTCTCGTGTGAGCGTATTAAAAAGCCGGAGCATGACTCAAAACGTTTAAAACCATCCCTTCCGTTTGAAATAGATTGCGAGAATTATCATCGCGGCGGCCATGGCGCCGGCCACGATCCAAAAAGCGCCCGGAAGACCTATGATGGGGGTGTCCTGCGTCCTCATGCTGAAGAGCCCGGCGAGGAGCACGAAAGGGAAGGTGAGGAACGAGAGCGCGGTGAACGTTTTCATCACGTTAGAAATTTTCAGGTTCATCAGTTGGTTGTTGGTTTCCTCAAAGTCAACGATGGTCTCGCGGTAGTCCTCCAGCTGGTTCACCACTTTCAGTTGGTCCCCGATGAGGTCGTTCAGGTATATTTCCGCATCGTCTCCCCAGAATTTTTTTCCTTTGGCAAGGAGCGAGCGGAGGATCGGCTCTTGAAGGCGTACGATGATGCGGTATTCCGATACGTCGCGCTTCAGGTACATGATGCGCGCGAGGACTTCCTGCTCTTTCCCTTTGAAGATATTCCGGCCGACGTCTTCCACTTTTTCTCGGACGTGGCGCAGCTGCCGTTCTTCATAAGCAATCAGGTGTTCCACGATGTGGCACATGAGCTCCAGGGAGTTTTTTTCGTGCCGCACTGCAAAGTGATCCAGTGCTTCCGTGATCGGTTCGTAATGGACGGTGGCGACGGTATCCTTTGCGACGATGAAATCTATTTCCGTCCGCACCGACGTTTCATCGTCCGTATCGTACTTCGGGAAGTAATAAACAAAAAAGAGATAGTCCTTATAGACCTCCGCGTGCGCCCGCGCGGAGGGACCCTTAAGCTCATCCACGATGACCGGGTGCAATCCGAATTTCTTCTTGAGCCATGCAAGATCGTTTCTCGTCGGCCGCGCGATGTCAATCCATTCCACGTGTGTGTTCCTCTCGGTATCCATTGAAAATATTGTACCATACCGTGCGTATTAGCACTCTCTTGACATGATTGCTAATCGCGCTATAATGGCCTTGATGAATGAGCGGACGTTGCAAATCCTTGAAGCGGCAGTGCAGGGTTTCATTGCGACAGGGGAGCCCGTGAGCTCGGGATGGCTTTTTGACCATTACGATTTCGGTATCAAGCCGGCGACGATTCGGTTGGAGCTTGACGCGCTGGAGGACGCGGAATATTTGGAGCAGCCGCATCATTCGGCCGGACGCGTGCCCACGGATGCGGGTTACGAATTTTTCGCAAAGCGGCTTTTGGGCACAGTTTTGGAATCGCGCGAACCGACCCTTGCCGAACTTTTTCACGAGCGCGCGTGGCCGGATCTTTTGGGCCATCTTTCTGCGGAATTGCGGCTCGTGAGCGTGGCTGCGGACCTTGCGCACGAAGCGGTTTATAAGGCCGGCCTTGAGGAGCTCGTGGACTGCCTGGATTGGGAAAATCGTGACGAGATCCGCTCGGTGATTCGCGATTTTGAAGATGTGGACGAGCGTTTGCCGCGGGCGGCGGAGAAAATTGGCCCGGCGGGCGAAGCGCCGAAGGTCTTCATCGGCAGGAAAAGCCCGCTTACGAAAAGTGAGAACCTTTCCGTGATCGGCGGGAATTACCGCGTGGGCGGTACCACCATTTCTATGTTTGCCATTGGCCCGAAGCGGATGGATTATAAAAAGGTCATAAGAATTTTCAAAAGTTTGTAATATATAATCATGGCAGAGGAGGAAAAAGATAAAAACACGAAACCTGACGTAATGGATGCAACGTCAGGCGTAGCCGCAACAGACGCGCTCACGGAAAAGCTCGCCGAGGCGGAAAAACAGCGCGACGAGTATCTCGCTGGTTGGCAACGGGCGAAGGCGGACTTCATCAATTACAAAAAAGAGGAATTCGCGCATTTGGAAGAGGTGGCGCGGTACGGGAGCGAGGATCTGATCGGGGATCTCATTACGGTGCTTGATAATTTTGATCTTGGGCTGCGGGCGTTTGAAAAGAACGGCACCGTAGAAAAGGGCGTTTACCTCATCCGGTCGCAGATAGAAGATATTTTGAAAAAGCGCGGACTTACGAAGATAATCATTAAGCCGGGCGATCCGTTTAACCCGGCGGTCGCCGAGGCGATGACCGAGGTGGAATCGGAACAATCGCCCGGGACGATCGTGGAAGAGATAGAGCCCGGATACAAATTACATGACAGGGTATTGCGGGCCGCGCGCGTCATTATAGCAAAAAGCAAATAAAACCAGTCGAAAATAGAAATTAAATAATTTTAAACAAGAACAATGGCAAAAATTTTGGGAATTGATCTGGGGACGACAAACTCTGCGGTGGCGGTGACTGAAGGCGGCGAACCGCGCATCCTGGAGAACACGGAAGGGAACCGCACGACGCCCTCCATCGTTGCGATGTCAAAATCAAACGAGCGATTGGTGGGGTTGCTCGCGAAGCGGCAATCGGTGACAAATCCGAAGAATACTATTTTTTCGGTGAAGCGGCTGATGGGACGGAAGTTTACCGACCCCGAGGTGCAGCGGGATAAGGCGTGGCTTCCGTACGATATCCAGGCGAGTGCGACCGGCGGTGTGGAAGTGAAAATGGGCGACAAGTGGTATTCGCCGGAAGAGATCTCTGCGTTTATCCTTGGCAAATTGAAGGCCGACGCGGAAGCGAAGCTTGGCGAGAAGGTAGAAGAGGCTGTGATCACGGTGCCGGCGTATTTTGACGACTCGCAGCGGCAAGCCACGAAGAATGCCGGCGAGATCGCAGGCCTCAAGGTGCGCCGCATCATCAACGAGCCGACGGCAGCCGCACTTGCGTACGGTTTGAACAAGCAGAAAAGCGAAAAGATCGTCGTCTACGACTTCGGCGGCGGGACGTTTGATATTTCCGTGCTTGAGGTGGGCGACGACGTCGTGGAAGCGAAAGCGACCGGTGGTGACACGCACTTGGGCGGCGACGATTTTGATAAAGAGATCCAGGAATACCTCGTTGCGGAGTATAAAAAGCAGCAGGGGATTGATATTTCAAAGGACCCGCTTGCACTCCAGCGCCTGAAGGAGGCGGCTGAAAAAGCGAAACACGAACTTTCAACGGCGGTGGAAACCGAGATCAATCTGCCGTATATCAGCTCCGATGCGAACGGCCCGAAGCACTTCCTGATGAAACTTTCGCGCGCGAAACTGGAATCGCTCGTGCAGAAATACATTGACCGGTCCATTCAGTTGACAAATGAGACTGTCACATCGCCCGCGCCGAAGGGTGCCGGGTTCAAAATGGAGGACATCAACGAAGTGATTTTGGTGGGCGGGCAGACGCGGATGCCCGCGATGCAAGAAGCCGTCAAAAAACTATTTGGAAAGGATCCGCACCAGGGCATCAACCCCGACGAAGTGGTGGCGGCCGGCGCCGCGGTGCAGGCTGGTATCCTGCAGGGCGATGTGAAGGACATCCTGCTTCTTGACGTGACACCGCTTACGCTTGCGATTGAGACCTATGGATCGGTCGCGACACCCATGATCCAAAAGAACACGACGGTGCCGACCGCGAAGACGCAGATTTTTAGCACAGCCGGGGACAATCAGACGTCCGTGGAAGTGCATGTGGTCCAGGGAGAACGCCCGATGGCGGGGGACAACAAAACACTCGCGCGCTTCATGCTGGACGGCATCCCCCCTTCGCCGCGCGGCATGCCGCAGATAGAAGTGATATTTGACATTGACGCGAATGGGATCCTGAATGTTTCTGCGAAGGACAAAGCGACCAGTAAGACACAGTCGGTGAAAATCCAGGCATCAACAAACCTCTCCAAGGACGAAATTGAAAAATTAAAAAAGGAAGCTGCCGAGCATGCGGTGGAGGACGCGAAGAAGAAAGAACTGATAGAGGCGCGTAACCAGGCCGAGGCGCTTATTTACACAACGGAGAAGGCTATAAAGGATGCCGGGGAAAAATTGCCGGCCGACGTGAAGGCCAGCGTGACCGAGAAGCTTGAGGCGCTAAAAAAGGCGAAGGACATGGAAGATATCGCGGCGATCCAGTCGGCCACTGCATCGCTTTCGGCCGAGATTCAAAAAATCGGCCAGGCGTTCTATAATAAGAATGATGGAAATCAATCCGGCGACGCTCACGGGACCGAGAACCCAGAGCCAAAACCTGATCAATCCCACTAAGAGATTACCCTCTGCGGGGACGGAAGGGTTTTGGAGGTCCCTCATAATTGATCTTTTGAGCGTCGCCTCCGCGCTCTGTTTCGGCTGGTTCTATTTCCACTATCTCTCTGTCGCTTCCTCGCCGTGGTATCTCTTCGCCGCGTTTCTCCTTTTCTCCGCGTGTTCCACGTCGCAGGTTTTTCTTGCGAAAAAGCTTGGGCGGCGAACACTCGTTATCTTGGGCGAATCGGTGGCGCTCGTCGCGTGCTTTTTGTTTTATGATAGCTGGTTGATTGCTGGCATCGCGGGACTCGTTGCGTTCGCGGTGCTCCTCTGGGGATGTCTCACGAGCCGTTCGGCGCTGCGCGGCAGTATTGAGATCCAATTCTTTAGGATAGCGCGAAGTGTGTTAGGGAAGGTAGTGACAGCCCTCGTTTTGGTCATGATTCTTGTGTATGTGCCGCAGGCAGAGAGTCAGGGGCAGCCGGTATTCGTGGCGCGCGGGGATTTTCATGTATTCTTTGATTGGGCCGAGGGCGTGGTGAATGGTTTCTATCCCAACGTTCCGCTCGCGGGTTCCTTCGGGGCGTTTGCGGAGAACATTGCAAGGACAGAGCTTGAGAAAAATCCGGCGTTCGGATCGCTAAGCCAATCGGAGCAGGATGGGGCGGTCGCGCAGGCAGCGGCGCAATTGACGGGGAGCGTGACGCAGATAACCAAGGTGGCGCCGGCGCCCGGCGAAACGGTGAGTGACGTAGCGTATGACTACCTTGTCGCCACTCTCGTCGCGTTGCGGGACCATTTTCAAACTCAATTCATTGTGGTTTGGGCAATCATGTTGTTTTGCATTCTCCGCATGATCGGCATTGCATTCGTTTGGGTCGCTGAGTTTGCATCGCTTATCGTCTACGAAATCTTGCTCGCAACCGGATTCATGCATATAGATAAGATTACGCAGACCCAAGAGGTCATTGTGTATTAATATTAATGGATTTTTAATGTCCGTGTAGTATCATAGAAAGTACTATGAAAGATTATTATCATATTTTGGGGATTGCGAAGAATGCTTCCGACGAGGAGGTGAAAAAAGCGTACCGCAAGCTCGCGCACCAGTACCACCCGGACAAGCCGGGCGGCGACGAAAGCAAATTCAAGGAGATCAATGAAGCGTACCAGATACTCTCGGACGGGACGAAGCGAGCCCAGTATGACCGTTTCGGCACTGCGGAGCCGGCGGGCGCGGGATTTGGCGGCGTCCAATGGGGCGGTTTTCCGGGAGGAACTCCCAATTGGGAAGGGTTCGGTTTTGATCCGCAGAACTTTGGCGACATGGGGGACCTTAACGATATTTTTGAGAGCTTTTTTGAGGGGATAGGCGTGCGTCCTGCGCGGAAAACGTACGAGCGGGGCTCGGACCTTGAACTACACGAGGAAATCACGCTTGAGGAAGCGTTTCGCGGCGTGACGAAGGCCCTGCACCTGCGTACGCTTGTGCAATGCGCGAAGTGCGGCGGCAAGGGCGCCGAGGCAGGGAGCGGCTTTGAAAAATGTTCCACCTGTGATGGGCGCGGCGAGATCCGCGAACAGCGCAGGACGTTTTTCGGCAGTTTCTCGCAGGTGAAGACCTGCGCGAAATGCCACGGCACGGGTGAAGTTCCAAAGAAAGCATGCGGTGCATGTAAGGGAGCTGGCCGGGTTGAGGCCGCGCGCGAGGTGAGTGTAGAACTTTTACCGGGCATTGAGGATAACCAATTGATCAAGGTTAAGGGGATGGGCGAAGCAGGCGAGCGCGGTACGGCGGCGGGCGACCTTTATGTCCGCGTGCGCGTAAAACCGCATCACCTTTTTGAAAGGCACGGGAACGATCTCGTTGTCTCGCAGGAATTGAACGTTGTTCATCTTCTCCTCGGTAAGAAAATTGAGGTGCCGACCATCTCGGGCGGGAAGATCACCGTGGAGATTCCCGCGCATTTCAACCTGAAAGAGAACTTGCGGATCCCGGGCGAAGGCATGCCGCGTTTCGGCGCCTCGTCTTCCTTCGGCGGCCGCGGCGATCTCTTTGTAAACTTCATCATCAAAGCTCCGAAGAAATTGGGCGCGAAGGCGAAGAAATTACTGGAAGACTTGGAGGGAGAAGAGTAATCAGGGGTTTCTACTGCCGGTGTTTGCTCCGAGCTATCTGATAAAAAAGAGAGCGCATACGGCAGCGAGGAAAACAAGTAACTCGACGATCGCATATGAATGGCATCTGAGGTAGATGTTCCGTATCCAATCCTTATCTCCATATTGCATTGAGAGTCTGCGAACCTCTTCGGGACTCCAGGAATAAAATACTTTTTGCGGTAACCCGTTTTTGGATGTGTCGTAGTGATAGAAAAATGCATAGTGATTTTTGGAAAATGGATATAACCACTGAATGCCCCACCCTATGCCGATTGAGTCGTGCACGAAATGAAGGAGCGTTGTTATGCCGAACAAGAGCGCGTAGGGCAAATCAAAAAAAGAAATAATGATCATTCCAAACAGGATGAAGGGGAGGGGATAATGAAGAAGATACCTGTGTTCGTGAGCGAGCACGGTCCCTCGTTTTCGAACGGCAAAAAGGAAATCGATATCAGGCAAAAGAGAAAATAAAATTCCCGCTCCAATGAGAACGGGGCCGCCGATTCCGAAAAGGCGGCGTACAAAAAGCGCAGAGAGAATCCCAATTCCAACATCAAGCAACATAATCCTATTATAGCTTGAGAGGGATGATGTCCATTTGTGCCCCCGTGAGGATTCGAACCTGCGACCATCTCCTTACCATCGGCAGCGAATTGAAAATAAAAGCGTAGCCATTTTGTGTGGGGCATAGTGCCCCCACCAGGATTCGAACCTGGGACCATCTCCTTAAAAGGGAGCTGCTCTGCCAACTGAGCTATAGGGGCACTCTGCCCAAAATAGCTACACTTTTATTTTCAATGAGCGAACCAATGGGCGAATTCTTATTCGCAAAGGGAGTCAGCTCTCATAACTGAGCTATAGGGGTATTTCGTTGTTATTGTACGGGAAATGTGGGATAGTTTCAACTTGTGATAGAATAACAGGAAATGGACAACGTACCGGTTCCGTCACTTCCTATCTGTCCCACGTGCCATCAGTCGGTGCAGCCGGAGTTTTATTTTTGTCCGAACTGCGGAGGGGCGCTCAAAGAGAAACCACTTTCCACGACGCAGGCAACGCAGGCGTGGATTTATGCGTTGAGCATTGTTATGCCGTGGATCGCGTTCTTGGCGTTACATTATTGGCCGGGAGTCAAATATATCAGATCCGATGATGAAAACGCGAAACAGATCGGCATCATCGCTTCCGTGCTTATGGGAATCTCCACGATTGTCATGATATGGCTTTTGATCGTATGGACACAGCAATTAGTCCAGTCATCGGTGAACGATATCGGGAATCTCGGAGGCTTGGGCGGATAGTAACAGAGCATGAGATGGATCGTTGGCATAGATGAGGTTGGCCGCGGAGCGCTTGCGGGACCGGTCGTGGTCGCTGCCGCAGCGGTGCCCGCCGGATTTAAACCGTACAATCGCACACTCGGCACGTTAAAAGATTCCAAGAAATTGAGCGCGAAGAAACGCGAAGCGTGGTGCGCGTATTGGAACGAACATCAGATCGTAGAATTTGCCTTAGCGCGGGTGTATCCGCGCCAGATAGAGAAACGAAATATATCAAATGCCGCCAATCTTGCTGCAGAACGTGCATTCGTGAAGCTGATGAAGGGAAAGCAGCTGCGAAGAAGCAAGCAGCAGCATGACGGCAAAAGTGGCCGCGCGCACAAGTGGCCGCACATTTTCCTTGACGGCGGCCTTTTTTTGGGCAAGGGCGAGCAGCCGAAGGGTGCAAAGACAATCGTGAAGGGCGACGAAAAGATAAACGCCGTAAAGATTGCCTCGGTTGTGGCGAAGGTTCATCGCGACCGCCTGATGCGGCGCCTTTCGAAACGGTATCCCGCATACGGTTTTGAAAGCCACAAAGGATATGGGACGAAAGCGCATCGAAACGCGATCCAAACGCACGGTCCCTGTCCCGCGCACCGTTTGACGTTCGTCACAAAATCATTTATCATGGACGCATAGACACACGGCAAGGCAATGGGAGGCGTACCAGTCAAACATCACTCAAAAGGGAAAGTGGGTCGGCGGCGGTCGCATTTGGCGATGAAAAAGCAGCGCCTGTTTGTCTGTAAAAATTGCGGCGCGCCGAAATTGGCGCACCGCGCCTGCGCGCAATGCGGAGCAAAATGAAGGCGCGCGGATAGCGGGGCGGTCAGTTCTTTAGAAACACAATGGCAACCAGACACTTAATTCGGACCGTGATTCTCCAGACCCTCTATGAGTGGGATTTTTACAGCCACAAAAAGGACGTGACGGAGATTTTGGAGCGGAACCTCGCCGAATTCGCCCCCGGCATTGATGAACCGGAGTTCGCGTGGAAAATTTTGAAGGGCGTCGTGGAGCACATAAAGAACATTGACAGTGTGATCACGAAAGCCGCTCCCGAGTGGCCATTGGATAGGATCGCCATCATTGACCGCAACATCCTGCGTATCGGCCTCTATGAGCTTTTGTATGCTGATCCCGAAGAAGTGCCGCCAAAGGTGGCCATCAACGAATCGATTGAGCTTGCGAAGAACTACGGTGGGCCGAACGCAGCGCGGTTCGTGAACGGCGTTTTGGGAACGATCTACCGCGAAGTGGGGGAGCGAAAGGCGGTGGACGTAGAACGTTCCACGCAAAAAAAATGATGGATACTGCATCCTTACAGAAAAAACTCGGAATTTCATTCAAGAACGAAGACCTGTTGACCGAAGCGCTGACTCACCGTTCGTACTTGAATGAGTTCCCGAGATGGCGGTTGCCGCACAACGAGCGCCTGGAATATCTTGGCGACGCGGTTTTGGAGTTGCTCGTTTCGGAAGAGCTTTTCGCAAAATTTCCTGATTATCCCGAAGGGAAGTTGACCGTGCTCCGTGCGGCGCTCGTGAACTATCAGATTTTGGCGCGCATCGCGGAGTCCATCGACTTGGATGATTTCATTTTGATGTCGCGCGGTGAACGGAGGGACACTGGCAAGGCGCGCGAGGTCATTCTCGCGAATGCAATTGAGGCCGTGATTGGCGCGATGTACTTGGACCAGGGGATCGAGAAAGTCCTCGCGTTCGTGAAAAAAAACATTATGAGCAATTTAGAGGATGTGATGAAGACGAAAAGCTACCGGGACGCGAAGAGCGAACTGCAGGAAATAGTGCAGGAGAAATTGCGCGTTACGCCGACCTATCGCGTGATAGAAGAGGCAGGCCCCGCGCACAAGCGCGTGTTCAAAATGGGAGTGTATTTTGGCGAAAAATTCGTGGCTGATGGAGAGGGAGCATCCAAACAGGAAGCCGAGCTTGCGGCGGCGAAGAACGCGCTTAAAAAACGCCTCCTGTAACGCAATGGCGCATTTTTTGAAACGGCTTGAATTAAACGGGTTCAAATCCTTCGCAGGGAAGACGGTTTTGGAATTTCCGGCGGGGATCGTTGCGATCGTGGGGCCGAACGGGTCAGGGAAATCGAATCTAGTCGATGCCCTGCGATGGCTCCTTGGGGAACGCGATGCGAAAAACCTGCGCGGCGGTAAAGTGGAAGACCTTATTTTCGCCGGAACCCAAAGGCGTCCGCGCGTCGGGATGGCGAACGCCAGTTTGCACTTTGAGAACCGGAACAAGTTTTTCCCGGTGGATTTTGAGGAGGTTATGATCACGCGGCAGGTTTCGCGCGGCGGCGACAGCAAGTATTTTTTGAACAAGGCGGAAGTGCTTCTCCGCGACCTTGTTGATTTCTTTGCAAAGGCGCGCATGGGCTCGCGCGGGCTCATCATTATAGGCCAAGGCGACAGCGATCTTTTTGTCCGCTCAACGCCCATGGAACGTCGCGAGATGATAGAGGAACTTTTGGGCCTCCGCGAATATCAGCTTAAAAAGGCGGATGCGGAGCGGCGACTGAAGAACAGCCGGATAAATTTGGATAAAACGAAAGCGCTGGTTGAGGAAATCCTACCGCACTTGCGGTCACTGAAGCGGCAGACAAATCGTTGGGAAAGACGCGGCGCGCTTGAAGAGGAATTGCGCGGGCTTGAGGCGGTTTTTTTTGGCTTCCAATTGAAGGAACTTGCGCGGCAGGGCAGGGAAGTGGAAGAAAAGATTGCGGTAAGTAAGAAGCAGTGGGAGGTTTTGGACCGCGCGCGGCGCGGGGCGGAAGCGCGGCAGGCGGAGATTGAAGCAAGCCAGCCGGCGGAGCAGAAGAGTCTTGCGGCGATACGCGCCGAGATCGGGTCGTTGGGAGAGAGACGGAGTGCTTTGCAGAAAGATCTCGGGCGCCTGGAGGCGCAGATTGAGCTTGCAGGATCGGGAAAAGCTAGCGTGAAGGGCAGCAGTCCCACCACAGAGCGCCTTTTGAGTCTGGTTCGCATGGTGAAGGAGGAACTGGAACGCGCGCTTGAGGAAGATGCGCTTGAACTGCATGCGACGGCGGAAAATATCCTGGAGGAAATTAGGGACGTCCTTGTAGAGAAAGAAAAAGAAGACGGAAAATCGGAAGACGCGGAGGGTGGGCTTAAAGCGCAATTTGAGAAAATTTCCCGCGACCTCGCTCACATGGAGAAAGAAATTCTTGCGCTCCGTGAAAAAGAAAAATCCTTTGAGCAAAATCAGGAAAGCTTTTACAATATTTTCAAGGCCGCGGTTGCGGGTGTGCAGGCGGCGAAGGACCGGATAGGAGAGTGGGAAAACGAACATCGGGAGCACGTGCTCCAGAAAGAGCGGGTGGATTTGCGGCGCGGCGAGGTATTACACCAAATTGAGCAGGCAGGGCGGCGCGCGGAGGAATTCGCGCACGCAGAGGTTCCGGAAGCAATACATGAGGGCGATCTTCATACAATGGAGCAGCGGATTTTCCGACTACGTGGCGATCTCGCATCCATCGGTGAAATTGATCAAGCACTGATGAAAGAAGCGCGCGACACCGAAGCGCGGTATGCCTTCCTCACGAAGGAATCCGAGGATCTTCTAAAAGCAGTTGCAGACCTCATGCACCTCATGCAGGAATTAAGCGAAAAGATAAAAACGGAATTTGATAAATCGCTCGCGAAGATCAACGAGGAATTCGGCAAATTCTTCGCGCTTATGTTCGGTGGCGGCATGGCAAAACTGAAGGTGGAAAAGCCCAGGTTGGCGAAAGTTGAGGAAGGCAACGCGGAGGAGAGCGATGCGGGCGAAGGAACGACGCGTGACGAAGGAGAGAAGGCCGAGGAGGAAACGGCGATAGAAAAAGACGGCGGCGTGGAGATCGACATCCGTCTGCCGCGGAAAAAGGTTACGACGCTTGACATGCTCTCGGGTGGCGAGCGGAGCTTGGTCGGCATCGCCGCGCTTTTCGCGATGGTGGCCGTAAGTCCGCCGCCGTTTCTTGTATTGGACGAGGTTGACGCGCCGCTTGACGAGCGCAATGCCCGCCGCTTCGGCGATATGCTCAAGGACTTTTCAAAGCGGACGCAATTTATCATCGTGACCCACAACCGCGCGACGATGGAGGTGGCAGACATCCTCTATGGCGTGACGCTCGGCGAGGACGGGACGTCAAAGATCGTTTCCCTGAAGTTGGAACCGGCAACGGCTCACGCCGCTGCCAGTTCCTCTTAAAATCTCAGGTGGTCGTGTTAACATTATCTCGTGAGCCCGCGCCTCTTTTTCCTTTTTCACGTTCATTCGGAAAGATCCCATGATAGCTCGACCACAATTCGCGAGTATGTGGCATATTTGGAAAAAACCCTGAAGGAAAAAGAATATGCGGTTTTGGGCATATCGGACCATAACGTAATTCCATTATTGGTAAGCCAAGCGATAAGTTTTTCTACCAAAAAGGTGCTGGTCATCCCGGGCATCCAATGGAAAATCAAAAAGAGGGTAGCCGACGCCATCCTAAAGCTAGTTGCGAGAAGAGAGTTGCTGACTTTCGGCAATCATGATGACCTGAGGGGTTACATCGGGAAGCTTCATTACCGAATTCTGCCTAACGAAGAGATCTTCGCTAATCTTACCGAAGAAGAGTTTTTAAAGTACGTCGCGCACAAACGGGAAATGATGATCATCGTCCCGCACCCGAAGCATTTCGCCGTCGATTACTATGGAAAGAAACAAATCAAACATCTAAAGGGAGAGTTGGATGAGCGCAACGTCCGCCTCCCATTTTTGATAGAGGACAAGACCGGATATGATCCCTTCCCGAGAATCCTTTATGCATACAAAGGGAAATATCTAACCATTGGCGATCCGGATGCACATGAAATATTCAGCATATTGGGGACGAGATCTCTCTTCTCCGCAGAAACGTTTATCAACGTCCCCGAGAACGAAAGAGTAATTAATCTATGGCGAAAGACTCTGTGCACAAATAGCCACGAGTACTATCAAGAAACCATTTTAGCGATATTTAAGCTATTAACCGAGCACAATGAGAACATCTATGTTAAAAAACACTATCTTAGGGCATGGCTCCAGTTCTTTCATTCCGTACCGATGTTCGTCAAGAGAAGATTCAGCAACTTTCCCTATAATTTCCTGAAATGAGTTGAAACACTTTTTGTTAGGTGCTATTATCCTCTGAAGAGAAACACAGGGCCCATAGTAAAGTGGCATTACGCCGCATTCGCATTGCGGAGGCGGGAGTCCGATTCTCCCTGGGTCCACATGCAGAGCATTTGGAATTTTCTGAGATACATCACGAACAATGAGGAGAGGTCGCGGCACGAGGAGATCTTTGACGCGATCTTTTGGGTGATTGAAACACTGGCGCTTATTTTTGGCACATGGATCCTTATTGCGCTGCGCGACCCGCAGTGGATAGCTTTTTTGTTCATTGAATATTGCTGGGCGATGGACAACTTGCGGCATAACCGGCCGTAGCCTGCCGGGAATTTTCTGGTATACTATAAGTCCTATGGATAAAATTACACTTTGGTTCATTGTGGGGTTTGTGGTGCTTGCGGTCACGGTCGTGATTGTGGCGGGCGTGATGTCGGGTGGATTTTCCACGGCGGTAAACAGTACGACGACGCCCGCGGGGTTCGTGGCGACGACAGTGCCCGCGATCGCTTCCGTGGATTGGACGCGCGGCAATCCGAAGGCAAGCGTGACCGTAGTTGAATATGCCGACTATGAATGCCCGGCGTGCGCCACATGGGCGCCGATCATGAGCCAGCTTGTGCAGAATTTCAGCAGCACGGTCCTTTTCGCGTTCAGGAATTTCCCGTTGTATTCCATTCACCCCGATGCGCAAATTTCCGCGCAGGCGGCGGAAGCGGCGGGACTTCAGGGAAAGTATTGGGAGATGCACGACTTGCTATATCAAAAGCAAAACGAGTGGGTGACCGCGTCGCTGGACACGGTCGTGAGTCAATATTTTGACGGCTATGCTGCCTCACTCGGTTTGGACGTGAACAAATTTAACCAAGACATTCGTTCAAGCACGGTGACCGCGAAGATTGCTGTCGACGTGGCGAGTGGGAATGCCGCTTCTGTTGGTCACACGCCGACCTTTTTCCTTAACCTCGAACAGATTCCGAATCCGAACAGCTACGATGATTTCAAAGCAGTGCTTGACCGAGCCTTGGCGTCATCCACAGCCGGCTAGGCTGAATCGGTTATAATAATAAGGTACCTAAAGGTCGACAGTTTTGGGGGATTTGTCATGAAATAATGATAATACAGAGTTGGACGGAATTTGTGGTGGCGTCGCTCCAGAGCGTATGGCTCCAGTTCGCGAGTTTTGTGCCGAATCTGATAGGAGCAATCATCGTTCTTATCCTCGGCCTTATCGTTGCTGCAGCGCTCGCAACGCTCGTGGAGAAGATCTTTGAAGCGCTTCGCCTGGACACGTTTCTTGAAAAGCTTGGTCTGAAGCCCTATTTTGAACGTGCCGGCCTGCGCCTTCGGGGATCGTATTTCCTCGGCCGCTTGGTCTACTGGTTCATTGTGATCGCGTTTCTGCTTGCGGTGTGCGGCAGCCTGGGGCTCTATGCACTCTCAAACTTCTTGGGCGCGGTGCTCACGTATATTCCGAACGTGATCGCGGCAGTGCTCATCATGCTCGCAGCGGTGATCGTGGGGCATTTCATGCGGCGGGTCGTGATGGCGTCGGTTTTGAGTGCGAAGCTCCACGCGGCGCATTTCTTGGGGACGCTCACGTGGTGGGCAATCGTGGTTTTCGGATTCCTTGCTGCGCTTTCGCAGCTCGAGATTGCCGTGTCTATCATCCAGAGTATCGTGACGGGATTTATCGCGATGCTTGCCCTGGCCGGCGGTTTGGCCTTCGGCCTCGGCGGGAGGGAATACGCGGCATACCTTTTAGGAAAGTTGCGCGATCGCACGGAAGCGCGATAGATCGCCTTCTTGCATTAAAGGATTCTAAAGCCCCGCTTGACGCGGGGTTTTGGATTTTGCTACACTGTTCCCTATGTTGGCGATCAAGTTACAGCGTATTGGCAAGAAGCATCATCCCAGCTATCGGTTGGTTGTTGCCGAGAAGCGATCCAAAATGGCAGCGCCGCCCGTGGAAGACTTAGGTTCGTACAATCCGCTTACAAAGGTGGCGGCATTGAGCAAAGAGCGTGTTGCGCATTGGATGAAAATGGGCGCGCAGCCGACGCTTACGGTGCATAATTTGCTTGTGGTGCACGGGGTGCTTTCCCTTCCGAAGAAGATGGTGAAGATGAGAAAGAAAGCAAAAGCGGGGGAAGGGGCGGCAGTCGGTGCTGCGGCAACTTCTGCAGACAAAGAGAAAACGGCTGAAACCGCTGCGGCGGCACAATAGCGAAAGGTCGAAAGCACAAACAGAAGTTCAATGGCGAATTCATCTACTGCAGATCAGGAATTCCTTGAGTATCTGGTGAAGTCTCTCGTGGACCATCCCGAGGACGTGAAGGTTGACCGAAAGGTTGACGAGATGGGCGTTTTGCTCTCTCTTCGCGTGAACGCGATGGACATGGGCCAAGTGGTCGGCCGGCAAGGCGCGACCGCAAAGGCCATCCGCTCGCTTTTGAGGATCGTGGGCGTCAAAAACAACGCCCGCGTGAATCTGAAGATCGAAGAGCCGGAAGGCAGCACGCGGCCCCCGAGGACCGAACGGCCGAGAAGCGAAGGAAGACCGGAAGGACAGCGCGACGGGTACTAAACTAGTTTACTTTCGCACAAAAGCCGCCAGGAATTGCATCCCGGCGGTTTTTGGTTTATAATCCTATCCGACATGGCACTTGCCTACACGGATCTCACCAAGGGGATTCTTTTTATTATGGACGGGGCGCCGTACGAGGTGCTTGAGTCCCATTTTTTGCGCATGCAGCAGCGGAAGGCCGTGGTGCAGACGCGCATCAAGAACCTGATCACGGGCAAGCTTTTGGACCGTAACTTCCAGGCGAGTGACACCTTTGAGGAAGCGGAGATCGAAAAGAAAAATGCGATATTCATCTATGCAAGCAAAGGCGAGTATTGGTTTCACGAAGGGGGGAATCCGAAGAACCGCTTCGCGCTTTCAAGCGAGCTTTTGGGGGACCGGGGGCGATTCTTGAAACCGAACACGAAGGTGACGACCGTGGTGTTTGACGAAAAAGTGATTACCCTTGACCTGCCGGTAAAAATGGACTTTAAGGTAATTGAGGCGCCGCCGTCCATCAAGGGCAACACCGCGCAGGGCGGTACAAAGTCCGTGGTCATAGAAGGAGGAGCGAGTGTTAATGTGCCGCTCTTTATCAACGAAGGCGATTTGATTCGAATTAATACCGAAACAGGCGATTACGTGGAGCGGGTGTAGTGAGAACTCTGAGCTGCCGCGCGCTTCTCCTTTCTCCAGAGAACGAGATACACCACAATAAGAGCAGAATAGTTCGCGATTATGAACCATGGTGCGGCCCACGAGAAGCCATAGAGAAATCTCCAGTGGGAGATAGGCCACAAGAGCGGCGCGGGAAAGAATTGCGCCGAGTGGGTGGGGATATCTATAATGATGTGCAAGAGCCAACCGCCGAGCTCCCAAATGGGCCGCCGGAAGATGAGCCACACAAGGAGAAATATCATCCCGAAAACAATCAAGCTGTGACTCACGTCGTAGAGATTATAGGCGAGTTGGAGGATGGGGATCTGCGTTGCAAGTGTTCCCGCGGGAGTGCTTTGGGGATGGGGGATTTGTCCAGGGGACATATTGCCCGAGAGCACGCCGAACGCAATCACAAAGAACGGGATCGTGAATGCAAAAAGATCGGGGAAAATCCCCCAGAAGGTCGTGTGCCAGATGTTCAATGGCCGACGGATCAAGCGGGGGTGCTCGGCTTCCGGCTTTTTCCCGAGCTTCAAGTTTACGGCGCGCGCTGCGGCGGCCGTCCAGAGTCCGTGCGCGAGAATATCCATACGCTTCATTATATGCTATCCTTTCGGCTAAAATTATGAAGATGGAGAAAAAGACCGTTTTTGTCGCCATGTCAGGCGGGGTGGATAGCTCCGTTGCGACAATGCTTTTGCGGGATGAGGGCCACGATGTGGTCGGAGTTTTTATGCGTTGTTACAACCTGGACGGTTGCGCCGAGCGGGATGCAGAGGATGCGCGCCGCGTGGCGGAGCATTTAGGGATCCCGTTCTATGTCTGGGATTTTGAAGAAGAATACAAGCGGCGCGTGGTGGATTACATGATAGAGGGCTACCGCGCGGGGGTGACGCCCAATCCGGACGTGATGTGCAACCGCGAGATCAAATTCGGAATATTTTTGGAAAAGGCGCTTGCCGCGGGGGCGGATTACGTGGCGACCGGGCATTACGTCCGGCGCAGCGAAAAGGAAACTCCTTCGGGTGGAAAGAGTTTTCCGCTTTTTATTGCGAAAGACGAGAACAAAGATCAGTCCTATTTTCTTTGGACGCTCACCAAGGAGCGGATCGCGCACTGCCTTTTTCCGATCGGCGATTATTTGAAGCCCACGGTGCGCGCGATGGCCCGTGAAGCAGGATTGCCCACGGCCGCGAAGAAAGATTCACAAGGGATCTGTTTTTTAGGGAATATTTCACTCGCGGATTTTTTGAAGCGATACATCCCCGAACGGCGCGGGGCGCTCGTTACGGTGGCGGGCGAAAAAATAGGGGAGCACGCGGGTGCAGCATTCTATACAATCGGGGAACGGCACCTGAACGCCAATTTTAAATTTCCGAAGACCGGCACTGCAAAAGAGCGCAAGCCGTTTTATGTCGTTACAAAAAATATTGCGGAGAACACAGTCACGGTCGCAGAAGGAAACGAAAATCAGGCCCTTTATAGGAAGGAGATTAAACTCGTGAATCTGAATTTTATCTGCGGAGAAGGAATAGCGGAAGTCCCGCCAGGCGCCCCGGTGCGGGTTTTTGCGCGCGTTCGCTACCGGCAGCCGCTCGCGGCAGCAAAATTGTCAAAAGCGGGAGGCGATGGTTACCTGTTGGAATTCGCAAAACCCCAAAAGTTTGTGGCGCCGGGTCAGTCCGCGGTTTGGTATTCCAAAGAGGGCGAAATGCGCGGCGGCGGAATTATTGACGTTAGCTAATTTTTATGTTACACTGTTTTCGTTTCTAAGAGGTACAACGCACATTTACAAAGGAGGAATGGAACGTGCATCGCAAAACCTTGCTTGGATTGTTGGGCATCGTGGGGATATGGCTTACGGCTGGGTTTGCCCTGCCGTTCGTCAACGTCCTCCGAATGTTCACTCCTGAACAGCTTATGGTGTTCCGGGGATTTCTCACGGCCCTCATGGCGTTCATAGGACTTCGCGGATCCGTAGGCCGCGTTGATCGGTACACCTACTTGATCGCTCTGACGCTTCCCTTCGCCACCCTCGGATTGTTTGAGGGCATCCGGCATTGGGGCGCGGGACCGACGATTATTATCATTACGGCCACGCCCATTGTGAATTTCTTCATCGCGTATTTTATCGGGAAGAGAATTCCCCGGGCTTCAGTCATCGGACTGGTGCTCATGCTTGGAGGGGTGGTCATGGCACGATGGAGTGGACATTTCCAGTTTGCTGGGTTCGCATGGACTGTTTTCGGCACTATCATGAACGGGATCCTCTATGAGTTATTCGCTCGTGCCTTGCCTGCCTTGGAAGAAGATTCGCCGCGAGAGAAGTTGAGAAAAAAACTGGCGAAGTGCTTCTGGGCATGTTTCGGAATGGGCGTCCTGGGATTGATCTTGAGTCTACGCGCCTCGTGGGGCGAGATCGCCCAACCGAAGCTCATTGCTCTCGTTGTGGGATTCGCTTTCGTCGGCGGCTTTCTCTATTGGATCGCGAATTTCATCGCGTTTGAGAACCTGTCGACCACCGAGGCGAGCGTGTTGGCGCAAGGGGAGACGCCTGCCGTAATCATCGGCGCAGCCCTCATGCTTCGTGAACGCCTTGGATTAGTGCAATGGATCGGTGTGGTGATCGCTCTCTATGGGGCGTGGCAGCTCACCCGCTATATCCAGAGGAGCTCACGGTCAACGTGATCGATTACTATTGTAGTATGCCCCCTCGCTTTTTGAGGGGGCTTTTTTGCCCATTGTAACGTTGCGTTCCTTTGGCCATTTGACATTATACCCCGCTCGGCTATAATAGAACCCGTGCGGAAATGACCGCTGTTTTACAACTGAATAGCAGTAGAGAGTTTTTTAGTTGTCCCAATTTATTCTTTTTTGGCAACGTTTTTGAGTGATCAAACAATGTTGCGTGGAATTCGTTCGAACCCCTCTATAGAGGGTTTGAATGAAAATTCAAATTCTTTTTAAAGAGGATTTGATCCTGGTCCAGGATGAACGCTGGCGGCGTGGATAAGGCATGCAAGTCGAGCGCTTTATTTTTTGAAATTGTTTGCGATTACATCAAGAGCAGTGGATGTTAATAAGGAGCGGCGAACGAGTTAGTAACACCTTGGTACGTACCTCAAAGACGGGCACAGCTCGCCGAAAGGCGGGGTAATTCCCGATATTGTCGCAAGACGAAAGTCGGTCCTCTCATTCAGATACTGTTTCGCTTTGGCGTAGCGAATTCTAACCAGATTCGCGACGCGAGGAGCGAAGTGTGCTGCATGTACACGAGCGACGAGTAACAAAGAAGCTGGTTAGAATTCGCTACGCCCGAAGGGAAGCTAGCGAATAGCCGATTTCTTTGTCGCTCCTCCTCGAAGTGCACGTGCACATCTTCGTCGTCGCTTCGCGAACTCGGCTATTCGCTAGCTTCCAAAGCTGAAACAGTATCTGAGTGAGAGGACAGACGCTTTGAGATCGGCCTAGGCCCGATCAGCTAGTTGGTAAGGTAACGGCTTACCAAGGCTATGACCGGTAGGGGAGGTGAGAGCCTGACCCCCAACGACGAGACTGAGACACGGCTCGTACTCCTACGGGAGGCAGCAGTCAAGAACATTCGACAATGGGCGCAAGCCTGATCGAGCGACACCGCGTGCAGGATGAAGGCCTTCGGGTTGTAAACTGCGGTAATATAGTAACAATGCAAATGAGTGCTATATGGAAAGAGGTGGGTAACTACGTGCCAGCACCAGCGGTAAAACGTAGACCTCGAGCGTTATCCGGATTTATTGGGCGTAAAGAGCATGTAGGAGGTTTTGCGCGTCTTCTGTTAAAGCCCGGGGCCTAACCCCGGAAGTGCAGGAGATACGGCAGAACTAGAGGAGGTTAGAGGTGCATGGAACGCACGGTGTAGGGGTGAAATCCGTTGATATCGTGCGGAACACCAAAGGCGAAGGCAGTGCACTGGGACCTTCCTGACTCTGAGATGCGAAAGCGTGGGGAGCAAAAAGGATTAGATACCCTTGTAGTCCACGCCCTAAACGATGCCTGCTTGGTGTTTCGAGTATCGACCCTCGGAGTGCCGTAGCTAACGCGTTAAGCAGGCCGCCTGGGAAGTACGAGCGCAAGCTTAAAACTCAAAGGAATAGACGGGGACTCGCACAAGCGGTGGAACATGAGGTTTAATTCGACAATAAGCGAGGAACCTTACCAGGGCTTGAAATTCTTGCTGACAGGTGTCCGAAAGGATGCCCTTCTCACAAGGACAGCAAGGACAGGTGTTGCATGGTTGATTGAATCGACTCCTCTAGGGTCTAGAGGTAACACCCTTCAGTTCGTTCATGTTATGGACTGAAGAAAACTGGCTCATAACGGTGAAGTCCTATTTAACAAAGAGTTAATCTTTGAAGAGTAGGATAATACCGTGGGAAGTGTGAACACTGAAATCAGCGTTCGCACCCCGTAGAGACTTTTTCCAAAAGGAAAAGACGATAGCTTTTTAGTTGTCGTGAAACGCCAGCCCCAGCGTAATTTAAAAAATTACGGTTGGGTGAAGGTATAGTCCGTACCATTAGTAATAATGGAGTTATATGGTCGTCAGCTCGTAGTTTGAACCGTTCCCTTAAGTGGGGTAACGAGCGCAACCCCTATCGAGTGTTACAAGTGTCACTCGGAACTGCCCAGCCCTGAGATGGAGAAAAAATTTCTTAGGTCAATTAGAAATTATTTCGCCTTTTCCGGGCTGGGAGGAAGGAGGGGATGACGTCAAATCCGCATGGCCCTTTGATGCCCTGGGCTACACTCGTGTTACAATGGCAGCGACAATGGGTCGCCAACCCGCAAGGGGGAGCTAATCCCATCAAACGTTGCCTCAGTTCGGATTGAGGGCTGCAACCTGCCCTCATGAAGCCGGAATCGCTAGTAATCGCGAATCAGCCACGTCGCGGTGAATACGTTCTCGAGTCCTGTACTCACTGCCCGTCACTGCAAGGAAGCCGGGAATATCTGAAATCTCCTTTTGGGGATAAGGGTAAGCTCGGTGACATGGCAGAAGTCGTAACAAGGCACGCGTAGCGGAAGCTGTGCGTGGATCAATTAAACTAAGTCGATAACGCGCGGTTGCGCGTTAAGGTTGGGGCAACTAAAAAGCTCTTTGTGAATGTGATATAATAAGTATTACGAGCATGCCGCAGGGAAAGAAAGTTATGGTGATTGAGGACGACAAATTCTTGTCTTCCTTGATCAAGGCGCGCCTTGAAAAGGACGGTTATACGATCATCCAGGCGTTTGACGGCGATGAGGCGATCCAGTCTTTACGGAAAGAAAGGCCAGATCTCATTACTCTTGACCTTGTCATGCCGCGTGTGACCGGGTTTGAGGTACTGCAGGCGATCGCCATCACGCCGGGACTTGAAAAAATCCCCATCGTGATTCTTTCCAACCTCGCACAAGATTCGGATGTGGAAAAAGCGCGGCAGCTGGGTGCACAGGAATATTTCGTGAAAGTGAAAATTTCCATTGACGATCTTATCGGAAAAATAGAATCGTTGGCGCATTAATATGATTACAGAAGATATTATGAAAAAAATAAAGTCCGGAGCCAAGGTCCGGGTGTATGAAGGCAAAACCCCTTTTGAGGGGCTTGTGATCGCGCGCAAACACGGCGTGGAGCCGGGAGCGACCTTCACGGTCCGCACGATCGTTGCCGGAGTGGGCGTGGAGAAAGTTTATCCGCTGCATTCGCCCTCCATACAGAAAATACAGATTGTTTCCGGCCCGAAGAAAGTGCGGCGTTCCAAATTGTATTTTGTCCGTGGCATCTCCGGCGCGCGCATCCGGGCAAAGCTCGACGTGTCGGTGTGATACGCACCTAAAACTTGTTCGCTCCTGCGGGGACGAAGTCGCTCACAGGCTCCGCAGCACTTAGAGCTTCTTTTTAATATTTATTTAATGTCTGCGTGCTAGGATGAGATCGTGAAACCACTCAGGAAGGTCAATGTCAGATGGTCGCCCGAATTCGCATATGCGATCGGGCTTTTGGTGACCGACGGGTGTTTATATTCTGACGGAAGGCATATCAACCTCACCTCAAAAGACGAGGAGCAGGTGAAGAATTTCATGAAATGTCTTGCCTTGGATAACAAAATCGGCAAGAAAAGCAGGGGAGGAGAATTGGAAAAGAAATATTTTGTAGTGCAGTTTGGAGACGTGTTATTTTATAAATTTCTTGGCTCTATTGGTGTCACTTCTCATAAATCAAAAACTTTAGGAGCAATCAAGGTACCGGATGAATTTTTTTTTGATTTTCTCAGGGGGCATTTTGACGGCGACGGAACTTTTTATTCCTATTGGGATCCGCGTTGGCGTTCGAGTTACATGTTTTACACTGTTTTTCTTTCAGCAAGCGGTTCTCATATTGCGTGGATCAGAACTGCGATTTTCAAAAAATTACATCTCAAGGGTTATATGACGGTAACAGGTAAAACTCCCATGTATGAGGTAAAATATGCCAAGGCTGAATCATTGAAATTATTGCCGAAATTGTATTATAATGCCGATGTGGTTTGTTTGTCCCGCAAGCGAGAAAGGATCGAGAAAGCACTTGCGATAGCGAACAAAACCTTGACATGAACGCGCGGGTGTCGTAACGGTAGCCGAGCACGCTTGAGGTGCGTGTGCCGAAAGGCGTGGAGGTTCGAATCCTCTCCCGCGCACCATAATCAAACTAGCAGGAATTTTCAAAATCAAAAATTCCTGCTAAAATAGGTGTAAGCGGTGTCGTAAATACTCACACATAAAAAACAGAAAGGCTCCCAAACAGAGGATGTCCTTTCTGCGGGAGCCAGCGCGATCCCAGTTGAACACATCACTTAAATCTTTCGAAGACTGTTCGGGCCCGCGCACAAATTGGTATGATGAAAGAATGCAGGAATATGTGACCGAGGCCGTCGTGTTGGAGAAGGGGCCGCTCCGGGATTTTGACGCCCGCTATTCTTTTTTTGCGAGGAGGTGCGGGAAGATCGTCGGAAAAGCAACGAGCGCAAGGAAGATCACGTCCAAGCTTGTGGGACATCTGGAACCGGGCACGCTCGTCAGGGTACGTTTCTTGGCACGGAATGGTGGGAACGGCAATGGCGTGCAGATCGCGGATGCCTTAAAATACGGCAAGCTTGCCGCGTCGCTCACCGATCTCCATTTTTTGAACAAGATGCTTCTAGAGGGGGAACCCGATGCCGCGCTGTGGAATGAACTCACGCGGGAGCACAGGGAGCAGCGCTTCCCCTGGGGAAGCGTGCTGCGGATTCTCGGCTGGGACCCGCGAGAAGCGGTTTGCGAAGAATGCGGCAAGGACAGAAAGGCCGCCGCGTTTTATATCCCGAAGCAGGAATT
This sequence comes from uncultured bacterium, assembly GCA_963707865.1. GTDB lineage: Bacteria > Patescibacteriota > Minisyncoccia > UBA6257 > 2-01-FULL-56-20 > CAVYIK01. The sequence goes on from OY970175.1 coordinate 192,048, forward strand.
TTTCTGCGCCTCATGCGCTTCAAAATTGGAGCGGGATGCGCTACTATTACTAGGAGATGAGCCCTAAGTATAACCCAAACGCGATTTGGCAGAGCAAAAAGAAGAAATTTGAATACGAGGCGCCGGAGCCCATGCCGCCCAGGTCTGCGCCACCGAAATCCGTGCCACCACGGCCTCCGGAGCCTGCCGAGGAGTTTGACGAAGGAGAGCCGGCGAAGAGCCACGCCCTCGTTTGGTTTTTAGTTGTCTTTGTCGTCCTCGTGAGCGGGGGTATATTGTACTTTTTTCTTTTTAAACCGCCAGGAGGTCCCAACGTGAGCATCGGATTTACAAAGCCCAATCAGGTACTCGTGGGCGATCCTTTCCCTCTTACCGTTTCACTCTCCAATTATTCTTCCAACATTTTAAAGAGCGCGTCGCTTTCGATCACCCTGCCGGATAATGTTTCCTTTGTCGGGCAATCTCCTACCCAACGGACACTGGAGGAAACCCTCGGCGATCTTGACCCCGCGAGTATAAAAAACGTTACTTCCACACTTATCGTGACGGGCGATCCAAAGAGTGTGAAGCGCGTTGACGTCAAGCTTACCTACAGCACGGACGCCGCCGCAAAGACGCAGTTTGCGACCAATGGGGGGGCGGATCTCGTCGTGGGTGACTTCGCGATCAGCGTGAGCGTCGTCCCTCCGGGGAACGTGTTCAGTGGCCAGGATTTTGATACTGCGGTGACCTACACCAACAATACCTCAGACAATTTTCTGAACGTGAAGCTTGCGCTCCAATATCCGCCGGTTTTTTCGTTCACGCGGAGTAGTATGTCGCCTGCAAGCGCAGGCAACAACTCGTGGGATTTGGGAACTGTCCCCGCGATGGGAAGCGGGACGTTGACGATCACGGGCAATGTCGTGGGACCGCAGAACGCGACCTATCAGCTGATAGGAGGTTTGAAGGAGGAGGTGATGGGCGAAACCTATGCCCTGAACGAACAGACGGCAAACCTTGCGATCAGCGCCTCGCCGCTTTCGCTTACTCTCACGCTTAACAATACTTCCGATTACGTGGCGCAGCCGGGCGATACGCTCACCTACGTTCTTTCCTATGCCAATAATTCAAATACGACCTTTCAAAACATAGCACTCAAGGCGGCACTTACGGGTGAGATGTTTGATTTCGCGACGCTTCGGACGAACGGCGCGTTCAATTCCCTCACTGACACCGTTACGTGGTCGGCCGCCAATACGCCGCAGCTTTTGACGCTCGCGCCGGGGCAGTCGGGATCGGTGAATATTCTTGTGAGGGCCGCATCGTCGTATCCCATCCGGCTTTTGAGCGACAAGAATTATTGGCTCAAGGTGAACGCCCAGATTTCGTCGCCTACGGTGCCGCCGGACACGGCGGCGAGTTCTACGGTCTCTGCCGCAAGTATAGAGAACAAAGTAGGCGGGAACATTTCCATTGCCGCGGAGGGCTATTGGCGAGACGCGAGTTCCGGTATTCTGAATTCAGGACCGTACCCTCCGATCGTGAACCAGGCGACGCAATATACGATTCATTGGGCTATTGTGAATTACGCCACGGATGCACAAAACGTGACCGTATCGGCCTATCTCCAGTCGGGGACTGCGTGCACGGGCGTGATCCAGAGCAACATGACGACAGCACCATCTTGCAACGCGGCAACCGGCTTTGTCTCGTGGACTATCCCTACGATTCCTGCGACGACCGGCATCGTGGGCCAGCCCGCCGAGGCGGTTTTTCAGGTGGCGAATACGCCGGCGGTCAACCAGGTGGGAAGCGCAGTGACATTGCTTGGCCCAACCACGCTCCAAGCGGCGGATGCGTTCACGAGCTCAACACTCACGGCCTCCGCGCCCGCGGTTACGACCGATCTGCCCAACGACAAAACCATCAGTCCGGGTCAGGATCGCCGCGTCACACAATAACATGCCGAAGAACGACCTCATGGAAAAAATCGTCTCACTCGCGAAGCGCCGCGGGTTCGTGTTTCCCGGATCGGAGATTTACGGCGGACTTGCAAACTCGTGGGATTACGGGCCGCTTGGGGTTGAATTAAAAAATAATATCAAAAGTTTTTGGTGGGAGCGATTTGTGCACCGGCGCGACGACATGGTCGGTCTGGATTCCGCGCTCATCATGAATCCGCAGGTGTGGATGGCGAGCGGGCATCTTTCGGCGGGTTTCGCCGATCTGCTGATTGAATGCAAAAAATGCCATAACCGTTATCGTGCAGATGATATCGGTTATGCGGTTCCGAAATCAGGCGAGGTTGATTCCTCTAAACTCCCCGAGTGCCCTAATTGCAAATCAAGACAGTGGACGGAGGCACGCCAGTTCAATTTAATGTTCAAAACGTTCGTCGGGCCGGCGGAGGAGCAGGCGAATGTGGCGTATTTCCGGCCGGAGACCGCACAGGGGATATTTGTGGATTTCAAAAACATTTTGGATACCACGCGGCGGCAGCTGCCGTTCGGCGTCGCGCAGATGGGGAAGGCGTTTCGCAATGAGATCACGCCGGGCAATTTCATTTTCCGCACGCGCGAGTTTGAACAGATGGAAATTGAATATTTTATTCCGCCGCCCGCACGCAACGAGGACTGGAAGGATTATTTTGAGATGTGGCGGAAAGAAATGGTCGCGTGGATCAAAGATGTCGGTATTGATACGAAAAAGTTGCACGAAGTGGAGATCGGAGAGGGTGACCGCGCACACTATTCCAAGCGCACCATTGATTTTGAATTTGAGTATCCTTTCGGTCAGAAGGAACTCTATGGCCTGGCTTACCGCACAGACTTTGACCTCAAAAACCATTTCAAGGAGCCGCCATACCACGACGCGCAGACAGGCGAGGCGTTCTGGCCGCACGTGGTTGAGCCGTCTCTTGGCGTTGATCGCACGGTCCTTGCCGTGCTTTTAAGCGCCTTTGCGGAGGACGGCGATCGCGTGTTTCTGAAGCTCAAGCCTCATCTCGCGCCGTACAAGGCAGCCGTGTTCCCGTTGCTTGCGAACAAGCCGAAGCTTGTGGAAGCGGCGAGGGAGATCTATAACGATCTTCGCAAACAATTTACAGTGGCGTGGGACGATCGCGGCAATATTGGCAAACGCTATTACGCGCAGGATGAGATCGGAACGCCATTCTGCATTACGGTTGATTTTGATACGGTCGGTGAGGGCAACATGGAACTCAAAGGCACTGTGACCGTGCGCGACCGCGACACAGCGAAGCAGGAGCGGATTGCGGTTGATACGCTGGCCGACTTTATTACAAAAAAGGTTTCGGTTTCATAACGCGCGGGCGGTGAACGAACAAACCATGGCGGAAAAATTCGTAATTAAAGGAGGCAAGCCGCTTTTCGGCGAGATCAAGCTCGCCGGCGCGAAGAACGCAGTCTCCAAAATGATGATAGCGTCGCTCCTCACGGACGAGCCGTGCATTTTGGAGAACATGCCGCAGATAGGCGACGTGGACATTGTCGTTGAGCTTTTGAAAACGATCGGGAGCGAAATAGAAATTGTGGGCTCCACAGCGAAGATTGAAACACGCGAGATCAAGAACAGCCGCGTTTCGGAGCTCACGCGACGGAACAGGATTCCCATCCTTGCTTTGGGGCCGCTCCTTGTGCGCGCGGGAGAAGCGGAAGTGCCGGTGTTGGGCGGCGACAAAATAGGCGCGCGGCCCGTGGACATCCATCTGGAAGCGCTTGCAAAATTCGGTGCGCAGCTCGCGATCACAAAGAACAGTTATCATGCATGGGCGAAGCATGGGCTCCACGGCGCGGAGATTGAACTTCGGTTCCCGAGCGTGGGTGCCACGGAAAATACCATCCTCGCGGCGGTACTTGCAAAAGGAAAGACGGTCATCAAGAATGCGGCGCTGGAACCGGAGATTGTGGACCTCATAAAAATGCTCCAGAAAATGGGAGCTATTGTTGAGCTTGCGCCGCCGCGTACGATTACGATTGAGGGCGTGAAGCGCTTGCACGGCGTGACACATCGGATCATACCGGACAGGAACGAGGCGGTTTCGTTCGCATGCCTTGCGATCGCGACGAACGGAAGGATTCTTGTGAAAGAGGCGCGGCAGGATGAGCTCATTACTTTTTTGAACGTCGTGCGAAGGCTCGGCGCCCAATACGAGGTGACGGATGGCGGCATTGCTTTTTGGCGGAAAAATTCATTGAAAGCACTTTCGGTGCGGACCGACGTGCATCCCGGATTTATGACCGATTGGCAGCAGCCGCTTTGCGTGCTCCTTACGCAGGCAAAGGGCATCTCAACGATCCACGAAACCATTTGGGAAGATCGCTTTGCCTATGCGCACGACCTGAACGAGATGGGCGCGAAGATCGTCGTGGGAGCAGAGTGCCCGCAGGGAGAAGAGTGTCGCTTGGCCGGAAAGGGATTTCTCCATTACGCGACCGTAGAAGGGCAAACCCCGCTTCGGAGCGCGAACCTTACTGTGCACGATTTACGCTCCGGGATACTTGACGTTCTCGCTGCGCTCATCGCCGACGGCGTTTCCGAGGTGGAAGGCATTCACGAAATAGACCGCGGCTACGAACACATTGACGGCCGTCTGCGCCAGCTCGGCGCGGACATAAGGAGGGTTTTGTTTTAGGCACACACATATGGCGGACTAGGTTTTGAACTCGGCAAGCGCTTCGTTCGGCGTCTTGCCATTCAGGCCACAGTGTTCAAGGTTGTTGTACTCAGTATTCCACCATCGTACCCTTTGGCGCAAATCCTTTGCCGAAGCAAATGTTGTTTCGTGGTAGAGCGTTCTCTGGTCCGACCCATGCGAGCGTTCGACCTTGCCGTTCTGCGCGGGCTTCCCCGGATCGATGAGGTAGTGCACGATGCCGCGTTCGGCGCAGAAGCGGTCCAAAGCGTGTTGATGGGCAGGCGAAAGATCCGCCCGCTTGTACGTGCCCGTGTACCGGTTGGTGAAGGTCGCATGGTTGTCCGTCTTCACGCCGGTGATCCGATATTCAAATCGCCGGATGACATCCGCAAGAAAGAGGAGGGTGTTCTGCGTGGACTCTTCCTCGAAAATCCGGAGGTAGCGCCAGCGGGAGGCACAATCGATCGCCGTATATTGAAAATATGCACGTCCCGCAACGGTTCCCGGCACATGCTTCACGTCGATCTCCATGAGGTCGCCAGGCTTCCAGGTGGCTTTGATATATTTGTACGTGATCTTTTTGGTACGATACTTCCGCACGAGCCTTTCTGTCTTCAAGATTTTTCCGATGGTGCGCTCATGGATATGGATGCCCACCTTTTCGAGCTTCCAATGCAGTTTGAGCGCGCAGACCTTTCTCTTCTTGCGCAACGCGATGATTGCTTCCTTGATGCTGATCGGTGTTTCCTTGGGCGAGGTCTTCGGCCGGGTGGAACGCGGTTCAAGCGCTGATTCACCGCCACGCCGGTATGCCTGCAGCCACCGCTCCAAGGTCCGCTTCCCATACGGAAACACCTTCATCACTTCGGTGGTGCTTGTGCGACCTTTTACAATGGGTTCCACCCACCGCACCCGCTCTTGTTTGATATTCTCAGCCATATGGATCGACATTCCCCGATTGTACGGGAGTCCGCCATATGTGTGTGCACATTACCGTTTCAGCTTGACAAAATATCTGGTTGTGCTATTATCCTCTTTGGGGGGTAATTGACACGGAGGTGGAAATGAGAGATAAGATCCTTTGGGCAGTGACGGCAATATTTTTCGCCGTTGTGATCGGCGTGGTAACGAGGCATGACGAACCTCAGACTCTCAAGTTAAGGTGCGTCGAGGGCGGCTGCGTCGGGGTAGTAATTGCCCCCGACGTGGCAAGAGCAGAGAAAGCCCCCACTTTCAAGTATTTAAAAGAAAGTTCAGATTTGGAAGTGGATTACTGTTTCGAAGAGAGAGGAGAACAGGCATGTCCTTCATTGCTCTTCGACCATGATGGCGTTGATGAGCGAGGCATGTCTCGCCCGCTCGCTCTCAACCTTCAGCAGATTTCATTCCAAGACGAGGCGGGACGCGAGGTAGGTGGCATCGCAGTATGGCCGCCTCGTTAGGGTTCAGGGGCGGGAGTCGCGGAATATCGCGATTCCCGCCGCTTTACTTTTTGGGCCCCTTCGCGTTAAATGTATGGGTATGTTCCGCAAGAAAATTGGCATTGATTTGGGGACGGCCAATACCGTCGTTTTTGTACCTGGGAAGGGCTTTATTATCAACGAGCCGACCATCGTAGCACTCACGCAGCCGGATAATTCGGTATTGGCGGTGGGGAGCGAAGCGAAGGAAATGATTGGCCGGACCCCGGACGAGATCGTGGCCTACCGCCCGCTCAAGGACGGCGTGATCGCCGATTATTACATCACGAAGGCGATGCTTACGTATTTCATTTCAAAAGCCGTGGGCTGGTTCAATTTGGTAAAGCCGGACGTGGTGATCTCCGTGCCTGCGGGCATCACGCAGACCGAGCGGCGCGCGGTGATGAACGCGGCGCGCGAAGCGGGCGCGGGGAATGCGTTTATCGTGCGCGAGCCGATCCTTGCGGCGTTGGGCGCCGGCATTCCCATCAATGCGCGTTCGGGGAACATGATCATCAACATCGGCGGCGGCACATCGGAACAGGCGGTGATTGCGTTGGGGAGTATCGTGTCATGGAACAGTTTGCGCATCGCAGGGAACAAATTTGACCAGGCGATCATGGATTACGTGAAAAAGAAATACGGCCTCGCGATTGGCGAACAAACTGCCGAGAACGTGAAGATCGAGATCGGTTCTGCGATGCCGACGAAGGAAAAAATGGAATATCAGATCCGCGGGCGGGACCTCGTGACCGGACTTCCGAAGGACATCACAATCAATTCAAACGAAATTGCGGAGGCGCTGAATCCCTTCCTTATTGAGATCGCGAGTGCCATCCAAAATGTCTTCAACGTGACGCCGCCGGAGCTTGTGGCAGACATTATGGAAAAGGGCATCATCCTTTCGGGCGGCTCGGTGCAGCTTCACCACATGCCCGAGTTTTTTGAGCGTTTCTTGGGTGTGCAGGCCTATGTGGCCGAGGATCCGCTCTTTTGTGTCGCGAAGGGCACCGGCCTCATCCTGAACCATCTGGATACCTATAAGCGTACGTTGCTCAATAAGCGGTAAAACGATGCCACGGGTGCTTGGGCATGAAAAGATAATCGGAGATCTTACGCGGCTTGCTCAAGATGGCAAGCTTTCGCACGGGTATATTTTCTACGGACTTCCTATGGTTGGGAAGCGCACGACGGCACTCGCTCTCGCGCATGGCTTGGAGAAAGGCGCATTCGAAGCGCCTTCGGAAAGCGAAATCCTGCAGGATGCTAAGGTGATCGACGTAGCATTTGCGAAGCAGTTGGATCCCAATTTGAAGGATTCCATCAGCATTGATGCGGTCCGCGAGATCAAAAATTTCCTTTGGCAGAAGCCGAATGTGAGCACGAAGCGCACGCTTGTCATTGATGATGCGGAATTTTTGACGAATGACGCACAGAATGCGCTTTTGAAAATCACCGAGGAACCGCCAGTGTCCTCGCTTTTGATTGTTATCACCTCCGATTTGGAAAGCATTATGCCGACCATCCTTTCGCGGCTGCAGAAGATTTACTTCGGTGCGGTGCCGGAAGCGGCGCTCGCGGCATGGATGGAAAAAGAGCAGGGGGTTCCGAAGGCGAAGGCGGCGTTGCTTACGAAGAAAGCGCGGGGTTTGCCGGGGCTTGCATGGCGGTTGCTCAATGACGAGGTGTTCCAAAAAAATCTTGCGTTGGCAGAAACATTCTTGAAAACCCTGCCCGCCGGACGGCGCGATGTTGTGAAGAGTTTGTTGGAGCCCGAGGAGTTCAACTTACGGAAATTTCTGGACGCGGTTATAATAATCCTTGCGTGGGAGAAGCCGTCCAAAGCGAACGTTGCGCTTTGGCACAAGGCGCTCGCGCTGTATCAGAACATCACCAATTTCGGTTTGAATCCGCGTTTGCAGTTGGAAAATCTTATTGCGCAATCATGACCACAGGAGAACAATTCATCAAAGATCTTGAGGCAGGGCTTTCGGCCGCCGTCCAAAAATTGAGACAAGATTTCGGGCAGATCCGCGGTAACCGGCCGTCGGTGGAGCTTGTGCAAGACATCAAAGTGAACCTGTATGACCAAACGCTTTCCGTCAGGGAGCTTGGCTCGTTAAGTATTCTCCCTCCGCGCACCATCCAGGTCGCCGTGTGGGATCAAAACGCCCTCGCCGCCGTGATGAAGGCGATTGAAAGCGCGCACCTCGGACTTTCTACAACGAACAACGGCAATAACATTTTGGCGACGCTTTCGCCCCTTGGCAACGAGCGGCGCGAGGAGATGGCGAAACTTGTGAAAAAGACCGCGGAGACGGCGAGGATCCAGATCCGCGCGAAACGCGATGAAACAATGAAGCGACTAAAAGAAGCGGAGAACAAAAAGGAAATCACCGAAGACGAAGCGTTCAAGTCAAAAGAAAAGGCCCAGAAAGCAGTGGACAAGGCGAACGGGGAAGTGGAGACGCTCGTGAATGCAAAACTGCAGGAGCTGGGAGCGTAGTCCGGTATGAGCATTCCGCATTACATTTTAATTTTGTCAACTACCTTTGGTGGTGATTTGCGTATATATTAGAGAGTATGCTTATCGTCATACTCGTCATAATCGGCCTTTCGGTTCTCATCTTCGGCCACGAAGCCGGCCATTTTTTTGCGGCGAAGGCATTCGGCCTGCAGGTGGATGAATTCGGTTTCGGTTTTCCGCCGCGGATTTTCGGCATCCGGCGCTACCGTGGAACAAACGCCGTACCAATTGCCGTGGAGCGGGAAACTGCTGATATTGTGGAGCGGGATGCGGCAGGAGGCATCGTTGAAGAAACGATTACGGTTGAGCGCGAGATTGACGCCGCTGCGCCGGTTGCAAAATGGCGTTTTTTTTGGGGGGACGAACCGGCAGAAGGTATGGAAGGGTTGACGCCGAACGATACGGCATACTCGGTGAACTGGCTGCCCTTCGGGGGTTTCGTGAAGATAGCGGGGGAACGGGGAGAATTTGAAATGGTGGAGCCAAGTGGCGCCTACAGAAAGGCCCCCGACACATCGCGCTTCCTTTATGCGCAGCCTATGTGGAAAAAGAGCATCATCATGCTGGCGGGGATTTTCATGAATTTCCTTCTTGGATGGTTCTTCCTCTCGCTTACCTTGATGATCGGGGCACCGCAGGCGCTCGTCGTGAGCGGGGTGCAGCCGGATTCGCCTGCGACACAGGCGGGCATCATGGCGGGGGACGTGGTGAAAAATTTTACGAGCGCGCAAAGCTTTATTGATTTCATTAACATACGGCGCGGCGAATCAACCACGATCACCGTGTTGCGCAACAACAAGGAAATTGATTTCAGCGTCGTGCCGCGGGTAAAGACGGCGCCGGGTGAAGGCGCGGTGGGCGTGGCACTTGCGGAGGCCGGCACCCCGCGTGAGGGATTCTTTTCCGCGTTCAAGGATGGCCTTGTGGATGCTGGGATCATTGCGTGGCTCACGCTCCAGGCGTTTTACCAGTTGATCGTGCAGCTTCTTTTTCATGCCTCGCTCTTACCGGGCGTTGTCGGGCCGGTAGGCATCTTTGGGCTCGCGGAGGAAACAGGGAAGATCGGTCTCGTGTATTTGCTCCAGCTCTTTGGGGTAATTTCGCTTAATTTGACCGTGGTGAACCTCATCCCGTTCCCAGCACTTGACGGCGGCAGGTTCCTCATGGCGATTCTTGAGAAAATAAAGGGCTCGGCGATTTCATATCGCACAGAAGCATGGGTGAACAGCCTCGGCTTCGCCCTACTCATTGTATTGATGGTCCTTCTTACCATTCGCGACGTCGGCGGTTTGATATGATACGGTAACATTGTTGGCACAGCATAAGCCGATGGACAAGAACAAAAAACTTACCCCGGAGCAGTACCGTGTGATACGCGAAGGCGGTACGGAGGCGCCGTTCAGCGGCAAATATGTGAACGAACACGCGAAAGGAATGTACAAGTGCGCAGCGTGCGGCGCGGAGTTTTTTTCTTCCGATACGAAGTTTGACTCCGGCACCGGCTGGCCAAGCTTCACCGAACCCGCGAATTTAGCGCATATTGAACTCCGCCCCGACGACGGCCACGGCATGCGCCGCACCGAGGTCGTTTGTAAGAATTGCGGCGCGCATTTGGGCCATGTTTTTGACGACGGACCCAAGGAGAAAGGCGGCAAGAGGTATTGCTCAATTCGGTGTGCTTGGAATTGGAAAGGACGGACAAAGAGAAAGATTAAATTTTTGTTAAAGGTTTATTGACCTTTTTATTTTGAACGTTACCATGGAAGCTACAATGGAAAAAATTCCAACGGGCATGTTGAGTCCCGAGGCCGAGCGCTATTTCGGCACTCTTTTAGAGCAGCTCAACGGAAAATTTGATCAACTTTTGGAAGGGTTTTTTACCTTGGAAGCTGCGATGAAGCGACTTGAAGTCCGCATAGATCGACTTGAAGCGCGCATGGAATTTTTGGAGACGCGGATGGATTATGTTGAAATACAGTTGGAAAAGATCGGAAAAGAATTGAAGGAAATAAGAGTAGAGTTAAAATTGTGCGTCCGTCGTGATGAATTTTGCGCGTTGGAAAAGCGTGTGACAAAGATTGAGCAGGCGCTCGCGCAGTAGAATCGCCCCTTACCCCTTTCCATATTTTGAAGTAGGCGGGATAATGAGGGTATGATCCAGCGCGGGGTTGCTTCTTTTGGGCTTGATTACGGCCGTTGTCCGCCATGGCTTTTTGAGCGGATGGTGAAGCTTGGCCGCGAGATGGCGTATGTGCTCATTGCGGAGTATGGGCCGGATGAGTTTATCAAACGGATCGCCGATCCCGTGTGGTTCCAGTCGCTTGGTACGGTGCTTGCGTTTGATTGGAACGCGTCGGGGCTTACGACCATTCTTACGGCAGCACTTAAAGAGGCTATCCGCGGCCATGAAAGGGACTGGGGCGTGTTCATTTGCGGTGGGAAGGGGAAAACCTCGCGAAAGACGCCGGAGGAAATTGCGCAATGGGGCGAGCGCCTCGCGCTTCCCGTAGCCGCGGCGAACAATCTGGTTTACAACTCAAAAATGAGCGCAAAGGTGGACAGCGCACTCGTGCAGGATGGTTTCCAGCTGTACCATCATTCGTTCTTTTTCTCGCGCCGCGGCGCGTGGGCGGTCGTCCAGCAGGGGATGAACAAAGAAAAGCGCTCGGCGCGCCGCTATCATTGGTTCTCGGAAAATATAAATGATCTGGTTTCCGAGCCGCATTCCGGAATTTCCTCGCCGGTGGTCCTGAACCGCGTGCTGGACCTTACGGCAAAACGCAGTGCCGAGACGCGGCAAATTTCCACTGAGCTTGTACAGGCCGGCTACGCGACACTCATGAAAGATATCAAGCTCCTGCGTAAGTATTCCTCGCCGCTCTCGCAGATGGCAAAGTTTGAGAATAGCCGAGGGGAGCAGCTTACCTTGATGAACCTTGCAACGCGCGAGTTCAAATATCATCCGATGGTGCACGAGAATTTTGCACAGAGCAAATATTTGGAAAAGATTCTGGCGAAGGTGACGGATCGGAAGCCCGCAAATTACGAAAAATTGATTGCCATTGAGGGCGTGGGGCCGAAGACCGTCCGGGCGCTCGCGCTCGTGGGCGAGGTGATCTACGGTGCAAAGCCATCCTACGAAGACCCCGCACGCTACAGTTTCGCGCACGGGGGCAAGGACGCGACGCCCTATCCTGTGGACCGAAATACCTACGACCAGACGATTATGATGCTTGGTAATGCGGTGCGGAAGACGCGGCTTGCGCCGGATGAAAAAAGGCGGGCGCTTGCACGGCTCGGGAAGAGAGCGGGGAGTGCGGGGCGGATGCTATAATTGAGTTATTCAAGAGTCCCAATCAAAAAGCTGTGCGTATTGCAACAGTTTGTAGTAACGGTGGGGCAATGGATACTGGAAAATATATGATATATAATGAAAGCACATGGACACTTTGATCCACGCCGACATTTTCTTTTTCGTGACGACGATTGCGGTGGTTGTCGTGGCGGTAGTCCTCACGGTAGTGCTCATTTATCTTGCTAAAGTTTTGAGCGACATCAAGAAGATTACGGCACAGGTGCACGAAGAAACCGTCTTGTTCCGCGAGGACTTAGGCGATCTGCGGACAGAGGTGCGGCGCGATGGATTCAAGCTACGGCATTTTATGGAATTTCTTGCGCGGTTCCGCCGCAAGAAGACAACCCCAAGGTCGAGAAAGTAAATCAAAAAAATAATACAACATTGTCATGAAGAAACGAACGAGAAGAATGGCGATGGAGGCCGGCGCGGGCGTTCTGACCGCCGCCGCACTCACTGCCGCGGCCGCGTATCTTTTGTCCAATAAGAAACAGAGGACAAGGGCGAAGGCATGGGTTGTGAAGGCAAGGAAAGAAGTGGCGAAGAACGTGAAGAAGGCTCGCCGGATGGGCGAAAAGGATTATCATCGCGTGGTTGCACGCGCGACGAAGCGTTATGCAGGATTGCACAATGTGAACACCGCGGAGCTCATCAAAGTGACCTGCGACATGAAGGATGAATGGAAGCGCTTGCAGAAGGACGCCAAGGTGCTTGCGAAAATGGTGGGTGCAAAGGGTGCAAAGAAAGCGGTGAGGCCGAAAAGGGCTCACCGCGGGAAGAAGCACGACAAGAGGTAGGAGAAGAGAAATGCAAGAAATAAATCGCCCCGACATTCCGCCGGGGCGGTTTGTTTTTCATCACCTATTCGTACCGCAAGGCCTCTATGGGGCTCTTTTTTGATGCCTGGTTGGCAGGATAGATGCCGAAGATGAGCCCTATGCCGGACGAGACACCGAGGCCGAGCGCCACGGCACTCCAGGGCAGAATGAATTGCCAGTTAAGTCCGTATACGTGACTTAAGAGGAAGGCCACCGCAAAAGAAATCAGGCCGCCGAGCGTGATGCCGATCACGCCGCCGATCGCAGTGAGGATAACTGCTTCAAGGAGAAATTGGGAAAGGATGTTGCGGTCGGTCGCGCCGAGCGCTTTGCGCAATCCTATCTCGCGCGTGCGCTCGGTGACCGAAACGAGCATGATGTTCATGATGCCGATGCCGCCCACGACGAGCGAGATGGCCGCGACCGCGGCAAGGAAAAGCGTGAGAACGGTGAGGATCGTGCTTACGGTTTGCATGGCGCTTTCCTGGGTTTGAATGTAGAAGTCGTCCTTCGCGGGGTCAATGATGCCGTGATCGTTACGGAGCGTCGCCGTGATGTCGTCCGCGGTCTCGTTCACGGTTGTGTCACTGTCCGCTTCCACGACCATTCGGTTGAAATAATTAATGCCGAAAATGTAGGTCTGCGCCGTCGTGTAGGGTACGAAAACCGACTCGTCAAAGTTTAGGAATGAAAGTTGTCCGGTGCTTTTTAAGACGCCGACCACGCGGAATGTGGTGTTCCCGACGCGTATTTTCTCGCCAATCGCCGAACTGCCGTCAAAGAGCTTCTGTTCCACAGTTTTCCCGATCACGGCGACGCTCGCCCGGCTTGCCACGTCGTCCACCGTGAACATTTCTCCCTCGTCGGCCGTGACGTTATAGAGGTCGCCGAAGAGTTCCGTAGAACCAAAGAGGGTCGCCTGGTACGTGTTCGTTTGCCACGAAATCGCTTCACTGCCGAAGACGATGGGCATCACGACCGCCGCGTGCGGGACGTTCGCCTTGTTTTCAAGCGCCGTAAGATCGCTGTCTTTCAGTGAGTTAGTGAAAGAGGAAAGAAAATCGGTAGGACTCGTTGGCTGCTTGCCCGGCACGATCGCGATCGTGCGCGAGCCGATGCTCTGGATCTCCCCGAGAATAAGCCCCTGCGCGCCCTGGCCCAGGGACATCACAATGATGATGGCGGTGATGCCGATCACAATCCCGAGGATCGTAAGAAACGCCCGTGACTTGTTGGTTGCAAGGCCCGCGACAGCCGTATGAGTGAGTTGGCGTAACTTCATTTTTCAAAGGTATCGGTCGCGCGACGGCGCTTTGCGACCCTTTCATCGAAGTCCAGCCGGCCGTCCAAAATATGGAGGATGCGCTCCGCATGTTCGGCCGTGTGCGTTTCGTGCGTGATGAGGATGATCGTGTGGCCTTGTTCTTCGTTCAGCCGTTGGATCGTTTGCATGATGGCCTGTCCCGATTTTGAATCCAGGTTGCCCGTCGGTTCATCGGCGAAGATCACCTGCGGCGAGAGGATGAGCGCCCGGGCGATCGCGACGCGCTGCCGTTCGCCGCCGGAGAGCTGGGACGACTGGTGATGGAGGCGGTGGGCGAGACCCACCGTTTCTACGGCTTTCGTCGCCATCTCGTCCCACTGCGCTTCGGGGATGTCGGAGTAGAGCAGGGGAAGCTTCACGTTGTCCAATACGGTTGAGCGCGCGAGCAGGTTGAATGCTTGGAACACGAATCCCATTTTATGATTGCGGATGTGCGCGAGCTCGTCCTCGGAATACGCGGACATTTCTTTCCCGTCAAAAAAATAGGTGCCGCTTGTGTAGCGGTCAAGAAACCCGAGGATGTGAAGCAGGGTTGATTTGCCGGATCCGGAAGGTCCCATGATGGACACGAATTCTCCCGCTTTGATGGAAAGCGAAACGTCTTCTACGGCAACGGTTTCCGACCCTTCCTCGCCGTACACCTTTCGGAGTGACTTGGCTTCAATGAGTGCCATGGGCCATGCGCCGGCGCTTATGATGACGTGGGCGACCGGAGCACGACCTCTCCTTCGTTCAACCCCGAAGCGATTTCAATATTGCCTTGCGTGTCGCGGATGCCGACCGTCACGGCGCGCGTTTCAAGCGGCTGGTTCGCGCCGTGATAGACCTGGACCGTGCGGCTGCCGTCGGCGTTCGTCACGACCGCTCGCTGGGGGACGTAGATCACGTTCTCGTGCGTCGCAGTCGTGATGTCAATGTTCGCGGTCATGCCGGGTTTTACGTCCGCGCTAAGGGAGAATTGGAACGTGGTCTTATACGTCGGCACGCCCTCAATCACGGTTTCACCGGGATCAATATACGTTACTTTTCCCGAGAAGGTTTGACCCTGAAAAGCGTCAAGAGTCATGGTGGCGGCGTCGCCCACGGTCACTTTGCCAATATCAGCTTCGGGGATATCCGCGTCTACTTCAAGGCCTTGGTCGGAAAGAAGAGAGACGAGCACGACCCCCGGCGTCGCGATTTCGCCGATCTTCGCACTTTGCGTCGTCACTATGCCGGCAACGGGCGCCATGAGGGATGCCTTCGCGATCTTCACTTGTATTCCTTGGACGGTCGCCTGCGCTTGTTCCACTTGCGCCTGTTGCGCCTGGATATCCTCCGTGGTCGGGCCGGCAATCGTTTTCTCACGCGCGGCTTGCAGTCCCTGGATTGTGATTTTTTGCGAAGCGATTTTTTGCGCGGCATTATTGACGCCATTCACCG
Source organism: uncultured bacterium (assembly GCA_963707865.1). GTDB lineage: Bacteria > Patescibacteriota > Minisyncoccia > UBA6257 > 2-01-FULL-56-20 > CAVYIK01. The sequence continues at coordinate 207,593 of OY970175.1, forward strand.
CGCTCGTGGTTTCCGTAAGCGCCGCGGTGAGCGCGGTCTTGTAGGCATTAAGCGTCGCCGTGGGAAGTCCCGTCTGTTCCACGACGGCGGCGCTCGCCGTCGTGAGAAAATTGTTTACGACAGAAAGGTGTGCGGCGCCGCGCTGGAGCGCGGCCTCAAGCGTTGAGGTGGGGGAAGCGGCGTTGATGCCGCCGAGCTCCGTCTGCCACGTATTGAGCTCGGCACTTGCTTGGACTCTCTGGAATTGGACGAGGTTCATCGTTTGAGAGTCGTTGAGAATGAACGTGAGTTGCGGGTTCACGCTTTCGGGGTTGGAGAAAAAGGGAGCGAGTTGGTTGCGGACGGCGTCATTTGCCTCTGCATACGCACTCGTGAGTGCGCCCTCCACGTTCCCGTACATATTCACGAGGTCTTGTTCCGCCCCGTTTAGATTGGCCTGCGCGGTTTGAATGTCCTCCGGCCGTGATCCAATCTGGAGCGATCGAAGATTCGCGGTCTGGGTATCCACGTCTGCTTGTGCCTGGGCGAGCTGCGCTGCAAGGTCGCTCGTATCCAAACGCGCGATGGCACCGCCTGCGTTCACGTGATCGCCTACGTCGGCATTGACCGCCGCAATCGTCCCGCCGATTTCAAAAGCAAGGTCCACGCTGTGGACCGGTGCGGTATTGCCCGTCACGCTTACAATTTGGACGATCGTGCCACGCGCGGCCGTCGCAAGCTGGTAGTCGGGATTTTTCGGAACAAACCACAGTTCATAAACGCCCCATCCGAGAAGTAGGACTATCACTGCCGCCACGATTTTTTTGGTGGTGCTTAGCCGCGCAAGGAACGATTTCATATTGTTAATTATACCACATTCCGATTGTCCACAAGGTCACTTGACGCGCGCGGCTGCCATCGGCTATAATAGTTAAGTATATTAACCATTTAAGCATACTAACCATTTATGGATAAGATTATTGAGGTGAAGAATCTCACGAAGCAATTCGGCGGTTTTACTGCAGTGAACCATATTTCCTTTGATGTAAAAAAAGGGGAAATTTTCGCCTTTTTGGGGCCGAACGGAGCAGGGAAGTCCACCACTATTAAGATGCTCACCACGCTTCTGCATCCTACGAGCGGCGTGATCACGCTCGCCGGCCACAGCCCAATCACGGATCCCGAAGAAGTGCGGCGCTCGTTCGGCATCGTGTTCCAGGACCCAAGCTTGGATGACGAACTGACCGCGAAGGAAAACATGGAATTCCATGGGATTCTGTATAATGTTCCTGCGAAATTGCGCAAAGAGCGTGTTGAGCAGCTCATGAAGTTTGTTGAGCTGTGGGATCGGCGCGATAGTTTGGTCAAGGAATTTTCCGGCGGCATGAAGCGGCGGTTGGAAATCGCGCGCGGTCTTCTACACCACCCAAAAGTGATATTTTTGGACGAGCCGACGCTCGGCCTTGATCCGCAGACGCGCAACCACATGTGGAGCTATCTACAGGATTTGAACAAAAAGGAAGGTATCACGGTTTTCTTCACGACGCACTATATGGAAGAAGCGGCGCGCATCGCAGAGCGTATCGCGATTATTGACCACGGTGAGATTGTCGCGACCGGAAGCGCGCAGGAGCTCATGAAGCAGACGGGAACCCCTTCGCTTGAGGATGCATTCTTGAAACTGACCGGCAACGTGATCCGCGAAGAGGAATCAAGCGCGGTTGACCGCTTGCGCACCCGTGCCCGCAGATGGGGGCGTCGATAGTGAACCTGGTAAGAAAATTATAAAAAAATGAAAACAATCTACATAATGTGGCTCCGCGAATTGAAGCGATATTTCCGTTCAAAGTCGCGGATGATCGGTTCGCTCGGGCAGCCGATTCTTTTCCTGCTCGCGCTCGGTTACGGCCTCGGCTCCGTTTTCCAGGCCGCGGGCGAAGGGAGTTATTTCCAGTTTTTGGTGCCCGGCATCGTTGGCATGAGCATCATTTTCACCGCGATTTTTTCCGGCATCCAGCTCATTTGGGACCGGCAGTTCGGATTTTTGAAAGAGACGCTTGTGGCACCCGTGTCGCGGCTGAACATCATGATCGGCCGCACGCTCGGCGGCGCGACCGTCGCGACATTCCAGGGGATCATCGTTTTCTTGATCTCCATGGCGTTCGGTTTCCGCCCGGATAATTGGTGGCTGGTCCCTGTCGCAATTATCTTTATGCTTCTCGTTGCGCTGCTTTTCACCGCGCTCGGCACCGGCATTGCGTCACTCCTTGAGGACATGCAGGGCTTCCAACTCATCATGAACTTCCTTGTCATGCCTTTGTTCTTCCTGTCGGGAGCGCTCTTCCCGCTCTCCGGCCTGCCGGCCATCCTTGCCGGCCTCACGACGATTGATCCGCTCTCTTATGGTATTGACTCCTTCCGCGCGCTCCTCGTGAATACCACTCATTTCGGTCTCGGCATTGACTTCATTGTGCTTGCCGCAGTCACGATCGTGTTCTTGGGAGTCGGGAGTTATCTGTTCTCAAAGATTGAGGTATAATTGAGAGATGAAAGTGGAATGGAACAAAGTGACGTGGTATTCCAAGATCATCGCGCTTATTCTTTTTGTGGCGCTTCCCTTCATTGGATTTTGTTACGGTATCCGGTACGGGATGATCCTCCAGGGATCGCGCGATATCGCGGCGCTCACACGCGAGAACGCCGCTACGAGCGTGAATTACTACGAAAACGTCTCCGCGTGGCAGATTGGCAATAGGACGGACGCCGGATTCTCCATTGCATATCCGATTGATTTTGATACGAACGATATTTATGCAACGACGCTGTCCACTGACTGGCGGTTTGGCGTGGACGCGTCGCAGCAGGGCGTTCTTGCATTCACGCTTGTGATCCCACGGGCTTTTGAGCCACAGACAAACTTTGCCGATGCAAAACTCACCGTGGGATATAGCGCGAACGGCGTTGCGGTTGCGCAGTGCCTTGTGCCGGGTCCGGCATCCGGCCCTTCAAACGCAACCTCCAGTACTGTGATAAATAATATCCAGTTTACCGTGCTCCATTTCACGGATGCGGGCGCAGGCAATTATTACGAAACGACAAGTTACCGGACGGTCCAGTCAGGGAAGTGCTGGGCAGTGGAATATACCATTCATTCGTCACAGATCGCGAACTATCCGGAATCCTACGGGTTGCATTCATTTGATCGAGCGATGGTCGCGGGCGTCCTTGACCGGATCGTGGGCACTTTCGCCTTTCGGTAAAACAATGCTTCTATGAAAAAAATAGGGCCTGTCGCCGTAATTATAGTGTTGATACTCGTAATCGCGTTTGGGGTCGGCCAGTTTTTTGCGCTTCCGGTTCAATCTCCGGCGGTGCCCTCTTCGCCCGGGGCGAATACCTCAACGCTCGCGCTTAGAACGCAAGTAATCACCTATATGCCTGCGACGCCCGCGAGTTCAACTCCAGTACAAGAAGGTTCATGCTGGACGAGTTCCATCGCGGCGCCTTTTCGGAGGGATGCGTGGCGGTGCGCGGTGGGGAATTCCATAAGCGATCCCTGTTTCCAAATTCCCGGAGGCACGAACCTTCTTTGCGGTGCAAATCCGGCGGTCCCCGATGCCACTTCTTCATTCGTTTTGAAGCTTACGAAATCACTTCCTGCGCCGGACAATATTCAAGGTTCCGTTCCCGCGAACTGGGCGTGGCTTATAAAGCTTGCGGACGGGACAGTGTGTTCTCCCTTCACTGGTACGTTCCCCATCGCGGAGGGCGGCGTTTCTGCGAGCTACGGTTGTGCTCCGAGAATTCCTGGCGGCGAAGGAGTCCTGATTTTTAACGATTTGAACGCCAGCACGAGCAAGTGGACGGCGGAGGTGGGAACGCTCTCTACCGTTACCTCTGGCTTGCCGACCGTGGTGGGAGAAACGACGGTACCAGTGGACAAAGTATGGCAGTAACGCTAACACAAGCCCCCGCCGGAGCGGGGGTCTGTGTGCCGCGTTTTACGCGCGCCCGTTACTGTGAGCAGAGTTGATTCAGAACTGATCGGGTCGCGGAACCTACATAACCATTGCCGGAAGTGAGGCCGTTCGGTGTGAGAATCTCATCAGCAAAGATGTTCTGGAAGATGATGACCGCATTCTTCGTGGCATCACCGAAGTAGGTGCTCTCATTGCCCGGTGAGCCCGCGCCGCTCTTTGCCACTTGCGTGAGGTTGCTCATATTCAGGACCGTCTGCAGCGACTTCACGTCAGCATCGTTCGTGCCCTGGTGCAGGTTCTTGTTGAACTGGGCCGAGCAGGAAGCGTCTTTGAGCTGTTGCGTGACTAGTTTTTTCTCAAGCGCGATCAGTTGCTGCGTCAAGCTCTGGAGAAGCTGGAGGAGTGTCCCTGGATTCGTCGTTGAAGCACCCAAGACCTGGCCACCGCCATTGCCCGTTGTGATCGTCGGTGGGTAGTAGCCACCGCTGCCACCGCCACCACCACCGGAAGTCACGATCATGCTATTGCTGCTGGAATTACCGGAGGGTGGCGTCACACTGCCAGTAGTCGTCACGGCCATTTCATCTCCCACGCTCTCCGGCGAGCCTTGCGAAACAGAGCGGAGATAGTAGGTGGTACCCGGCGTGAGACCGGAAGCCGTCACGCTGTGGTCGGTTGTCGTTGCAGTGTCTTCGCTGGTGGAGCTCGCGTAGCCGTAGTTCGGCGCGTCTCCGAGCGTCGCATGTGAGACCGTGTCGTAGATCACGCGGCTCGTCGCCGGGTGGTCGGTCGTCCACGTAAGCGTGATGGATGTGTCAGCGGCGTTTGTAGAAGTTTCATTTGAGATTACGGGTGCAGGAGGTACGAATGTTTCCGTGATGGCGCAGCTCACCGAACCGCCTGCTATGATGCCGCTCCCGTCGTTGCAGTTACCGCTCGTCCCTGCGGAGTAGTTCGCAAGCGACGGGGGATTCACATGGAATGGGGTGTTCGCGTCAATCGTGACCGCTGTGCCGGACGCATCACCCGCGAAGGTGGACGTCGGGCTCGGGTGGCCGGCGATCACCGTGACCATGAAGTCAGAGGAGGTCGCGCTGCCGCCCGCAGAGTTATCAACAACGAGCGAGACGTTCAGGGTGCTCGTCGGCGTTGGAGGCAGTTGTGTGTACGTTATGGTGCAGCTGTACGAACTGCTTGCAGCCACCGTGCCGCTACAATCTCCCAAGGCACCGACGGTGTAGTCGTCCACCGCCGCGCCTGCAACCAAGAACACATCACCGTCATTCAAGGTCACTGGTCCTGCATATGGAGCGGTCGTACTGTTGACTGTGACCGAAGCCCCTGCTCCGAGAGGAGTCTCCGGAACGGTCACTGTGAGGGTTGAGGTGGCAAAGGATCCGCCGCCACCGCCACCGCCACCACCACCACCGCCACCTGACGTGCCTTGTGTGTACGTTATGGTGCAGCTGTACGAACTGCTTGCAGCCACCGTGCCGCTACAATCTCCCAAGGCACCGACGGTGTAACCGTCCACCGCCGCGCCTGCAACCAAGAACACATCACCGTCATTCAAGGTCACCGGTCCTGCATATGGAGCGGTCGTACTGTTGACTGTGACCGAAGCCCCTGCTCCGAGAGGAGTCTCCGGAACGGTCACTGTGAGGGTTGAGGTGACGATTGGGTTCTCGCTGGGTGAGATGTTCACCTCCGTGCCATCATTCGCATTTGTCTGAATAGGAACATTGTAATGACTGTCGGTCACCGAGACATCAGATCCATTCGCGATCTCGAACTGGAAGTTCTTGCCCGGAGAACCGGCCACATCTGCGAACACTTGAACACTATTAACTCCGGTGATTAACGTGGCGGGAGTTCCTGATGCATCAAAGAAAGCGGTGTTGTCTTGGGCCACTGAAGTGAGCGTCTGTCCCACCTGCGTGCCATCAACTATCAGTTTCACGTTCTGAAGATCGCCGCTACTTGCGGAGCCGACCACGCTGAAGCGAATGCTGTTTAAGAGGACGGGGCTGTTATAGACGGAGAAGTCCCACGCGCCGACAAGGTCATTCGTAGTGTTCACATTCAATGTGTCCCCGATGGCAGACGAGGCGATCGTCAACTCTGCAAGCGATGGGTTCTCGTATGCCGACGCGTGAACCGTCAAGATATAGCTTGAACTCGCTATATTGCTTTGCACGTTGTTGCCATTCACCGAGACGCTGACCGTTGAGCTGCCAACGTCGCCTATTTGCGGAGTGCCGCTCACCGTTGCGGTGTCGCCGGCGGTCGTCGAGGTTGCCCATGCCGGCAAGCCCGTGATCTGCCAGGTCAAGGTATCTACTGGGTCGGTCGAGGTTGCAACGATGGTTGCACTGTACGGGGTATCTGCGGTCGCCGTGTCAGGCGTGAGACCCGAGACGATCGTGATCGTTGGCGCAGCGTTCACCGAGATTGAGAAGTCCTGAGTCGTCGGGGTACTTGCCGGGTTCGCGCCCGTTGCGACCAAGCTTACCGTCGAGGAGCCAAGATTGATTACTCCTGGCGTACCGGAGATGGTCGCCGTGTCGCCGTTCGCGACAAACGATGTGATCCATGCAGGCAGCGGCGTTGAAGTGCTCAGAGTCAGGGTATCCGCCGGATTGGTTGAGGTGGCGGTGATCGTCGTCGCGTAGAGGACGCCAACCGTCGCGTCAGGAAGCGGCGAAGTTGTGACAAACGAGATTGCCGGAGCGGTGCTCACTGTGATCGTATCGATCAGAGAACCGACACTCGCGGCGTTCGAGGTGCTCGTTGCGTTCACATTCAGAATAATCGGGTCGGTCGTGGTCGGGGTGCCTGTGACGGTGAGCGTTGTCTCTGTTGAAGTGCTCGTGAAGCCGTCAGGCAGACCGGTTATATCGAAGACGAAAGTGTCCGTCGCATTGCTGTCGCTTGCCGTGAAGGTTTGGCTAAACGGCACGCCTACTTGAGCCACGTCAGGCGATGAGGTCGCGATCGTGACTGCGGGGGCATCGCTCACCGTGAGCGGATAGGTCTGCGTTACGGTGGTTGAAGCATTCGTCTCGTTTGTCGCAGTCACCGAGACCGTTGTTGAGGTCGCGGTCGTCGGAGTGCCGGAGATCGTGAGTGTGTTACCCGCTGGGATGCTCGCTATGCCATCCGGCAAACCGCTCACCGTCCAGTCAAAGACGCCGGGGTCGGTGGAAGAGACTGTGAGGGTCGCGCCCGCGTAGGGGACACCTACCGTCGCCGTGTCAGGCACCAAACCCGTGATCGTTACATCCGCGGAGTTCACGGTGATCACATAGGTCTGTGTCGTTGAAGCGCTGAATTGGTTGGAACCAGTCACAGTTACGTCGAAGGATCCCTGTTCAGCAATTGTAGGTGTGACCTGGACCCCATATATTAGACACAAAGGTCGAAAAGCATTTACCATTGTGTCATGAGCAACAAAACAGGGCATCGGGTGCCGCAAGAAGTGAAGGCGGACATCCTCCGCCGCGTGAAGGAAGAAGGCGTTTCGGTCGCCCAGGCGGCCAAGGACCACGGCCTGCACGAGTCCACCATCTACAACTGGCTGGGCACCGGAGCTGTGGGCACTCCTTCGTGGGGCGAGTTCTCACGCCTGCAGAAGCAGAACAAAGAATTGTTTGAGGTGGTGGGCGAGCTCACCGTGAAGCTCTCCCAGGCCCAAAAAAAGTATTGAGCGAGAGGAGAAACAAGTCCGCCCTGGCAAAAGCCATGGGCGTTTCGCGAGCGAGCCTCTACTACGTGGCGAAACAACACGGGAAGGACTGGGCGCTCAAGATCCGGATGGAAGAGGTGCTGCAAGAACACCCCTCGTACGGATCGCGCCGCTTGGCTATCGCCCTTGGCATGAACCGCAAACGGACAAAGCGGGTGATGCGACTGTTCGGCGTGAGACCCTACCGCAGGAGAGGCAGGAAATATCGGAAATCAAAGGCAAAACGTACGTATCCGAACCTGCTCCTCGGCGTCTGCCCCTCGTATGCGAACCATGTCTGGGCGGCGGATTTCACGGAGATGGTCCAGCACGGCAAAAAGGTGTACGTGGCGACGATCATCGATCTCTTCACGCGGCAGACGATGGGCCTTCACGTCGGAACGCGGAAAGGCGCGGCGCTCGTGATCCATGCATTGGCGAACGCCTTGTTCCACCACCCGCGGCCCACGATCTTCCACTCGGACAACGGGAGAGAATATGAGGCAAAAGCGTTCATCGCGCTCCTTGAGGAATGGGGCATCACGATTTCACGGTCACGGCCGGGATGCCCGTGGGAGAACGGCTACCAGGAATCGTTCTACGACAAATTCAAAGTGGATTTCGGCGATCCAAACCGGTTCAGAACCTTGGGCGAGCTCGTGGCCGCGATCTACCGCACGGTCTGGGAATACAACCATACCCGGATCCACTCCGCGCTCAAGATGCCGCCCGCGGTGTTTGCCGAGAAAATGGCGGCATGAGGCAACAAAAAACGGCGCAAAAAATCGCCGAACTACTGTCTAAAGAAAGGGGTCCTTTACAATGGCCGTGATCTGGCCCTGGATCGTGCTGGACAGGCTGCTCTTTTCGTCCGCGCTCAGACGTACCATGTCGTTCACGCGAGTGCCGAGCGCATTGAGCGCATTGAGCCGCCGCGTGATCTCTTGGTCCGCGCGGTTTTTCGCGCGCGCGATAAGATTGGCAAGCCTTGTCGCGGCGCTCGTTCCAATCCCGGTCCCGCTTGAAGAGGCAGTTTGCGCAAGTGCGGGAAGTGCCGCGCCTGCCGTAAGCAGCGCCGTAAGCATCATTCCTGCGATAAATTTCTTATTCATGTTAGTTTAGAGCGATTGCTGGCTGACCGGCTGATCGTTCAATCCCTGGGCAATGTTTGCGGAGTCGGAAGCAAGGCCGTTCAATTCACCGTCTATTTGCGCGAGATCTTGGTTCAGATCGGCATTGGAATTGCCGCTCGTAAGCACGGGACCGCTCGTTGTCGTCGGTGCCGTTGGTTGCGGCGCGGAGGGAGCATATGCCGTGGAAGGGCTGCTGCTTTGGCTTCCCATCCACCACCAAACGCCGCCCACGATGAGAACGAGAACTACCACGATAATGATAATCTTTGCTGTGTTTGACATTGTTATTGACCTCTTGTCCGATTGTTTATCGACCTTTGCGCACTCCTCTATTATATATACGTTTTTCTTTGAGGTCATGTTGCGTTATAATCACAGCATGGATGCCGTACAAGGCATTTTGAATGCGGCGGGCCAAGTGTTTTGGTACGCGTGGTGGATATGGATTCCCCTCGTTTTGTTCCCGCTTTTTGAGTCCACGTGGCTTTTTTGGCGGCAGCAGGTTTTCAAGCGCGAATTGGAATTCGTGCATTTGGAGATCCGCATCCCGCGCGAGACGAAGAGAAGCCCGCGGGCGATGGAGCAGGTGCTCATGTCTATCCATAACCTTCGCAATGCACCGGCAGACCCGGAGGAAAAATGGTGGGACGGTGAGGTCACGCGCTGGTACGCGCTGGAGTTGGTGAGCATTGGCGGAGAGATTCATCTGTACCTACGCGCGTGGAGAAAGCAAAAGGAGATCATCCAGGCGGCGTTCTTTGCCCATTACCCCGATGTGGAGATCGTGGAAGTGGATGATTACATTGACCGGCTGCCTGCGAGCGTGGGAGAGATGTACAAGAGCGGTTACGACCTTTGGGGATCAGAGTTTACCCTTGCGCGTGAACCCGCGTATCCCATCAGGAGCTACGTGGATTTTGAATCACCGGACGAGGAAAAGCAGTTTGATCCCATGTCCACCTTCCTTGAGGTTCTCGGCAAGGTGAAGCGCGAGGAGATTTTGTGCGTTCAGTATCTCATCGTGCCGGCGAGCATGGATTGGAGAGACAAGTATCAGTCCTTGGTTGAATCATTGCGCACGAGGAATCAGAAGATTGGTGCGGCGGGAGGAGCGAAGCACACCCTTGGGATGGAATTCCCGCACATCCTTCCCACGTTCCCGGTGAAAACGAGCGGAGAAGGTGAGGATGGCCTGCGCGTCCTTGGAAAGGCAATCATGACGCGGACGCCGGGCGAGACCGATGTCCTCAAGGCAGTGGAAGAGAACCTTTCCTTCCCGCCGTTTAACACCCTTATTCGATTCGTCTATTTCTCGCCGAAGGAACTGTATTTTGACACGCTGCCGCGCCGCGGATTGACCGGCGCATTCAACCAATATGCCGCCGCTAACCTTAATTGGTTTACGCGGAACGAGGAAATCAGCACGAGGGTTAAGTTTTGGGACTTTCCGTACCTCTTTCCGAATGCGCGCCTTGATCGCAGAAAGAGCCGCGTGCTTGCGGACTATCGCGCGCGGGAAATCCCGCCGGAGACCTCAATGGGAAAGGTTATCCGCTCAAAATTTTTGCACTGGGAGCACTCCCGCATGTTTCTCTTGAGCACGCGGTCGCTTGCGACGCTTTTTCATCCGCCGACCTACCGCGTGATCACGGCGCCGCACATCAAACGGGTGGTGAGCAGGAAGGCAGGCGCGCCGGCTGGCCTTGCGATCTACGGCGGGGAAGAGGAGATGGAGAAATTCAAATAATGGCGATTATCATAATCATCAAGTGGATCTGCATTGTGATTACGATACTGCTTGGCGGGGGTTTTATCTTCGCGTTATATAAGGGCTGGTCGTATCACCCGCATTATGAATTGGAAAAACGGAAGGCAAAGAAAATACTTACTCTGCGCGATGCGGTGACGAAGGAACACTGGGAAACCATCGTGAGGACATTCTCGCTTGGAACGCCGGAGGCCGCGCGGACGGCCGTCATTGAGGCGGATACGCTCGTGGATACGGTGCTCAAAAGCATGGAGATTCCCGGCCAGCACCTTGCCGACCGGCTGTCCAACTTGGAGCCGGAGGAGGTTGCATCGCTTGATCGGGTATGGCGGGCGCACCGCACGCGGAACGATCTTGTGCACACGCCGGGATTTGCACTGACCGAGAAGGAGGCGCAGAAGACGCTCGAGGACTACGAGGCTTTTCTCAAAGATCTGGGAGTGTTATAACCACGCTATGCCAAGAGCGGGAAAGATACAAATTATCAGATACGCGCCGCCGCCGCCCGAACTGCCAATTTACGGGCAGGTGGATCCGGCAGAGGTTTCTTTTATCGGCCGCACGAACTATGTGGCCCAGCTTGAAGAAAAAAAGTTTGTGTTCGGCATCAAGCGGCACGACCGGCGGCGCCACTTTTATATCGTCGGCAAAAGCGGCGTGGGGAAATCCAAGCTGCTTGAGCTCCTTATTCGCCAGGACATTGCATACGGCCACGGGATATGCCTTATGGATCCGCACGGCGATGTGATCGAGGCTGTCATGGATTTTGTTCCGGAGAATCGCGTGAACGACGTGGTGATCATAGACCCTACCGATATGGGCTACCCGGCTTCATTTAACCCGCTGCAGAACGTGGATCCCAGTTTTAAGCACCAGCTTGCGCAAGGATTGATTGAAGTGATGGAGAAGCAATTCGGCGCGAACTGGACGCCGCGCCTGGAGCACGTGTTTCGCTTCACTGTACTCGCACTCCTTGATTATCCGCACGCCACGATGCGGGGGATGATCTCCATGCTTACGGACCGCAACTACCGGCAGAAGGTGGTGGAATATATAGAGGACGACATAGTCAAACGCTTCTGGGCAATCGAGTTCGCCGACTGGTCGGAAAAATTTGATACGGACGCGATTATCCCGCTTGTGAACAAACTCGGCCAGTTCCTCTCCGACCCGCTTTTGCGCAACATTTTCGGCCAGAAAGAGAACAGAATCAATCTTGAGGAATTGATGGAACAGAAAAAATTGATTTTTATTAATCTTTCCAAAGGACGCCTGGGCGAAGAAAATTCCAGTTTTTTGGGCGCGATGTTCATCACGAAAATCAAGCAGGCAGGCATGGCGCGCGCTTCCATACCCGAAAAGGACCGCCACGATTTTTATCTTTATGTGGACGAGTTTCACAATCTTGTTACAGAAACGTTTGAGAACATTCTCTCCGAGGCGCGGAAATACGCGCTGTGTCTTACGATCACGCATCAATACATGGGCCAGCTCTTGCCGCGCGTGCAAGCGGCGGTACTCGGGAATGTGGGGAGCATCATAATCTTCCGCGTCGGCGGCGAGGACGCGGTGCACCTGAAGCCAGAAATGGCGCCGATCTTTGACGTGAAAGACATGATCAACCTCGGTACGCAGGAATTCTTCATCAAAATGATGATTGACGGTGAAAGCTACGATCCCTTTTCCGCGGAGACGCTTAAGGTGCTGCCGCCGCCGCATCGCTCGTTCCGTAAGGAGATTCTGGAACAGTCCCGGAAGAAATATACCATCCCCGCCGACGCCGCGAAGAAGCTTATTCAAGAAGAGGAGGCCACCATTCTCCGCAGCGCCCAGGAAAAAGCTATTATTGAAGGCAAGGCGAGGGGCAGCGGGGCGGGCACGGCGGGCGCCGGCGGCGGAGCTAAAGAAGAAGCGGCCGTAGACAAGACCCCCGAGCCTTTGATATAATATAGGTATGTTCGTGCACCCTGTCTTTTTTGTCATAGGCATTATTTTGGTTATTTATCTCATAGCGACTGATTTCCATGCGCATCGGCGCATCAAACATTTGGAAAAAACCGTGAGGAAGCTCGAGGGCATAAACGGGGTGGAACATTCAAAACCTCGCTGGGAGAAGAAGGAGGATCTCTCATAGCCATAGCGCGCGCGACCAACACCCCGCATTAAAAAATTATTAAAAACTGTTTGACAGTGCTGGCTGACCTGCACTATAATGAGAACGATTATTGGGATTTCCCACCGATCCCCGCCTCGCAAGAGGCGGGGTGAATATTTTTAAGGCCATAGGTGGTCGAGAGTGCGTCGGTGACTTTTGCGAACGATTCATCACTCAACGTTGTCAGCCTTTTTACAAGTCGCTTGCTATCAAAGGTTCTTATCTGGCTCAAAATTGCTGTATTAGTTTTGCCGCCCTGAGTTATCGGAAAATACCATCTGCCTTCTTTTGCCCGACTCGTGAGCGGGATGCCGAGAAATGAATTCGCGTTGAATTTTTTGAATATGATGACGGGGCGCGTGAACCGTTTGCCTTTGCCGTAAATCTCCACGCCGATGTTTATACCAATACTGCACCACCAGATTTCGCCTTCCTTGAAAAGCGTTTTTGATGGCGCGCCGTGCAGTATTACTGCTGTTCGCCACCAGCCGATGAGTGTAAGAAAATATTGCAGCATATCGCCACGTTACCACATCGCCCATTAAAATTTCATAAAATACAGGGCCTAAAAGAGGTATACTATTTATATGACAAGCGAGACCAAAATTTGCCAAAATTGCAAGCAATCCTTCGCGATTGAGCCCGAGGATTTTGCGTTCTATGAGAAAATAAGAGTTCCGCCGCCGACATGGTGCCCGGAATGCCGGCTCGTGCGAAGACTGTTGTTTTTCAATGAGCGGACGATCTATAAACGCCCTTGCGCCCTTTGCGGGAAGGATTTTATGTCTCTTTTTCCCAAAGAGTCGCCATATACGGTGTATTGCGATGCTTGCTGGTGGTCTGACAAATGGGATCCGCTCTCTTACGGCAAGGAAGTGGATTTTTCGCGGCCGTTTCTTGAACAACTTCATGAACTCTTCCGGCAAGTGCCGCAAATCGGGCGGAACGTCATCACGTCCACGTTCGTAAACAGCGACTATTGCAACGCCGCGTCGTATCTCAAAAATTGCTATCTTATTTTTAATTCCGACTACGACGAGGACTGTATGTTCAGCACCTATTTGGAACGGAGCAAGAGTTCGTTCGACCTTTATATGTGCGACCATTGCGAGCGGTGTTATGAGGGAAGCAACCTTTTGAAGGACTTCAATGTCCGGTGGTCGGACAACTGCAACGAATGCATAGACGTTTCTTTCTCCAAAAATTGCATTGGTTGTTCCCATTGTTTCGGCTGTGTGAACCTCCACCGCAAGCAGTATCACATCTGGAATCAGTCGTACTCAAAAGAGGAATATTTCAAAGAGACTGCGAAGTACGATATTGGTTCGTTTCGTGCGGTGGAGGAGTTCAAGAAGCGGAGCCGCGAACTTTCCCTGCGCTATCCAAAAAAGTTTGCCGAAGGGTTCCATAATGAAAACGTAAGCGGGGATTATGTGTATAACTCAAAAAATACGTTCTGGAGCGACGAAGTGGGCGATTGCCGCGATTGCAAATTCTGCCAGTTTCTTTTCCTTTTCCCGACGAGCGATGCCTACGATTACACCATGTGGGGCATCGCGGAGCGGATATATGAATGCATGGGGGCAGGCGGGGGCGCGCGAGACGTGAAGTTTTGCACCAACACATGGACCGAGCATATGAATGTGGAATATTCCAGGGACGTGTTTCTCGCAAGCAGCGACCTCTTTGGTTGCATAGCACCCAAGAAGTACCGGTTTTGCATTTTGAACAAACAATATTCCGAGGGCGAGTACCGCGCGCTTCGCGGAAAAGTGATCGCCCACATGGACGCCATGCCGTATGTGGATAGAAAGGGACGTGTCTATAAATACGGTGAATTCTTTCCGCCGGAATTGTCGCCGTTCGGCTACAACGAAACAATTGCCCAAGCGCACCGCCCCCTCACAAAAGACGATACAGAGAAAGCCGGATTTCTCTGGCACCATCTGGAAGCGACCACCTATCAGCCGACCGTGCGCGCGGAAGAGCTCCCTGACAATATCAAAGAAGTTGCCGATTCGATTCTGACCGAAGTGATTGAGTGCGCGCATAAAGGAAATTGCATCGATCAATGTCCCGGCGCTTTCCGAATCACACCCCAAGAGCTTGCATTCTACCGGCAATCGCTCATACCGCTGCCGCGCCTGTGCCACAATTGCCGCCATTACGCCCGCCTTTTTTATCACAATCCGATTCTGCGTTTGTTCAAAAGGAAATGTCAGTGTGGCGGTAGCGACTCGGCAAATGGAGTTTATAAAAACGCAGCGACGCATTTCCACGGCACCGCGTCCTGCCCCAACGGGTTTGAAACCTCCTATGCCCCCGATCGTTCTGAGATCGTGTATTGCGAGCAGTGCTACAACGCGGAGGTGGTGTAGCGAAGAAGGCCCGATAATTGTTGTTTCATGTCCGTACATTTGTCCCCTCGATAGATTGAAGATATTCGACCGGCGTCTTTCCGGCAAGGGCAAGGTGAGGACAGATGGTATTGTACCAGGCACAGTAAGCGGCCTGTTTTTGTTTTGCCTCGGCCACGGTGCGGAACGCCACCTTGTTCCAGAACCGTTCCCGGTCGTTGCGGTGGGAACGTTCCACCTTGCCGTTCTGCGCGGGATGCCCGGGAGCGATGAGATAGTGGACCATCTTCTGTTTTGCGCAGGCGAGGTCGAACGGATGCAACCGCGGCTTCATGGGGTCAGCTGATTTCGGATATCCTATGTAGCGATTCGTAAAGATGGATCCGTTGTCGGTCTTCACCGCACGGATGCGGAACGGTGCGGCCGCAATGACCCTTTCGAGAAACAGGATCGCGGTTCTCGTGGATTGTTCCTGGGTTACCCACAGATGCCGCCACCGGGTGCAGCAGTCGATCGCGGTGAACTGGTAGAGCCAGTTGCCCTTGAATTTCCTCACGTAGACGACGTCGATCTCCACCATCTCGCCGGGGAACGTGGCCGTCGGTTTCCACTTTTCCTTGGGCGTGAGACGCTTCTTCGTACGCGAGAGGCCTTCACGCTTCAATACTTTTGCAATGCCGCGTGCCGAGAGCCGCATGCCTTCGCGGGCGAGGAGGTGTACGAGCACGTCCGGACCGAGATCGGTCTCCGTTCTCATAGTCCGGATCTTTTTCACGATATCTCGCGAAAACTGTTTTGGGTGTGCGTGCGGCCTGCGCGATCTGGGCACGAGGGCGCTCGCCCCGCCACTGCGATATGCCGCCACCCAACGCTTCAGCGTACGGTATGAAAATGGTGCGTGGGCAGCAATGGCCTTGATGCTCATCTCTTTTTCAAGATGCGGCCTGATCCACCGCATTCGTTCCTCCGCTGCGTCTTTGGCAAGTGTTTGTGGCATATTCCCCAGCTTACGCTTCGAGGGGCCATATGTATGTGCAGAGTACCTTGTTGACTGGCGAAATCGCAGGAATCGTGGTATAATAGGAACAGAACATGGAGGAAGTTCCGGATAAAAACGTAATATATTTCGCACGAACCGATTTTCGCAATCAAGATCGGCTTTTTGGTATTAAGCGGAGCGACCGGCGCCAGCATATGTATGTCATAGGAAAAACCGGTACCGGCAAAAGCGCGCTCCTCAACAATATGGCCGTGCAGGATATCGCGAACGGCGAGGGGCTTTGCGTGGTGGACCCGCATGGTGAGCTCGTGGAGGGGCTTATGAAAAGGATCCCGGAGGAACGGATGAAGGATGTCATCTATTTCAATCCGGCAGATACGGATTTTCACATCGGCTTCAACGTGCTGGAGCTGCCCGACCCAAAGTACAAGCACCTTGTGGCATCGGGACTCATGGGAATTTTCACAAAGATTTGGGCGGGCGTCTGGTCGCCGCGCATGGAATACATTTTGAATAATTGCGTGCTCGCGCTCTTGGATACTCCGGGTTCCACGCTCCTCGGCATCCCTCGGCTTCTGACCGACAAAGATTACCGGCAGAAGATCATCGCGAACATAAAAGACCCCGTCGTGAAGGCGTTTTGGATCCACGAATTTGAAGGGTGGCAGGACCGGTTCAGGAACGAGGCCATCGCGCCGATACAGAACAAGGTGGGCCAATTCCTTTCCACCGCGCTTATCCGCAACATCGTCGGCCAATCAAAGAGTACTGTGGACATTTTTGACGTGATGAACGAGGGAAAAATCTTCCTTGTGAATGTTTCCAAGGGTCGCATCGGGGAGGACAATTCTGCGCTCCTGGGCGCGATGCTTATCACGAAGATCCAGCTTTCGGCAATGGAGCGCGTGCGCGTCCCCGAGGACGAACGTGTGGACTTTTATCTTTATGTGGACGAGTTCCAGAACTTCGCCACGGATTCCTTCGCGGGCATCCTTTCCGAAGCGCGGAAGTACCGCCTGGATCTTATTCTCGCGCACCAATATATCGGCCAGCTCATCACCGACACTTCGACGAGGGTGCGCGACGCGATCTTTGGTAACGTGGGAACAATGGTCACGTTCCGGGTGGGTGCTACCGATGCGGAGTTCCTGGAGAACGAGTTCACGCCTGAGTTCGTGATAGAAGACATCGTAAATCTTCCGAATTATTCCATCTATCTGAAGCTTATGGTGGACGGCGTGACGGCGCGCCCATTTTCCGCGGCCACGCTCCCCCCGCTTCAGGTGAAAACTTCCGCGATGGTAGAATCCGAGATCATCAGGATGTCACAGAAGCGCTACGCCCGGCCGCGCGAGGTCGTAGAGGAAGAGATCAATCGCTGGAGCGGCGTGATGGGACCGCCTGCGGCTACCAGTGCGGAAAAGAAAGGCGGAGATACGACGAGGTACGAAGCCGTATGTTCTTCATGCGGCAAGATGACGACGTTGCCGTTCGAGCCGACGCCGGGCCGGCCGGTGTATTGCCGCGATTGTTTGAAGAAAATAGAAGCAGGCGAACTTCAACCGATACGGGTGCCGCGCGCGTCAGTCGTACGCACGAGACCGCAGAAAAAATACGCAGATGATTTGAGTTATCTCGGCATTGAGTTCCCGGAGCAGGGAGCGCCGGCCGAGCTGCAGCCGGCGACGAGAAGGGCGCCGGTACCGGTGCGTCCCATGGGTTCCATGGATGGAAGGGGAGGGGCAGGAGCACCAATTTCCGGTTACGGGCCAAAAGCGGCCATGCCAACCTCTGTACCGGCCGCTGCGCCAGCCGCGCCGCCATCCGCCGAGCCGGCGGGGCGGACGCTTTCGCTATCTGAATTGAAATCGGCGGATCGGAGACCGAAGCTGAAGAAATCGCAACAACACGAGGAGATCAACATTTCCGAACTTCGGGAGGCAATCAAGGCATCATTGAGCGCAGATATCGGTGCGGGCTCCGCGCAGGCCGCCGAGGCGGAAAAAAGCGTCAGCGCTGACACCGATAAACGGGATGGCGAAGAAGACGGCAGCGACGAGGAGCGTGTGCGCCGCATTTGACATTTATGATCAACGGAGTATGCTGAAAAAAATGAAACATTTCGCCCCAAAGTTTTACTTTTGGTTTAGCACGCAACCTCTCTCGAAGAAGGGGCACTTTGTTTAACCGCTCACGCACGATTTCCCAACAAACAACCTCTTCTTCGGAAGAGGTTGTTTCGTTCTGACGGTCCATCTTCCGAAATGTTCGTTGTCATAAAAATAAATCCTGGAGGAAATTGCCATGAATATGGTAGAGATTACGAAGATAGCGGAGACGTGGGTGGAAAGCATACCAAACGAGAGACGGCCATCAGCATGTGACTCTCTACAAAGATTCTTTCCGGTGACGCGGGAACAAAAAGCCTATGCGATGAAAGGGAGCGGATTTCCTTTGCCGGAATGCATTACGACAAAGGAAACTTCGGAAGGGGATTTTCTGCGATTTTGGACCGCAGCCCGAAAGATCCTTGAGAACGGCAACAGCGGTGGTTCATGAGAAACGTTTAACCCCTGGCGCATGCAAGTGCACGATTGCACACCGCGCCAGGGGAGTTTTATTTATGGGTGTATAATAGTGATAAAAGGTCGAAAACATAGACCACTTACATGGCGAAACAGGTCATTAAAAAGGGCGGGAAGCGCGAGCCGTTTCGGGCCGAAAAGTTGAAGAAGTCCATCCGCATGGCGTGTAAGGATGCTCACTTGGGGTCGGTGCGTGCGAAGAGAGTAGTGACGAAAGTTGCCGGACCCGTCCTGCGCTTTGCGGCGAAACGGAAAGCGGTCAAGGTTGCGACGTTGCGGAAGAAAGTACTCGCAGGGTTGCGAAAGGTGGAGCCAGGCGCAGCGAAGGCATGGCTGCAGTACGAACGCCGGTATCGAGCCCGCAGGCGTCGGTAATGGTCGTGCGACGGGTGCACCAAAAAACGGCGCCCATGCGCCGTTTTTTTGATGGGACTTTTATTGCTCAAACCTGCTCCTAAAAAGATTCTGCAGATTTTGCAGTCGCCCAAAGAGTTGGTTCAAGCGGTTGCTGAATCCGTTTATACTGGAGCTCGTTATGCCGTTTTCGCTTTCGTTCCCGTTGTTCCCGCTACCTTCGTTCTTGCCGTTCTCTTTTCCCTTGCCGCCCAAAGGGCCATTGGGATTGCCGGATGGCGGTCCGGTCCGCAGAACGGTGATGCTGTAGTCCCGTACCACATCCGCGTTCACGACTAGCGGGGAGCTTGTAGCAACCTGACCCGTAACGCCAAGCTGGTCGCCAGCTAAGAGCTGGCTCAAGCTGAACGTTCCGCCGCTATTGCCTCCGCGGAGATAGAAATCCGGTCTTCGCCCGTTCGTGGAGCTTGAGACGTTCACTGTGTAGGTGATGCCCCACACTGTGCCCGTAAAGGAATTACTGCCCACGCTTTGCACGATGAGATCGCGCGCAAGGAAGTTGCCGTTTGGACCAATTTGGAGCTGGGGCGAAAGATTGACCGAAACGTGTGTCGTTGTGGACGATGTGCTGAAGTAGGTGATGGTCCCCGAGCATGAGCCGTTGGCCACGCTTGAAGAAGCATCCGTCACCCGCACCGATGCACTATAGGTGCTATTCGCCCCGTACGTTGCTGTGGTTGAGGTACTCGTGCTGCTCGCTACGCCCGCATCGCCCGACCAAAGGTAGGCGTAGGGAGCGACGCCGCCGCTCGCAGACGCCAACCAGGTTATGGTGTTGTTGGATACCGAAGCCGCGCACGTCGCTTGGAGCGCAGCCGTTTGGGCGCTCGCGAGGGATACGCCGACAATGATCGCAGCGAACATAACAGTACCTGCCACGCCAATAATTAGTTTGTTGTTCATGCAATTGAATATAAATCGACCTTTCCGTCTTGATTATACGGAGGTCCCGTTGATTAGTTACGTCCTTAACCGGTCAGTGGACCCACTTTTTCCTCTTCGTCTTTGTTCTCGCGGAATCCGCCGGCCTGGATACTCCACAGTTTTTGGTAAAGGCCGCCCTGTGTGAGAAGGTCGCGATGGTTGCCGTGGGCGACAACCTTCCCGTTCTCAATGACCACAATGCGGTCCATCTTCATGATGGTGGAAAGGCGATGGGCGATTACAATGACAGTCTTTCCTTTCATGAGCGTTTGGAGGGCATCCTGAATAAGGGCTTCGGATTCAGAGTCCAAACTTGACGTTGCCTCGTCCAAGACGAGGATAGGCGCGTTTTTGAGGATCGCACGGGCGATAGCCACCCTTTGGCGTTCGCCGCCAAAGCGCACAAACGGGACTCTCTAGGGCATTTGGGACTCGTTCGGTTTGACTAACATTACCCCTTACCAATGCCTTTGACTAAATTGAAAAATAGTTGTAAGGTTTAAAATATGCCTAAAATAATCACAAAACCTACGAGAATCGAAGAAAATGGCGATAAAATCAAAATCGTTGAAGAGTATATTGGATTAGCCAATAGTAAGGATAAAAACGTTAGCATTGCTCATATGCGTGCCCCTACGGGCTGGAAAGACCTCGGACAATGCCCAGAGTTTGATGAATTTACTATTGTTTTAAATGGTGTCTTACAGGTCGAATTTAAAGGGGGATCAATCGATATTAAAGCTGGTCAAGCCGCGATAATGCACAAAGGCGAATGGGTTCGTTATAGCAGTTCGGACCCAGATGGGGTGGAATATATTTCTGTATGTATGCCAGCTTTTTCTCCTCAGAAGGTTCATAAAGATATTTTAATGCATTAGCGTTAAGATAAAATGATAAAATCGGCGAGAATAGAAATAATTTTTACTTAATTTATATGTCTAAAAAATTAGAAACAATTTCATGGATTATAAACAGCAGGTGTAATTTGGAATGTTTGCATTGTTATACTAAATCTATCCAAGGCAAAGAACTAAGGCCGGATTACTCTGAAAAAGATATAGCACTGATGGCAAAAAATATTGGTAGTGTAAATCCTAAGGTTGTTATTATTTCCGGCGGAGAACCCTTAATAGATAAAGACTTGCTAATTTTTTTAAGAGAGGCCCGCAAAATCGCTTCTGAAGAGTTATGGCTTTGCACTAATGGAATGTTGCTTTCTGATGAATTTGTGGAACTCTTGAAGAAAAAAGGTGTAAACGGCATAACCTTGAGTCTGCGTCATCCAAATCCGATAAAAGAAGCAGAAATTTCTCAAAATAACGGGATTCATGGAAGGGTATTGAAAGCTATAAAAAAAATAGAGCGGGCAGGCATACGTGTCGTGCTTGAAATGACGATAATGAAATCAAATTGTGATAGCATTGATGATTTTATAGACTTATGCGCTTGCAACAAAGTGGACACTATAATGTTTAAAAGATTTAGACCGATTGGCCGAGGAGAAGAAAATAATTTGGCATTATCAAAAACAAAAAATAAACAAGTATTGCACCACATTTTTTTAAGGGCGAAAAGCAATCCAAAGCTAAATATAAGAGTGCATGATCCGTTGTATAGTTTAGAAATTTATGAGCACTTTAAAAATAACAAAATAAAAACTAATGTTCCAGATTTTGATTTTTGTTCAAATATACAAACAGATGAAAATGAATCTCAGCGTTATTGGGGTTGCAGTGCAGGAATAGAATGGGTAGGCATAGACCCCCTTGGAAACGTCAGTCCATGTCCGCTTTTGTTGTATACGGGATTGGTTATCGGCAACATAAGAGAGAATAAATTGTCAGAAATAATGAAAACATCTCCTGTCATAAAAGCATTGGAAGATGGCTATGAAAATGGGAAGTGCTCAAAGCGCAAGATTTGTGGCGGATGCCGGTCGCACGCCGCTGCAACAGGAAAGGGGTATCTTTCAAAAGATCCTATGTGTTTGCAAGAATGCGCAGAATGTTTTTAGTTAAACTGAACCTTATTTACCCTTGTTTATTATATGAAAAAAGAAATTGCCTCTCTTATAAAAGAAAAATTAAAATCAATAACAGATATAGATATAAATGAAGAAGAATTAGTCGGTAAAATTGAAATACCACCCAATAAAGAATTGGGTGATTTTGCATTCCCATGTTTTTTTGTTGCTAAAAAGGTATCTATGAGTCCCCACACCTTAGCTCTTAAATTAAAAGAACTGTTTGCTGACGTTAGCGAGTTCAATGAGGTCAAGGTAATTGGTCCATATTTAAATTTATTTGTAGATAAGGTCAATTTTACTAAAAGAGTTTTGTCAGAAATTGATCAAAATTTTTCAACTACAATTTCTGATGCAAGTAAAAGAATTGTCATAGAATTTCCATCGCCAAATACTAATAAACCATTACATCTTGGACATTTAAGAAATATGGCAATAGGCGAATCACTAGCCAGAATATTGGAAAGTAATGGCAACAAGGTGTTTAGAGTTAATTTGTTTAACGATAGAGGGATTCATATTTGTAAGTCGATGTTGGCTTATAAAAAATTTGGGGGGAATAAGGAACCAGACAAAAAACCAGATCATTTTGTTGGCGACTATTATATAAAATTTAACGATCTCGCAAAAGAAAATGATAACTATAATAAAGAGGCGCAAGAAATGCTTCTTCAATGGGAAAGCGGTAATGAGGAGGTTAGATCTCTTTGGAGAAAAATGAACGCATGGGCGTATCAAGGACTTAAACAAACGTTCGAATTGTTCGGTATCAAGCATGATAAATATTATTATGAAAGTGAAATATTTAATCACGCTAAAGAACTTGTTTTGGAAGGACTAAGATCGGGCGTTTTTAAAAAACGAGATGATGGTGCTGTAATTATGGACTTAACCGAAGATGGACTAGACGAAAAGGTGCTCTTGCGGCCAGATGGTACCACGGTTTACATGACCCAAGATTTATATCTGATAAAATTAAAAGATATGGATTATAACCCGGATAAATCCATTTACATTGTTGGGAACGAACAAGATTATCACTTTAAAGTGCTATTCCTTATAGTAAAAAAAATGGGCTGGAAACAACAATTAAAGCATTTATCATATGGAATAGTAGCACTGCCAGAAGGTAGAATGAAATCACGGGAAGGCAATGTTGTGAACGCCGATGATTTAATAGAAACGGTTACACAGCTTGCAAAGAAAGAATGTGTTGATCGCAATAAGAATATCAGTAAAGATGAGCTAGAATATAGAAGTAAAAAAATCGCATTAGCCGCCATAAAATATACCCTACTTAAACCTAATATATTTAACGATATGGTTTTTGATCCCAAGAAGTCAATTAGCTTTGACGGAGATACTGGACCATATTTACTTTATTCTTATGCGCGCGCCTCTTCTATACTAGAAAAAAGCGAGACTGAAAACAAAAACCAATCCCAAGATATAAAGAGAATAGATGTTTATGAACACGAACTAGTTAAAAAAATTAGTAATTTCCATGAAATAATAAAAAGTGCAGCAGATGAATTAAATCCTTCAATTGTTGCTCATTATTCCTTTGATTTAGCTAAAACATTTAATGAGTTTTATCACGCCTGTCCCGTACTAAAATCTGACAATGAGGATATTAGAATAAAATTAGTTAAGGCATTTTATGTCATCTTTAAAAAATCCCTTTATTTATTAGGTATAGATGCATTGGAAAAAATGTAAAATTGATTTATGCCTCATTGTAAAAAAAATTGTATTAGCTTATTCGTTACAAATCAATGCAATTTATCCTGCCGGTATTGTTATTGTGAGAAAAAATCGGAAAAGCAGTCTATCAATATTGATTTTGCTAAAGCGGGCATTAACGATTTTTATTTAAATTTCGGCCATATTTATTTGCGCCTTTTCGGTGATGGAGAGCCAACTTTAGAATTTAAAAAAATTAAGTCCATTATTTCGTTTGCAAGAAAAAAAGATAAAAATGCCATAATCGAATTACAAACCAATGGCTTTTTCCCTAAAAAAATTGCCGATTATATAACTAAAAACATAGATATTGTTTGGATATCTTGTGATGGAGTACCAGAAATTCAAAATTATTATAGGCCCACTATAAATAATACCCCGACAAGCACGATTGTCGAAAAAAATATCCGTTATTTAACTAAAAAAATTAGGACGCTAGGAATCAGAATTACCATTGGCAATAAAAATGTAAAACGACAAAAAGAAATCATCGACTATTTCAAAGATCTAGGAGTAAAATATATCTATACGGATCTATTATTTAAGCCAATAAAAAATAAATTGGGTGTTGAAGGCACGAGTCCTTTAAATTATGCCAAGCAATTTATTGTTGCTAAAAAATATGCCGAACGAAACAATATTTTTTACGGCTCTTTTTTTGAAATAAATTTTGATGGTAAAACTGATATTCACTGCAGAGCATGCAATCCATCACCTCACCTAACTTCTGATGGGTATGTTACCTGCTGTGATATGGCTTATAACGGAACGACCTTTCCCGTTATGGTATACGGAAAATACGATCCTAAAACCAAATCAATTGTTTATTACGAAGATAAAATAAAGGTAATTCAATCGAGGCGAGTTGACAATATTCAAGAATGTAAAAATTGCGAAATTAGATATAACTGTGCTGGGGGTTGTTTGGGCGAAGCTCTTAATGAATCGGGATCCATTTTTAGTATTAAAAAAGAAAATTGCAGAGCAATTAAATTTCTCGCCAAGCGATTGCCTTTAAATAAAAAAAAATTACCAGTTTTTCATCCATAATTTAAAGTAATGAGAATATTGTATTTAGTAGCAACAAATAAATGTACCCTATCATGTAGCTATTGTTTTTATAATACGGGCCTTTCTAAAAAAAGTTTATCTGATATAAAAACAGAAAAAATCTTAGGAAAAGTAAAGTCGCTCTCAAAATATTTTGATCATGTTATTTTTACTGGCGGAGAGGCATTGCTTATAAAGGATATATTTTTACTAGCTTCAGAGTTTAAAAAGAATAAAGTTAAAACAAGCATTATAACTAACGGAACTCTATTAACTCATGATATTTGTAACAAAATATCTTCTGTATTTGATAAGGTGTCCCTTTCTTTAGATTCTCTTGATTCAAAACTAAATGATCTAACTAGGGGAAAATCTTCTATTGTAAGAAATGGGTTGAATAATTTGTTAAACGTTAGGTCAGAAAGCCTTGAGATTGAAATAATACAGACAATTACGGCTGTAAATTATGAATCCATTGATGAGATGATAAAGTTTTGTAATGAAAAAAACATAAAACTTTGGCTTCCGCCAGTAGATTTAAATTATAATAACCCGTTTTCTCTTAAAAGATTAAATGCTGTTCAAGTGGATAAGTTAAAAAAAAATTTTAAAAGATGGATTAAGTTTAAGTCCGGCAATGATAAAAAAGAACAAATTGCTTTAAGCGACTTTTTGAATAATATAGAAAGTTTATTGCAAGACAAATCGATACAGATTCCTTGCAAGATGGGAGTTGAAAATTTTGTGTTAGATCCTGATGGTAACATATATGCGTGTTTTTTTAGGAAAGATCTATTTTTTGGTAACTTATATAAAGATAAATTATCGCAAATAATGAAAAAAATTCCTGGAAAAGACATATTAAGCAATTGTGTTAGTTTGGGTTGTTTATCTTGTACAGATTTTTAAATGAAAAAGGATACCCAAGGACTGTAAAGGCGTGGGTATCTATATCCAACTCCGTGATAAATTTGTTTTTTTAACTATACTTTTCTATTTTTTTAAGATCTTTTTCTCGATTTTGTGCAATCAAAATCTCTTTTAGTGTTGCGTTAAAGTTATCAAATAGGTTATTTTGAGTTAGTATTTCATTTTTATTTTTTTCGTTAGCAGTTATTATTACTTCACCGTTTGGTCTAACGATTATTTCCGGGTTGACAGTGTCGTTTGCTTCGCGGGTAACTTTTATTTTTCCTGAAAATTTTTTCTTTAGTTTATCTACTTTTTCATTAAAGTCAGATGTTTCAATTAGCATTGTATCTAAGATGGGATCGCTTTCTCCCTTTCCCAATCTTCGAATTTGGTATAGTTTCCAGATACTTTCGTTTTCTCTTATTCTTTTTTCATAGTTTAGTTTTAGCAAGAGGTTTCCTATGTTTTCCAAGTCATCAAAGTTTTGTTTAAATACGCAGGTCCCGATTTTTAGTTTTATTTGAGGATATTTTTCAAGTATGTACTTTATTGAACTTATTGATCTTTCAAATCCTCTTTTGCCACGCCGGAAATCTATTTCTGGGCTTGATGCTTCAAGTGAGATCGCGATTGTGTTTAGGTATAGAGCTACCTTCGGCATTAGTTTAATCAGATTCGCGCCGTTTGTTTGCAAAACAATGTCTAAGCCCAGTTCTTTTTTGGCATATTTTATGAATTCGTATATTTTTGGGACCAAGGTAGGTTCTCCTCCAGTTAGTATTATTTTGGTGAGTCCAAATAATCTTAGTTTTTTTATAGCCTGTTTAAAATCATTTAGAGGTCTGTTTTCGATTTCTATTGGTGGCCCCCAACAGCCTGGGCAGTTTGCATCGCAACTACTTGTTACCTCTAAGTGAACGACAGGAGTTATAGTTAATTTTTGCATAAATAATTAGTAAATTTATAAATATTTAATTTTGTTGGTTTCATTTGCAATATTTTTTTGAGTAATTGTTTATTTTTTTTAAAATGTCTGGGTTTATTGTATAGTGTTGAGCATATTTTTGAATTAGACGGCGGGAGTTTGTAATTGAGTAGAAAGGTATCTTAAAATCTTCGCGTATTGATTTTTCAACTGTTTTTCCGTCACTCCTTGTTTCTAATCGGTTGGTGATTGAAATAACTGCTTGAATTTTTACGTTGAGTTTTAGCAATAGTTTTATGCACTTTCTTAAAGAATTCCCCGTTGTTACATCATCTTCGATTAAAACAAATTTTAGATTTTTCGGTACTGGCGTTACTGAGTAGTGCGTTTCTTTTGCTTGATATTTTTTCGGGTGTGATCGAAGTACTATTTGTGGAACTGTTGAAGGTTTTTTGTAATTTATTAGTGTATTTAAAACAATAGCTATTGGTGTTCCGGTTTCGGGGACCCCTAAGTAAGCATCTGGCTTTAAATTATTCTTTTTTGTGTAGGCATAGATATGCCTACACAATTTTTTCAAAGATTCGGAGTTTTTCATGCTGTTTCTGATGTCCACATCATAATAGCTGATTCTTCCAGACTTAAGTTTGATTGGTTTTTTATTTATTATTAAGCAATCGTTATCTAAGAGAAACTTTTCAAATTTTTCTAGTTCGAACATAATTACCATTTATGAATGATTGTAAGGGAATTTACCTTTATTTATTGATAGATGTTTTGCAAGATATCTGATTGCTTTATGGAACTTCTGTAATATTACAATTTTATATTATCTTTTTATTTTTGTCAAATTAAAATTCAGCTCAACCTAAGGTTTTAAAATTTTACTGAACATACTACCGCCTGGAAGGCGGCAGGTTCACCGAGCGGCCGTCAATTTGAAATTGACTGTTGTCTTCCACCGGTTCGCCCTCTTGCTCCTTGATGTAGTCCCTGTCGAAAGATGTTTCTGAAGAGAAGGTGAGTAAAACAATAACGAAATCGATTGGGCCACTATTAATCGAAGGGCCAGTGCTTTTCGACCGCTTTCCGAAGAATGTCGCGTGTCTCTTGCCTTCCGCCAAGTTTTTCAATCTTATGAGAGAACCCTCTCCGATGAAGAAGTGAACGGAATAATGAACGAAGTAATTGCAGCGCTGGAAGGAAAGGGGTAGGAGGTGAGAAAGTAGCCAATCACCCTTTAATTTCTATGGCTCTTCTTGGGCAGCTTCTCTCTGCCATCTTTAGACAGACCATAAACTTTTTGTTTGATGTGAGTGCGGGAGGCACGGTTCTACGAACCTTAATTCCATTTTCGCCATAGGAAAAGACTTCGGGGCATATGCTTACGCACGTACCGCACTGAGCGCACTTGCGTTTGTGATAGACAATTTTCATTTGCTGTTGGCTTTGTTGCTTCTCGCCTGATAACGACATTTTAAAATGGAATCGTGCTATTGTATAGGATGAAAATAGTTCAACGCATGGCTGGCATGTTAAAGCACCGAGCGGAGAAGCGCCATCCGGACGTAGACGCCGTTCTTGGTCTGCCGGAAGTATGCCGCCCGCACGTCGTCATCCACTTCCTTTGCGATCTCATTCACGCGGGGCAGGGGATGCACGATGATGGCCTCCTTCTTTAGTACGCGAAGCACTCCGCTGTCTATCGTGTATGAATCTTTTACCTTGTTATATTCTGCTTCCGATTGGAACCGTTCTTTTTGCACCCGCGTGACCGAAAGCACATCGGTCTTCCCCGCGATTGTTTTGATATCCGCTGATTCCTCCAGTGGGATATTGTGCTCTTTGAGATATGCGACATATTCGTCGGGAAGCCGCAACTGCGGCGGCGTGACGCAATACACGCGCACGTTGCGGAAAAGGGGAAGAAGAAACGCGGTGGAGTGAACCGTGCGGCTGTAGCGCAGGTCGCCGACGAAGGTGATCACAAGGTCATCCAATCTTCCGAGTTCCTTCTGGATGGTGTAGAGATCAAGGAGCGCCTGCGTGGGGTGTTCCTTGCTGCCATCGCCCGCGTTTATGACAGGCACGGGTGAGGTGGATGCCATCCGTTCTGCGGCGCCCGCTTCGGGATGGCGAACGATGATTACGTTTGCATAGCCGCCGACCACGTGCGCCGTATCCTCCAGTGTTTCGCCTTTCTTCGCGGAAGAGAATTCCCCGGCGCTTTCGGCGGAGATGACATTGCCGCCGAGCTTGTACATCGCGGTTTCAAACGAGAACCGAGTGCGCGTGCTCGGTTCGTAGAATATAGTAGCTGCAATCTTTCCGGCACATTCCGCAGAGAGCTTCCCTTCCTTGTCCCGCCCTTCCATTTCTCCCGCGGTCCGGAAGAGC
Organism: uncultured bacterium; assembly: GCA_963707865.1. GTDB lineage: Bacteria > Patescibacteriota > Minisyncoccia > UBA6257 > 2-01-FULL-56-20 > CAVYIK01. Next base: position 236,662 of record OY970175.1, read on the forward strand.
TCTTCAAGAAGCGGTCGATCAAGGAATTGTTTTGCGCTTAAAATGTGCTTCATCAAGAATTATTATATACCTTTCCGCCGACGATGTTGTGGATGACGCTGCCCGGGAACCTCATGCCCTCAAACGGCGACCAGCCGCACTTTGTTTTTAGATCTTCCTGTCGGACCGTCATGGGGAGGTCCGGATTTATAATGGTGAATGAACCATAGTAGCCCTCCGCGATCACACCGAATCCCTTTCCATATTTTTTCGGGAGGTAGGGATTTACGAAATTGCCCGGGTTGAACGCGGAAACGCGGGCGATGTCCTGTGGTGTGAATTTGTGCTCGCGCATGAGCCACGCCGTGAAGGGACCGTAGGTATCAAGATGCGGCATGCCGGAAGTGCCTTTCATTTTTTCTTCTTTTGTGTGCGGCGCATGATCGGTTGCAAGAAAATCAATGCCGCCCGTGCGCAGAAGCTCAATGAGCGCGTTTCGATCTGCGGGATTCGTACGCAGGGCCGGGTTTACCTGGAGCCAACGCCGCTTCTCGTCGCTCACCGACGCAGCGTCAAAATAAAGATGGTGCGGCGCGATCTCGCAGGTTACCGACACGCCGCGCTGTTTCGCCTCAATGATCTTCCGCACGGCGGAAAGCGTGGATGCATGGCATATTTTCCCCGCAAGATCGTATTTTTGAATGAGGGCGAGCGCAAAATCAACGGCGATGATTTCTGCCTCGGGCGAGCGGCGCAGTTCGTGCGTCGATTCGTGTTCGTGCGCCTTGAGCGCCGCGGGATCTTCGCAGTGGAAGCTAATATTTTGGCCGCGATAGTGCGCGAGGGACGCCTCCAACTCCTCTTGTGACGTAAAAAAGAGATCTCCCACCGACGGTCCCATGAAGACCTTGTAGGGGACAGGGAACGAGAGCGGTTTTGTCTTTGGTCCAATGCCACCGTAGAGGACGACGGGCACAAGCGATCGCCCGGCAATCTTTTCCTTTTCGCGGTAACGTTCATCCGTTACGGGCGCCACGGGATTGTTCGGCATTTCGGCGAAGAACGTAACGCCGCCACGGATCGCCGCCTCTGATGCCGTTCGGAAGGTCTCTTTGTATGATTGCGTGCCGCCCGCGTCCTCGCGCGCATGCACGTGGATGTCGCCGAAGCCGGGGAAAATGAGGCAGCCCGTGGTGTCTATTTCCGATTTTGATGGGCCCCGTGCACGGCTCACGTGCTCTATCAATCCTGTTGCGCGGTTCACGTCCACCCGCCCATCAAATTCTCCGTCGTGATTAATGAATTTTCCGTCCAAAACAAGCGCGTTCATTTGTTTTTTATGCCGACCGCTTCTTTGATAGACGAAAGGCCGTCCCGTTCAAGAAGTTTCACAAGGCCTTTTTTGATTTTCTTTACAAGCCCCGGTCCTTCATAAACAAGGCCGGTATAGAGTTCCACAAGCGAGGCTCCCGCCTGTATTTTCTCATACGCATCCTCTGCCGAAAAGATGCCGCCCACGCCCACGAGCGGAATGGTTCCGTGAGATCTTTTATAAAGATAGCGGATGATCTCGTTCGCGCGCTCCTGGAGGGGGCGCCCGCTTAATCCGCCGGCACCAAGGGCAGCCACTGCTGCCTCCGGGGTTCCAAGATTGACGCGGGCAACTGTCGTATTTGTCGCGATGATGCCGCTCGTGCCGGTTTCGCGGACGATGTCCACAACGTCGTCCAGCTGCCCCTCCGTGAGATCAGGCGCAATCTTCAAAAGGATCGGTTTTTGATTTTTCGCATCGCGGTTAAGTTTTTGCAGTACTTTCAAAAGTTTCATAAGGGCATCTTTTTCCTGCAATGCGCGAAGGCCCGGCGTATTGGGGGAGCTGACATTCACTGCGATGTAGTCGGCGAGGGGGGAAAGTGCGCGGAAGCATGTTTCGTAATCATCCACTGCGTTTTCGTTTGGCGTGACTTTGTTTTTGCCGATGTTCACACCAAGCACGCAGTCCCGTTTTCCCGCGCATGCCATAAGATTGTTTTTCGCCGTCTCAACGCCGTTCCCATTGAATCCCATCCGGTTGATGATCGCCCCATCTTTGGGAAGACGGAAAAGGCGCGGCTTGGGATTGCCCGCTTGGGGCCGCGGCGTGATGGTACCTACTTCAACGAATCCAAAGCCGAGCGCGGAGAGTGCGGGAACGATCTCGGCATTCTTGTCAAACCCTGCGGCAAGGCCGACGGGATTTTTGAACGAGAGACCAAAAACGTTCATACGGAGCCGCTCGTCCTCAAATGCGTAGAGAGACCTCAAAATTTCGCGAAAAGGGGAATATCCGAAACCTCTTCCGAGTGCGTGGGCCCTCATATGCGACACTTCGGCATCCGGCAGAAAAAGGAATGGCCTCACGAGCTTATACATGGGACAAGTGGATGTTATCGGAACGCATTGATGGCGTCCTTTAATTGCTTAGTTTCCCGTGCGGGATCTTTTGCAAAGATGATACCGCGGGAGGAGTTCACGATCATGCCTTTCTTCTTGGTGTTCAAGCCCGCCCTTACCATCTTTTCAATATCGCCGCCCTGGGGGCCCACGCCGGGCACGAGGAAGGTCATATCTCCCATTAGCTTTCGGAGTGCCGCCATCTCTTCCGGATATGTCGCGCCCACGACGAGCAGGCAATTCCCGCTTTCGTTCCATTCGTCCCGTACCTTTTCCGCGATGATTTGCCACAACGGTTTCCCACCGATTGTGAGGTCCTGCACCTCGCGCGCCCCGGGGTTGGAAGTGCGGCAAAGGATAATGCACCCTTTGTCTTTTCGCTTAAGAAATGGCGCGAGCGGTTCCTTTCCGAGATAAGGAGAGAGCGTAACGGCATCAAAGCCGAACCAGTCAAAGAGCTCCCTTGCATACTGTTCGTTCGTGTTTACGGTGTCTCCGCGCTTGGCGTCGCAAATGGTCACGATATCAGGATAGTTTTTTTGTATATATTCCATGGTGAGCTTCAGTTCGCTCATTCCCTCCTCGCCGCGAGATTCGTAAAATGCGATGTTCGGTTTGTAGGCGGCAACGTCCTGATGGGTAAGGTCAATAATATATTTGTTGAACGCAAACTGCGGGAATTTTTCCTTGTGGAAGGAGGCAGGGATCTGCTCAAAATCGGAATCCAACCCGACGCAGACAAGCGATTGCGCCGCGTCCGCGCGAAGGTTGTACTTTTGAACCATATTCATGGAGTTGAGCGGTTAAAATTTCAGCGGCTGCTCGCCATATTTTTCAAATGCATTTTCCAGTTCCTTTTTTATAAAATCGCTCGGCTGGAGTTTGCGGAGCAGCTTGGGCAAAAACGCTTTTGCGTCCGTAAGGGCGTAATAGGGAATATTTTTTTCTTTGAGCGCCTGGGCGACCGTGGCGCCGTCGTCGCGCTTTTCGTTGCGGTGGGTAAGTGCGATGGCGGCGACAATGTTTACTTTTGCCTCAAGCAGGTCGTCCGCGGTTTTGAGCAGCGAGCCGCCAGTGGTGACGGCATCCTCCAAAACAATAGTTTTCCCCGAGGGAACGCCGACAAAGTGCCGGTCCTTGACTTCGCCGTGATCCTTCGGCTTGCCGCGGCCCATTGCAAGCGGATACGACCGGGTTTTGTAATCCGGTTGCCCTTTCGCCCATTTGTATTGCGTGAGGACCCCGAGCTTCGTCGCGCCCTCCGGGACTCCGTAAAAACAATCGGGCGAGAGTCCCAAATCTTCCACAAAAGCGATCACGTAATCGGTGAGCTCGTCCATGGAGCGCACATCTCCGGCGACCGTCCGCCAGTTTGCATACCACGGAGAAAACCGCCCTGATACCAATTTGATCGGTGTCTCGTAAAATCCAGCCACGTCGTGCTCTAACATGAAGGCTTCAAACGCTTGTTGGTCAAAGTTGCGTCCACGGTCCATTGAACTAAGTATACAAAACTGGCGTAATTGCAAAAAGTTAGCACCAGGTGTAGTTTGCTTACAGGGGGTGTGCCATGACAAGAGAAGAACGGAAAAAAGAGCAGCAAGTTGAGGCAAGGTTGCGGGAGCAACGCAGGGTAATGGAAGCATATTCTCAAGCAGTGGCCAATGGGGATTTCGCGAAAACCAAAGAGCTTGTTACGAAAGGTCTTGGGATAGGAATTTCACTTGGGCGTCTCCGATGAGATCTCAAGACTTTTACCTCGCCTTGGAATGCTCCCGAGTGGAAGGGCGGGCAATGGATATTTTCTCCACCTGCACCGCCCTCCAAACCTGAATTCACAAACACGTTGCGGATTGAGGTTTGGAAAGAATCGCACAGAGAGAGTCGTCTTGGCTTATTTCTGTTTTCTCGTCCCAAGATACTCCTGCCAGGAGCGGATTGCGATGTCGCGGAGGCCGTAGGTCACACGGGCGCGAACAAAAGCTCTCGCAAGCTGGAGGTCGGTGAAGAGAGGAATATTGGTGTCCACGGCGGCGCGGCGGATGAGGTAGCCGTCGGTCCGCCGCAGGCGCGATTCCTTGGAGTGATTTTCGTGATTGCTCACATTTACGACAAAAGCAATCTTTTTTTTCTGGATAAGTGCGAGCGCGTTCGGACTTTTCCCTTCGCTTACCTTATATATCCGCGTCGCACGGATGCCGCGATGATTGAGAAACTCGGTGGTGCCCTGGGTGGCATACAGGGTGAAACCATTTGTGGCGAGGGCCTTTGCCGATTCCAGAAACTCCCTCTTATTGGACCCTCCGCCGAGCGAGACGAACGCGCTTTCCGCTTCGCTCAAGGGCATGCTCGCCGCGACGGAGGTAAGCAGCGCCTCTTCGAGATCGCGACCGAAGCAGGCAACCTCGCCAGTGGAGGCCATTTCCACATGGAGGACCGGGTCGGAACCCGGGAGACGGCCAAAGGAAAACTGCGGCGACTTTACGACTGCGTATTTGGGATAGTGAAGAGTGATGCTACGCGCATGCCCGTAGAATGCGTCCACGATCATGTCGGCAAAATTCACGCCGCTTGCTTTGCTGATGAAGGGAAACGTGCGGGATGCCCGTGCGTTGAGCTCTATCACGTATACTTTATTGTCTTTCACGAGACATTGCAGGTTGAAGGGGCCGGTGATGCGGAGCGCGCGGGCGAGTTTTACGGAAACGGTTTGGATCTCATTCGCGGTCTTTGCGTACACCTTCTGCGGCGGATAGACGATGGTGGCGTCGCCGGAGTGGACGCCCGCGTTCTCAATATGCTCGGCGATCGCGGAAACTTTGATAATTCCGTTCTGCGCGACCGCATCAAATTCTATTTCTTTTGCGCCGAGGATGAATTTGGAGATTGTCACCGGGTGGTCATGGTTCAAAAGGATTGCGCGTTCCACGAATTGCTTGAGCTCCGCCGCGTCGGCACACACGCGCATGGCGCTTCCCGAGAGCACGTACGAGGGCCGGACAAGCACGGGATAGCCGACTTTCTCAGCGAAATGCGCGGCAGCTTTCACGGTAGTGAAGGTGTCCCACTCCGGCTGGGCGATTTTTAGCGAATCAAGCAGCGCCGAGAATTTGCTGCGATCTTCGGCGCGATCAATATCATGCGGGTTGGTGCCCATGATTGGCACATGGAGCGCCGATAATTTCTGAACAATATTATTAGGCGCCTGGCCGCCGACCGAAACCACGACCCCCGCCGCACGTTCAAATTCGTAAATGTCTGCAACCGATTCCAAGCTCACGTTTTCAAAATAGAGACGGTCGGAAATGTCGTAATCAGTGGAGACCGTCTCGGGATTGCAGTTTACGATCACTGCCCGCTTATCGTGTTTTTTGAGTGCGAGGGCAGTGTGCACTGCCGACCAGTCAAACTCTACCGAGGAGCCGATGTGATAAGGCCCCGAGCCAAGTACCATAACGCTCTTTTTGCCGAGTGGTGCGACGTCGTTGTGAAAACCATTATAAGTGAGATAGAGGTAGTTCGTCCGCGCGGGAACTTCGCCCGCGAGCGTGTCAATCTGAAACACCGACGGCACGACGCGGAACCTTTTTCTCACCGCGCGGATCTGCATTTCGGCAGCTCCGCGAAGGTGGCCGATGCGCGAGTCGGAAAAGCCGAACTGTTTCGCGCGGAGAAGCTTGTCCTTCGTGAGCCCTCCGCCTTTTATTTCCTTTTCCGTCCGGACGATGTTCTGAATGCGATAAAGGAACCAGGGATCAATGCCCGTCAATTGGTAAATAGTTTTCGGTGAGATCCCGGCGCGAAGTCCCGCTGCGATCGCAAAGAGCCGGTGGGGGGTAGGTATCTTAAGGCGCCGCACGAGAGGGACGCTTGCTTCGCCCGGCACTTCGTCCGTCACGCCTTGGAGGTGAAGGTGGAGCATGCGGACTGCTTTTTGAATAGCCTCCTCAAATGTCCGCCCGATCGCCATCACTTCGCCCACCGATTTCATGGCACTCGTGATGGTCTCCTCGGCGCGCGCGAACTTGCTTATGTCCCAGCGGGGGATCTTCACGACCACATAGTCCAGCGCCGGTTCAAAGAACGACTGCGTCACTTTCGTGATCTGGTTCGGTATGTTGTGAAGAGCGTGGCCCAGGGCGAGCTTCGCCGCAACGTAGGCGAGGGGATAGCCGGTCGCCTTTGAGGCAAGCGCGGAAGACCGCGAGAGCCGCGCATTCACTTCAATCACATAGTAATCAAGCGATCCGTTCTTTGGTTTTGGATTCAGCGCAAACTGGACGTTGCACTCGCCGACGATCCCCAGGCTTTTCACGATTTTGATTGATGCCGCGCGCAGCTCGTGATACTCGGTGTTCGTAAGCGTCTGGCTCGGTGCGATGACGATGGAATCGCCGGTATGGATGCCCAAAGGATCCATGTTTTCCATATTGCAGACCGTAACGCAGTTATCATATTTGTCGCGCACCACTTCGTATTCAATTTCTTTATAATGATGCAGATATTTTTCAACCAGCACCTGCGGTGAGAGGGCAAGCGCTCCCGAAACAATGGTGCGGAGTTCTCGGCTGTTTTTTGCGACGCCGGACTTCTGTCCTCCGAGCGCGAAGGCTGCTCGCACCATAACCGGGAAGCCGACGGCTTTCGCGATATTTTCCGCTTCGCGGATACTCGTCGCTGCGCCTGAAGGTGGCACGGGGATGTTTATCCTTTTTAAATGATCGGCAAACTTTTTTCGGTCTTCCGTAAGGATGATGCTTTTAAGGGGCGAGCCCAGCACTTCAATGCCGTATTTTTTGAGGATGCCGCGCTCGCCAAGGCGCACGCCGCAGTTCAGGGCCGTTTGCCCGCCAAATGCGAGCGCGATGCCTTGCGGACGTTCTTTCTTGATTATTTTTTCCACGAAATAATCCGTGACTGGCAGGAAATAAATTTTGTCCGCGAGGAGCGGCGAGGTCTGGATCGTCGCAATGTTGGGATTCACGAGCACGGTCACAAGCCCCGCTTCCTTGAATGCTTTCATTGCCTGTGAGCCGGAGTAGTCAAATTCGCCCGCTTCGCCGATCTTGAGCGCGCCGGAGCCGAGTACCAGGACCTTCTTGATTTTCTTCTGATTTGTGCGCGCCATGTTTTGGTTATCGTTGGCGGACATGTTCCAGGAAGTAATCAAAAATCCAGCCCGTATCCAATGGACCCGGGCTTGCTTCTGGATGAAACTGTACGGACATAAAGGGCAAGCGCTCGTGGATCAGGCCCTCGTTTGTGCGGTCGTTCGCGTTCACGAACCACGGGCGGAAGCCGCGCGGGATCCTTTTCACGGCAAAGCCATGATTCTGGGTCGTGAGATACGAGCGGTTGGTGCCCACAAGCCGGCATGGCTGGTTCTGGCCCCGGTGCCCGAACTTGAGCTTGTAGGTGGTACCGCCGGCGGCGAGTGCCAAGATTTGGTTGCCGAGGCAGATGCCCAGCATCGGCACTTTTCGGAGAAGCGCCTCGTGGACGTTCGCGATAGTGGCGCGGGCCATCATAGGATCGCCCGGGCCGTTTGAGATCACAATAGCGTCAAAGGCGGGCGCACCCTTTTTAAAGATCGGATAATTCCACGGCACGGTCGTAACCCGCACGCCGCGCGCGAGCAGATTGCGACGGATATTTTCCTTCGCGCCGCAATCAACGAGCGCAATCGTTCGTTTGCCATTGCCTTCACGAAGGACTGTCTTTATAGAAACCTCGTTCACGAGGTTCCGCCGATTTGGATCCTCAAACGGAACGTTTTTTCCGTCGATCAAAATTTTCCCGATCATCGCGCCTTCTCCCCGTAACTTTTCTGCAAGCGCACGAGTGTCTTTTATCTCAAGCGCGGGCACCCCCTCGCGCCGAAGCCATTCGCCCAAGGTCATCATGCTTGTGGGATGCGACGGCGTATCAACATACTGTGATACTACGACGCCCGCCACCTGAACCCTTTTCGATTCCCAGTGTGTTTTGTCCGGCACACCGTAGTTTCCAAGCAGGGGATAGGTGAAAATAAGAATCTGACCCGCATAGGACGGGTCAGTGAGCGATTCCGGATATCCGACCATGCCGGTCGTAAAAACAATTTCACCGGCAATGGAAATGGGCTTGCCGAAACTTGCCCCCTCAAAAACTATGCCGTCTTTGAAAACGAGTTTTCCGCGCTTCATATAAATGGGCCATCAGCCCGTTCGTACTATTGTAGCAAATGGAGCTAAGCGCCGCTATGCCGGGGGCGTTGCCGGAGCGTTGAAACGCCTGCAGTGCGCACAAGCGGCAGTCGCTATCATGACGCAACGTATTTCCCTTCGCGCGCAAGAGCCGTTTCCCGTATCCGTGCCGCAAATATTTTCTGGGCTTTTTCCTTGTCGGTGTCTTTGCCCACCCATGCGTCCATTGCGGGATCCTGCAAGACGCGGCTGTAGGAAAAAGAAAGTTGCCATGGATATTCTCCCGTCTTTGCCATTGCATTCAGAACAATCGCATTCAAATTCTCGGTTGCTTCGCGAGGGGATTGGCCTCCCGAGAGGAAGACAATGCCGGGAACTTCGGCCGGTACCGAGGCCTTGAACGCGCGAAGTGTGGCATCCGCTACTTCCTGCGGCGTCGCGTGTACAGCCGATTCTTTCCCCGGGAGCGCCATACTGCTTTTTAGGATCATGCCCTGGAGGGAGACGCGATACTTTTTGAGTGCGGCAAAGACCGTCGTGAGCGTTCGTACGATGGTCGCTTCGGATTGGGCGAGGGTGTGGACGCCCTCAATCAACACTTCTGGCTCCACGATGGGCACGAGCCCCGCTTCCTCCGAAAGCGCGGCATATTGCGCGACGAGATACGCATTCGCTTCAAGGCATTCTGCGGTGGGAATTCCATTCCCGATCTTTATAACTGCGCGCCACTTCGTGAACCGCGCACCCATTGCCGTGTATTCCTGAAGCCGCTCTGCAAGTCCCTCCAACCCCTCCGTCACTTTCTCTTCGGGAGAGTTTGGAAGCGTGACCATCCCTTTGTCCACCTTGATCCCGACCGCGATGCCGCGCTTCGCGAGAACCTCGCGCAAGGGAGTGCCATCAGAAGCGTTTTGCCGGATGGTTTCGTCGTAGAGAATTACGCCGCCAAGGCCCTTCTCAATTTCCGGCGCGGTAAAGAGAAGTTCGCGCCATCGCCGCCGCATTTCTTCGTTTTGCGGGATGTTGCGCGCGGCAAGGCGCTTGTCGGCAGTGCCCGTACTCTCGTCCGCCGCAAGGATGCCTTTCCCTGGCGCAAGGAGGTGCGACACGGTTTCTTGAAGTGAGCGGGTGTCCATGTACTCAAGTATATCAAAGATAGCCCTCAAAGAAATCAGCCGCTCATCGCCGCTACCATCGCTGCTACCTAGCTTTATTTAGCGCTGTGTCGAACCATGCGGCCGCCCCCTTGCCCTCCGACGCATTGACCCTCCTCAAATTTTTTGTCTTGACTTGAGTAAACCGGCGGTGAGACGTATAATGAAAATGATAAAGAAATGAGAGGCGGCAAAAAAACAAAAATCAAGCGCAATCGGAAAGCGCGGCCAAAGTTTAATAGTCGGATTGTTTTCCCATCAGAAAGAAGGAGATGATACAGGAACTAAGAGATCTAGTCGAATTTCTAGTGTAGAAAACAAAATAACAAAAACATGAAAGGAACTATCAAAAGACTTACGGAGAAGGGGTTCGGATTTATTGCTCGCGAAGGCGAGACAAAAGACCTCTTCTTTCACTCGAACGAGTTGAGGGGCGTTACCTTCGATGAACTTAAGGTTGGCGATGCCGTCACCTTCGAGGTCGCCCAGAGCGACAAGGGCCCGAACGCCACGAACGTTACGCGCGCATAACGCATTGGTTTTACAAAAGACCGCCGCAGAGAACCGGCGGTTTTTTTAGTATCCGCAATTAAGTGGTAGCATTAGGACCTCCGTCCTCGTTCCGTTCAGTGGCCGATCTTATTCTTCCAATCAACTCTTCGGTTGAGGTGCTAGGATCGTATTCCACATTCAGATCCTCGGCGATGGACCTTAACTTCTCCAATGCTCCCGGGCTGCCGTTCGTCGCGAGGGATTGAAGATATTCAAAATCAGGCTGGCCGTGCTCGTTGAGCTAGTCTTCCCTTTCTTCAACCGCTCCCTCGCTCGATGCGTTAGCCTTATCCGTAAAATCCTTGTTATAACCGTCGCTTTGTGCCATAGAGCTCAATTATACCCCTTTCGATAATAAAAGAATCTCTTGCCCCCATATGCACTTATCCTACCAGAGTTGGCTGTGTGACCCAGTTGCGGAACGCCCAGATGTCAACCTTTGAGGGATTCTTTGAGGGTCGGGTTTGGAAATTTTTTGACCCGTCCCAGTTAAAGGCATTTCGGGCAATAATTGGATAAAGAGCGGAATTGAGAGATAGGCAAGAACCACAAGGTAAAGGAGCCAGATCGGAGAATCCTGATGAGATACTTTGAGATATAAAATAAGGGGTCGATTTACCGCCACGTTGACATAATAGGGGGAGGGAGTATTATGGGGATATGGATGCAAAGATAAAAAGGCGAAGCCTGCATCGCGCCAAAATCCTTGAGGGGCAGATGAAGGGGCTTACCAAGACCATTGAAAGCGAGAAATACTGCGTTGACCTCTTGCTGCAATCGCTCTCTATCCAGCAATCGTTGAAAAGCCTCAGCGGCTTGCTTCTTGAGAACCACATTCGAACGCATGTGAAACATCAGCTCCGCAATCCGAAACAAGAAGACAAAGCGGTCGCGGAGCTCCTTAAAATCTTCACCCTCTCAAATAAGTTATGAACAAGGTCGCCGTTCAAATAATGTTCCCAATCATCATCATGGCCGTCGTCGCGACGGCGATCTTCGGCTTCTCGGTGATGAGCGAGCCGGGGCACATGATGGCAGGATGTTTCGGGTCTGTGCCCGGCGGGAGCTGCTCGATGCTTTCCCCGATCGAACATTTCGCGGCGCACCTCCATGCGTTTCAGAGCATCTCCACGGCGGTGGTTCAGGCATCTTCGCTGCTTGCTGCTCTTCTCCTTCTCACGCTTGCGGCGCTTTTCTTGGCCATCAAACAGATCGCCGATCCGCAAAGAGATTTCGCCGTGCGACAGAGGGATGATTTCATATCGCCCCAACACCTTCAGCTTGTGCGATGGATCGCGCTTCATGAAAAGAGTGACCCGTCCTTTGCCCGTGCCATGAATAGTTAGCGAAAACCCTTCGCTTCTTGTTCATGGCATAAACCGCTCGCACGCGGTTTTTTCGTCCGTAAATTCATCACACAAAGCAATGAATACAAAAACAATCATTATTATCGTCCTCATCGCCGTCGCCGTGCTCGGATTCATGGTATGGGGATACGGCAGAATGGCCGGGCCGACGCAGGCCCAGCTCAGCGAAAAGAGCTCGCTTACCGCAGCCGAGACATTCCACGACTTTGGCACGATCTCAATGGCGAACGGCAAGGTGGATCACATGTTCCAGATAACGAATCCGACTGGCGGGGACATCACGATCAACAACCTCCAGACATCGTGCATGTGCACGACGGCCTACATCGTGGACGGCAGTTCTAAAGAAGGCCCGTTCGGCATGCCTGGCATGGGGGGCGCGACGGCAGCCAACGATGTCATTCCCGCCCACGGCACGCAGAGCATTGACGTCGTCTTTGATCCTGCGGCCCACGGCCCCGCTGGCGTGGGAAACATTGATCGTTTTATCTATGCGACCGAAGAGAACGGCGGGACGCTCCAACTTGAAATCAAAGCAGTCGTGACCCCATAGCCCCCATGAAACGATTTCTCATAACATTGGGGACTGTTGCCCTTGCGATCGCGGGCATCGTATTCCTCCAGCACAGCCCGTTCGTCAGTTCGTTCCTTTGGAATGTGAGCAACAAGGGCTCGTGGCTTCTGCCGCTCGTTCTCGTGGCAGCGCTCCTCGACAGCGTACACCCGTGCTCGTTCTCGATCCTCCTCATCACGATTGCGTTCCTCTTCGGGATGCAGATGGAACGGAAGAAAATCCTACAGATCGGCGGCGTCTACATCGCGGGCATCTTCGCGGCATACTTCCTGATCGGCCTCGGCATCCTTCACGCGCTTGTGCTCTTCAACGTACCGCATTTCATGGGCAAGCTCGGCGCGGTGCTGCTCATTGCCTTCGGCTTGATTAATATCGTGAATGAGTTCTTTCCGCAGTTCCCGATAAAACTCCAACTGCCCGCCGCCGCGCATCGGAGCATGGCCAAGCTCATGAACCGGGCATCAGTTCTCGCGGCGTTCGGGTTGGGACTCCTTGTAGGCGCGTGCCAGTTCCCGTGCATGGGCGGGCCATACCTTATGGTCATCGGACTCCTGCACGACAAAATGACCTACTTCGCCGGATTCGGATATCTTGCGCTTTATAACCTTATCCTCATCCTCCCGCTCATCGTCGTGCTCTGGATCGCGTCGGACAAGATTGTCGTCCTCAAGGCGCAGGAATGGAAAAAGGAAAAAACAAAGGGCGTGAGATTGTGGGCCGGGATCATCATGATCATTCTCGGTTTCTTCATCTTCTGGCTCTAACCAACAAAAACCATGGATAAAAAACCAACATTAGAGGAGTTTCTCGGTAAGGTAGAATCCTTCAAAGAAAAGGCGGGCGTGGATCTTTCGACGACGGAAGACCTGAGCATCGCCGTCATGAACCTCGTGAGCTTAGAAGAGCATTTCTTCTTCACGGCTGCCAAAACCAAGAAGGACGAATACTTCGATACGGTCCAAGAGATTCGCGCGTTAAGAAAAGAGTTCCTTGCGCAGCTCATGCCGAATAACGAAGGCGAAACGTGGTGCATTGCAAAGCATCTTTTGGCAGCGACGATGCGCCTTACCGAGGTCGGCAACAAACTGCAATCCGAAGGAGAAAAGAAAAAGGCAAAGCAGACTTTCGAGGGGGCATATAAAGTGTATTCGCTTTTCTGGGCGCTCAAGTTGAAGTTGATCAAAGGTCAAAATATAAAGGAGGCGGCAAAGAGCAGCTCAACGGTTGAGGATCTGGTGAACAAGCTCGCCGATTGCTGCGATGAATAACATGGAAAACGAAAATCAGACGGAAATCAAAAGCAGCGGCAACGGCATCATTATCGGCAGCGCGATGATCGCCGCCGCGCTCCTTATCTTTTCCGGCGTCCAGCTGTATATCGCGAGGATCTCTCCGAGATCCGTAACGGCGGAAACTGCTGCCGTCCCGGCGAATCAAAACATCAACGCGTTGCAGGAGGAAGTGATACCGGCGAATGGCATCGTCTTGCCCGTTACGTGGGGCGATCTCGGAAAACAGATGGTTCAAGCGGGAGTCATCGATGAAGCGCAGTTCGCGGTGCTCTACGCGGAGCGGGGCGGACTACCGCAGGACATGAAAGCGCTGCTCGATTCGCCGAATAACGGGCAGATCACAATAACATCGCAGAACTCCGGCATTCTCCTCAATCTCTTGTGGGCGTTGGGCCTCGGCAACAAGAACCCGATTCTTGAAAGCGGGCCGATGCAGAACCCGCAATACGGCGGCGCGGGGAACTTCGCCTCGACGGGCGGGTGGACGCTCGCTCAGGGCAAAGCGATGGCCCACTACGACGCGCACCAGTTCGTGACGCTCACGCCAAGCGAGCAGTCGCTCGTGGAAAGCGTCGCGAAGAACATCTACCGTCCGTGCTGCGGCAACTCGGTGTATTTCCCCGATTGTAACCACGGCATGGCGATGCTCGGCCTGCTTGAACTCATGGCTTCGCAGGGCGCGTCGGAGGACCAGATGTACGAAACCGCGCTCGCGGTGAACTCATATTGGTTCCCCGACAACTACCTGACCATAGCGCAATACTTGCAGGGCAAAGGCATTGATTGGAAAACGGTAAATCCAAAAGACATTTTGGCAGCCAACTTCTCAAGCGCACAGGGATACTCGCAGATCGTCGCGCAAACGCAGCCCGTGCAGAACAAATCGTCGGGCGGATGCGGGGTATAATGAAACCCATGGACCATATGAACCGCGAAAACGCGAAAACATATACCTGCCCGATGCACCAGGGAGTAGTTCAGGACCATCCCGGGCTGTGCCCCGAATGTGGAATGAACCTTATTCCCGCAAAGCCCCAAAAATCAAAGATGCAGATTGATCACGGCGGGCATGGCACCGCATCCTTCGACAAACACGAAGGCCACAGCACGAACATCTTCAGAACGAAGTTCTGGGTGAGTTTGGTGTTGAGTATCCCGCTCGTGCTGTATTCGGACATGACGCAGGCGATTTTCCATTGGAGCGCGCCCGCGTTCCCGGGATTGGTCTACATACAGTTCGTCCTCGCCTCAATCGTTTTCCTCTACGGCGGATGGGTTTTCATTGCAAGCGCGTGGCGCGAACTTAAGGCGCACTTGCCCGGCATGATGACACTGATCGCGCTTGCGATCACGACGGCATATGCGTGGAGCGTCTACGCCGTTCTTGCGAGCCGGAGCGATACGCTCTTTTGGGAGCTTGCCACGTTGATTACGATCATGCTTCTTGGGCATTGGATTGAGATGCGGGCGGTGGGCGGTGCCCAGAGCGCATTGAAAGAACTCTCGAAACTCCTGCCGGACACGGCGGAGGTCGTGCGGGGAGACCGCACGGAGGTTGTCCCACTCGCCGAACTTCGCGAAGGCGATATCGTCCTCGTGAAGCCGGGCGGAAAGATCGCTGCGGATGGCGAAATCGTTGAAGGCGAATCATCTGTTGATGAGTCGCTCGCGACGGGTGAATCGAAACCGGTTACGAAACAAAAAGGAAGCGCGGTTATCGCTGGCACGGTGAACGGCGACGGAGCACTCAAAATAAAAGTGACGAAGATCGGAGAGCATACGTTCCTTGCGGGGGTGATGCGGCTTGTCGCCGAAGCGCAATCATCGAAGTCGCGCCTGCAGGTGCTTTCTGACCGCGCGGCGTTCTACCTTACGCTGGTCGCCGTTGGGGCGGGCGTTATTACGGTCATCGCGTGGATCGCGGCGGGAGGCGGGACCGCATTCGCCATTGAACGGCTTGTCGCGGTCCTCGTGATCGCGTGTCCGCACGCTCTGGGACTCGCCGTGCCGCTCGTTGCATCCATCTCCACGACCAAGGCCGCCAAGAATGGGTTCCTCGTGAAACAGCGGCTTGCCCTCGAGGCCGCGCGGAACGTTGACGTGGTTCTTTTTGACAAGACAGGTACGCTCACGAAAGGCGAATACGGCGTAACGGATGTATGGCCGATCGGCGTGAAAGACAAACACGAGGTTATTCAGCTTGCCGCATCGGTTGATGCGTATTCCGAGCATCCGGTCGCGAAGGCCATCGTCGCCTATGCGCGTGCTGAAAACATTCCGCTTGCCGATATCAAGGACTTCGCGCGGATCCCCGGCAAGGGTTCGCAGGCGCGGATAGGCGAGGCGGTAGTCGTCATTGGAGGCGCGGGCGTGGTTGAAGGGAAAAATGTTTCGTTGCCTGGCGAGATTGCAGCGGAACACAAAAAGGGCAAGACGATCATCTATGTGCTTCGCGACGGTACGCTTGTGGGTGTACTTGCCCTTGCGGACATCATTCGTGACGAATCGCGCGAGGCGATCAAAACGCTGAAAGGCATGGGAGTTGACGTCGCCATGATCACGGGCGACGCGGACGATGTGGCAGCGTGGGTGGCGGGGGAGTTGGGTATAAAAGAGTATTTTGCGCGAGTTTTGCCTAGTGAGAAATCGGAAAAGGTAAAATTACTGCAGTCAAAAGGAAAACGAGTCGCGATGGTGGGGGATGGAATAAATGACGCGCCCGCGCTCACACAGGCGGAGCTTGGTATCGCAATCGGCGCAGGGACGAATGTGGCGATCGAATCAGCCGGTATTATTCTTGTAAAGAATGATCCGAGGGACATCCCAAAGATCATTACACTTTCGCGCCTTACCTACGCGAAGATGATGCAAAATCTCTTCTGGGCCGCAGGTTACAACGTGGTCGCCATCCCGCTTGCTGCGGGAGTACTTGCTTCGCGCGGCGTATTGCTTTCACCCGCCTTGGGAGCAGTCTTCATGTCCCTGAGCACGGTGATCGTTGCCGCGAATGCGATGCTATTGCGCCGAAAGGAATTATAAAATCTATGCCTAGTTCTAAGTCCAGAACCCGTACCGGATTTTAAATTTAGAACCGACGATTGAGAGGACAGTAAAATGACGCTCTCCGGTCTCCCACGATACTGCGCTGACTGTGGCTGCGGGGTTTGGATTCGAACCGTGTGGGTCGCCCCGTTACCCTCGGCATTTGATTTTCCTTGATTTATCTATATGCCGCGGAGTAACCCTCGCCCCTACGAAGAGAGCCGTAGTGGCGGCATATCCTCTCTCCCTCCATCGCTGGTTGTCTACCCTAGAGAAGAAGAACCGCTGAAACAATCAGCGATTTTTCTTCTATCTCGCCCTGCCCTCTTTCACTTCACCGTCAACGTGACGCTGGTTGTGCTCGAAAGCGAACCGCTCGTTCCTTTTATAGTAAGCACGTAAGTACCTGTAGGCGTTCTGAAACCGACATTGACCCTAAGCGTAGAAGAGGACTTGGTAGGATTCGTACTGAAGCTTACGCTTGTGCCGGAAGGAAGTCCGCTAACAGAGAGGGTTACCGATCCGGTAAATCCTCCTGCGGGGGTCACGGTAACCTTATAGCTTCCGCTTCTCCCACGAGAAACGCTAAGCGATGATGGGCTCGCCGAAAGTGAGAAGCTTTGTGCGGATTGTTTTACGAGCGTTGCTGTCGCCGTGTGTGTCAGGGCACCGCTTACGCCGGTAATAGTAATCGGATACGATCCGGGAATTGTCGTCGAACTCACTGTTATCGACAACGCCGATGAGCTGCCACTTGCCGGGTTAGGATTGAAGCTGCCTACCGTTCCTGCGGGAAGGCCGCTTACGGACAGCGCAACCGCCGAGCTAAATCCTCCACTCTGAGCAATGGTGATCGCATAATTCGCCGTCCCCCCTGCGGCTGGCACTGTCATCGAAGCAGGACTAACCGAGAGGGAGAAATCAGGCGTGGAGACGATAAGAGTTGCGGTCGCCGTATGCGAGAGTAAACCACTCGTCCCAGTAATAGTCAAAAGATAGGTGTCAGTGGGCGTGGTGGAGGCGGTGCTCACTATCATAGCGGAAGAACCGGGAGCGGTCACTGATGGCGGATTGAAGCTCGCCGTGGCACCCGTCGGCAACCCGCTCACGCTAAACGTAACCGTTCCGGTGAATCCTACTAATGGCGTGGCGGTGACGGTGTAACTGGTGCTTGTCCCCGTTAGTACTGTTTGAGAGGATGGGGTAACGGCAACAGTGTAGTCGGGCGTAGGATAGAAAGCGGTTGTTCCTTTAGGAGTGCCTAAACCGGTTGGACCATCGTAGCCTACCTGTGCAGTACAGAGATAACTGCCGCCACAAGAACCGTTACTCCCCGTGGTTATATCATTCAGGTTAGAAGAATTACCATAGGTATAAGGCAGTGAATTAGCCATAACGCCGCTCGGAACTCCGTGCAAGGTATATACCGCAGCGACGAAGGGGGATGATAGGCTTGTTCCACCTACTTGGACCCAACCGCCATAGCCATAGCTATCATAGACCGCGGCACCGGTCGCCGGATCGGCATCGGCCGAAACGTCATTTATGGTTCGATAAGCGCAAGATGGATCGTGCTGCCAGGTAGGTTTCGCTTCCTGCTGCGTACTGCAGCCGCTGCCAGTTCCGCCGTATTGATTGTTCCAAACGCTCTCACTTAGGTAGGAATTGCCACTCAGCAACAAGGTCGTTCCGCCAACTGCGGTCACGTATTGTGAGGCCGCTGGATAGAGAGTCCCGTAACCGCTATCTCCCGCGCTGAAAGTGAAAGCGACGCCAGTCTTGTTAAAGTGGCTGTCGTAGGCTGCCTCGCCGGAGAATTCACTTCCACCCCAAGAGCCGGATACCGCGGTCGCGTTATTCGCCACAGCCGTGTCTATTGCCGTAAGTAAATCGGTGAAACTGTTTGAATTTGCTTCAACGAGGAGGATGCTGCAGTTCTCACAAGTTGCATGAGCAATCTCAACGTCGAGCGAGATTTCAAGAGCCCAGGATGAGTTTGGTGACGGCAAAGGAGAAGTACTTCCGTTCTGGTTCATTTTTTCAAAACAAGCCGACGTAGAAGTGGCGATTGAGCCGCTACAGGTCGGCAGCTGAGAGATGCCATAGGTCGAGCTGTAGGTACTGAGATCACTCGCGATATTCGGGTCATCATAAGCGTCAACGATGGCAATTACCGGCGGCAGAGCTGAAGTGGATGATCCGGTAAGATCGTAGGCTCCAAGAAACTGGGCTGGGCCGTAACCGATCGGCAACGCATTAGCTTTTACCCTGCCGCTTGAATCTACGACTACCCTGGCAGTACAGGCAACATTGCCTCCCGTAGCGACATCACACACTCTTTTATTCTGCACCTGTGAAATTTCAGCGAGTTTGTCTTTGACCATTTGTTGGAATTGGTCCTGGGTGCCCCTGAACCAATCTGGTCGAGTCTCGGCATGGACGATAGAGGCGCTTCCGATCAAAGCAGCGGTGCTGATGAATACGACTGAAACTATGAATTTATTTATTCTAGTCATTTTGTATGTTTTTGATCGACGTTATATCAATTAACATCATAACATCTCAGGGGTTGTTCCGCAATCTTAGAGAGGTACCGCTTGTCCGGTAGGTACGCAAACCCTAGGTGACTGTTGACCCGCTATTATCGGCCCGGGCTGCATACACGAATAACCGGCGGGGCAACCACTATTATTCTTGCAGATCAGCATACCATTGTAATGGGTCGCGTTCGGCGGCGCTGTCTTGGTAGTTCCATTTTTTGAGGTCTGACTTGTACTCGCCACAGTGTTGGATGTCGATGTTGATCGCGCAGCAGTCAAGGGCAGGGCGGAATAATCTTTAGCCTGCTGATAGAGGGAGCCGAATTTGAATCCGATGAAGAACGTCGCGATAAAAACTACTATCGTGAGGGTCCTCGAGTACCACGTTACTTTATTCCATTCGATAGTCATCTATTTATATTAGATCTTTTTGCGACTGTATCTTATGAACTTAGATTATAGCACGAACCATATCTGCTCCATACGTGAGCCTTTCCAAGCCTTGTAGGGTGCTTGACTTCCTTGACTGTGGCGGCACCCTTGTCCTTGATGAATACAAACCAAGGGTTGATGGGGGCCGCGACCCAACAAAAAGTGCCGGCTTCCATAAAGGTCAGATATTGCCTGTACGCGAGAAAAAGCAGCGAGCAGGACGAGCGTCAGGCGCTTTCCATCGAGAGTCAGGTAAAGGAGATGAAGCAGATCGCGGAACGCGAGGAACTGGATGTCGCGGAGATACGGCAGGAAAGCCATTCAGCAAAGAACTCCGGAGGACGTCCGGTGTTCAACAAAATCCTTGATGACGTGAGGAACGGCACGTTCAACGGTATCCTCACTTGGGCACCCGATCGCTTGAGCCGCAATGCTGGGGATTTGGGAAAGCTCGTTGATCTTATGGACCAAGGCCTGCTCGTGGGCATCCGTACCTTCGGGCAGAAATTTGCCAATACCCCGAACGAAAAGTTCTTGCTCATGATATTATGTTCACAGGCGAAGCTTGAAAACGACAATAAAGGTCAAAATGTGATGCGTGGCCTCCGGGCGAGGGTCGAGACCGGCCTCTGGCCGGGCAAAGCTCCGTTGGGATATCTGAACCAGATGCTGCGGGACAAGAAATGCGAAGTCATCGTGGACAAGAAGCGGGCGCCCGTCGTGAGGCTGATTTTCAAAAAAGCGGGCGAGGGCTGGAGCGGGAGAAAGATCTACCGCTGGCTGAAGGACGAGAAGCAGTTTAGAACCCGCGGCGACAAATCTCTTAGCCTGAGCGGTATCTACCGCGTTCTCACGAGCCCCTTCTTCTATGGCATGCTGGAATTTCCCAGAAAGAGCGGAAACTGGTATCAAGGGAAACATCAACCGCTCATCTCTGAGGAACTTTTCCGAAATGTGCAACTTCAGCTGAAACGCGAGGAAACGAGGAGAAAAGCAAGCGAGTTCGCTTTCACCAAACTCATTGCCTGCGGCATCTGCGGATCGCACATCATCGCCGAGCAGAAATTCGTCAAAAGAAAAGACGGCACGACCACCCGCTGTGTCTATTATGGATGTAGCAGATCAAAAGACCGTTCCTGCAAGAACCACTACATGAAAGAGGACGATTTCATGGCCAAGATCGCTGACATCATCGATGCGGTGAAGCTCAACGAACTGGGCGTCGCGATGCAGTGCGAGGAGGAGATCAAGCGGCTGAGGAACTTATCGACAGTAATGGGCGTAGAGGGGACTCACGGCATTGACCTGGAAAAGATCAATGTCAAAACCTACGCAAAGCACCTTCTCAAGAACGGCAGCTCGTCTGAAAAGAGAATTCTCCTTTCGCATCTCCGGAGCATGCTGATATACAAGAACAAAACGATTGAAGTTGCAGGTGAGTAATAAAAATATTTAACCAACGAGGCCCTGCGGGTCGCAAAAGAACCTCATATTACGAGAACACGCCGATAGAAAAAAGTCAATGCTGCCGGGCTTGGATTCGAACCAAGATGACGACTTCCAGAGAGTCGCATCCTACCATTAGATGACCCGGCAATGTCGCAACCGTACCACCGTGCTGCGGTTGCGTTTCCTATAATATAACAAAAATCCCTCGGGCGTCTATAGATTCTCAATGATCGTGATCTCAAGCGGCACGATCGCGAAGGGCGAGTACCGCATTTCGGCGTACGCGCGGATAAGGGATTTGATGAACTTCACGAGGAATGCGGCGTCGGCGGGCGCAGCAAGTTTCTTCACTGCCGCGATCTCGTCGCGTGTGAGCTCCTTTTCAAAAATTTTATCAAGCGAAGGGTTCACTTTGAGGGAGAGCACCTTTCGCAGATAGTGGATAAGGTCTCTCGCGAACTGCACGAGGTTATATCCTTCGTCGGTGAGGAGCGAAACGTAGGCAAGCGCGCCCTTCGCATCCTTCGCGAGTATGAGTGCGGCAAGCTCATGGATTTTCTTGAGGCCGGTACGGCCCGTCACGCGTTCCACGGTCGCGAGGTCGATGTGTGTTGCGAGAGACGCGATCTGGTCCAGGAGCGAGATGGCGTCGCGGAGACTTCCTTCACCTGCCGCCGCAATGAGTTCCAGTGCCGGTTCGTCGATTCCTATTTTTTCCCCTTTCGCGATCGCCGCGAGCATTTCCATGATATGGGTTTTAGAGATCTTTTTGAAGGTGAACCGTTGTGCGCGCGAGGTGATCGTGGCCGGCAGTTTTTCGTACTCAGTCGTTGCAAGCACGATCACCGCGTGGCGCGGCGGTTCCTCCAATGTTTTCAAAAGCGCGTTGAAGGCGAAGCCAGTCAGCGAATGCGCTTCATCAATGATGTACACCTTGTGGGCGGCCGTGGCGGGGGAGGTGCGGATGCTCTCGCGCAAATTGCGGATCTCGTCAATGCCGCGGTTGGAGGCAGCATCTATTTCAATCACGTCAAACGAGTTCTGCGTGTCTATCTCGCGGCATTCGCGACACTCATTGCACGGTTCGCCGAGTTTCGCGAACTCAGGGTCGCCCCGCCGTTTTTCGCAGTTGAGAAGCTTTGCCAAGAGCCGCGCCGTGGTCGTTTTCCCCGTCCCGCGCGGCCCGTGGAAGATATACGCTTGCCCCAAACGCCCCGCTTTCGCGGCGTTTTTGAGGATCAACATGTTCGTTTCCTGTCCGAGAACCTCGTCCAGTTTTTTGGGGCGATACTTTCGGTAGAGCGCTTGTGCCATTTACGAAAATTATAGGCAATCCCGTTGATTTCGGCAATTTTTTTCCATATGATGGAAGAGACATGAAATTGATATCAGGAGTCGTCTTTATTTGCGTTATTCTTGCCGCAGCATTTTTTTTATCCTTTTCTTCAAACAATGTCGCAGTGAACCCCGCGACCAGCGCCGATATCGCAGGCGTCGTGACGTCCAGAACGAACGGAACGGCGGCCCTTTCCGCAACGTCTTCAGCGTCTTCCAGCCCGCTTCTTAGAGAATCGGAGGCGCCACAACTACCTCCCAACGTGGCCGCCGCATCGTCTGCAGGTGGGGATGACATCGCTCCCCAGCCGAAGCTCGCAAACCCTCCTTCTATAGTGAAGGGAATTTATTTGACCGCGTGGGTTGCGGGATCTCCCGGCAGGGTGCAATCAATCATCAATCTTCTTAAGAGTACCGGTCTCAATGCGGTCGTCATTGACCTCAAAGATTATTCCGGCTACGTCTCGTACGCGATGGACGTGCCGCAGGTGAAGGCGTCCGGTGCGGAGAGCGAGATCCGCATTGCGCGTCCGAACGCGCTCATCAAAGAACTGCACGACAACGGCATTTACGCGATCGGCCGCATCACCGATTTTCAGGATCCGATCCTTGCGAAGGCACATCCGGAGTGGGCGCTGCGCAATAAGACAACGGGCGGCGTTTGGAAGGACAATAACGGGCTTGCGTGGATGGATCCCGCCGCGACCCCCGTGTGGGATTATCTCGCCACAATCGCGAGTGACGCCTTTGGCCGCGGCTTTGACGAAATTCAATTTGACTACATTCGTTTCGCCTCTGACGGATCGCTTGGCAATATTTCCTATCCATATTGGAATGGGAAGACGCCCATGGCGACCGTGATTGCCGACTATTTCAAATTCCTGCGCGCGCAATTCCCGAACGAAAAACTCTCCGCCGACCTCTTCGGGCTTTCAACGATCAATAACGATGACCTTGGCATCGGCCAGGTCATCCAAAGCGCCTACGAATATTTTGATTACGTGTCGCCGATGGTTTACCCATCCCATTATGCAAGTAGATTTTTGGGATATAAAAGCCCCGCTTCGTATCCGTACCAAGTGATCAGTTATTCGCTTACACATGCGATCGCAAAGCTTGTAGCGATGGGGAATAGCAATTCAACTATCGCGACTGCAACGGGCACCACGACCAGCACCACTACAACCAGTACTACCGCCAGTACCACCGCAACCAGCACGAAGGCGGCAGCGCACTCGCCATTCAATCTCGGCTATATCCCGCAGACAAAGCTCCGCCCGTGGCTTCAGGATTTTGACCTGTACGGCGTGCCGTACACGCCCCAAATGGTCGCGCTTGAAAAGCATGCGGTTTACGATACGTTGGATACCACGACCACGAGCCAGTACTACGGTGGCTGGCTTCTGTGGGATGCCGCGAACAGCTACACCGCCGCGGACCTCGGGGCGGAATAAAGTCATGCCGTACGAAATCAAAACGGAACAGTTCAGTGGACCACTTGAGAAACTTCTGGAACTTATTGAAGCCGAGAAGTTAGGGGTAAGTGAGGTGAGCCTGGCGAAGGTCACTGATGGCTTTTTGAAATACCTTGAACGGTTCCGGCAAGGCGGGGGAGAGGGCGAGGAGAAATTCCGCGTGGACTTGCGCGTCCTAGCCGACTTTATCTCTGTCGCAAGCAAGCTCATTTTTTTGAAGTCAAAGCATCTTTTGCCTGGGCTTGCGCTTATGGAGGATGAGGAAACGGACATCAAAGAATTGGAAGAACGCTTGAGGCGGTACCAGGCGCTGAAGCCGGTACTGAAACATTTCAATAAGCTTTGGCGCGAAAGCCACCGTTCCTACAGCCGGCCGTACTTTTTGGGGCGCGGGACGGGGCTTGCCGCGGGACAGAAGGTCTTCTACCCGGGCGACAATTTGGATACGCCCACGCTCCAGGCGGGGCTTCTCAAAATCTTTGAAATCGTAAAAACCTATGCCTTTGAAACGGAAACCATCAAAGAAAAGATCATTACGCTTGAAGAGAAGATTTCCGAAGTGCTCAACCGCGTCAAAGCCGAGGGCGACCTGCAATTCCGACGGCTTTCGGGTGAAAAATCGCGCTCGGAAATGATCGTGCTCTTCCTCGCGATTCTCCACCTCGCGCGCGAACAGCTCATCCTTCTTGAGCAAATAGATAATTTTTCTGATATAATGGTCAAGAAAAAATGAGTGACGCGCCCGATCAGAAATTAGCTTCCTTGGAAGCGCTGCTTTTCATTCACGGCGAACCGCTTTCGTATAAAAAGATAGAGTCGGTATTAAATTTGAAGAAGGGCGAAGCCGAATCGCTCGCGGAGGAATTAAAAAAGCATTTGGAAACGCCGGAGCGGGGATTGCATTTGGTCGCGGATAAAGAAAAGATCCAGCTCGCGACAAAGCCCGCATTTGGCAAGCTTTTGGAGGACTTTGTGAAAGACGAGCTTACGGAAGAACTCACGCCGGCGTCGCTTGAGGCGCTTTCCATCGTGGCGTATCTCGGTCCCATCTCGCGCGCGAAATTGGAATATCTGCGCGGGGTGAATTCCATCGTGATCTTGAGAAGTTTGATGATCCGCGGGCTCATAGAGCGCCTGCCGGATCCCGAGCACCCCTCCGGATTCCTGTACCGGCCGACGTTTGAACTTATGAAACATCTCGGCATTGCCGCAGAAAAAGACCTGCCGGAGTACGAAAGATTCCAAGAGCTTTTGAAAATCTTTGAAACGCAAAACGTGGCGGGACCGGTGCCGACCGAACCGGCATCGCCAATCTCGCCTCCGGAACAACCAACCCATGAATAACACCTTCGCAAAATTTGCGTTTTTGGTCGTCGTGATCGGTGCGGTGCTGTTTTCAAAGATGATGTATCCGGCGGCCGCTCCCGCTGCGAACCTTGCTTCAGCGAACAATGTGATACGAGGGAACGCTTCAAGTGCGGTGCCAATGTTCATTTTGCCTTCTGCCGCCGTCACTGCCCACGGTGCGAGCGGCGTCGGTAGTGTGGGTGATGTGGAAAGCGACACCCAAGCCAAAGCGGACGTTCCCAAAATGAACACTCCCGCAGCGAACATTCCCGCGATACTTTCCGGGCAGAGCGCTCCGCCGCCTGTGCTCACGGACGCGGCATCGCTCGTCGCCGATCTTACGAGCGGGACATCGTTTGCATCGGCAAACGGCGATGCGCGGTGGCCGACCGCCTCTATCGCAAAGCTTATGACCGCGACCGTTGTGGAAGACAAACTCAATGTGGCGACCGCGACCGCGACTGCGATCACCATCACCGAAAATATGTTCGCGGCCGACGTGACCGAGCAGGCGCTCGTGGTCGGCGGCAGGTATGCGGTATCCGATTTGTTGCGCGCCATATTGCTTCCCTCGTCCAACGTCGCTGCGGAAGCGCTCGCATCGTTCTACGGCAGAGAAGCATTCCTTGCGGAGATGAACGCGCGCGCCGCGGTATGGGGAATGAACAATACCCATTTTGACGACCCCTCCGGCATTTCCGCGGGCGACGAATCCACCGCGAACGACCTTTTGAAGCTCGCAGAGAAGTTATATGCCGATTATCCGCAGATTCTTCGGATTACAAGAACTCCGCAGGCCACCATTACCGAGGAGAATTCTGGAAAGAAAATCTTATTGAAAAGTATCAATGAGTTCGCGGGCGATGCGGATTTCGTCGGCGGGAAGACCGGCTATACCGATCAGGCGGATGGCAACCTTCTCTCGGTGTTCCGCAACGGCGGGAAGCCGCTCGTCGTCATTGTCCTGGGGAGTAGCGCTCGCTTTGACGATACGAAAGCGTTGTATGATTGGTATAAAGCAAATTTCAAGTAATACTGCATGAGCATACTGGTTACGCAAACAATAAGGGTTCTTGTGCTTTCGGCGATCGCATTCACGGTGGCGCTTTTTATTACGCCTGCCTGGTACCGATTTCTCAAACGGCGGCATTTTGACAAGCAGATCCGCGAGGAGGCCGACGCACCAGTGTTCTACGAATTGCACAAGAAGAAAGCCGGAACGCCGACCGGCGGCGGTGTCATTATCTGGGGCACCGTGATCGGCCTCGCTGCAATTTTCGGCATCCTAAACAGACTGTTTGACGGCCGCGTGTGGCACTATCTGAACTTCATCAATCGTGCGGAAACCTACTTGCCACTCGCCGCACTCATGGGCGCCGCACTCCTGGGCCTACTGGACGATTGGTTGGGGGCACTACGGGCCGGCGGCGGGTCCGGCGGGGGATTAAAAGTCCGCCAGAAATCCGTTCTGTATCTCGCGATCGCGCTCGTGGGCGCATGGTGGTTCTATTTCCGTCTTGGCTGGGATGTTATCACGGTGCCCTTCCTCGGCAACTACCAGATTGGCTGGTGGTACATTCCCATTTTCATTTTCATTATTTTCGCGAGCGCGTTTTCCGCGAACGAAACGGATGGCTTGGACGGCCTTCTGGGCGGCGTGTCACTCTTCGCATTCGTCGCGCTCACGACCGTTGCTTTCGTTCTCCACCGTTACGACCTCGCGGCGTTTGGAGGAATGATGGTTGGCGCTCTCCTCGCATTCCTTTGGAACAACATTTACCCGGCGAAGTTCATCATGGGCGACACCGGCTCAATGTCTCTCGGTATCACGATCGGCGTGATCGCAATGCTTACGAACACCGCACTCCTCCTCCCGTTCTTCGCGATCATCCTCGTCATAGAATCCCTTTCCGTCATTGTCCAGATAGCCTCAAAAAAACTCCGCGGCGGCAAAAAGATATTCCGCTCCACGCCTATCCACCACCACTTTGAAGCACTCGGTTGGCCCGAATCGCAGGTCACCATGCGCTTCTGGATCATCTCCGCTATCTTCTGCGCGCTCGGGCTCGTCATTTTCTTCCTCTCGGTGGCGACATAGGGTGAAAGGGTGTTTTCTGTTTGTATGTTGATATAAGTGGCAGTTTATGGTATGAGGACAATGGGAAGGAGGTTCCCATGACTACTCTTTTTGGTGAGCAAAAACAGCCGCGCCGCGAAAAATGGCAACTCGTCCTCGGCATCCTATTGGCGGCAGCGATCATCGTCGGCGCTTGCCTCCTTGCAATCACACACGTTGCGCATCACGCGGCGAGGTAGGGAAGTATCTCCGGGTTGTGGCGCCCCAATCCGGAGAAAATAATCATTAGGGCGCCTTTTAATTTTGCTGCGCTGCAACGAGACAAGTTGACACTCCGCTTTTTTCTTTGTTATACTGTGTTTCATATGCCAGAAGAGGCCTTGATGTATCCCTCGGAAGCTTCCCGCGAGATGATTGACGCGGGAGTTTTCTATGGACGGAAAAAGAGCAAAACGAATCCGAAGATGCGGCAGTTTGTTCTTGCGAACCGCGCCGGGATTGAGATTATCAATCTTCAGAAAACAAGT
Source organism: uncultured bacterium (assembly GCA_963707865.1). Taxonomy (GTDB): domain Bacteria; phylum Patescibacteriota; class Minisyncoccia; order UBA6257; family 2-01-FULL-56-20; genus CAVYIK01. The sequence goes on from OY970175.1 coordinate 264,422, forward strand.
GATGCATTGGACGTGGCGCTCGGCTTCATAAAAGAAAAAATGCGCGGGAATTGCCTTGCGCTCTTTGTGGGTACCGAGCCGGCGGCCGAGGCATCTATCGTGCGCCTCGCAAAAAAGTTTAACTTTCCCTACGTGACCTATCGCTGGGTGGGCGGCGCGATCACGAACTTCAAGATCATCGCAAAACGGATTGAATATCTCAAAAAACTGCGCAGCGATTTTGCGTCGGGCGCCCTTGAAAAGTACACCAAGAAAGAGCGGCTGGAGCTTGAACGCGAGATGAAACGTTTGGAGGAGTTGATGGGCGGCTTGGAGAACCTTTCGCGCGAGCCGGATTTTCTGATCATGGTGGATCCGATCATGCACCATACGGCGCTCCGCGAAGCGCGGCGCAAAAAGATCCCGGTCGTCGCGTTTGCGAACGTGGACGCCGATCCGGATGATATTGACTACCTCGTGCCGGGCAACGACAAGGCGAAGAAAAGCATTGAATGGTTTTTTGAGAAGGTGGAAAAGGCGATGGACGAGGGGATTGCTGTGCGGACGGCGGCGCCTCCACCGCCCGCACCTGCACCCGTTGCGGAGGCAGGAGCAACGATAGCGGCGCAGCAAGAGCCGCCCACGCCCAAACCAGAAGGGGCGAGCGTATAATCAAAGATATGAGCAACAAGAAAGAGGTAACCGCCGAGACGGTGCAAACCTTGCGTGAAGCGACGGGCGCGGGCGTGATGGATTGCCGCAGGGCGCTCCTTGAGGCGCACGGCGACTTTGATGCGGCGAAAAAGATCATCCAGGAAAAGGGACTTTCAAAAGTTGAGAAGCGCGCGGGCAGGGCGACTGGTGCCGGCCTCGTACATTCTTATGTACATGGCGGTCGCATCGGCGTTTTGGTGGATCTCCGCGCCGAGACGGATTTTGTGGTCCGCTCCGAGCCGTTCCAAAAGCTTATTCACGAACTTGCGATGCAGATCGCAGCCGCGGCGCCCGCGAACGTGGAGGAGCTCCTCGCGCAGCCGTACATCAAGGATGAATCGCGCACTGTGAAGGACATCGTGAACGACGTGATCGCGAAGGTAGGGGAGAACATCACCGTAAACCAGTTCTCGCGGATTGAGGTATAAGAGTATAATAGAAAGCGATGGCAATGTTCATTTTCACAAGCGTTTTGATGATCTCGCTTTCGGCGATGCTTTATCTTATGGTCCGCGCCCTGCCGCGGATCGTGGAAGAGCCGCCTACCGAGAAACCCGGCTTGCTTGACCGCTGGGTGCATTCCCAGCTGCCGGAAAAATTTGACGCGGCTCTGAACGGTTTTCTTTTGAAGGTCCTGCGGCGGCTGAAAGTGTTGATGCTAAAAATTGACAACGGTCTAAGCAAGCGCTTGGAAAAGGTAAAGCCGGAGGACAACGGCAAAAAGCCGAACATTGATTTTAAGGAAATTGCGGGGCAGAATAAGGAAGGCGAAAGCGCTCAATAAAACGCGCAGGTGACGGAGAGGCCAATCGTAGCACGCTGTAAACGTGCCGCCCTTTCGGGCTACGCAGGTTCGAATCCTGCCCTGCGCACAAAAAAGAAAAGCCCAGCGCCAGAGCGCGGGGCTTTCGTAGGAAATCAGAAAATTGCGAACCTACCGAAGGAGATAAACAATCATGCCTCCGACAAAGACCACAAGGGTTGTGCAGACGTACCCACTGCTGAAACCCATAAACCATGTTTCCCCGTTGGTATGATAGGTGAACCAACGACGCAGATGTGTGTCGTAGTCTCGCCCGGATTCGCTCATGACCGCGTTGGCGAAGCAGATGATAATTGTTAGAAGCACCAGGAAAACTTCGAGCATCTCGTACACCCGTTCACTGAGCCGATGGGCTAAAAGCAAGGCAACTGCGGCAAGGAGACCCGCCAAAATTCCCGAGAGAGTGGGGTGTTTCTGTATCCAAGTCATGACATCCTCCTTATAGGATTAAAACGCCAAAGAGCTTTGAGGTCGTCGTCTCCAGCACGATTCCTCACCTGAAATTTCTATCCGGCGATACAAGACTCAAGTGCTACTGAACCGCAAATTCTGTTTAGAATCCGGCCACTTGGTAGAACTTTACCCTGCGAATATTATAATCCATTGGATATCATTTGTCAAGCATAAGAAAAACAGGCCTGTTTTGGGCTAAAAGCCAAAATTGTTCGAAAATCGTCCAGGCCCGTGCACAGTCAAATGTTTTAGGCACACACATATGGCGGACTAGGTTTTGAACTCGGCAAGCGCTTCGTTCGGCGTCTTGCCATTCAGGCCACAGTGTTCAAGGTTGTTGTACTCAGTATTCCACCATCGTACCCTTTGGCGCAAATCCTTTGCCGAAGCAAATGTTGTTTCGTGGTAGAGCGTTCTCTGGTCCGACCCATGCGAGCGTTCGACCTTGCCGTTCTGCGCGGGCTTCCCCGGATCGATGAGGTAGTGCACGATGCCGCGTTCGGCGCAGAAGCGGTCCAAAGCGTGTTGATGGGCAGGCGAAAGATCCGCCCGCTTGTACGTGCCCGTGTACCGGTTGGTGAAGGTCGCATGGTTGTCCGTCTTCACGCCGGTGATCCGATATTCAAATCGCCGGATGACATCCGCAAGAAAGAGGAGGGTGTTCTGCGTGGACTCTTCCTCGAAAATCCGGAGGTAGCGCCAGCGGGAGGCACAATCGATCGCCGTATATTGAAAATATGCACGTCCCGCAACGGTTCCCGGCACATGCTTCACGTCGATCTCCATGAGGTCGCCAGGCTTCCAGGTGGCTTTGATATATTTGTACGTGATCTTTTTGGTACGATACTTCCGCACGAGCCTTTCTGTCTTCAAGATTTTTCCGATGGTGCGCTCATGGATATGGATGCCCACCTTTTCGAGCTTCCAATGCAGTTTGAGCGCGCAGACCTTTCTCTTCTTGCGCAACGCGATGATTGCTTCCTTGATGCTGATCGGTGTTTCCTTGGGCGAGGTCTTCGGCCGGGTGGAACGCGGTTCAAGCGCTGATTCACCGCCACGCCGGTATGCCTGCAGCCACCGCTCCAAGGTCCGCTTCCCATACGGAAACACCTTCATCACTTCGGTGGTGCTTGTGCGACCTTTTACAATGGGTTCCACCCACCGCACCCGCTCTTGTTTGATATTCTCAGCCATATGGATCGACATTCCCCGATTGTACGGGAGTCCGCCATATGTGTGTGCACATTACCTCAAGCATTTGCATTCTTCTCCAAATCTGTTACAGTAATTTCCAATGAGGCGGCATCCGGGCCTTTTTTTGACGATTATCATTCTCGTCGCGATTGCGGCGGGATTTTTCGTCTATCCGAAGTGGATTGGTTCGCAGTGGCAGCCATGGCACCTGGGGTTGGACCTCGTGGGGGGCAGCCATTTGGTCTACCAAATTGACCTTTCAAAAGTGGCGGCAGCGGACCAGGACTCCGTCGTGCAGGGGCTCCGCGACGTGATTGAAAAACGCGTGAATCTTTTTGGTGTGAGCGAACCACAAGTATATACCGCGCAGACGGGGAACCAGGCGCAGCTTATTATTGATCTCGCGGGCGTGAAGAATGTGAGCGATGCGATCAACCAAATCGGCCAGACGCCGCTTTTGGATTTCCGCGAGGTGGAGCAGAACGGTTCAACCACGCAATATGTGTATACGAACCTCACCGGTGAATACGTGACGGGCGCGCAGCTGAATTTCAACCAAACGACCGGCGCGGCGGAGGTGCAGGTCTCATTCAACGATCAGGGCGCGCAGATTTTCGCCAAGATCACGGCGGCCAACGTCGGGAAACCTTTGGCGATTTTTTTGGATAATAATCTGATTGAGGCGCCCGTGGTGCAAGAAGCGATTCCGAACGGCAAGGCGGTCATCAGCGGCAATTTCACGGTGGATAGCGCCCGCACGCTCGTGGAACGCTTCAACGCTGGCGCACTGCCTGCGCCCATTACGCTCATTAACCAGCAGACGGTAAGCCCCACGCTCGGCGCCGATTCACTGCGGAAGGTGATTGTGGCGGGCATCGCAGGAACGCTCCTTGTAATTCTTTTCATGCTTTTTTACTACCGGCTGCTCGGCCTTTTCGCCGCATTTGCGCTCATCATTTACATTGCGCTCACGCTCGGAGTCTTCAAAATTATTCCCATTACCTTAAGCTTGTCCGGACTTGCGGGATTTATTCTTACGATCGGCATGGCGGTAGACGCAAATATCCTTATTTTTGAACGTATTAAAGAAGAATTAAAGAGGGGACTGCCAAAGTCGTCCGCCATAGAAGAAGGATTCCGGCGTGCGTGGCCGTCCATCAGGGACTCCAACACGTCCACTATCATCACCGCGATCATCCTGTATTATTTCACCTCAAGTTTCGTGCAGGGCTTCGCTTTGACGCTCCTTCTCGGTGTCATCGTAAGTTTGTTCAGCGCCATCACGACCACGCGCCTCTTCCTTCGCGCATTTTTGAAGGACACGAAACCATCGCAGCCGTCGCCCAAGCCCGCCACCACATAATATGCTCAACATCGTCGGCCGCAAAAAAATTTGGTTTACGCTGTCCGGCATTCTTGTCGGCTTGGCGCTTTTGGCCATCGCATTCTACGGTTTTAAGCAAAGTGCGGAATTCTTGGGCGGCTCCCTTTGGGAATTCAAAATTCCAGCGAACCAGCCGTCACTTTCCGATGTGCAGGACTTTTTTGCGAACGATCTCACGATCAATGGCGCGGAGATAACGCTTGACACCACAAACCAATCCTTCATCGCGCGTTTCAATATCGTAGACGAAGCGACCCACGAACGGTATTTGGGCATGCTGCAAAATAAGTGGCCGTCGTTCACCGAGTTGAGTTTCTCGTCCATCGGCCCTACGGTCGGCGCGAGCTTGAAGAAAAATGCGCTCATTGCGATCGGACTTGTCCTCGTCGGCATCTCACTCTATATTGCCTTCGCTTTCCGAAAGGCGTCGCGGCCCGTGAGTTCGTGGAAATATGGATGGGTTACGCTCCTTACACTCTTCCACGATGTTTCCATTCCGGCGGGATTACTCGCGGTGCTTGGACGCTTTAAGGGGGTGGAGATTGACACGAATTTCATCGTGGCGTTGCTTGTCGTGATGGGCTTTTCGGTACATGACACCATCGTCGTGTTTGACCGCATCCGCGAGAATCTGATCACGCATCGCGGGAAATCCAGCTTCACCACTATTGTGAACGACAGCGTGAATCAGACACTCGCACGGTCAATAAACACGTCCCTCACGTTGATCCTCGTGCTTCTCGCGCTCTATTTCGTGGGCCCTGCGGATCTTCGATACTTCATTCTTACTCTTCTCGTGGGGGTGACCACCGGCATCTATTCTTCCATCTTTATCGCCAGTCCCGCCCTCGTGCTTTTGAAGCCGAGGGGTGTGGATTAACGTGCTTGCTAAAAAGATACTGATAAGTTATAATAACCTTGATGACTTTGGCAGTAAAAATTGTTGATGTGGCGCTCGCGAACCTAAAGCCTCGCCAGAAAGAGGTGCTTGAGGCGCGTTTTGGTTTGGCCAAGGAGGGGGAGGGGGAAACCCTTGCCGCGATCGGTGATCGGCTAAAGGTAACGCGGGAGCGCGTGCGGCAGATAGAATCAAGCGGCATCACGCTTGCGAAAGCGAATATCTTGAAGAGTCCCGACGCGACGGCGTTCTTGGACAAAGTGAAGAAGTATCTTGCGACCCGCGGCGGCGCGGCAAAGAAACCCGACGTGCTCCAGTATGCGGCAACGCTCGCGAAGGGAGTACGCGAAAGCCAACTTGATTTTCTTGCCACGGTTTCGGGTGCGTTCAAGGTGTACCATGAAGACAACGATTTTATCCCATTTTATTATGCAGGCGACAAAGAGCTCAAAGAAACAAAAGCGTTTGTGGAAGGATGGGTAAACTTCTTGAATGCGCACAAGGAAAAAATACTCGGCGGGACGTACGCGACCCAACTCGCGAGCTTTGTGAAAACGAGGGCGATCGGCGATGCCGTTGCGGAAAATTACCTGAGCGTGGCAAAACATATCCATAAGAATCCCTACGGCGACGTAGGACTTCGCGATTGGGCGGAGATCCGTCCGATGACCGTACGCGACAAGATCTATCTTGTTTTGAAAAAGCACGGCGAGCCGCTGCACTTTGAGGATATCGCGCGCCATATCAATAAGGTGAACTTTGACGAGCAGGAAGCGCTCGCGCCGACCGTGCACAATGAACTGATCAAAGACGACCGGTTTGTTTTGGTTGGGCGCGGCATGTACGGCCTCCGCGAACACGGGTATGAGCCGGGTACCGCACGCGAGGTGATCGCGAAAGTTTTGAAGAGTGCAGGTCCGCTCCGCCCGACGGACGTCGTGACGCATGTGAACAAGCAGCGCTTCTTCAAACCGAACACGATCCTCATTAATTTGCAGAATCGTAACTTCTTTGAGCGGCTGCCCGACGGGAGGTACCGCGTCCGCGAAGCATAACGCAGCATAACGTGCGGTTCCACATCCTTACGATCTTCCCTGACATCTTTGATTCCTATCTCAAGGAATCTTTTTTGAAAAAAGCGCAGGAGAAGGGGCTTATTAAAATTACGCCGCACAACCTGCGCGACTTCACGAGCGACAAGCATAGGAAGGTGGACGACCGGCCGTTCGGCGGTGGGCCGGGGATGGTTTTGAAAGTGGAACCGATCCATAAGGCGGTTTGCGCGATTGCCCAAAAGTCCCGCGTTGCCTCACGCAAGCGGCGGGTTGTTTTGTTTTCGCTCCGCGGGAAGAAACTTGACGCGAAGGTCTCGCGCCGGCTCGCAAAGTACGACGAGCTCGTTTTGATCTGCGGCCGCTACGAAGGCGTGGACGAACGGGTAGTGCAGCATATCGCCGACGAGGAGATTTCAATAGGGGATTACGTGCTCTCCGGCGGCGAACTCCCTGCGCTCGTCCTTATGGAATCTGTGTGCCGTTTCATCCCCGGTTTTTTGGGAAAACAGGAATCACTGGAGGAGTTCAAAGGTTCTTATCCTGCATACACGCGGCCGGAGGCTTTTGTTGCGAAGGGGAATGGTGCGAAAAGGAAAGCGCAAAAGTGGAGCGTGCCGAAAGTGCTCTTGTCCGGCGACCATAAAAAGATCGCAGAGTGGCGCCGTAGGAAACAGTAAGTGGCACCCGCTCCCGTTCTGCTAGAATAAGAGCATGGATCAGGAAATACGGGTTTGCCAGAATTGCAAAAACCAGCTCGCGATTGAGCCGGAGGATTTTCAATTCTACGAGAAGATGCAGGTCCCGCCGCCGACGTGGTGCCCGGAATGCCGGTTCATAAGGCGCCTTACGTTACGGAATGAGCGAAGTTTGTACAAGCGGAAATGCGACCTCTGCGGACAGGAAAAAATAATGCAGTTTAGTCCTCGGTCGCCCTTCACCGTCTATTGCAAAGAATGTTGGTTGAGCGATCGGTGGGACGCCTCCGCGCATGCGAAAGAATTTGATTTTTCAAAGCCCCTTTTTGCACAGTTCTTTGAACTGTTGCGTGCTGTGCCGCGGCTCGGGATTGTCCATCAAGGAACGATCGTAGATAGTCAGTATACAAACCGCGTGAGCAATTTAAAAAACTGCTATCTTATCTACGGCAGTAATTTTGACGAAAACTGCATGTACGGCACATGGTTTAATAACTCCAAAGATTCGATGGACGGACTCTCAGTGCAGAAATCGGAACAATGTTATGAATGCATTGACTGCTTTGAATCACACAAGCTCCTTTACTCTCAAGAATGCACGGCATGCAGCAATTCGTACTTTCTCTTTAACTGCCGCAACTGCGAGAGTTGCTTTGGTTGCACGAATTTGAGAAACAAGAGTTATTGCGTGTTTAACAAGCAACATACCAAAGAAGAATATCAAAAGATCGTCGCCGGATTCAATCTCGGGAGCCGAACAATGCGTGATGCGCTGAAGCTCAAGTTCCTAACAGAAAAAACAAAGTATGTTGTCCCCGCCCTCGTGGAACACCATAGCAAGAACGTATCGGGAAACTGGATAGAGGAATCAAAAAATGTTGCCGAAGGGTTTAGCTGCCGGAAGGTTGAGGACGGAAAATACCTCTACGGACTCGTAGAATCCAAGGATGTCATGGATTACTCCTTCTGGGGGCGCGCCACAGAACTGGTCTATGATTCAGTGAACATCGGTTATCAGGCCTCAAGTATCCGCTTCAGCAATGAAGTATGGGATCAAGTAACCGATGCGACATATGTATTCAACTGCCACAACGCCCATGACCTTTTTGGATGCGTTGGATTAAGAGGGAAAGAATACTGCATTTTGAACAAACAGTATTCAAAAACGGATTTTGAATCGCTGTCGTCAAAGATCATTGAACAGATGAAAACTGTCCCTTATAAGGACGCAACTGGAAAACTTTATTTTTATGGCGAATTTTTTCCTGTTGATTATCACCTTTTTGCTTACAACGAAACGATTGCGCATGAGTACTTTCCGCTTACCAAAGAGGAGGTGCTGCGGCAGGGATATGCATGGAGGGATCCCGAGGACAGAAACTATAACATCACGCTCGCTCCCGACGACTTGCCTGATCACATAAAGGATGCCGAAAGTGCCATTGCAGATCGCATCATCGGCTGCGCGCACAAGGGCGCTTGTAATGAGCAGTGCACGACCGCGTTCCGCATTATCCCCGCAGAATTGCTTTTTTACAAAGCATACGGGATACCGCTCCCGACGCTCTGCCCGAACTGCAGGCACTACGGGCGGTTGAAACAACGAAATCCCCTAAAGCTTTGGCACAGAAAATGCCGGTGCGCCGGAGCAAGATCGGAAAAGAATATTTATGCCAATACCGCCATTCACCAGCATCAAACGAGCCACTGTCCCAATGAATTTGAAACTTCCTACGCCCCCGACCGCCCCGAGATCGTCTACTGCAAGCAGTGCTACAACGCGGAGGTGGTTTAGATTTATTTAACCCTCGTCGTCCTACAATGCGGGGATGGCGTTTTCTCTCCACCCGGCGGACACGGCGTTCGGCATCGCGCTCCTTTTTCTTGCAGGAGTTTTTATTGCAGGCCTCGGATGGCATTTCTTCGTTTTCTTTGTGGCCGCGCTCTTGGGCGGCGTCGCGGCGGTGCTGTATAGGCGGCAACTTTGGAAAGAGTGCGCGTTTTTCCTCTGCGCGGCTGTTGTGGGAGCGCTCTATTATCATTTTTTCTTTCGCCTAGAGGAGGCGAAAATGAAGCTGCCGTTCGGGACGCTCGCTACGTTCCATGTCTTCGTTTCGGACGAACCGCAGCCGTCCGAGAAATTTCTTATCGTCACCGCGAAAGCGGAGCTGCCCTATGCAGGCACGGTGAAGATCATGGCGCCGCCCGAGAGCGATTTTCAATACGGCGAGATTCTCTCCGTCACGGGAATGGTCGTGCCGCCGGAAGCGGCGGGCAGCGACCCCGTTGTGTTCTCGCCGAAAAACATAGCCGTCCTTGCTACGCGTCGCGGCTTCTGGCTGCGCGAGCGGATGCTTGACCTGAAACTCGCGATCCTTGCGAAGTACCGCGAAGTGCTGCCGGAGGACCAGGCGGCGCTTTTGGGTGGGATCGCCTTCGGTTCCAAGGTGAACTTCAAGCAGGAATTGAAAAACGCGATGGCGCTCTCGGGCACGACGCACCTTGTGGCGGTGTCAGGATACAACATCACGATCGTGATCGTCGCCGCGCGGGATCTTTTCAAGCGGTTTTTCTCGCGCCGTGCGACGTTTTTCGCGGCGGTCATCGCGCTTGTGCTTTTCATGTTCATGGTGGGCCTGCAGGCGTCGGCGGTGCGTGCGGCGATCATGGGATTTCTCGCGCTCGTCGCGCGGGAGATAGGGGAGGAGTACAGTATGCGGAACGCGATCGTTTTCACCGCCGTTTTCATGGCGCTTTTGGATCCCTCGGTGCTCACGGGAAACGTCGGCTTCATGCTCTCCTTTTTAAGCTTGGCGGGCATTGTGTACCTCGGCCCGCCGCTCAAGAGATTGCTGCACTATCGCGAGGACTCGGACGGCGGGCTTTTTGATTGGAAAGAAAACGCCGCGACGACGCTCTCCGCGCAACTCATGGTCATGCCCGTGCTCATCAATAGTTTCGGGCGTTTCTCGCTCGTCGCGATCTTGGCAAACATCCTTATCCTTTCCACTGTCCCGCTTACGATGTTTTTCGGTGCGCTCTTTGCCTTGCTCGGCTTTGTTTCGCGCCATCTTATCTTCTTCGCCGCGAAGCTTGTGGGGCTTATCCTTACCTACCAGCTCTTTGTGATGCGGCTTTTTGCCGCGCTTGCGGTCCCGGTGCCCTTGCCGCTCAATTCCGCCTTCGCGATCGCGCTCTATTATCTTGTTATCGCGATTTTTATATTTTCCTATGGTCGCACTCATTGCCGCACTCAAGAAGTTTGACACGCTCGCGCTTATCATCCTGACGTCACTCGTCGCCGTGGATGGTTATCTTTGGCTGCTTATTTTCTCCGCGAATGGCGGCATTGCTTCCACCTCTGCGCGTGAATATTTTTTGGACGTCGGCCAGGGCGACAGCGAGCTTATTGTTTTTCCCGGCGGCGTGAAAATAATGACTGATGCGGGTCCGAAGGCGGGCCAAACGAGCGCGGTCATTGATGCGCTGGAGAAAGCGTTGCCGCAGGGCGACCGGTACATAGACCTTGCCATCATCTCGCATCCCGATGCCGACCATTTTGCCGGGTACCTTGATGTGATGGACCGCTATGAGATCGGTGCGTTCGTTTATAACGGCCGCGATGGCGCGAGCGATGCCTGGCGTGAACTTTTGGAAAGGATAGACGCAAAACACATTCCGATCGTTACGCTCGGGGCAGGAGACCGTATTCATTACGCAACAAACATAATTGACATACTTTCTCCGGATGCCGCATTTGTTCAGAGTGCGGAGACGAACGACACCAGTTTGGTGGAACTCGTGCGCGCGGATCCTGGAGGCGCGGATGCATTTCGAACACTCCTCACCGGCGACGCTCCTTTCAGCGTGGAGAATTATCTTATAAAGAATGGTCTTGATGTGCGGGCCGATATCCTCAAGGTCGCCCACCATGGTTCAAAATATGCGTCGGGGAGTATGTTCCTGCGCGCCGTGAATCCGAAAGCAGCCGTGATCGGGGTCGGCGCGAAAAATGTGTACGGGCATCCATCAAAAGAGACGCTCGCGCGGCTTGCGTCGTCAACGCATGCGCAGGTCTTCCGCACCGACCTTGACGGCACGGTGGAGATTTTCTCCGAAGGCGGCGTGCTGAAGATCGCCATTCGCGGCAACTCGGATTGACGCAGAATCGGTCCAGTCCTAGAGTAAAGATATGGGATTATTGGGCAAGCATGAAGAAATGCCGTCTATCAAGCGGGAAATGGACAGGCTCGAGGCAGAGGAGGCAGAAGCCGCGGCCACGGCGAAACTGGAATACCTAAAAAATGCGTCGAAATCCGAGCACCTTAGAGACGGTATTCCCCCCATCATCGCCTGCATAGGAACGGAAGCTGATTTTGAAAATGATCCCTCTCTTCAGGCGAAGTTGTTCATAGTGCCGACTCATAATCAAGCGGGAGTCCATGACGTAGATTATTTTGGCGATCCGGAGAGCTTGCGGCGGCAGAACTTCAAGAATGCCGGAGAAGGGTCGTACGCCATATCGCCGGTGGATAACTTGGATAAGCTTTCCAGAAAATTCCGCAATTGCACGGGGCTGGTGGTTGCCGGCGTGGACAAAAAAACAGGCAAGAATATGTCTCTCCTCAGCCACGAGGACCCGGGCTATTTTTTGGATGAGAGAAATAATAATAAAGATTCTTTTTTGACCGATCTGAGGCAACGGCTCCAGGAACTGCATGAGAAAAGCGCGGAGGGAACCGTTGACGCGGTCATTGTCGGCGGCAATTGGTTTAAATGGGGACCAGGTTACAAGCGGGCCTATCGGAAATCGATAGAACTGCTGTCGCAAGAAGTGGAAAATATCTTTGGATTCATGCCCGTTGTTATGACGGGTCCAAAGACGACCGGCGGGGAAGAGAGTGTCTTTTATAACAACGAGCACAGAAGACTCTATATAGTGAGGCCGAGGGTTGGCAGGGCTTCCACCGAGAGTTTCATCCGGAGTGAGATGAAAACCAAAGAGAGGCGATGGGGACCTGAAAGCTGAAGATATCCTTAGAGAAAAAATACAAATGGGCGACCAAGGGTGCCGCGGGCATGATATAATAGAGGTACTTTGAAGATACAAAACCTTGAACAACTCGCGGTCACTGATGCGCGTCGAGCGCTGCTTACGATTGCGGACGCCGGCTTGGAAGCGATTGATACGCGGCAAGTGATGCGCGAGATGTTACGCGCTGAAGGCCAAACATTGGCGATCGGGAACGAGCGGATTGATCTCACAAAAATTGGACGTTTGGTTTTTGTTGCGATCGGAAAATGCGCCGTGGATGCGTCGCTTATGGTAGAAAAAGTGCTGGGCGATCGCCTCACGCGCGGCATCGTTTTGGACGTAAAACCGCGCCCGACCTCCGCTCCGCCCTCGGTGCATCTCCACGCGTTCTGTGGCACCCATCCCTTGCCTTCGGACGAAAATCTCCGCGCGGCGGAAGCGATCGTTCAGACACTCACGGGACTCACCGAACGAGACCTTGTTATTTTCGTAATCTCCGGCGGCGGTTCCACGCTGCTTTTTTTGCCGCAAGACAAAAACGACCGGAGCGAGATTGATATTTTCAACGCGCTCACAAATGCCGGTGCGACCATTCAAGAAATGAACATGGTGCGGAAGCATCTATCGCTCGCGCGCGGCGGCTACCTCGCAAAATGTGCATATCCCGCCCGCGTCATCTCGCTCATCTTCAGTGACGTACCCGGAAATGATATCTCGTCCATCGCTTCCGGGCCGACTATAAAGGACACGACGACGATTGAGGACGCAGAAAAGGTGCTTACAAAATTCAACGTACGGAATAGCCGTGACATCGGAAAAGCCGGACTTATTGAAACACCGAAGGAAGACAAATATTTCGCAAGAGTTACCAATGTCCTTGCCGTATCTAATGTCCGCGCGCTTCGCGCGATGTGTGGAGCCGCGGAGAAACTCGGTTTCCGCGCGGAGATCCGCGGGAGTGACCTCATGGGCGAGGCGTCGGAAGCGGGCCGGACTATTGCAGAAACCCTTCATGCGGCACCCGCAAAATCAGTTCTTCTCTGGGGTGGCGAGACTACCGTCACCGTCCGCGGAACGGGACGCGGCGGGCGAAACCTCGAACTCGTGGCTTCCGCGCTCCGCTTCGTGCGTGACGGCGAGGAAATCCTCTCTCTCGCTTCGGACGGCCGCGATCATGGCCCTTTTGCCGGCGCGATTTGTGATACCATTACAAAAAAGGTGATCGCGGATGCCAACATTGACCTTGAACAATTCCTCACTGACAACGACACCTATGGTCTTTTTGAAAAAATCGGCAATTATCTCACGACCGGCGACACCGGATCGAACGTATCGGACCTTATCATTGCGCTTAAAACATAGATCATGATCATCGTTCTTAATTTCGGCAGCCAGTTCGCCCATCTTATCGCGCGGCGGGTCCGCGAACTCGGCGTGAAAGCGGATACCCTGCCGTTTCATACATCGCTCGCGCAAATACAATCGCTTAATCCGAGCGGCATCATTCTGTCCGGCAGTCCGGCGTCCGTGCTTGCAAAGGGAAGTCCGCGCCCCGCGAAGGGCATTTTTGATTTGGGAATCCCCATACTCGGTATCTGCTATGGCGAGCAGGTGATGGCGCGCACATTGGGCGGCCGAGTGGCAAAAGGCAAACGGCGGGAGTACGGAAAAGAAATTTTGAAAATATTGCCGAACCCGCTTTTTAGCGGCCTTAAGAAGAAAGAAGTGGTTTGGTTCTCGCATGGCGACCAGGTGGCGCGCCTGCCGCGCGGCTTCGTTCGTATCGCGGCGACTCCGAGCTGCCGCTATGCGGGCATGGCGAACGCCGCCAAAAGGATTTTCGCCATTCAGTTCCACCCCGAGGTGAGCCACACGCGGCACGGCACGAAAATACTTTCCAACTTTCTCTTCCGCGTTTGCAAAGCGCAGAAGGATTGGAAGATCGGCACCGTGGCATCTGCGCTTCAGCAATCGCTCCGCGAACTCGTTCAAAAAGACCATGTCGCCATTGGCATATCGGGCGGCGTGGATTCGCTCGTTTCGGCAACCCTTCTCTACCGAGCCATCGGTTCCCAACTACATGCGATCTTTGTAGATACCGGTTTACTGCGGAAGGACGAGGTGGGGGACGTTGCGCGAACTCTCCACAAGCAGGGATTCAAAAATCTTCATGTTGCGAGTGCGCAAAATATTTTTCTCAGCCGATTAAAGGGCAAAGTTGACCCCGAAGAAAAGCGGAAGATCATCGGCCACGCCTTTGTTGAAGTTTTTGAAACGGCCGTCAAACGGGAACTCGCGCGATATCCAATCAAATTTCTGGCACAAGGAACCATATATCCGGACCGTATTGAATCTGCCGAGCCGTCCAAGCACGCTTCAAAGATAAAAAGCCATCACAATCTGACGCTGCCCGCAAGGATGCATCTCAAAATCCTTGAACCGCTTCGGGAGTTTTATAAAGACGAAGTAAGGGCGTTGGGCCATTTGCTCGGGTTGCCCAAAGAACTTTTATGGCGGCATCCATTTCCGGGTCCCGGACTTGCCATAAGGATTGTGGGCGAAGTCACGCCCGAGCGACTCGCCATCCTTCGCGAGGCAGACGCCATTTTTACGGAAGAGCTTAAGAAGTCGGGAGAGTACGAGAAGATCTGGCAGGCGTTCGCGGTGCTGCTTCCCATACGGAGCGTCGGCGTGATGGGCGACGAGAGAACATACGAATATATGATCTCGCTCCGTGCCGTTGATTCCGTGGATGGTATGACGGCCGATTGGCACAAGATTCCGCCGAAACTTCTGGAGCATGTCTCAAGCCGCATCGTGGGAGAAGTGCGCGGCGTGAATCGCGTGCTTTACGACATCACGCAGAAGCCGCCTGCCACCATTGAATATGAGTAGTGGCACGGGACAGCGGAGAAACCCCGTTCTTAGGTTTTTAATGTATAATAAATGAAAAGTACGAACATGAAATCACAAAAACATATTTTGAAGTACGAGGAGGTTGGGATCAAAGATATCGGCATGGTCGGCGGGAAGAACGCGTCGCTCGGCGAAATGATCCGGACGCTCGGGGCGAAAGGCGTGCCAGTGCCCTCCGGTTTTGTTGTCACCGCCTCGGCCTACTTTTACTTTTTGGAGAAAACCAGCCTTGGCGCATTCGTTAAAACAACACTACACGGGCTCAACACAAAGAACCTGAAGGATCTCCAGCGCCGCGGAAAAATGGTGCGCGATGCTTTTATGCGCACGGAGCTTCCAAGCGACCTTGCCGCGGAGATTGTAGAGGGCTATCGCGAACTTGAGAAGCGCTATGGGAAAAACGCGGACGTTGCGGTGCGTTCTTCCGCAACGGCAGAGGATTTGCCGAGCGCCTCATTCGCGGGCGAGCAGGAAAGCTATTTGGGCATCCGCGGACCCGCGGAAGTTTTGCGTGCAGTACGAGCCACCATGGCGTCGCTCTTCACCGACCGGGCCATTTCGTATCGCGCCGATCGCGGCTTCGATCATCTAAAAATCGCTTTGTCGGCTGGTGTGCAAAAGATGGTGCGTTCGGATCGCGCGTGCTCGGGTATCATGTTCACGCTAGATACCGAATCCGGCTTCCGCAATATTGTTCTAATCAATGGTTCATGGGGCCTTGGCGAAATGATCGTGAAGGGAGAGGTGACGCCGGATGAATTTATCGTTTGGAAGGAAGGCCTTAGCACGGGCGTCAAGCATCCCATCATAGAAAAGAAGCTCGGCGTGAAATTGCGGAAGATGGTCTATCACCATGGCCGCGCGATAGAACAGACAAAGATAGTTCCGACGTCTACTGCCGAGCGCGATTCATTCGTTTTGACCGATCGCGAAGTGGCAAAGCTCGCAAAGTGGGGCGCGATTATAGAGAAGCACTACACCGACCATTACAAAAAATGGATGCCGATGGATATGGAATGGGCGAAGGACGGCGTCACGGGTGAACTTTTCATCGTGCAGGCGCGGCCGGAGACAATCCACGCGAACCAGGATTTTTCAAAGGTGAAGGAATATATTCCGCTTGAGCATCGCGAGCCGATTCTTATGGGCGCATCTGTCGGTTCTAAGATTGCGACCGGTAAGGCACGAGTAATAATGGACGCGAAGCACATCGGCGATTTCAAGAAAGGAGAAGTGCTCGTGACCACGATGACGAACCCCGACTGGGAGCCGATTATGAAAATCGCCTCCGCAATCGTGACCGACAAAGGCGGTCGCACAAGCCACGCCGCGATCGTCTCGCGTGAACTCGGTATTCCCGCGGTCGTGGGCACAGAGAAGGCGACGCGCCTCATTAAAACCGGCGATCCAGTCACGGTGGACACGACCGGCAGCGCGGGCAATATTTATCGCGGGTTCCTGAAGTTCAAAGTGGTGGAGCACGATCTGAAAAAAATACCGCACCCGAAAACGCACATCATGATCAATGTGGCGATCTCCGACAGCGCGTTTGAAACGTCGTTCCTACCGAACCGCGGCGTCGGCCTCGCGCGAGAGGAGTTCATTATTGCGTCCAAGATGGGTTTGCACCCGATGGCGCTTCTGAATTTGAGCAAGCAAAAACCCGCCGTACGGCGCGCGATCCTCGCGAAGATGCGCGGCTGGAACGGCAACGCAAAAAAATATTATATAGACAATCTTGCCTTTGGCATCGCGAAGATCGGCGTGGCGTTCTATCCGAAGCCCGTGATCGTGCGGTTCTCGGACTTTAAGACGAACGAATACCGCACCCTGCTCGGCGGCGAGATGTACGAGCCGCAGGAAGAGAACCCGATGATCGGCTGGCGCGGCGCCTCACGGTATTATGATCCCAAGTTCAAGCCCGCGTTTATGCTTGAAGCGGCAGCCGTAAAGAAAGTTCGCGAGGAGATGGGACTCACGAACGTGATCCCGATGGTGCCCTTCTGCCGCACCGTGGAGGAGGGGATAAAGGTACAAGAAGCGATGGCGGAAGCAGGACTCTACACGAAATATACGCTAAGGGGCAAGAGCGCGCGGAGCGCCAAGGGCAAAGCCGTAACACCCATCTATGTGATGTGCGAGATCCCGTCAAATGTTTTGAACGCCGACGCCTTCCTTGATATCTTTGACGGCATGTCCATTGGCTCTAATGATCTCACGCAGCTCACGATGGGCCTTGATCGCGACTCCGGCATTGTCACAAAGATCGCGAACGAGAAGAATGTGGCCGTGGAGCGCCTCATTGCCGAAGTCATCGCGAAATGCCGCGCCCGCAAAAAGTATATCGGTATCTGCGGCCAGGGACCGTCCGACTATCCCGATTTTGCCGAGTTCCTAGTGGAGAAGGGGATAGAAAGCATGTCACTGAACCCCGACACCGTCGTCCGCACGACCATCGCAGTGGCGAAAAAAGAGAAGCAACTGAAGCGGAGGTAATTTGCGATGTCTGATTGCAACTTCTGTTCCGGCCCGAACGTAAGAATCATCATCCGAACCAAGCTTGTCCAGGCATTTCCCACCAACATTCCGATCGTACCGGGACACGTCTTGGTATGCCCAGTGCGCCACGTGGAAACATTTGAGGAACTTACCACAGAAGAAAAGAAGGCCCTCTTTGCGCTTATTGAAAAACTGAAAACGGCACTTAAGGAATCGTTCGGGGCGGAAGGATTCAATCATGCGTGGAATGAGGGACGCGCCGCCGGCCAGGCGATGCCGCATTTTCATTTTCATATAGTTCCACGAAAACATGGCGATCACGGCGTTACTGAATATGAACCAAGAAAATTTCTTTACCGGCCCGGTTCCCGGGAAACAACGCCAGATGGAGAACTCCAAAAGGTGGCACAGATGATACGAGAGAAACTATGACGGTTACATTGACGTATTTTGTCCACGGTGCGACGACCGACAATGAACGGGGCATATCGTCCGGCTGGAACGATGGAGCGCTTTCAGAACTTGGCATCAAACAATCCATTGATTTGAGAAATAAAATAAAAGGCGAGAGATTCGACGCGGTGTTTTGCTCCGGCCTCGCGCGGGCTCGCGCTTCAGCACGGCTCACCCTTGAGGGGCTCGCGCCTATTATCCCTGACAAACGTTTGCGGGAGTGTAATTATGGCGCTTATAATGGAAAGCCGTCGGCGACTGTGGAACCTATGCAAGAAAAAATGATTACAGAACGATTTCCTGAAGGGGAAAGTTACGAAGATGTGGAAACAAGGGTCGCCGATTTTCTACAATTTTTAAAAAAGAATTATGACGGCAAAAACGTCGCGATTGTCGCGCACAAAGCCCCGCAACTTGCGCTTGATGTTTTGCTTAAACATAAATCTTGGGAGCAAGCATTCTCCGAAGATTGGAGAAAAACCAAAGCATGGCAACCGGGGTGGGAATATAAGATCGTAGATTAAAAATCATTAAATAATCTTAATCTGCTATACTTCAAAGGAAATTTTTTCATGCAAGAAAATCCTGTCCTTGAAGTAACCGACCTCAAAAAATCCTACGGCAAGACCGTTGCGGTGAACGGCGTTTCTTTTTTAGTGCGACCGAACGAGATCGTGGGACTCTTGGGGCCGAACGGCGCGGGGAAGACGACGACCATCAACATGATCCTCGGCGTTCTGCAACCAAACGA
Organism: uncultured bacterium; assembly: GCA_963707865.1. GTDB lineage: Bacteria > Patescibacteriota > Minisyncoccia > UBA6257 > 2-01-FULL-56-20 > CAVYIK01. The sequence continues at coordinate 283,271 of OY970175.1, forward strand.
TGGCATGATCAAGATTGAGGGGAAAGATGTCGCCCAAAAAAGAAGCGAGGTACTCGAACGTACCAACTTCGCAGCGGTATATGCCCAACTTCCCGGCAATATGACGGTGTTCCAAAATCTTTACATATTCGGGCTCATCTACGCCGTGCCCGATGTGCGCGCCCGCATTGAAACTGTGATGCGTGAGTTCGAGCTCACGCCGTTCCGCGACGTGAAATGCGGCGTGCTATCGTCGGGCGAGCAAACAAAAGTGAATCTGGCAAAAGCAATGCTCAACAATCCGCGCCTTCTCCTTTTGGACGAACCGACGGCGTCGTTGGACCCGTCCGTCGCGGAAATTGTCCGCCGAAAGATAAGGAAATTTGTCCACAAGGACACGGCGGGCGTGCTCTGGGCATCGCATAACATGCACGAGGTTGTGGACGTCTGCGATCGCGTTCTCTTCCTTTCGCACGGCAAAATACTTCTTGAAGGAGATCCGAAAACCCTTCCGCGCAAGCACCATAAAAAAGATCTTGAGGAACTTTTCATTACCGTTGCCCGCGAACCGTTATCCCTGGAAACTACATAATCGTAATCGCCATGAAACCTATTCGCATATATGCCGTCTTCCTCCGCCAGATTTACCTTATCCGCGGCAACTTGGTGCGGTTCTTCCAGCTCTTCATTTGGATCACCGTGGACATTCTGCTCTGGGGGTTTATCAGCAAATATCTGAGTGGAATCACGGGCACGCAGTTCAGCTTCGTATCGGTCTTCCTTGGTGCGGTGCTCCTGTGGGACTTTCTCATTCGCGTGATGCAAGGTATCACGATGGCGTTCTTTGAAGACGTGTGGGCTCGCAATTTCCTGAACGTCTTCGCCTCACCGCTCCTTATCTCCGAATACATGAGCGGCCTTATACTCACGAGCATCACGACGAGCATTATTGCACTCGCAACAATGCTCGTCCTCGCCGGTGTATTTTTCGGATTTTCCATCCTGATCTACGGGCTTTCCTTTATACCGTTTTTAATCATTCTTTTTCTCTCCGGTATCGCGCTTGGCATTGTCGGCGTAAGCATCGTCTTGCGATTCGGGCCTCCCGCCGAATGGTTCGTGTGGCCCATCCCCGCGATCCTTTCGCCCTTTGTCGGCGTTCTTTACCCACTCTCCGTCCTTCCACACTGGATGCAATTCGTCGGGAGGTTACTCCCGCCGTCATACGTCTTTGAAGGCGTGCGCGCCATCGTTTCGGGAGGAGGATTTACTTTCGGCGCGTTCATCGTTGGACTATTTCTTTCACTCTTTTATATCGCGCTTGCCTATGGGGTTTTCCTTCTCGTTTATCGCAAAGCGGTCCGGACAGGCCTCATCGCGCGATACAGCGCGGAGACCCTGAACTGAACCCCCGACTAAAATGAGAAAGATATTCCTCGCCACGCGAAACGAGGGTAAAGTGCAAAGATTCAAAAAGCTTCTGCGTCATGCGGGACTAAAAATCGCACTCTGCACGCCAAAGGATTTGGGACTGGAGAACATTGAAGTGGAAGAAAACGGAAAGGATCTGCGGGAGAATGCCGAAATAAAAGCGCGCGCCTATTTCGGAAAGGTTCGCATGCCGATCTTGGCGAACGATACCGGATTTTGGGTGAAGGATGAGGGATTTGTGGATGCGCCTAAAAGAAAGGCGCTTAGCGAGAAATTGGGCGCAGCCGCCGGCAGTGCAACAGAAGAGAAACTGACAAACGAAAAAATCGCGAAGGTCATGCTGGATTTCTGGCAAAGAATTGCAAGCAAACATGGTGGCAAAGTGGATGCGGCATGGGTTGAGGCATTCGTACTGCTTGATTCCAACGGTACCATCCATACCGCGGAATCGCGGAGAGAGGTGGTCCTCACAAATGAAATATTCGGCGAAGCCCATGGGCAGCTGCCGATGCGGGCACTCTATATTTCCAAAGCGACCGGCAAGCCCGCCGTCCGACACACGAAAGAAGAAGAGATGCTTGAATTGGAACCAATCACTGAGGCACTACGCCGCGTGCTTACGAATAGCAGATAAATACGATATAATAAGCCGACGGCTCATAAAACTGTGCCGGTGGGTATGGCAAAACGCACTTTCTATTTTGACTACGCCGCAACGACGCCGCTTGATCCGGCGGTGTTTCGCGCGATGAAGCCGTATTTTGCGGATAATTTTGGCAACCCATCCAATCTCTACGAATTTGGGCGCAGGGCAAAGGAGGCGATTGCAACCGCAGCAAAGAAAATCAGCAGGCCGCTCGGGTGCGCGCCGCAGGAACTTGTGTTCGCGGGTTCCGCCACGGAGGCCGACAACCTGGCAGTCGCGGGCGTCGCACGAGCGAACAAAGCTTTTGGGAAAAAGATCATTGTTTCAAACATTGAGCACAAGGCGGTCCTAGCGACCTGCGACGCCTTGCGCGAGGAAGGTTTTGAAATTGAATATCTGCAGGTCGGTCATGACGGTTTGGTAAAACCGCGCGATTTGGAACATGCACTGGACAATAAAGTCATTCTGGTCTCCGTGATGTATGCCAATAACGAAATAGGGACGATCCAGCCGATACGGGAACTCGCGGCGGTGATCAAGAAATTTCAAGCGAGGAACACCGGCTCAAAAAACCGTTCACTGCCGTATTTCCACACCGATGCGAGCCAGGCAGCCCAATATTTGGATATCAACGTGGACCGGCTCGGCGTTGACCTCATGACCTTATCCGGTCACAAGCTCTACGGTCCGAAAGGCGTGGGAGGACTTTACGTACGGCGCGGCGTGAAAATACGACCGGTCATTTACGGCGGTGGGCAGCAGGACCGGCGCCGCGCGGGAACGGAGAATGTTCCCGCGATCGTGGGCTTCGGCGAGGCAGTGGCGCTTGCGCAGAAGCACCGCGGAACCGAGTCCGCGCGAGTGAAAAAACTGCGCGACGCGCTCCAAAAAGGAATTTTCAAAAAAATCCCGAAGGTGGTTCTGAACGGCCATTCGACAAAACGCCTTCCAAATTTTTTAAACATCTCCATTTTGGACATAGAAGGGGAGGCACTGCTCCTCTATCTTGACGAGCTCGGGATCGCGATGAACACCGGCTCCGCATGCAATTCGGAAAGTTTAGAACCGTCGTATGTTTTGACGGCGCTCGGCAATCCCTATGAGTATATCCACGGAAGTGTCCGGTTCACGCTGGGGAAGGGGACTACCATGACCACCGTCCATTATGTTCTCCGGCACTTGCCACGAATAGTGACCAAGTTACGCAAAATCTCCCCGCTAGATCTGAAAATGGGCCAAAAAGAGGTCATGTCGCAGCCAGGGGCGTTCGTCGGCGGCCAGACGCCGCACTTTTTGAGGAAGAAAAAAGTATGAACGCTAAAAACCTTCTTGAAAGAGTAAGGGGGCTTAATTTGCCAATGGGGAAATATGCCCTTTTCGGGAGCGCTCTTTTGTGTGCAAGGGGACTTAGAGATTGTGACGATATTGACGTCGTCGTTTCAGAAGATTTGTGGAATGAGTACAAAAATAGGGCGGGGTGGAGCTTGAGGAAAGCGCCTCATGGAAGCGAATATTTACAAAACGACAATGTGGAATCGTGGAAGGATTGGAAGCCGGGCATGTGGAACATTGAAGAACTGATCCAAAATGCCGAGATTATTGATGGGATACCCTTTGTAGGAATCGGAAACGTTCTGAAGTGGAAAAAACTATACGGTCGCCCGAAAGATTTAAAAGATGTTAGAATGCTAGAAAGTTACATAAAGAAATGAAAAAGCCCGATATCATCAACCAGCACACGGGTGGGAGCTGGGCGTATTCAGACATTGTGAAGAGCCATTTTTTTCATCCGCGCAATTTGCTTTGGGAGATGCCGGACAAAAAGGAGAGTAAAAAATTTGATGCGGAAGGGCTCGTTGGTAGCCCGGCCTGCGGCGACGTCATGCGCGTGTGGCTGAACATTGATCTAAAAACGGAGCGGATAAAAGAATTTAAGTGGCGTACGTTCGGATGCGGAAGCGCCATCGCCGCGACCTCAATGCTCTCCGTGATGGTCACGGAAAAAGGAGGGATGAAAATAGAAAAGGCGCTCGCGATAAAGCCGCAGGACATTATGAAGCGGCTTGGCGGCCTGCCGGACCGGAAGGTGCACTGCTCGGTCTTGGGCGACAAGGCGCTGTGCGCCGCGATTAACGATTGGTTCAAAAAGCATGAAAAATTTGATAGAATTTTAGTTGAGGGCGCGCGCCTCATTGATCCGTACACGAAAGTGACCGAGGCAGACGTTGAGGAGGCGGTGCTTGAAGGCGCAACGACACTTGAGGCGGTCCAGAAAAGGACAAAGGTCGGGGTGGGTTATAAAGAATGCCTCCCACGGGTGGAAGAGCTTATCCGCTTCTACCGCGAAAAATATTATGGTACGGCGGGCACGGCGGCAAGAACAAAGCCAAGAACAAAACATGGAAAACGAAATAAACGCCGTCCTGGACGAAGTGCGGCCGTACATCCACATGCACGGCGGGGACGTGCAGTTAACGGGCGTTGATGCGGACGCGGGCGTGATCCGGCTCGCGGTAAGCGGCAAGTGCGTGGATTGTCCGCGGGTTGATCTCACGTACCAAAAGATGCTCGGGGACATTCTAAAAAAAGAAGTGTCGGGCGTGCGCGAAATAATCGTGGAATCCTAGCAGAAACAGAAGCATAAAATTCACAAACAACAAATTTCAACAAACATATGGCGAATCAATCGGAATATCAAAGGACAAAAGAGGGTTCAAAGATCGCAAAGATCGTCGTGGATAACGATCTTTGCATCGGCGCGGCTTCGTGCATCGCAGTCGCAGGAACGACGTTTGAATTGAGTGCGGAGAACAAAGCGGTCGTCATTGAGGGCGGCGGTGCGAACGCGGCGGACGACGAAACACTGATCCTCGCGGCCCAGTCCTGTCCCACGAAAGCGATCCTGCTTTTTGACGCGACAGGGAATCAGATTTATCCGAAATAAGAGACACATCCCGCGGCGGATACTATGGATACATTTAAATATTTGATCATCGGCGGCGGCGTCGCAGGCGTGACGGCGGCGGAAACCATCCGCGGTCGCGATAAGGAGGGAACGATCGGCCTCGTGAACGACGAGCCGTATACTTTGTATTCTCGCGTGATGCTTTCCAAGCCGGCTTTTTTTCTTGAGAAAATCCCATTTGATAGTGTTTGGTTAAAAAACAAAGAATGGTACGGGCAAAACAACGTGACGTTCTTGGGCGGCAAAAAGGCAGTCGGGCTGGATACCGCCGCAAAAATCGTAACGCTGGAAGACGGCCCGGAAGGCGGCCAGAAGATCGGTTACGAAAAGCTGCTTCTTGCGACCGGCGTCTGCGCGCGCGCGTGGGAGGTGCCTGGCGCGGAGAAAGACGGCGTCTGCTACTTGCGCACGCTTGAGGACGCCAAGAAGATCATCGCGGGCATCAAAACCGCGAAAAAAGCGATCACGATCGGCAGCGGGTTCATCAGTTTTGAAATGTCGGACCTTTTGCGCATGGCGGGGCTCGCGGTCACGGCGGTCTATCTGGAAGATTATTACTGGCAGCAAACGCTGGACGAAGCGTCCGGGAAAATGATTGAGACGGCGCTCGCGCGGCTCGGCGTCACGCTCATGCGGAAATCCGCCGTCCAGGAAGTGCTCGGAGGCGACAAAGTGGAAGGCGTGATCCTTAAGGACGGGACGAAGCTTGAGTGCCAGATGATCGTCTGCGGCATCGGCGCCTATTGCGCGATTGACTGGATACGGAAGGCGGGCGTCGCGATGAACCGCGGCATTTTGGCGAACGAATATCTGGAAACGAACGCGCCGGATGTCTGGGTGGCCGGAGACGTCGCGGAGTTCAAAGATATCATTTCGGATGAGATGGTCCAGGAAGGCAATTGGGTAAACGCGCACGAGCAGGGGAGGATCGCGGCGGAGAACATGGTGGCGTCAACCGGTGCGGCGGGCGCCAGTGACGGGGCCACCGGGGCCGCCACGAAGGAGCGGTTCGCATTCGTATCGTTTTATACAACGCACGGCGCGGGCATCACGATCGCCTTCGCGGGCGACGTCCGGCCACTGCCCAACCGCACGATCGTGAGCCGCGGTTCGCCCGAGATCAACGCGTACGCCCGGTTCATCCTCGCGGGCAAAAGCATCGTCGGCGCCACCCTCATCAACTGCACTGCCGAGCTCACCACCGTGACCAACCTCATCAAGAACAAGGTGGACGTGTCTGGGAAGCTGGACCAGCTGGCAAATCCCAATTTCGACGTGAAACAACTTTTATAAACGCCGTCCTCCAGATATTAATTTAAGAAATCCCAGTTTGGCAATTTCACTCGCGAGCGAGGGATATTTAAGCAGAACTTTGAATTTATAGTGGAAAATTAGGTCAAATAGATCTTCGGGCGAAATTTGTTGGACTGCCGTGAGAAGAAAGTCGAACTGCTGGTCAGTGAGGTTTACCAATTGACCAAGGACGAAATGTGAAAGCCGCCAATTCAAGCCGAAGTTCTTGTGCCAGGTTTTTTCCCACACAGCTTTGAGTTCGTCTTCTCTTGTGCTGGGCCTTTTGAGCCATTCATCAATAACCTCAGCGGCCAGCCTGCCTGCCGTGAGGCAATGTCTGATCCCTTCGGCAAGTAGTGGGTTGATCTGATGCGCGGCATCTCCGAGCAGCACGATATTCTTGTATACATGGTGCGTTACTCCTCCATCCGCCCTCGCGGCGCCAGCATGGATTTCTATTGGTTCCATATTCCTAAAAAAAGGAAACGCTTTGATAAACTTTTCCTGAAAATATTCCAAGTTTTTGTCTGCCGACATGGGTTCTAGGGCACCAGTTCCAACCTTAGCATTGCGGTTGCTATTCATTGGGAAAATCCAAGAATATCCACGATGGGCGTATTCTGATCCGACATAGAAGGCGATGGTTGTTGCCAATTCTTCCGGGATGCCGGTCATGACGTATTCCATTGCATTGGCGAGCCATTCTTCCGTCATTGGATTTATTTTGAGTTTCGTATTGGCCAGTTCGTTGTGGCCGGTAGCGTCGATGATAATTTTAGCCCTGGCTTCTCCATCTCCTAAAACCCCATGGTAACGGACGCCAGAGAATCTTCCATTTTCTTCAATGAAATCCGTAACAGTAGTTCCCACAAGGATTTCAGCGCCGTGGTGCGCTGCATCCTCGGCAAGGAACCGCCGCAATGCTGCAAAATCCAAAACATACCCCATGGTTTGTGGATACTCCCAAACAGCCTGAACACGCGGCGTTGCAAATAAGATTCTATCCCAAGTCGCCGAGATGACCTCTTTTGGGAGGCCAAAAATTTCCACGGTTTCTTTGGGAGTGCCAGCAGTAGAGTAATTCGGCTCCCCAATTTCTTGGGAACGTTCAATAAGCAGAACTTTTCTGCCACGTTTTGCTAACTCTCTTGCAGCCGATCCGCCAGCGGGACCGGCGCCAATGATCACTACGTCCAGTTGTGAGGAATTATTGTTTTCAATCATGAAATAATTATTCTCGCATCCACCACCACCGCGCCCTTGCCGCTCGCTATCACGGGATTGAGGTCTATGGCTTGCACTTCTGGATGTTCAAGCGCAAGGTGCGAGAGGGCGACGATGAGCTTTGCGAGGGCGTGGACGTCCACGGACTTTTGGCCACGGGCGCCGCGGAGGAGGGGGGCGCCTTTTATTTCGTCCATCATGGCGTGCGCGTCGGCGTCGCCCACGGGCGCCACGCGGAGCGCCACGTCCTTCATGGTTTCCACATAGATGCCGCCGAGACCAAAGCTTATCATCGGACCAAAAATGGCGTCGCGTTTCATGCCGATAATGGTCTCCACGCCCCGCGCCATCAGCTGCACGAGCATCCCCTGGATCTTTGCGTGCGGAACCTTCCGACGGACGGTCTTTTCCATCTTGTCCCACGCCTCCTGCGCGGCCTCTACGCCTTCTATATTCAGCTTGACGCCACCGACATCCGATTTATGGCTCACCTCGCGCGAGATCACTTTCATGGCGGCGGGGCGGTTGCCGAGCTTTGCAAAGATGACGGTGAGCTCATCCTTAGTGCGGGCAAGGTCGCCCACGAGTTCAATATCGTATTCCCTGAGGAAAGCCTTGGTCTTCAGGAGATTCATGAGCGATGCGAAGGATTTTATCATGGGCGCCGCTTCCGGCTTCTTATGCCCAAACACAGCGAGCGCGAGGTCATCAAGCGCGCCGATCGCGTCGTCCGGAAACTCAAAATTGACCAGGTTGCTGTCGTAGAGCACCCGCACGCCGTTCGCGATCGCGCCGTGGCCCATAAAGACCGGCGCGATGAATTTCTTTTTGCCGTACGTCGCGATGAGCTGCGCCGTGCCCGCGGCGTCGGTCATCATCTGCGGCGTGACGATGAAAATAATCCCCTCTACGCTTTTTTCCGCGCACAGGATTTTGAGCGCCGCTTCGTAGCGCGGTGGCAAAGCATCACCAAGAATATCAACGGGATTCCCGATCGCTGCCATTGGGGGAAGCGCCTCCGTAAGCGCACGCTTCGTACCGTCGCTCAACTTTGCGAGCGAGAGCGCGGAGGATAGTTCCACGAGGTCGGCCGAGACGACGGACGGCCCGCCGCCGTTCGTGAGGATTGCGATCTCGCGCGGGGGCTTCGTGGTATCCAGTGCGTCCGTCCGCATGCCGAGTCCGAAAAGCTTCGCCATGTTGTAGAACTCGCGCAGGGAACCGACGACCGCCACACCGCTCTCGCGGCACGCCTCGTCAAAGTCCTTGCTTTCGGGAGCGAGCGACCCCGTGTGCGATAGGACCGCCGCCGTACCGCGCGCGCTCCTGCCCGCTTTCAAAACGACGATGGGTTTCTTCCGCGTGATCTTCTTCGTGAGCGCCATGAACTTATGCCCGTCGCTCACTTTTTCCAAATACAAAAGAATTGCCTTCGTATCGCGGTCATCCGCAAGATATTCCAAGAAATTAATTTCCGTAAGCGCCGCTTCGTTGCCCAAGCTAATGAACTTTGCAAGTCCCACGTCCTCCGCGCGCGCCCAGTCCAGCATCGCAGTGCCAAGGGCGCCCGATTGCGAAAGGATGGTAACAGGACCCGCTCGCAGCGGTTCATTTGCGCGGGCGGCTGCGGCAAAGGTTGCGTTCAGACCGGAATAAGCGTCAATAGTTCCCAAACAGTTTGGGCCAAGGAGCGCGACGTGATAGCTCGCCGCCGCCATCCGGATCTTTTTCTCAAGCTCCTTGCCCGCATCGCCTGCCTCCTTGAAGCCGGACGAGATCACAATCACCGCGGGCACATCTTTTTCCCCACACTCTTCAAGTGCGGCAGGTACGGCGGAAGCGGGAATCGCGATCAGCGCCAGATCAATGTCATCCTTGATGTCCAATATGGACTTGTAGGCCGGAAGGCCAAGGACAGTTTGCTCGTTAAGCGAGACGGGAAAGATCTTTCGCTTCGCGGCGCCTGGGTTGCCGTTTGCGTCGCTACTCGTGCCGCCGCTTTTCAAATTAAAAACCAGCGAATAGCCAACTTTGTTCTTGTCGTTGGAGGCGCCGATGACCGCGACCGATTTCGGATCAAAGAAATTTTTGAGGTCCATGTACGGCTCTTTATGTTCATAATAACAAAAGCCATTTCTGTTGACAAACTGACATCACTTGATGTATAATAAGGACGCAGTTCCTTGAAATAGAAATACTTAGCTTGCTGTTTGCCATAGCAGAGAGAGGCTCTTTGCGAGTGCCTTTGTCCGCTATGGCAAACCCGGGATGATTCGGGAGGAGCCCACTGGCACAAAAGGGAGGCGAGAGTTATGGAAAAAGTTGTGAGGATAGTTTTGATGGTAATTTTGGCGCTGCTGGTGCCTCTCGGTTTTTCTGCACCAGCCGCAGCGCAACGCGGTGGCGGCCATGGAGGCGGTGGCTACGGTGGCGGTCACGGGGGTGGCAGCTACGGTGGTGGGCATGCCAGTGGCGGCTACGGTGGAGGCGGTGGCTATCGCGGTGGTGGCGGAAGCTACCACGGAGGAGGTGGCTATCGTGGCTACGGCGGCTATAGGGCGTACAGCGGACGTGGAAATATCGGACCCGGACGCAGTTATGGCGGCCGCGGTCGTGCCGCATACGGCGGACGCAGTTACGGCGGCAGCGCAAGACGCGATGGCTATGGCCGTGGTTACGGTAACCGCGGAGGATACGGCAACCGCAACAGTGGCCGTGGTGGCTATGGCGGCCGCGGAGGATACGGTGGTTATCGTGATGGTTACGGTGGTCGTGGATATATTGGGAGATATGGATACATGGGCTACTACTACACCGGATGGGCACCAATGGGCGCGATGTTTGGCTCCTTTCTCGGTGGAATAGTTGTCGGGGGTGTCTTCAGTCCATTCTGGTGGCCTTACTACGCAGTGCCGGTACCGATTGGATATTACGACCCATACTACCAATATCCATATCCTGCACCTTCATACGTCATCGAAGTTCCGCCTGCTGAGGCTACTACTGCTTATCCACAGCCGCAGCAAGGGTCTCCACCGGCGACAACGACAACACCGCAGGAACCGAATCAGTGTTACGCGCCAGAAACTGATTCGGCGGGGAAGATAATCAAGAACAACAGCGGCGACATGGTTCCGGATTTTTCAAAGCCAGTTCTGTGTCCTTCCCAAGGTAAGTAATTTGGTCCCCGAGGGGACTGCCCAACCACTACATCACTCCAAGGTTGGGCTTTTTCGTATCTAAGTTTGGTTCAGTTGCTCCTCAAAGGTTGGTTGTTCCACGCGATAGAAAATACCGAGCGGGATCTTATCGCTGCCCGTGCCACTGCTTCTGCCGCCCGCGACCCGCACCGCCTCCATTGCGTCCGCGAGATTATTTTTAGGGGCATTCGCATCAATCCAATACATGCGCTCTTTATAAAAATCACGCGTATCGTAGAACGTGATGCATGGCTGAATGATATCCACAAACGAGAAACCTTTGTGCGCGATCGCTGCCTTCATGATCTCCTTGGTCTTCGGGATATCCAGCGCGTACGAGCGCGCGACGAACGTGGCGCCCGAGGCAAGCATGAAAAGCAGAGGATTGAACGGCGGTTCAATACTGCCGTAGGGCGTGGATTTTCCTTTGAAGCCGACCGGCGTCGTGGGCGTCGCCTGGCCGGTCGTCAAAGCGAAAACCTGGTTGTCATGGATGAAAAGATTGATATCCGAATTTCTGCGTGCCGCATGCACAAGATGCTCCACGCCCTCCGAATACGAATCGCCGTCGCCGCTGAATCCCACAACGGTGAGCGCGGGGTTCGCGATTTTTATCCCCTCCATGCTCGCGATCACGCGGCCGTGAAGCGACGTAAACGTGTTCGTATTCAAATAATCCGAGATCTTGCCGTGGCAGCCGATCCCTGCGGCCGCGACCAGATTCTCCGGCTTCAGTTTGCCGTCGTTTACGAGTTCGGTCACCGCTTGCCGGAAGGCAACGAGGATCGCCGCATTCGGGCAACCCGGGCACCACGTGATTTTTGCTTTTGTCGCGAGTTCCATTATTTGAGTAGTGCGTTTATTGTTTCAACCAATTCCATCGGATCAAACGGCCGGGCATCGTATCGCAAAATATTTTTGTCAATCGTGATGCCGGTCTTTTCGCGGATGAGCGAGGCGAGCTGCGCCGTTCGGTTGGCTTCCACATCAATGATCATTTTTGCGCCCGCGAGTTCCGCTGCGACCTTCTCGGCGTCAAACGGCTCCATCCAAACGATTTGCAGAAGCTTCGCCGGCTTTGCGAGATATTTTGCCGCCTCAAGCACGGCGCCCTTCGTGGATCCCCAGAATACGATCACATTAGGGCTGTCCTTATCGCCGTATACTTTGACGGTGTCGCGACCACCCCATTCTTTTACAATGTTTTGCAACTTCGCGAAGCGTTTGTCGTTCATCTTCTTCATCGCCCCCGCCTCTTCGGTCGTCATGCCGCCCTCACCATGTTCATAACTGCTCGCTTTCACAATCGCACCCGGTGCGCCCGGGAAGACCATCGGCGAAACGCCATCGTCAGTGATTTGATACCGACCGTAATTTTCCGGCGGCTTTTCCAGAATTTTGCCTCGTTCAATTTTGATTGACTGGGGATCAAGTACGGGAACGGTCTCCAAACTTTCCGAAAGCTCACGGTCAAGAACGACGATGACCGGCACCTGATATTTCCATGCGAGATTGAGCGCATCCGCGCCGCAGGCGAACGCTTCCTGGGGATCGCCGGGCGCAAGCACGATCCGCGGGAACTCGCCGTGGCCTGAGTGAAGTACGAACTCCAAATCGCTCTGGCTTGTGTAGGTGGGACCGCCGGTTGCGGGAGCGTAGCGCTGCGAAACAGCGAACGCGATCGGCAGCTCGGCCATACCCGCAAAGCTGAATGCCTCCTGCATCAGCGCGAAGCCGCCGGTCGCAGTGCCCACCGCAACGCGTTTGCCGGCGTAGGCGGCGCCGAGCGCCATGTGGACGACCGCAAGCTCGTTCTCCGGCTGGATCACTTTTATTTTGTATTCCTTCTGCTGCTTGGCAAGAAAGTGGAGAAGGCTGGACGAGGGGGTCATTGGGTAGCTGAAATAAATATCCATTCCTGCCGCCACAAAGCCCTTGCCGAGCGCCGTGTTTCCATCAAGAAGTTCCGCCTTGCTTCGGTCCGGCGCCACCAGCCCTTCTTGTTGAGGGAGGCCAAGCTTTTTTAGATACTCGTATCCCATTGCCGCAAGCTTAAGGTTGGCGTCCAAACTTCTTCCTTTAAAGATTTCGCGCAGGGCTGCAGCCATGTCGTCCGAGGGGACACCGAGAAGGTAGCATACCGCCCCAAGCGCACCGGAAGTACGCGTGATCGGCGGCGCGCCTATTTCTTCCGCGAACTTTTTCATCGGCAGCACGACAGCGTTCGCATTTTCGTACTCAGAAAGCACAACGGCGCCTTTGTTTAGCTCGTCCGTATGGATTCGCAAGGTTTCATCGTCAAGCGCAACAAGTACGTCAAGCGTCGGATGATCGCAGTGGACCTTATCGCTCGCAAAGCTCACGCGGCTGAAATTGTGCCCACCGCGGATGAGCGACGGATAATCAAAACCGACGAAGACCTCAAGGCCAAGGTCGGTAAGAAGCTGCGCCAAGCTTGCCCCCGCTTCCCGTGCTCCCTCGCCCGCAGCGCCGCCGATACCAACCGTAAGAACATTCATATGAAAATTATAGCATCATTGACGTGAGGTGGACGGGAAAACGCGGAATTTTGTATAATTCTCTTATGAGGACAACCGCGCTGTATCTTCAAGAAGTTCTCGCGACAAGGTTGAACTTGGTGATTTGCTTGACGGGCTTCGCCATCCCGTTTGTTTTCGCCGGACCGCAGCTCGTCACGGGGACCATCGTGAATGCCCTCTTTTTCGTTTCGGCCGAGAAACTTACAAGAAAAGATTGGTACCCGGTACTTATCCTCCCGAGCCTCGGCGCGCTCGCCCACGGGGTATTGTTTGGGCCACAGACGATCTTTCTGTTCTACTTCCTCCCCTTTATTTGGTTGGGAAACTATCTGCTGGTGGCCGTTTTTTCCTTCATGAAACTACAGGGATATCCGGCAAGAACGCTTATCTCCTCCCTCGCGAAAGGTCTTCTCTTGTTTGGCGCGGCAAACCTGTATTACGCGATCCACGCGGTCCCGCAGGTATTCATTGCCTCAATGGGCGCGATCCAGGTTGTGACCGCCTGTGCGGGCGGGATACTTTCCTATTTCGCAATACGCTTTTTGAAAACTCATGAATGAAATAGAGGCCCTCATTAAAGCGTTCCAGGAAAAAAGAAAATTGGTGGCGATGCTTGCACCATCTTTCCCAATCGTATTTCCATACCCGGCCATCATCGCCATGTTGCGAAAGGCGGGATTTTCCTACGTGATAGAGGTCGCCGCGGGGGCGAAAAAGACGAACGAAGAACTACTCGCGCTTATGAAAAAGAATCCCGAAGCGCGTTACATCACAAGTCCCTGCCCGAGCGTCGTCCGCATGATTCGCACGCAAATGCCGCACTACGCAAAATATTTCACTCCCGACGTTGATTCCCCGATGATTGCCACGGCGAAGATCGCGGCCGAACAGTATCCGGGTTACAAACCCGTTTTCATCGGCCCGTGCGTCGTAAAAAAGCTTGAGGCCACGGAAGACCATCCGGAGTTTGACATCCTAGTCCTCACATATGCAGAAATCTCCCAGGTCTTCGCCCGTCTGGGTATTACGGAGGAACCAGCCACCGAAGATAAATTTGATCTCGCGGAGTCCGGTATGACGAGGATCTATCCGGTGGACGGAGGCCTCTCGCACAGCAGTGGAGTATTGGGGGGTCTTCCCGAGGGCGCGGTACAGATAGTTTCCGGATGGAAAAACTGTATGGAAGCCATTAAAAACTTTGAAACAAACTCCAAGGTACGCCTTTTGGACATTCTCTTCTGTGAGGGCGGTTGCATCGGGGGCCCCGGAATCAAAAGTGGGCTCACCAGCGAGGAAAGGAAAAAGAAAATTTTGGATTACTACGCTTCTCATGCTTCGCCTCCCACTAACGTACCAATATGAGAATACGCTCTCTTCAAGCAAGGCCAATCCTTGATTCGCGGGGCGCATGGACGGTGGAAGTAACGTTTGAGTTTAAAGATGGCATCCGTGCCGTGGCTTCGGTGCCGCAAGGGAAAAGCACGGGCGCGACTGAGGCGCGGCCGTTGCCGGCGCCTGCGGCCGTGCAAAAGATAAACAACGTCATTGCGCCGAAGCTAAGGCGTGTCGACATTCGTGCCGGGCGCGGCCAGAATGAACAAGCCGCGCTTGATGCGTTTTTGATACGGCTGGACGGCACGGGCACCAAATCCAATCTTGGCGCGAACGCCATCCTTGCAACCTCCATCGCATTCGCGCGCGCGTCCGCGACGGCAAACAAAATTCCTCTTTGGCAACACATCCGCACGCTCCTTGGCCCGGCCGCATTCCCATCCAAGCTCGCTGCCGGACGCGGCCTCGTGCACCCTCGTCTTTTTATTAACGTGATAAATGGCGGACTGCACGCGGGAAACAATTTACATTTCCAGGAATACCTCATCATTCCCAGGTGCCGCACAATCCGCGAGTCAACGGAGATCGGCACACAAATATATCACGCATTGGGCGAGGCGCTCGCACGCGTGAAGGACAAAACCGCGACAAACCTCGGTGACGAAGGGGGATACGCGCCGAATTTTATGGATGATATGGAGCCGTTGCACATCATCCGCGCCGTTCTTAAAAAACTGAAGCTCGCAAAGCAGATTGATTTTGGCATAGACGCCGCCGCGACCGACATCAAAAAGTTAAAGCACAAAGAATTGGAAAGTATGTATGTGAAACTGCTCCGCGGAAACAATTTCATTTATCTTGAAGACCCGTTTGCCGATAAAGATTTTTTGAGCTTTGCCGCGCTCACGATGCGCTACGGCGCCGAACGTGCAAAAGGCCACAGCAGGAAAAGCGATGAGCCCGTGTGGATCGCAGGTGATGATCTTACGACAACAAATATCCATCGCATGGAACGGGCACATGCGGAGAACAGTGTGAACGCGGTCATCATAAAGCCCAATCAGATTGGAACCATATCGGAAGCGCTGGATGCCGTGCGTGCGGCCCGGAAATACAATTGGGCTGTCATTGCCTCGCACCGGAGCGGCGAAACCGACGATGACTTTATCGCCGACTTCGCATACGGCGTAGGCGCCGACGGCCTAAAACTCGGCGCTCCCGCCCGCGGCGAGCGGATCGCAAAATACAATCGCCTGCTGGAGATTGAAACTAAGGAATCGCGCTCATAATTAAGTTAACGCTCCGGCAGCTGGATGACGTGAGAACCTGTGCAATCTCATTTCTAACTCAATCTCGTCTCTCAAGGGAATACCGTCTTCTCCGATAATAGGAATCCCTGGTTTTAGTTTGCGAGAAATCTCTAATGCGTTAGGATAAACTTTAACTAAACAAAAACCTCTTTTTTGCCAAAATCTTAAGGCATTGAAATTATCATTAGTGGTGATGAGCCAAATTCGTTTAACTCTTTGATTCTTAGCTAAATCTATAACCCGACTGACCAATATTGTCCCAACACCTCTTTTCTTCAAAAGGCTATCTAAACTGATAATTTCCATTTCTTTGTCGGCGATTCTGAAAGTAATCAGCCCCTTCTTTTTACTGTCAGCTTCGGCGATAAAACCACTTAGTGTTCCTGGTTTGTGAACTTTTCCACGAGTAACAATGAAATCGCTGCCCCAACGCCGGTTTAAAATAGTTTTTATCCAATTTACATCGGTTGATTCTATTTTCCTTATTCTGATTCTCATATCCTAATTTTATCAAAAAACTGCCTATTTGGCGATTTTTTCTTTGCTCCGGCGGCCGGACTTAGACCTTAGATTCACCCCACCACCGTCCGACGCGGGCCATGAGAATTTTGTTGTATAATAAAGGGGAATGACTCTTCTCATTAAGAACGTGCGGGTTTTGGGCGGAAGCCGGCCGTTTCCCGGTTCGTGCGACGTGTTCGTAAGCGGTGACAAGATTTCCGCGATCGGCAACTTTCCGAATAAGAAGGCCGACTTAGTCCTGGACGGCCAGGATGCGTATTTGAGCCCTGGTTTTATTGACGTCAACACCGATTCGGATCATTATCTAACGCTATTTGAATATCCCGGGCAGGAAGATTTTTTGAAGCAAGGCGTAACGACTATTTTGGGCGGGATGTGCGGTTCATCGCTTGCGCCGCTTCTCTATGGCACCCTGGAATCCATGAGCAAGTGGGGCGATCCAAATCGCTTGAACGTCAATTGGCACACGATGGGGGAGTTCCTCAAGGTTCTGGACCGGCGCCCGCTGGGTGTGAATTTCGGGACGCTTGTGGGACATGCCACGATCCGCCGCGCGATCCTCGGCGAAGCGCTGCGCGATCTCACCAAGAACGAACTGGATGTTTTTGCGCGGACTCTCACGACGGCATTGGAGGAAGGTGCTTTCGGACTTTCCACTGGCCTTGCCTACGTGCACGCAAGGAACACCTCGTACGCGGAACTTAAATCCCTCGCGGGCATCGCGAAAAAATTTCACGGCGTGTACGCGACGCACTTGCGGAACCCAAGCAAAGGCATTGCGGCTTCGGTGGAAGAAACCATCAAACTTGCGGAGGAAGCCGGCGTAAAGACCCTTATCAACCATTTCGTCCCCGTCGTCGGCTCGGAAAAGGAATACGAAACCGCGCTTGCGGCGATAGAGGCTCTGCCGGGCGACATGGACCTTCATTTTGATATTTATCCTTCCTCAAGCTCGCTTCTGCCCATTTATACCTTCCTGCCGCTCTGGGCGCAGAACGGCGGCGTGGACGTCATGCTCGCGAATGTAAAGGACGAATGGCTCGCGGCGCGCATACAAAAGGACATGCCGCACCTTGACGAAGAACATTTCGTGATTGCGCAGGCGCCCGGCAACGACTTTTTGGTGGGAAAAACATTGAAAGAAGTGAAGCGTATGTACGGATTCACCGATGGACGGGATGCGCTCATCCGGCTCATGGTAACGATGAATATGCGGGGCGGCGTGCTCTATCGGAATCTCGCAGCGCCTCTCTCAAAGCGCGCTATCGCCTCCAAGCGCAGTTTTGTCGCTTCCAACGCGCCGAGTTTCACCGACAGCGCCGTACGCGGCAAGCAATTGAAATCGGAACGGACCACAAGCACTTTTATTAAGTTTTTATCCATGGTGGAGCAGGACCATATCATGCCGCTTGAAGAAGCGATCGCAAAGATCACTGCGGCACCGGCGAAGAAATTTGACCTTGCACTCCGGGGAACCATCGCGGAGGGAAACTTTGCGGACCTCGCGTGCTTTAAGGGAGGCGAAATCAGATTCACCGTAGTAAACGGCAAAGTGGCGATGCACAACGGCGCATGTACGCAGGCGTTGGCGGGTAAGGTGCTCCGCCACGGTCCTGCGTCGCCCGCGTTCGGCACAGCATGACGTTGTGGGGTTCCGGCAAGCGCGGTCATAATCCGGATTACTTTTTTTTCGCGATCGTTGTCATCCTTGTGGTGTTCGGACTCGCCATGCTTGCATCCGCTTCGTCCAATCTTGGGAAAATCAACTTCAATGACACCTATTACTATCTGAAACATCAGATCCTCTATGGCATCTTGGTCGGGATCGTCGGATTTCTTGTTGGGTATTACGTATATTACGGGCACTGGAAAAAAGTGGCGTTTGTCTTACTGCTTATAAGCTTGGCGGCGCTGGTTCTTGTCTTTACGCCGTTCGGCCTTCAGGCAAGAAACACAAGCCGTTGGCTCCGGTTCGGCCCTTTGAGCTTCCAGCCGGCGGAACTCATGAAACTTACGTTCATCATTTATCTTGCCGCCTGGCTTTCCAACCCAAAATTGAAGCGTGCCACTGACTTTCAGGCAGGCCTTCTGCCATTTCTTATCATCTCCGGCATCATTGCGGGACTTCTTATCCTGCAACCAGCAACAAGTACGGTCGCCATCCTTCTCTTCTCGGGGCTCGCGGTGTACTTCATGAGCGGGGCGCCACTACGCTACATCCTTCTCATCGCACTCTGCGCCGTCGTCGCGATCGGACTCGTGATTTATATCACTCCATATCGCCGCGCGAGGATTCTGGGTTTCCTTGACCAAAGCGCGAATACGCAAACCACAAATTATCAATTGAACCAATCGCTTATTGCCATCGGCTCGGGCGGGCTCACGGGGGCGGGTTACGGACAGTCGGCAACCAAAACAAGCTATCTTCCGACGCCGATTGACGATTCCATTTTCGCCGTGGTGGCGGAGGAGCTCGGCTTTGTGGGCGCGGGCGCGCTTGTGGCGCTTTTTGCGCTCTTTGCCGTCCGTCTCTATTGGCTTGCGAAGAAGATAAATGATCGCTTCGGCCGACTGCTCCTCATCGGCATCGGAACGGCGATCGCGCTCCAGGCATTCGTGAATATGGCGGCGACCTCCGGACTTATTCCGCTTACAGGAGTTCCGTTGCCATTCGTAAGCTACGGCGGCACGGCGCTTGCGGTTTTTCTCACCATGAGCGGGATCGCGCTCAATGTGTCAAAATATACGTAATAAAGTAATCCGATGAAAACCGAAAGTTTCCGTGTAGTGGTGGCGGGCGGGGGAAGCGGGGGACACGTATACCCCACGATCGCGGTGATTGAAGCGCTCAAAAAGCAGTGTGCCGAGCTCGGAGTGCCGCTTGAGGTGATCCGCGTGGGTCCGCGGGATGGCTACGAACCGCTCTTCGCCGACTGCGGTGTCGCGCTTTCACCGATTGTGGCCGGCAAGGTCCGCCGATATGCATCATTAGCGAACTTCGTTGATATCCCCAAATTCTTTATTGGATTCCTCCACGCGCTTTTCAAGCTGTACTTCCTTATGCCCGACGTTATTTTTTCAAAAGGCGGTACGGGTGCCTTGCCCGTTGTCGCCGCTGGCTGGTTTTATCGCATCCCCATCGCTATCCACGAATCCGACGCGAAGCCGGGCCTCACCAACCTTTTTTCCGCGCGTTTCGCGAGAAGAGTGTTTGTGAGCTTCGCAAGCGCGGCCGTTTACTTCAATCTGCAGAAAACGCAAGTGACGGGAACCCCGATCCGGGAGGGACTCCTCGTAGGAAGAACCGCGAAAGAACCTACAAAAGAAACACTTGGTTTTGATTCCCAAAGTTCGCTTACGCTCATTCTTGGCGGCTCACAGGGCTCGCAACGGATCAATCAATTCATTCTTGAGAGCATTGTCGCGCTCGTAAAGGAAACCCAGGTGCTCCATCAAACCGGCGCGGCGAATTTGCCGGAGGTTGCGCGACTCTCCCGCGCCGCGCTCATTGATGAATCGTTCCAAAACCGCTACAAGGCCGTGGGATATTTCGAGAAAGACCTTTCGCTCGCGCTTGCCGCCGCCGACCTCGTGGTCGCACGCGCTGGCAGCAACACTATCGCCGAAGTCGCCTCGTTCGGCATCCCCATGATCCTTATCCCGCTTTCCGATGCGGCCAACGACCACCAGAAACTGAACGCTTACGAATTCGCAAAAAACGGCGGCGCCGTCGTGATTGAGGAAGCCAATTTATTTGAAGGCATCTTTCTCGGGCAACTAAAGGCGATTCTTGGCAACGAGGAGTTGCGCGCCAAGATGAGTGCCGCCGCAAGCCAATTCTTCCTCCCCGATGCTGCGGGAAAAATTGTGGAGGAGCTGCTCCGCCTTGCGATATAGAAGCGCAAAAAAAACAATGAACGCTGAAATCAAAGCTTGCCAAAATTGCAAAAAACAGTTCGCGATTGAGCAGGATGATTTTGCGTTTTATGAAAAGATAAAGGTTCCGCCGCCCACGTGGTGCACAGAGTGCCGCAGAGAGCGCCTTTTAACGTGGCGGAACGAACGAACCCTTTATAGAAGGAAATGTGCTGCGACTAATAAAGATATCATTTCCGTATTCCGCCCCGACAGCCCGATGACCATCTACGACCGGGACTATTGGTGGAGTGACAGCTGGAATCCAGAAGACTTCGGACGGGAATACGACTTCTCCAAGCCGTTTTTTTCGCAGTTCAGAAGCCTGATGGAAAAAGCTCCCATGCCTGCAGTGTTCAACTCACAATGCTTGAACAGTGAATATTGTAACCACATAACCAAATCTAAAAACTGTTATCTTGTTTTTGCCACGTGGCATTCCGAGAATCTGATGTACTCGGCGCAGTGCAGCGATACCACCGACTCGCTGGACATCCTTACTGGTACCGAGTGCGAGCTTTGTTATGACGACATAAAAGGCATAAAGCTGTACCGCGTCTTTTATTCCGATAACTGCGAAGGCTGCAGTGATTGCGCCTTTTTATATGACTGCAAGGGTTGCCAGTACTGCTTTGGCTGCACCAATCTCCGCAACAAATCATATTACTTTTTCAACAAATCCCTTGGCAAAGAAGCGTATTTGGAAAAGATGAAGGAATTCAACCTCGGCAACCGCGAGGGCGTAAGGCGAGCCAAGCAAAGGTTTGAAACAGAAAAGCTCCGCGCGATCAGACGCCCAGCGTTCCTTGTCAATTCAACCAACTCAACGGGAGATTATCTCGAGCGGTGCGAATCGTGTGTGCATTGCTTCGGCATTCGGGCGGGGGCAAAAAACTGCAAGAATTGTTACAACGGCGGCTATAATCTTTTTGATTCGCGGGATTCGTACGGTCCGGGAGTCAATGCCGAACTTCTCTACGAAAGCATAGACACCGGGGTCGAGGGTTCTTCGCTTTACTTTGACATTGTGGTATACGGCGGTATGAACGTGGAATATAGCTACAATTGCCATGGTGCAAGCAATTGTTTCGGCTGCGTTGGTTTACGAAATAAACAATACTGCATATTAAACAAGCAATACTCGAAAGATGCGTATGAGATCTTGATAACCAAGATAAAGCAACACATGAGCGACGTGCCCTATATCGATAAGAAGGGCAGAAAATACTCCTACGGTGAATTCTTCCCGGTTGAGCTATCTCCATTCGCTTTCAATGAAACCATATCGTACGAGTTTTTCCCCTATTCGCGCGGCGAACTTCGATCACGCGGGTACGAATATCTCGAACCGGCGAAAACAAGCTATAAAGTGACTGTTGATGTCGGCAATGTCCCGGTCGACTTGAGAGACGTAGACAAAAAAGTAACGGATGAAGTAATCGCATGCGAGCACGCGGGAACTTGTCGCGATAATTGCAGTGGCGCATTTCGCATAACCCCGCAGGAACTGCAGCTTTATGAAAAACTGCATATATGCCTGCCGGTGCTCTGTCCGAACTGTCGCCATATGGAGCGCGTGCGCCGTACTAACCCATTTTTCCTTTGGCACCGTGTGTGTCAATGTTCCGGGGGTTCTGCGCCGCATTTTCATGGCACAAACCGTTGCCCTAATGAATTTGAAACCTCCTATGCCCCTGACCGATCAGAGATCGTTTACTGCGAGCAGTGCTATCAGGCAGAAGTGGCTTAATTTCAAAGATTTACAGCAGTTTTTGCAAGGCATGAAAAATGAAAGCGCTTTTCGAACTATAGACAGCAGCGCATGAGCGTTGTTTTTCCGGAGCATCCCGGAGCCGCGGCGGCTTGAGGCGACCTTCAGGTCGCCTGCCGCGGCGAGGGCGAGCGGCGTTTTCCCGTCGGAGAAAACGACCGCGTCTCCGAAAAGACAACGCTCATGCGCTAATCAGAATTAGAAAAACCCTAAAATTTGAGGTAAGATAGGGGAGATATGACGGAAAAAAAGGAGGAAAAGGACATGGCGGTCCGCGTAAGGATGGCGCCAAGCCCCACGGGGCCTTTGCATGTTGGGACTGCGCGGACGGCGCTTTTCAATTGGCTTTTCGCTCGTAAGCATGGGGGGGTGTTCGTGCTGCGCGTGGAGGACACGGACAAGGACCGCTCGGAAAAAAAATACGAAGACGAGATCCTGGAAGGCCTTTCGTGGCTTGGTTTGGATTGGGATGAGGGGCCGCTTGCGGACGGCGGTCGCCTGCCGGTGGCGGACGAAAAAGGACCGTACGGCCCGTACCGGCAAAGCGAGCGGACTGCGATCTACAAAAAGTATCTGCAGGAGCTTTTGGATAAGGGCGAAGCGTACTACTGCTATTGCACCAAAGAAGAGCTCGGAGCGCAGCGCGAGGCGATGCTCGCGCAGGGACTCCCGCCGAAATACAACGGCCGGTGCAGAAATCTGAAGACACTACCGGCAGGAAAAAGCCCGGAGGTAATCCGCTTCAAGATTCCAGAAACGGACGTGGAATTTAATGATCTTATCCGCGGAAAAGTTGCATTCGATACCTCGCTCTTCGGCGACATCATAATCGCGAAGAACCTTTTGAATCCACTCTATAATTTCGCGGTCGTGGTGGACGACGAGCTTATGAGAATCAGCCATGTTATCCGCGGAGAGGATCATCTTCCGAACACGCCGAAGCAAATTCTTATGCAGCGCGCGCTTGGATTCAGCGAACCGCACTATGCCCACATTCCGCTCATCCTGAATCCCGATCGCACCAAGATGTCAAAGCGTTTCGCCGACACCGCGCTCTTGCCATATCGCGAGAAGGGCTACCTGCCGGACGCACTCTTCAACTTTTTAGCCCTTCTCGGCTGGCACCCGAAAGATAACCGTGAAGTGCTTTCCAAAAAGGACTTGATAAAAGAGTTTGACCTCGCGCGAGTGCAGCAGGCGGGCGCCGCGTTCAATCCGGAAAAGCTGGAATGGCTGAACCGCGAACACCTGAAGAAAATGAGCAGCAAAAAGACCGCTGCCGAGATACGCGCATTGAAACTGTTTGCATCCGAGGGCCTGCCCGAACCAGAGGAAGATGTTCTTATGAAGATCATTGATGTGGAGCGAAACCGCGCGAGCACGCTCCGCGACTTTGTAACGCTCGGCCGCTTTTTCCTTGTCCTGCCAGAGTATGAAAAAGAACTCTTGATCTGGAAAGAAAGCTCCGCCATGGAAGCAGATGCCGCGCTCAGGGCGATGGACGACGCGCTTGCAAAGATCAATGCGCAGGAATTTAACCGCGAAACGTTATCGGCGGCCGTCACGAACACCATTACGGCAATTGATGGGAAGAGGGGATCGGTACTGTGGCCTCTCCGCGTAGCGGTTTCCGGGCAGAGGGCATCGCCCGATCCCCTGGAAATCATGGAGGTGCTGGGCAAGGCGGAATCGCTTCGCCGGATAGCCCTCGCACGCAAGAAACTTACTTCTTAACATGAAGACGCTTTTTTATTTTTACGCGCAAATCGTCGCGGCGGCCGTCACGGGATGTGCAATCGTAGCAATCACCGCGAGTGCCCAAAGCGTTTCACCAACCTCCACAACTACGCAGATGACGGCGACCACCCTGCAGGCGCAGATCCAGCAAAAACAGCAGCAATTGAATGGCGTGAACGCCCAACTTGCATCCACCACCGCGAACCTGAAGCAGATACAATCGCAGCGCGTGACGCTCCAGCAGCAGCTCAACCTGATCAACGGCAACGTCAGTTCGTTGAATTTTGGCATCCAAGCCGATACGCTGACCTCGCAACAGCTCACGTTAGAAATTGAACAGCTCCAGAGTGACATGAAGGACATTCAGGCATCCGTGGCGACGAAACAAAATGCCATCGCGAGCATCTTGCAAGAAGTTGAGCGGAATGATTCCGAAAATGGAAACCTTTTCGCGTTATTCCTCAAAAGCGGGACGCTTGCGGACGGCGTCATGGAAGCGAATTCACTTTTGAATCTCCGCGCGGAGCTTGCGACCGACATTGATGCGCTTAAGGAACTCAACACGGAATATGCTACGAAGATTGAGGACAGTACGGCGAAATCAGGGCAAGTTACGGTACACCAAGAAGACCTTCAGAACAAGAAAGTAATCGTCCAAGATGAACAATCGCAAAAGCAAACTCTCTTGAAATCAACCAAGAATCAAGAAAGCGTTTTCCAAGAGCAGATGACGGCGCTTCAAAAAGAACAGGCGGCGATCGCAAGCGACATGGAGGCGATCGCCGCGGTGCTGCGCACAAAGATTGACCCCTCCACACTGCCCGCACTCGCGCCCGGGGTACTCCTCATACCGATCCATGGCGACGATGAGTCGGACATCACGCAAGGATACGGCGCGACCGCATTTGCCAAAAACGGCTACGCGGGGCACTGGCACAACGGCATTGATCTTGCCGCATCCATCGGAACGCCGGTCCTCGCGGCCGAGGATGGCGTTGTGGCCGCCACCGGCAACCAGGACGCGTACTGTCCAAAAGGGGCATACGGAAAATTCGTAGTCATCAATCACACGAACAATCTCACCACACTCTACGGCCATTTCTCGCGGATCATCGTCGCAAAGGGCGACACGGTAAAGAGGGGACAGGTAATCGGCTATTCCGGCCAGACGGGCTATGCCACCGGCCCGCACCTGCACTTCACGGTTTATGCTCAGGCGACGTTCTATATGGGACAATCAAAGGTGTGCGGGCCAATGCCCTACGGCGGTGATCTGAACCCTATTGGATATTTATTCTAAAAATGGCATAATGAAACCATGTTGTGGCGGCGAAGAGCGCGTGCCCTTGTGATAATGGCAGTTATCGCCGTTTGTGTTGCCACGGCGACTTCCTTAAAAACCGCCCAAACCGTGGGAGCGTATTCGCTTCAAGGAACTCCCCAAAGCCAGTCGGGCTTTACGACGGTTGGTCTGCCGTCCTTGAACTTTAGCAGTTTGCTCTCACCGCTCCAGAATTTCCTGAACAGCATCGGCTCGGTGGGGAAAGGAGCAATGCCGCAGCTCAATCTGTCCACGCCACAAACACAACTCCTCACGACAGGCACGCTAAACGTTTTTCAGCAATTTGATGACTGGTTTTATGGCACCGTCGGGTTTCATATTTCCGAATTCTTCGTCGCCATTCTGAACGTTCTTCTTTGGGTACTCGGCATTGTGGAGAGCATAGTCAGGTGGCTCCTGGGCCTCGTCCGGTAGGAGTTGTTTTAATCAAAACTTTAGGACTTTTTAATATCTTTTTTGTATAGTGGCAACATGGAAATGTTGCCGGGGGATTACATTGCCGGATTTGTGGATGGCGAAGGGTGTTTCGCGCTGAAGTTCATCCGATCCGTGCGCCATGACAGGAAAAACAAACCAGTTTATTTTTATTGGGATGTGGAATTTATTATTGCTTTGCGAATAGACGACAAAGAAATTTTGGAAAAAATTCGGACATCGCTGGAGTGTGGGCGAATAAGCCTCAGCAAAAGTGGTGAAGCGAGGTTTTACGTGAACGCAATCAATGATTTGAAAGATAAACTAGTACCATTTTTTGAAAAATATTCCTTACGTGCCAAAAAACAGAAGGATTTTTTATTATGGAAAGAGGCATTAATGATTCTGTATAAAAATCAGCAGATCAATATTTTGAGGAGAAAACAACAGAAAGGATTTTTAAAAATTAATATGAATGAAACCGATCGGCGTCGGTTACGCGAAATTCACGAGGAGATGAAACCCATCAAGAGCAAGAGAAAAGCTGACTGGAAGTGGTTAAATGCAGAAAGCAAAAGCTAGCTTAGTTTGTTTATCTGTCTGGAAAGGTATATTGTGCGACATATAGTATCCGGCCGTAGGTATCCTTCCCTGCTAGACCGGCATTACTATAAGATAAAGGAGTTATGGCAGCGAAAGTCATTGCGGGAGCGTTTTTAATATTTTGCACCTTCACAGTTCTTACCGTGATAGGAAATTTTTTTACCTCCGGTGGTTTGGTGCGTGCGTATCAGTCCGGCAGCAGTGCAAACCAACTTACTTCAATTGATTTCAGCTTATTTGATAAAAACGGCACTGGCAGAAGTTATATTACGCAGGGATATGGCCATACGTCGTTTTCATATCAATACCCGGGCGGATGGCACAACGGCATTGATATCGCAGCCACCTATGGGGCGCCGATCTACTCCCCCAGCGAAGGGACGGTGCTCACAACCGGTAATCAGGATAACTACTGTCCGCGGCGCGGCTTTGGCAAATATGTGGCGCTAGACGATACGGCAAATCACCTTGTACTCTGGTTTGCGCACCTCGGCACAATCTCCGTCTCGGCCGGTAGCATGATCAAAAAAGGTACTTTGATCGGCACCGTGGGCGCAACCGGCTTTGAAACGGGCACCCACCTTCACTTCTCCGTTTTTGACGAGAATGGATTTTCCATGACCTCGCGCAACGGCTGCGGCCCGGATCCGACCGGTCATGATCTCGATCCCCTTTCATATCTAGGAACTACCTACAAGTAGAGACAAACAAAATAATGGCACACTTGTCGCAAAAGAAGGTTCACTTCATAGGCATCGGAGGTATCGGCATGAGTGCCTTGGCTCGCTATTTTCTGTCCGAAAAATGGGCTGTTTCGGGGTCGGATGCGGCAAGAAGCCAGATTACCAATTCCCTCGTAAAAGACGGCATAAACGTCAAAATTGGGCATAAAAAGGGCCATTTACCCCGCGGTGTAGGCCTTGTAGTCATAAATTTGGCGATACCAACAAACAATCCGGAGCTACGCGAAGCGCGGCGGCAAGGCATCCGGGTACTTACCTACCCGGAGGCAGTGGGTGAACTCACTGAGCAGTACAAGACGATCGCCATAGCCGGCGCGCATGGCAAGAGTACGACGACGGCGCTTGCGGCACTTACCCTCATGTGTGGCGGGCTGGATCCCACCGTCATTGTGGGAACGAACCTCAAAGAGTTCGGTGGCGGCAAAAACGGCCGCAACTTCCGCCGCGGGCGCGGCAAATATCTCGTCCTTGAGGCCGATGAGTTCGGGAACGCGTTCTCGCACTACTCCCCTTTCATGGCCATCATTACGAACATTGACCGCGAACACCTGGATACGCATAAGAATCTCGCCGGCATCAAAAAAGCGTTCCTCGGTTTTACGAAAAACATAGCGAGCAGCGGCACGCTC
This sequence comes from uncultured bacterium, assembly GCA_963707865.1. Lineage (GTDB taxonomy): Bacteria > Patescibacteriota > Minisyncoccia > UBA6257 > 2-01-FULL-56-20 > CAVYIK01. The sequence goes on from OY970175.1 coordinate 310,867, forward strand.
ATTTTAAACCGCGACAATAAAAATCTGCTTTCGCTTCGTGCGGAAATTTCGGCGATTGAAAAAAGGAAGGGCGTGAAGGTAATTTGGTACTCGGTCCGCGGCGGCGGAAAGTCCCCACACGACAGAATGCCCATGAACAAGATTGCGAACAAAATCCGAAGCGTGATCAAAATCCCCGGCGAGCACAATATCTCAAACGCGGCCGCCGTCTATGAACTCGGCCTAGCACTCAAAATCCCCGAAAAAAAGATCCTCGCGGCGATCAGTGCGTATCGCGGCGCCTGGCGCCGGATGGAATATCGCGGCCAATTCAAGGACGTCAGCGGCAAAGACGCCCGGCGCGGCGCGCCCGTCTATGACGATTATGCCCATCACCCGACGGAGATCAAAGCGACCCTCCAAGCGTTCCATGAGAAATATCCGCAAAAGAAGACTCTCTGTATTTTCCAACCCCATCAGGCAAAACGCTTGGCCGCGCTCTTTAAGGAATTTATGACCTGCTTCGCCGACGCGGACAAAACTCTTCTCCTCCCTATTTATAAGGTGGCCGGCCGCGATCAAAGGCCTAGCCGCTTTGATTCGGCGGCTCTCGCCCGCGCAATTCAAAAACGCGAACCGCAAAAACCATTTTTCTATCTCGCGAACCCGCGCAATTTGAAAAAGGCAATCCGCACGCTTGCCACTCCCCTCTCCCAATACGTCATCATCATGATGGGCGCGGGCGACATTGTGAACCTTACCGATTCCCTGTTATCATAGTGCCATGTTCGGCGATTATAAGGACGCGACCGATTTCAAGGAAAAATCCGGCTACACGATTGACGGTGTTTGGTATCCGCGCGTGACAAAGATCGTGACGATTAAATCCAAGCCCGCGCTTTATCGCTATTACGGCGAGGCCGCGAGCTACAAAGCGGCGCAGGATATTACTGAACAGTCGGCAAAAGAAGGAACAATGATCCACGAAGCAGTAGAGGGGTTATTACTTGGCAAAAATCCGGAGATCCCAGCCGAGATTGCACCTGCGGTGAAATCGTTCCAGGAATTCTCCGCCGCAAACAATATAGAGGTGTCTCCCGAGCTTGTGGAACGCCGCATCGTAAACTACGACCATCGCTACGCAGGCACGGTGGATGCAATCGCCTTGATCGGCGGACGGCTTGGCGTTCTGGACATTAAGACCTCGCAGGCCATTTATCGCGATTATAGTTTGCAAACCTCGGCATACATGGACGCCCTAAAGACACAGTTCAGAAATCTGCAGACGCGGTGGATCCTGCGCATTGACCAGATCCAAAAGTGCATGCGGTGCGGCGCGGTGCGGCGCGTAAAGGGCGGCCGCGAAAAAGTGCGCGTTGATTGGAAAAACGGCAACGCTCACGCAGCAGCCATGAGGGCCTGCGAGCACGATTGGGGTCCGCTTATGGGCGAAATAGAGCTCAAGGAATTTCCTTATTGGCAGAACGACTTTGAGGCGTTCCTTGGCGCCAAAAAACTTTGGGAGTGGGAAAACGACGGGTGGCTTAAGAGGGTTGGCTATCTATGATCGAGCCGGGACCGACAATAAAATTGATAACGCTTAACGTTGAAATGAATCGTCACTGGGATCGCATTGTTCCTTTTCTTGAGCGCGAATCACCGGACGTATTGTGCCTGCAGGAACTTTTTGATCGGGACATAAAAATGCTTGCCAATCGCTTCGGATACCAGTACGTATATATCCCCACAACCAAAATAGCATACGACACAGGAACTGCCGTCCTTACCCGGCTACCACTAAAAGATGTAAACAGTGCCTATTACTACAAGCCGGCGCCGGAAATCCAAACGTTCCGAGGTGCCACATTGGTTGAACTGCGAGCAACCGTCCACGAAGGAATCGTATGGGGCGCAATTGAGAAGGACGGAGCGCGGTTCACCGTTGCCTCCACCCATTTCACATGGACGCCGGATGGCAAACCGAACGAAAACCAAGATCGCGATATTGTATCGCTATTCAAAATCCTAGATGGCATTCCTGCACTAATCCTGTGTGGCGATCTCAATGCCCCCCGCGGAGACAACCGGATTTACCGCTCACTTATCGAGCGGTTCAAAGATAATATTCCGGCCGATATTGAAACCACCCTTGATATGGATTTGCGCAAAGAAACGGATCCCGTTGAACGTGCGCGGCTTAGGACGTACGTCGTTGATTACATTTTTTCAACGCCCGAATATGCCGTAAGTGATGTCCGGCGCGTATGCGGCTTGAGCGATCATTGCGCTATCGTCGCAAATGTATCCCGCCAGGCGTGAGCGACGCGTTATCCCCTCCCGGCCCTCTTTTTATCGCTCTCCGTCAGATATTGTTTCCGGATGCGGACGCTCTGAGGTGTAACCTCCACGAGTTCGTCGTCGCCAATATAGTCCAGCGAGTCCTCAAGCGAAAGTGAGAGCGGCGTTTCAAGTTGGTCGGCAAGGCCTTCGTTCTTCGCACGGAAATTTGTAAGCTGCCTTTCACGGGCAACGTGTACCATCACGTCGCCGTCCTTCGCGTTCTCGCCGACAACCATACCTTCGTAGACCTCTATACCTGGGCCGATAAAAAGCGTTCCCCTCCCCTGCGCGGTCACGAGACCGTAGTTGTTTGATTTGCCCACCTGCGTGGCCACAATGGAACCGTGCGGGATGGCGGTAATGTCGCCCTTATATGGCTCATAACCAAGAAAGATGCTGTTCATAATGCCCGTGCCTTTTGTGGCCGTGAGGAACCGGTTGCGGATGCCGATGAGCCCGCGCGTGGGAATTTCAAAATCCATAAATGAGTTCTTTTTATCGTCCATCCGCATGTTCTTCATCACCCCGAGGCGCTTTCCCATCATTTCAATCACAACGCCGGAATATTGTTCGGGCACTTCGATGGAGACAAGTTCCATTGGTTCCAGTTTTTTACCATCTTTTTCTTTGAAAATAACCTGTGGTTTTGAAACTTCCAGTTCAAATCCTTCACGGCGCATTTTCTCAATAAGGATGGCGAGGTGCAGTTCGCCGCGGCCCGCGACGATCCAGCGGTCGGCGGCTTCGGTTGGCTTCACGGAAAGCGCCACGTCAGTTTCAAGCTCGTGTTCCAACCGCTCTTTTATGTTCCGTGAGGTCGTTAATTTCCCCTCTCTGCCGCGGAAAGGCGATGTATTCACGCTGAACGTCATCTTGATCGTCGGTTCGTCAATCAGAATAGTAGGGAGTGGCATTGGGTGTTCGGGATCGGTGATCGTCTCACCGATCGTGATGTCAGGAATACCGGCAATCGCCACAATGTCCCCTGCTTCTGCCTGATTCACATCCACGCGGCCCAATCCGTCAAACAACATCACGGACGTGAGTTCTTCTTTTTTTATCTCGCCCGAACGGGTGACGCGCGCCACAGTCATTGCTTTTTTAAGGATGCCTGAATACAAACGCCCGATGGCGATCTTCCCTTTATAATTGTCATACGCAAGATTCACGGTGAGCATCTGTAAAATATCGGTCTCGCTTTTTTTGGGCGCTGGAATGTGTTTCACGATCGTTTCAAAGATCGGCTCAATATTTTTCATCTCCCTCAAATTTTTTGCGAGGCCCGCTTTCCCTTCACGCGCGGCGGCGTAGATCACGGGGAATTCAATCTGCTCTTCCGTGGCGTCCAGCTCAAAAAAGAGGTCGTAGGTGGCATTGAGCGCCCACTCCGGCCGCGCATCCGGCTTATCAATTTTATTTATGACGACTACTATTTTGTGCCCCGCTTGGATCGCTTTCCTCAAAACGAACTTCGTCTGGGGCATCGGACCTTCTTTCGCGTCCACAAGGAGCAACACGCCGTCCACCATACGCATGATGCGCTCCACCTCGCCGCCGAAGTCCGCATGGCCCGGCGTATCCACGATATTGATCTTTATGCCCTTGTACATCACCGCCGCGTTCTTGGAAAAGATGGTGATCCCCCGCTCCCGTTCCAGTTCGTTCGTATCCATGATGAGCGTCGTTTCCGCGCCGCTCTTCAACTTAAAGTTCGTCGACTGCTTCAAGAGCGCGTCAACGAGCGTCGTCTTCCCGTGATCCACATGGGCGATAATGGCAATATTTCGCAGCTCCATGACGACTTATTATAGACGCTTTCTATATTTTTAGAAAGGTTGTATAATATGGGTAGCCTTTTGAGATATTCTCCATACGCTCCTTGATAGCCGAATTTGTTTTGTTTTCAAAGGCCGTCAAATTGCATAAATCTCATGAAAAAATTATTTATTACTTTATTTTTTGTGGTTGCAATCGCGAGCTTTGGAGGAATACTGGGTCCATTTACCGCACGTGCCGATAATACGCTCACGCCAGCGCAGGCAGCCGTAATGCAACAAGCGCTTAATACGATGAAGGCGGAGCTGCGCGAGCTCCAAGCCCAGGCCGCGGCGCAAACGGGCGCACCGACGCTGGCGCCGACCCCTGCCGTCCTTGGATCTTCGCTTACGCCGGAAAACGCTGCATCGCTTGCAAACGTGCTTTCCCTGCTCACCACGGCGCTCACGGGCCTTCAATCAAGCCTGGCGAGAAATCCACAAATCATCGCAGGCCATGAAGGGGCCATCCTATCCACGCTGAAAGGTGTGGGTACCACGCTCGCAATGATTGGGGCAACACTCGCAGGGAACCCAAGCGCCGCTCCACTCGCGGTTTCGTCACCATCCGCCGTAACTGCCGCGCCTGTTCCGCAGGCGCAGGTGCAGGCGCCCACTCCCACACCGGAAACCCCCACACAAGTGATGCCGCAAACATCGGGGGCCACGAATCCCGAAAACACACTGCCGCAGATCGCACAGGTGGGAACGACCTGGTCGCTCTGGAACTTAAACTGGCCGCTCATCGGTGTGATCGCACTTGTGGTCATCGCAGTGCTTACATGGCTTTTCTGGCCAGGCGGTGAGAACGAAGAGGTAGAAGTGAAAGAGAGAAGCTCGCCTTTCCCCGCACCTACCGTTACGCTTACGAGCATCGCAAAGCCAGTGGGGTCACCGTCGGCGCCAATCGCAACTAGTGCCGTAGCGACACCCCTCGGCGTACCTGCCGGAAGATCACCCCAACCCCCGCAACCCTCGCAACAGCCGCATCAGCAAAGGAAACCCGCATAACGCGGGTTTTCCTTTTGGTAAATTTCTAATTTCTAATGTCAAATTTCTAATGACCAATCGGACGTTCAGCAAGTTGGACATTCGACATTAGAATTTTTTAATCTTTATATGCTATTTTGTCTGAATGGCAAAGAAAAGAATTTATGACCTTGAGGAACGGACGGCGAAATTCGGGGAAGCGATTATACGCCTCGTTCTTCGGATAACAAAAACAACCGTGAACGACGTTGTTGTGGTGCAATTGGCGCGTGCCGGAACAAGCATCGGCGCTAATTACTGCGAAGCCGACGATGCGGAATCCAGAAAAGATTTTCGGCATAAAATCGGCATTTGCAAAAAAGAGGCGCGAGAAGCCGCCTACTGGCTTCGCATGACGACGATCATCCATCCAACGATTAAAAACGAGGCTGACGCACTTCGGCAAGAAGCGAAAGAATTAAACCTCATTTTCAACGCAATTCGGAAAAAAATGGGAATTCACCATTAGTCACCGGCTGTTAGAAATTTGACATTAGAAATTATGACGTTCTTCTCACACTACAAAAAAGAACTTCTCCTTGGGGCCATTATTTTCTTAGTGTCGTCTTTGAGTTTCGGTCTCGGCTATCTTGCAAACCGCGAATTCAACCATGTTCCCATCATCATTGAGAATTGCAGAAATACGGGAACAAGCATCCCTTAACCCGGCCATTAGCCAGGCATTCGGCATTAGGCATTAGAAATTCAACATTAGAAATTAGAAACTTAAACATTGTTCCCACTTTGTGTAGAGTTCGCGGGTCGCGCGGAGATCCCCCACATTATACCGCGCAATATCCAAAAACTTTTTCTTTTTGAAAAGCGGCCCTACGTCGTCGCCCGTCACACCTCCGGACTTCGGACTCGGAATGCCGAACGCACGCGACCACAAATGCAAACTCCCCTTTCGCCGCGTCGCGCCATAGAATGAAAGCTGTTCCGCAAGGTCAATATGCAACGCCTCGGGATTATTTTGGTAGAGATATCGCCCGCGCATGAGGTCCTTCGTCGGTTTCACCCCCTTGATCGCGGAACGGATCATCAAAAACGGCACGTCAAACGCGCGGCCGTTGAACGTAATGAACACTTGGTAACGCGTGGCGAGTTCCCAGAACTTCCGGAGCATTTCCTCTTCCTCCATCTGCTTGAACGAGATGCCGCCTTCTTTTATCTCCTCGTTGCGCTCGCCCGGCGCCTGATAATACACCCCACCTTCGTTCTTGTGATAATCCAAAACGCCGATCGCGACGATCTCTCCCGTCAAGGGCGAAAATCCGAGGCCATTCTTCAGCTCCGTGAGCGCGCGTTTATATTCTTCCTCGTTTTCGGAATCCTTTTTGATCCAATGGGTAAGATTTTCCTGCGTCGCGCGGTCAAGCTTTTCAAACTCCTCCCCTATCGTTTCTATGTCCAGAATCAATTTGTTCGTTGACGCCATGGTTGACTTTGTTTTCATTCTAACATAGAATAGAAACCACTATGGCACATACGAAAGCCCTCGGTTCAACCAAATTGGGACGCGATTCTGTCGCGAAGCGGCTCGGCGTGAAGATCAACAATGGTCAAAAAGCGGCGGTTGGGCAGATTATCGTCCGCCAGCGCGGCACGAAATACGTGCCGGGCGTGAATGTCATTCGTGCGGAGGACGACACGCTCTACGCCGCGAAGAACGGCGTCGTAAAATTCCTTACGAAGATGAAAACAAACTTCGACGGCTCACGGAAAAAAGCGACATTCGTCGCAGTGCAGTAGCGGCGCAATAGCTGCCGCAGCGTGACGAGAGACGGCCCGCTTAACGCGTGGCCTTTTTTACCACTATTGTCATGTTCGCCGTGATGCCTTTTTTGAAATCGATCGTGATCGCATACTCCCCTGCTTCTTTGAGTGGGTGCGCGAGATCAATGTCCACGCGTTCCGTGGTGATCAACCCGTGTTCGCGGAGCGCCCTGAGAATGGATTCTTTGTTGACGGAGCCGAAGATGGCGCCTGATTTGTCGGCGGCAAGTTCAAATTCCAATTTCGTATCCGCAATCTTCCGTGCGATTTCCGCACGATGCGCGCGGAGCTCGCGGTCATTTTTCTCATATGCCGCCTTTTGCGCCTCAAGTTTTTTGAGCGCGGCGGGCGTGGCCGGCTCGGCAAGTTTATTCACGAAAAGAAAATTTCGGGCGTAGCCGCCACTCACTTCCTTCACTTCGTATTTTTTGCCGACACTGCGGACATCTTCAAGAAGGATCACTTTCATAATTTTTAATTTCTAAATCTAATTTCTAATGTCCAAGGGCTATTGGTCATTCGTCATAAGAAATTAGTCATTAGAAATTTCATTCTGCAGTACCTGTATCGCTTTATCAAGCTGGGGATCGCGGCCGTTCGCGATGTCGTCGTCGGAACGCGCTACGGCGTAATCCGGCGCGATGCCCTCGTGGTCAATGATCTTTCCCAAAGGCAGCACCCAGTGGGCCACCGTGAGCTTGATCGCAGAGCCATCCGAGAGCGACTCAAGTTCCTGCACGGTTCCCTTCCCGAAGCTCGTTTCCCCCACGAGCGGCACGTGCCGATCGTCGTGAAGCGCACCTGCAAGGATCTCCGCCGCGGATGCCGAGCCGCCATTCACAAGCACGGCGATCGGGAAATTTGAGAGGATACCTTCGCCCTGCGCCGTGTAATCCTGCTCCGGCACCGCGCGGCCTACTTCTTTCACCACGAGCGAACCGGGCTTCAGGAAATATCCCGCGATGTCAACCGCAACCTCAAGATACCCACCGGGGTCGTCGCGGAGGTCAAGTACGATCCCCTTTGCATTCTTGGCAAGCGCTTTGACGAGTGCTTGGTAAAAAAGGAAATTGGCGTCCTCAGTGAACTCGCTTAACGTGATGTGCGCGATATTGCCTTTCATTTCAAATTCCACGTTCGGAACTTGGATGTTCGTCCGCGTTATCTTGAAATCTTTCGGCGCGCTCCAACCGGTACGCAGTATGCTCAAGGTGACGACGGTTCCTTCCGGTCCGCGGATCAAGTTCACTGCATCATCCACCGTCATGCCGCTCGTGGATGTCGCGTCAACGGCAACGATCCAATCCTTCGGTTTCAGCCCCGTCTTCTCCGCCGGCGTACCCTTGAGCGGCGCCACCACCACGATGTGGCCGTCAGCGTCCGTGCCGAGCTGCGCGCCGATGCCCCCAAAGTCGCCCGTGATGTTTTCCTGGAATTGCTGGTTGCTTTGTGGCGTGAAAAATTCCGAATACGGATCGTTCAGCGAATTCACGAGGCCGTTCACCGCGCCGTACAGTTTATCCTCGTTGGTCGTGCTTCCGTTGCGGAGATAGTTATCGTTGATAGTCTGCCACGCCTGCCAGAACAAGCTGAAGTCGGCAGCGCTCATGCCCGTGGATGACGGCGGCGCAAGATCGGTCGCGCCGGTCACGACGACGACCGGCTGTGGATTTTTTTTCTCTGCATTCCAGCCGAGGAAAAAACCGCTCCCAAGGAGCGCAAGACCCACGATAGCGGCAATCCCTATTTCCAATATTTTTTTGCCGACGCGAGAACCCATCTCAAAAGTATATCTCATGATTCTTCTGGCCAGTTTCGGCTGCGAAAGGCGACTGCCTCCTCGGAGTAGACAAAGCTACACCTTCGTCGGCATTCGCCTTTCTCGCTCGAAACTGTTTCAAAATCCTCACGAGCATACTTTTGGGATGGGTTCTGCGCATAGTACCCTAGATTATATCACATTCTTGAAAACGGGAATTTCTGGAGGATGGCGTATTCGGCGCCATCGCGACGAAGCGTGGATTCCATAAAGTCCAAGCTTTCCACGGGAACGCGGATGCGGAGTGCGCGACGGAGGGGCGGCAGCGATGCGCCGCGCATCTCGCCGTTAAATCGCGCGAGGGTGATGTGGCCGCCGAACGGTCTCGTTTCCCTGATAAACGGCACCTGCTCCGCGACCAGCCGGTCTTCAAGAAACTCCTTTACGGCGGAAAGTTTTTTGGAGTTCTCCTCTGCCGCGCACAGCCACAGCATCCTCTTTGCGTGCCCTCGCGGCGGGCCATACGTTAATGTATCAAAGATAATTTCCTGCGCCGAAAATTGTTTCGTAGTGGCTTCCGCGGCGCGCATGATTTTGGGGAATTCGGTGTCGTCCTCGTAGCCCAAAAATGACATGGTGAGATGCCAGTTCGCGGACGGTACGAGCCGGATCCGACGGAGAAGATCGGGCGCGAATTTCTTCTCCGCCTCTTCGGACACTTTCGCTACCTCTCGCCGCGCGGTATCGGTGAGATTCACGGCAATGAAAAGTCGGTGGCGCATAATTACAGGATACATTAAAATGAAATGGAATGGCTAAATCGCAATCGGCATACATAAAGGAATTAAAGCGAAGAGCGGCCACATCGCACGTGTATCGGAAGCACCAGCTTCTGGGGCTTTTGATCGCACAAACCCTGAAAGACGAAAGGCATAAATCGCTCTACATCAAGCTCGCAAAAGAAAGGGGCGGCGAACGCCTCCTCGCGCTCGCGAAGGAAGTCGCGGAAAAAAGGAATGTGAAAAACCGGGGAGCGTACTTCATGGCGCTCCTTAAAGAATATTTCGGCCATGGCAGATGAAATTGTTGCGGTAGGCAATAAAAACAATGAAAAAATCCTGCGTAAAAAAGCAGTTGATTTTGATTTCAAGAAATTTACGCGGAAAGAAGTGAACGAATTCGTCGCCACAATGCGCCGCGTCATGAAAGCGGCGAACGGCATCGGCCTTTCCGCAAACCAGATCGGCCTCCCCTACCGGGTGTTCGTCGCCGAAGTGCCGGACGCGCAGGGCGGCACGAAATTTTATGCCGTGTTCAATCCGAAAATTGAAAAAGTGAGCGACGAAACCGTGCCGTACGAGGAAGGATGTTTGAGCGTGCCCGGCGTCTGGGGCGACGTCACGCGTCCCGCGAGGATCATGGTAAGCGGTTTTGATAAGAACGGGAAACCCGCAAAAGTAAAGGCGTGGGGACTCCTCGCGCGCGTGTTCCAGCACGAGGTGGACCATCTGAACGGAAAACTTTTCATTGATCGAACGAAGAAGCTACGGAAAATTTCTCATGCCTAATTTCCAATGAAGTACGTCTTTTTCGGCACGCCGCGCTTCGCGGAAATCATTCTTGAGCGCCTCCTCCGCGCGGACATGCCGCCAGTGGCCCTTGTATGCAATCCCGACCGACCAACCGGACGGAAAAAGGTTATCACTCCCCCGCCGACAAAGCGGCTCGTGCTCTCGCGCGGCGCGGAAAATTCCCGCATCAAAATTTTCCAGCCAGAAAAATTGGATGAATATTTTATCGGAGAACTCGCCGCGCTGGGCGTGGATTTTTTCCTGGTCGCGGCCTACGCGAAGATCATTCCAAGGGCCGTGCTTGACGTTCCTCGCCTTGGCGTGATTGGCGTCCATCCCTCGCTCCTGCCCAAATACCGCGGCGCTTCCCCTATCCAATCGGCTATTTTGAACGGCGAGCGCGAAACCGGCGTCACGCTGTACTTGATGGATACAAAGATGGACCATGGGCCAATCCTTGCGCATGATGCGATCCCGGTAGACAGTTTAAAGACGAATTATTGCGAACTTGAGGAAAAACTTGCAAATCTTGGTGCGGCACTCCTCATAAAAACCCTGCCGGCGTTCGTAGGGGGGAAGCTTATGCCAGAGGCGCAGAATGAACGGGAGGCTACCTATACGAAAAAATTTGCGACGGAAGACGGTTTTGTGGATGGGACAAAAGAATCCCCGGAAGAGATTGTCCGGAAAATCAATGCCCTCACGCCCGAACCGGGCGTCTGGACCGTGCGGAACGGTAAGCGGGTAAAACTGCTCAAAGCTGAAGTCCGCGGCAACGCGCTCCGCCCCCTCCTTGTCCAAGAAGAAGGCAGGAAACCGGCTGCGCCCGATTAGATGGTCACATTTTCTTCTCTTCCTCCTCTATTTTCCAAATCTCCTTGCCGACATATTCGTCAACATCCGCAAGATCCTTTTTTATTTTCCCCTCGCGCGCCATTTCTTCGCCGGAAAGCGCCCTTTTCCCTTTCATGGTTTGCAGATATGCGAACTCCCGCTCAATATCGCGCCGAAGTACGGAGAAGCCACGCCGCAGCGAGTCCTCCGCCTCGTGCACGAGCGCCTCAAGCCGCATGCGCATGGCGCGGGTGCGATGGAGCGCACTCAAGAAAACATATGCGAGCACCAGCGCAACCACAAGGAAAATAATGGCGAGCGCAAGGTAGAGTTCCTCGTAATTCAAGCGAATGCCGCCGATTGCAATCGCTGTGGGCGCCACGGTGATATCCACGCGCGGGGATGGCGGACTCATTTCATTTCCCGAAGCAAGCTCTGCCCACACGACGTAGTGCCCGGAATCAAGGAGCTGCGGGAACGAATAGAACCAGTTGCCGTCGGCACCCACGGTTGTAGCACCCGAAAAGGTATTCCCCGTCTCCGCCTGTTCAATATAGACGACCACGGTGGAACTGGGCACGTTCGCCCATCCGCCCAGGTAGAGAACCTCGTCGTTCGTGAGGGTGCGTGGGTAGAGATTGATAATCGGAGGATCCAACGCAAGGCCCTGCGCTGCGGGCGCAGTGACCGCCGTTGCGGCCGCGGTCGCCGCCTGCGCAGGACGGGATACTACGGCGCCGAACGAGACGCCGACGCAGAACAAGACAACCACGAGTTTTTTGAGCGCCTCTTCGTATTCCCGCTGTTTTTTCTTCAGCTCCGCAAGTTTCTGCGCAATCTCCGGATGCCCCGCGGCGCCACGTTCAAGGCGATGTTCAAGTTCCCGGTGCAACTTCCACAACTTGTATATGCCGTATACCAAGAGCGCGAGGATGATGAGAAGCACACCGATAACATATGGCCAAGGCACGAGGACGCCTCCCCCGATGCGAAGACCGTCGGTTCCGACCACCTGGAATAACGGGCTTACAATGTCAATCTGCTGCGTTGCCTGGTAAAAGTCGCCTGCAAGATTATACGCGCGCACGACCACGTCGTAAGAGCCAAGGGCGAGGTGTTGAGTGTACGGCGACGACGCCTCAATGAAAAACGGCTTATTGTTCTGTGCAACTTCCGCAAGCGGTGGGTCAAGCGGTATGAACTTTATGTCATAGTGATCAATGCCGGAAACGGCGTCGGTCGTCTGAAAAAAAACGATAGGATCCTGATCGGTGGTGCGCGTGCCGGGCGAAATATTCAGCGTGAAGGCGGCAGGTGGCGCCACATCCACCCGTATTGGAAAATGGGTAGTGCCGCCCCACGCGCCTTCCACGAGGGACTTGATATGGAAATAATAGATGCCGTCCGAAAGATTGTTATACACCGTGCGGTCGGAGGTACCTTCCGAAATGTTGTCGGGGATGGTTGCGGGTGAATTGTCCAGCACGTAGCTGTATCCCTGCGCCGGCTTTCGGGCTAACCAGTCCAGCACGACCGAGTTCGCGTTGTACCATTTGCTCTGATCGGGATTCGTGGGGGACGTCACCGTCGGCCCCGCCGGCGGCGGCACGGTAAGATTGTAAATGCCGTCGGTGGTCTGGCTTAAAATGTCGGTCCCGACCCCATCGTTCGCGAGTATTCTTGAGCCATCAAGAAATTTCACCGTCGCGGCGCCCGTATCCATCACGCGGAAGACGATGGTGGAAAGGAGTCCGGCAGTCGTATTGATGCCCGGACTCGGCATCGTCCCTTGAAATTTTAGCGTGCCTTGGCTGTTGGAATAGCTCGGCTGGGTAACCCATATCTGCACGAACGAGTTGCCCGTGGTCGGTGAAACCACCTGCAATTTGTCCGCAGGGAAAGAGAGATCGGCCTCCACCGCATTCACCGATTGCCCGCCGGTGTTCAAATAAATGGAAACGGTGAATGTGTCCCCCACCGCAAAACTTCCCGTAGCAGGCACGACGTAGAGAGACGCCCCGCTTGCGCGGACTTTGTGCGGGGAGGGGGCAAAAAATGAAACTGCAACAACGACCAGAAACCCAAAAATGAGCAGTTTTTTGGTGCCGTTCCTCACGTCTTTTATTGTACCATCTTCTTCTTCCCGCGCACCACGAAGAAAACGATGGTGGCGATCGCAAGGAGCACAATGGCGATCTCTGCGGCAAAAATCCAGAACGACGACCAATCAAAAAGAGTCTTTTCGGCTATGTTGCCTGCGTTATCGGTCGCGCGGAAATCAACTTCCCACACGTCGTTCCGAAGTGGCGTGGGATTCACCGCTGGCTGCCATGCGCTCCAGAAAAATCCCGTGCGATATCGCAACTCGGTCTTTTGCACGCCAGAAACGTCGTCCCGCACCAAAAACGAAAGAAGTTTTTGACTGCCATTGAAGGGATCCGCTACGAACGAAATGGACTGGATTGTGGGCGATGCGGTATCGGCATTCCCACTCGCGGCGGACGCGGGCATTAAAGAAGAATTCGCGGCGGATGCAAGAACCGTCACGCGGGCACTTTTTGTCTGCGGGACGACCTTCGTCCCTTTGCCGTTCGCAAGGTATACGTACGGATGGTCCAAGGTGATGGCAGTAGTGCCGGTCGCGATGGAAGTGAAGTTGAGCGTCATGAGCAATCCCCCACTCCCCGCGAACGATGCGAGCGATCCACCGCTCCAGCTTATCACACTTCCCGGCCCGACAGTCGGTAAGCCCTGCGACACGGTTATGAGAGAGTTCGCGTTATTCGCTCCGTCGTAATGCAAAGCCACGCCGTCATAATTCACCATAACCGCGTAGGCGTTCACGGGCTGGTCGGTATCAATCTGCACCAAGACCGGGAATGAAGCGCCGAGCGGAACGGAGCTTGTAGGAGCAACGACATACAACGTGGTGGCTGCAGCTGCACACAGGGGGAAAATGCCAGCGCCCAAAATAGTTCCGAAAAGAATGGGTTTTTTCATGTTATGGTCTTATGGTCCCGTCCAGTAGTACATCAAGATGGAAACGTCACGGAAATCCACGATACCATCGCCACTAAGATCGTAACGAAGGGCGAGAGGGTCGGTCCTCCCGTAATAATAAAGCAGAATGGAAAGATCCACGATGTCCACGCGGTTGTCTCCGTTGAAATCCGCCCTTTGGTACAGTGGCGTGATAAGGGGCGGGCCGGGATACCTGCTTGATCTGAAATATCCGGTACCACCGCCTCCGGCCGATGGGACTCCTATGACAGAGCCGGGACCCGTGGAGCCGCCGCCGGACGGCGAGAGCGGCGACGCCATCAACGTGAACGCACTGAAAGAATCGGTCGTAAACGTCACGGTTTTCCCTGCAGTATCACGACTGAAAGCCGAGATGGCCGTCCAGCCGGAATCGGAACTTTCCCGCCGATATGGCGCGACCGTGCTCTCGTCAAACCCTGCTATCGCTGCTGCAGCGTAGTGCAAAACCACCGTGAGCGGTGCCGAAGTGGTCGCAACGGAAGCACCAGAAAAAATCGTGGAAAGCGTGACGTTATAGACCTGACTGATGAGATCAGCGCCCGTCGGAGGAGGATAAAAAGACGCATAGGTGTCCCCTTCGTACGCAAGCACCTGCAAACGGACGTCCTGCGAATAAAAATCCGGCGGCGCGGTGAAATCAACGGGCACATTGTCCGTGCTTGTGAAGATATACGTGGTCGTGGCGGCAGCGGAAAGCGTGGTGGTTGCTACAGTTTGCGGAACAAGGAAGGAAGCAGTGAGCTTGGGATATTGGGTATAGGCATCCAGCGGCGTGCCGGAAGCATAGGTCATGCGGAAGAACCAGTTTTGCGAAGTGGTTGCGTCAAGGTTGATAAGCGACCAATCCCATTCCCCGATATCGCCTCCCATAAGTTCTGTCGGCATTGCCGCGGAGGGGTTGGACTCCCCGTAACTTTCGCCCACAGTAGACGAAGCCAAAAGCATATTTGCGATGATCTGCCCGTCCCTGACGGAAGGATTGTCAAAGAATGCCCACGCCGTGGAAGTGCCTACGTCCGTCCAAGGGCCGGAAGTGGCGTTGGCATACTGGAGCGAAAGCGTGCTGCCCGCCGCGAGCGGCGCACCACCGGCGCTTCTTATGTTCATCCGCAGGCGCGCTTGGGTTCCCGCAATCGGAGCGTCGACGGCGGCGTTTTCGGCCGCAGCGGGCGCGGTCGGATCCAAACCGTCTATGTTCCCGAACCAGCGATACGCGTTCTGTATCGCAATCACGATCGGAGGGGTGGCGGTCACGGTCGCGGGAACATTCGCGGCATACGCCGCGGACGCCACACCGCGTGCCAAGAAGAGCCCCGCCTCAACCGCCACGACGAGAACAAGCCCCGCAGCAAGTATTTTCCATTTCATTGATCATGCAGTTTGCTTCCGATGCCGAAGAATCGTCCACAAACGGCGCGCGACGAAAAGAACGGCGATCAATCCGATCAGCCAATAGATCCAGTAATTTTCTATGAAGTTTACGATTTTGCTGTAGGGCGAGAGCGACCCTGCGGGAAGGACGTGGAAAATCGTCTTTTGACATCAGCAGCGCAAGCCCCGCGCTTCAGCGCGGGGGATAAGCCATATCCTCCGCCCATTGCGTTACAATGAGCGTATGCCCAAGCCCGTATTTTGGCGTGGCGGTCACACCGTGCACCGCTTTCTCTACCATGTGGTGTTCGTCCCCAAGTACCGAAGAAAGGTGCTCCAGCGGGAGCTCGTCCGACGGCTGACCTTGCTCTTCTACGAGTGTTGCAGGGTGAACCGGTGGTATATCCACGAACTGGCCATCATGCCTGACCATGTCCACCTGCTCCTCCAGCTCCCGCCGAGGACGTACTTTCCCCAAGCGGTGCAATACCTCAAGGGCGGGACAAGCAAGGTGATCAGGAAGGAATATCCGGAGCTGGAGGAATTCCTCTGGGGAGACAGCCTATGGGCGGATGGCTACTTTGCCGAGACCGTCGGACGAGCGAGCGAGACCGCCATGCGAAAATACATCCAAGCGCAATGGGCGGAGGAGAGGAACGCAAGCCACGGCCTTTAGGCCGTGGAGATTGACTTGCGACAATCTGATTGCCTTTATAAAACACCACGCTCCCCCAATAATCGCCGATACCAAGATGAAAGTCGGTCGGGAATTCTATCGTATATTCCTGCGTCGTGAAGGGCGGCGTCTGCGGGAAACCGCCTTGTTTTGTCATATAGGCAAGCCGCACCGCGTCAAAATGGTCGTAGAGATCAAACGTCGCCGTGTCAAATCCTTCCGGGATGTTTCCATCATTCTGAAAGCGCACGGTCGCGCGGGGATTCCAACCCTCTTCAATATCGGGCAGCGTGATGAGCACCACCTTATAGCTCTCGTAGATGTTGTTCCCAACCGTAAGATTGATGGAAACATTCGCGGCAAGCGCAATCGTTACCTGGCCGGCACTCGCGGGTTCGGTTGTAAAAACAAGGGTTCCGGAGTATTTGCCGAGGCCTGCATCTTTCGGCACCGCGACGCTCACCACGACCGGAAATTGGCGCGTGCCCGCCGGGATCACAAAATGAAAACCCTTATCAATGGAAAACCAACTTTTTATCGCGTCTGGGACGGTAATGTCCGCATGAATGCCGAGGTCTATGTTCGGCTGGTCCTGTACGAGATAGATTGTTTCCTTGTACGTAACGCCGGGCACGAGGTGATCCGTGTTCAGAAATGGCGGCGAGATGCCGAACGCGGCGCGCGCCGCTCCCGGCGCGATTAAAAATAAAATCGCCCCGCAAAGAATGGCTAAAAGCGATGGAACGGAAAACTTCTGGGGCGACCCTAAGACGCGCATTGGTATGCCTCTACTATATCACAGAGTACGTTAGCTGTGGAAGACGGAAGCGAAGGTTGAGGTCGCGTTATACGTGCCGGTTGCGGTGCCTGCGGGGACGGAAACCTTCCAATACTCGTAACTGGAAACAGTGCTCGTGGTTGTGGGCGAAGCAAGCAAAAACCCGGCAGCAGCTGTGGGGCTGTCGGTGAGCGCGGTGTCGCCCGTTCCGTATGTGAAGCCGGACGAGGTCGCGTAGTGCTGGGAGGTCGTTGCAAAATTATTGGACCCGGAAACAAAGTTCGTACCGGAAAGATTGAGGGTGGTGGAAGAGTTACCCACATTCGCAATCGTGGTCGTCACACTCGTCGGGCTTGTGGAACTTGCCGCGAGTGACCCGTAACTGATAGATGCCTCCGAAACGTTGATGGCGTTCAGAATGCCGAGCGAGGTCGTAGCAGAATCTGCGGTATTCGTTGTGTTTTCCGGAGAGGTGAAGCTGATGGTCGCCCGCCAACTGTCCGAAGGGTAACTTGACGAGGCATCCGTAGTGGAATCGGCAAAATAGTAAACATTGAACGTCGTCGTGGTATTGAAAGAGGTCCCCGCGCCGACGCAGGAAGATGTGGCGGTAAACGCAGTGGCAGTGTAGCAGTTGAGATTGTTCTGCGTACAGGTTGAACCCTTCGTCGTCCGATAGAGTTCAATTGTTTCCGTGCCGTTCGTGAGAGAACTGCACCCGTTGTTGTCCCCTATGATCGCCGTCACGTATATGGGCGTCGTCGTACTCGCAATAACCACTATGGGGGCGGGGCTGATCGCAAGCGACGTAATCGTTGGCGTTGCGGGACCCACGACCACTGAACTCTGGAGGGTGCTTGTGCTGCTTGCGTAGATCGTCTGATCAACAAGAAAAAGGCTTGCCACCAAAACAAAATACGCAAAGACGAAGAGAAGGGCCTTTTTCTTACCTCTCATATGTTTAAATTGTACCAAATTCGCATTTCAAGGCCTGTGGATAACTTTCATTTAATTGTTGACCGCCGTAAACGTAGTGGTGGCCTGGTAAGTGCCTGTCGGTATGCCGGCTGGCACACCGATGCCCCATAAAACATTGCCTTGTACGGGCGTCGTGCTCGTCGGGGCAGCAAACAGAAGCCCGCCAATCGCAATCGCGCTGTCAGTGAGGGCCGTATCGCCCGTCCCGAAGGTAAAACTTGAGGTCGCATAATGCTGGGAGGTCGTGGCGAAGCTATTTGACCCGGAAATGAACGCGGTGCCTGATACCTCGATCGTCGTGGAGGAATTGCCGACATTCTGGATGGTGGTGGTTTGATTGGTTCCTTGCGACGTGGTGCTTGCCGTGATTGTGCCGTAATTGATGGATGACGTCGTGACATTGATTGCGATAAGTACGTTCACGTTCACGGGGCCCGAGGTCGCCGTGGCAGTGTATCCCCCGCCGTTCGTCACCGTAACGGCAGCTGTCCATGAATCAGACGGGAAACTTGACGAGGCGCCGGTAGATTGAGCGAAGTACCACATATCGGCCGAACAGGTCACGGTGCTGGTGCTTCCGCTAAAGACGCAGTTCGGACTTCCAATCTGATAACAATTTAAGCCGTCCGCCGTGCAACTCGCGGTGCGGGACGTGCGATAGATGGTAGAGGTCGCAGAAATGATATTTCCCGGACCGCCCGGATCGCTTGTTGAAGCGACGACGGAAATGGTCTCTGTCGTGGCCGGCAGAAGTGTGATGTTTGCATCGCCATTTAGATGAACATTGGAGACGGTCGGCGAGGGATTCGTATGAGTGACGATTTCCGGATAGACCGGATACGCATAGAGCGCTGTGCTGCTTGAAAAAACGGCTTGAAAACAATAATCGGTGGTTCCCGGAGCGCCGTTGTCCACGAGCGAAAAATCCCAATTGCCGTCTTGCCCCGTGTAGATGGTTGAAGTGACCGAGAAATTATTCGCTGATTGATACGTTTGTCCCACCACGGTTCGTCCGCCGTCCACGGGATCGCTTGAGGTTGGCGAAAGCGCGGTTCCGTTCTGAACGAGGGAGTTCGTGTTATAGGCAATGGCCGTGGAACTGGTAATGGTTGCGTAGCCGTATTGAGGACTGGCGCAATTCGCGCCATTCCCCTTGTTCGCAAACTGAAGCATGAATGAATCCGTACCGGCAATGGAATTGGTCGCATCAACCGCAAGCAGCATGCGCAAGCGGAATGCCTCACCAGTAGAAGAAAGTGTCGTTGAAGCATTTTGCGACGCAAGCGCGGATCCGACGTTCGCGGAATTTTGATTGGCAAACCAGGTATATCCCACCTGCGTGTACGCCGTGGCCGGAGGAACGCTTGATCCAAATGTCCAATGCGTGTTATTGCCGCAGTCCCTGTTCGTGATATTCGCGGCGTTCACGGCACTGCCGCTTGATGCGTCGGAACGGCTCACGTTCACATAGGCAAGCGGCGTTTGTGTGCCCGAAACGTTCAAAAGCCACGTGCCGGAACCGGCGGAATTACGGAAGTAGACGGGATGCCCGGATGGCCCAACCCAGTCGGTATTCACAAAGGTATAGGTGGAACCGTTATGGTATTGAATCCCGACATCCCCTGTCGTAATGGTGTAATTGTCGGTAGAAGACGCACTTGCAAGAAATGCAACACTCGGCGTAAATCCGGTCAGCTCGCAATCCGAGGGGCCCGCACCGGAATGGTTTGTGATAATAAGGTCATAAAAAGCGGACGTGCCCGTCATCGTGCCACTAAGTAATTGCTGGCCGGTTCCGCCCAGCGTGACCGTGCCGGAGCGAGCGGTAAAAGTGCCGCTATTCGTAAAATTACCGTTCAGATTTAAAGCATAACTATTACCACTGACGTCCAGGGTGCCGCTGCTAATGGTCGTTGTGCCGTTCACCGTGGTAGAGCCGCCCAGGGTCGCGACAAAACCGCTGTCGGATATAGTCAAATTGGAATATGTGGTAGCCGCCACGGTCTGATTTCCCGCGCCATCGTAGTTCACGGTATTCGCATTTGTGTGGCCATCAAAGGTAGTGATGGCCAGGGCGTTCGTGGTGCCTCCGCCCACGTTAAGAACTGAACCGCTCCCTTGAATCCAGCTTCCGCTGCCGGTAAAATTCCCCGTTATTGTCACTGTGCCGTTATTGGTCACGGTGCCGGGACTGTTGACCGTCAGGGTTCCGGAAACCGCCAAGGTCGCGGACAAGGTCCACGTCATGCTGTCGCTCGGGGACAGGGCCAGGTTTTTGACCGTGGTCAGGGCGCAGGTAATCGCGCCGCTGCCGGTGAAATTCAAGGTGTCGTACACCACCACCTCGCAGGTCGGTGCAGTGGCAGTGTAGTTGACGATGTTGCCGCTCGCCGTGGCGGTGAGCGTAGTGATGGTCAGATTCGCTCCGGTCGCTCCGATGTTCAACGTGCTGGTGCCGGCATTGGTCAACCCCCCGGTCCCTGCCAGAGCAGTAGCGACAGTCAGCGTGCCATTGTTGGTCAAGGTGACCCCGGTGACGGTGACGCTCGGGATGGAGAATGTTCCGGTGAGCGCCTGGGAGTTGGTGCTGAAAGTATGCACCCCGGTACTGGCGGTAAAGGTGCCGCTGTTTGTAATGCCGTTGCTGAAGGTGGAGGTAACTGCCGCACTTTCGGTCCAGTTTGCACCACCATTGATCGTTACGAGACCCGTGAAGGTCTTGGAGGGATTCGTTGCTGAAGAAAAAGTTAACGTGCCGGATGATCCGCCGCCCACCGTCGTCGTGCTGCTCACAGTTAAGGTAAACGCACCTACCGTGAGGGTCGTGCCGTCGCCGACGGAGAGGTTGCCGGTTATTGTCAAGTTGGCCGCGGTCGTCGACGTTGCCGTCCCGCTCAACGTGAGGTTGCCGCCGATCGCCGTGGTACCGGACTGTAAGGTCTTGCCACCGCTGCCACTTAGGGTGAGGTTGTAATAGTTGGTGGAAAAGACTGTCTGGGCGCCGGCAAGGTTATAATTGACCGTGTTGCCGCTGGCCGTGGCGGTCAGCGTGGTGATGGTGGGGGCTGACGCGGAACCGATGTTCAAGACACCAGTGGCGGCATTGATCCATTTAGTACCCGATAAGCTAGTCGCAGCATTTACCGTAACGGTTCCGTTATTGGTAGTTGACGCAGAGGATACGGTGCCGGAAAAAGTAAGAGTTGATCCCGAGCTAATAGATGGAGCGGTTGTCCCACTGATGGTAAACGTTCCAGTATTTGTTACGGCTCCACTGGTGCCACTAATAACCGACGATGCGCCGGATACCGTAACGCCGCCAGTGCCTGCATGGGTACCGCTGTTAGCATAATTGCCCGTAACGGTAAGCAACCTACTATTGCCTCCGTCTGTTAACGTAGCGCCGCTTGATATAGATACGCCCGTAGAAGTCTCCGCGGCGCCACTCAAAGTTAACTGGCCGGAAGAGACCGTAATGGTTCCCCATGTTGTAATTGCCGTAGCATACGTAACGGCGTCCGTCGCCCCGCTTGATGTTAAATTAGTTCCCGCGGCCAAACTGATCGTCCCGCCGGTACCTATGGTACTGTTCGTGCCGGTCAGTTGAATGGTTGCAGCACCAGTGGTGGTCAACTGCGCTTGGGCAGCAGTGCCGCTAAAGCTAATGCCACTGCCAGTAAGAATGATCTTTCCTGTAGTTGCCCCTAACTTTGCGATACGGTTAGTCGAACTTCCAGCAATCGCGATACTCCCCGCACTCAAGGTAGACGTATTCACCACAATTTGGTTGGTAATGCTGGCGCCAGGAGCATTAATGGTTACGGCGCCTGTCACAGTCAGATTTTGAGTCAACGTCAGCGTGGTGGCTTTGCTGCAGGTTCCGGAAACACACATAGTAAGAGCGGACACCGTTGCGCCGGCAGTATCCATAGTCATGGTCGTCGACGCGACGATGGTTACATTATCTCCGGATTGGGGAATATTGCTACCGCAGCCAGTCCAGCTTGACGTAGCGCTCCAGTTAACAGTGCCGGTCGTAGAAGTACAGTTGTTAGCTTGCGCGTATTGAATTTTTGGAAGCAAATGAAAGTAGCTGGGTATATTTGAAAACGCGATGAAAAGAAAGGTGGGGAAAATAAAAATAAACAGAAGCAAGCGGCGCTTTACTGTTCTGGACAACGTCAAGCTAATCACACTTCATATTTTGCCACATTTTCAATAGAAAATCAGCAATGCGCAGGGTCCGAGGGTCATCGAACGTCAATGTTTAATTGGCAAAAATTGGAGAGCACGGTTCCATCGGCTTCATGCTCGTGGTAGATCACGGGAATATTGAAGGAACCATGCTGGGCGTCGGCCGCCGCTTGGAAGGTCAGGGACGAGGTCGCCGCGATGGCGCCGCTCGGACTGCCTATGGAAACGGAAATCCCGCGGGGGAGATATCCCGTGAAAAGATCGTACGATACGCCGCTAATAGATGGATGAAGCATTGCGGTAAACTGCGTAGTTCCGCCGGGAGGCAACGGCTGCGAAAAGGGTTCTATGCGACAGGTTTGCCGCGCTCCGGGATTGGCGAGCGTAACCCGAACCGGCGGTGCCGTGGAAGAGGCCTCTTCGTCCGTCGAAGTTGGCGTGTTCGTCATCTCAATTACCGAAGGTATTTCATAATGCACCTCAACAAACATGCCATCCAGGTACACTTTCGGAATTTGCTGAAGCGTGGTCGGGATGCCCTCAATCTTCACCTGAAGCTTTTTAAGGTCGTCCCAGCTCGTTACGGGAAGGGTTGCGGTGAAGTTCTGCCAGTTGTCCGGGCCCACCTTTGCAAACTCAACCCACGTTTGGCCGTCCACGCTGTAGCTCACCTCCAAAAAGTTATCGTCAGGCGGGGGCGGCGGAGCGAAGACAGGCGCGGAGGAGGTGGTGGTGCTCGCCTCGGGCGGTACGGTAACATCGGTTCCGGTCGCAGTGGAAGTAACCGTGGAGGTGATCGGCGCGAGCGTCGCCGTGATTGGCGGCGCCATGATCACAGTGCTGCTCGGCGTTGTCGTGGCACCGGCCTCGGTTGTCGTTGCCGTTGCCGTACTCGTCGCTGCGACAGTCGGAGTTGTCGTTTCCACGATCGTCGCCGCGGAGGCAGTCGTGGTCGGTGCGGTTGTCGTGCCTGGCTCCGATGAAGAAGTTGCTGGCGCTAGCGTTGATGTCGATTCAGATGGCGGCAGTGGAGGAGTAGGCGGCGCCGTGTTCGTATCGCTTGAAGTCGGGACAGTGCTCACTGTATCCGTGGTATCTGCAAACGCGACGTTCAAAAGCCGCGTATTAAAGAGCCACGAAGTGCTCGTCGCTTCGGGTGCGGTGGTGGTTGGCGTAGTAGTGGTGGTGGTGGTGGCCGACGCGGCGGGAACGGTGCCAGTCGCAGTGCTTGTGGCAGTCCCTTCGTCTGTCGTCGTCGCGAGTCCCGGGATATTCCACACGAGCGTCAAACCGACATTCTTTACGTCGCCTTCCGTTTTATAATCGGGTGGCACAAACGCGCCGCAAAAAATCTGCGTGAGTGGCGATGTCGGATCGTATACCGCCGCATTGTCCGCGGTGATTGCCGCTGACGAAGTACCCAAACTTTCCGGCTGCCCCTGCGCGTTTGCAGGATTCTGCCAACTGCCCAAACAGGTAAGCGGGAAGAAGTCGCTTACCTCTGCGCGCGTGGAAAGCTTCCGGATACCCCAGAAAATGCCGCCGGCGAGAACAAGGAGGATTACAAGCGACCACCACGGGTGGCGCTTCCCGAATCCCGGCCGCAAATTGAGAACGTTTTTGCCATAGACGATTTCTTTGAACGAGCGTTTTGATACGCGGGTCCTTCCCGTATGCACATCAAATATACCCCTCGTTTTGTCTTCATTTCTCGCGGGAGTCATTCCCTATTATTTTACCATCAAAAGCAGAAAATCCGCAGAGAAACTGTGGATTCTCTAGAGATGCTTCTCTACCTCACTCCAATTCACCACGTTCCACCAAGCGGCGATATAATCCGGGCGTTTATTCTGGTATTTCAGGTAGTACGCGTGCTCCCATACATCCAGCCCAAGGATCGGCGTCTGCGCTTTTATGAGTGGGCTGTCTTGATTTGGCGTCGTCGCGACGATCAATTTGCCATTCGCGTCGCGTACGAGCCATGCCCAGCCGCTTCCAAAAATGCCCGCGGCTGTTTTTGTAAACTCCTCTCGGAATTTGGTGTAGCCGCCAAATGTCCGTGCAACCGCCTCCCCTATTTTTCCGCCCGGTCCGCTACCTCCGCCATTGTCTGGCGTCCCCCCGGCACCAATTTTCCGCGAAGACTGGTGCTGAGCAGGGGCCATGATCGTCCAGAAGAACGAGTGGTTCCAGTGTCCCCCGCCGTGATTGCGCACCGCGGCGCGGATGTCCTCCGGCACGGAATCCAGCGACCGCAACAGCTCCTCAAGCGGCCTGTCTGCGATCTCGGGATGTTTCGCGAGCGCCGCGTTCAGATTGTTCACATATGCTTGGTGATGTTTCGTAAGGTGAATCTCCATCGTCTTTGCGTCTATGTACGGTTCCAACGCTTCATAGGCATACGGCAGTTTTGGCAATTCGTATTTCATAAGAATTATTATAGCATATGCCCCGTTAAATGAAAATTTAATGAAAACTTTAGAAAGTTTTAATAGGGATTTTGGCATACTGGGAACATGGTTATGAAAACAGCACTAAAGGAAAGGGCTATCGCATTCCGCAGGGATGGATGGTCGTATCGGGAAATCATGCATGAGGTTCCCGTTGCCAAATCAACTATCGGGCTTTGGTTGCGCTCGGTCGGATTATCTATCAGACAAAAGCAGAGGCTCACCGAGAAAAGATTAGCTGCGGTAAGGCGAGGTGCCGAAGCAAAACATCAACAGCGGGTTACCATCACACGGAAAATAATAGCGGCAGCGAAGGAGGATATTGGCGCGATCAGTAAACGTGAACTTTGCCTTATCGGCACCATGCTTTATTGGGCTGAAGGGTCAAAACAAAAAGATCACGATCCCAGCTGCAGAGTGATGTTCACAAATACTGATCCAGATATGATATGCATTTTCTTGCGATGGCTAAAAGAAATCTGTGATAAAGATCTATGCGATACCACTCTAGAAATATACATCCACGGGTTGCAACGGCAGAGAACAGCAGAAATCATTGATTTTTGGTCAGCAATTATCAAATGTGATCCATCTGTTTTTCAGCATATTTACTACAAGAAAGGAAATCCGAAAACATTGAGAAAAAATGTCGGGAAATCATATCACGGAACTCTGAGGATCAACGTCAAGTCGAGTACATCACTCAACCGCAAAATTGCGGGATGGACGCAGGGCGTGGTAGACTATTTCCGATAATTGCGGGGTGGTGCAATCGGTAACACGTCGGTCTTTGGCACCGAAGTTCCAGGTTCGAGCCCTGGCCCCGCAGCCTTCGGATTTTACTATCGTGCAAACTGGGACGCCCGGTTCTATTGAACCGACAGGCGTCACTAACTTTTTGTTACCGTGATCGTTATGCTCCCGTCGGCGAAATTACCCGCCCGATCAAAAGCCCGCACGGTGATGATGTGCGTTCCTATGGGAAGCGAAATAGAGAGTGGTGAGGCGGCGGGCAAGAAAATGCCGTCGTCAAACTGGACGTAATAGTTACCCTGCAAACCGCTTAGGTCGTCATGGCTTTCGAACGTTAGCCTTACAATCTGGCCCTCGGATACTGTCGTTTCGCTGGCCTTGATGATGGGTTCTGATGGCGGTGTTGTGTCTATCATCACCTTATAATTGGAAACCGCGCCGGTGATACCGTTTTTGATCGGCTGGATATGGAAATAGTAGATGCCATCGGTAAGACCGGAGAACAAAACCGAGTCGGCAGAAGTTGCGCGTGCTCCCGCAAGCGTGGTCATGACGGGAATGTTATTCAGTGAATAAAGATAGCGATAGCCGGGAGAGGCTATCCAGGTGAAGAGACCGTTCGGCTCGTTATACCACCGGGCGCTGTTGGGATATGTCGGAGAAAATACTATGACCGAAGAGGTGCTATTTTCCGCCATCGCTTCGTCAATGATGCGATAGCTACCGTCGGTCGAGAGACGCAAAACATCCGTGCCCAATCCGTCGTTCGCCAATATCTGCGTGTCCGTGCTGAAATGTAACGTCACGTCTCCCCCTTGCATAGGCTGCAAAGCGAGCGTAACTACATTGCCGCCCTCGCCGGAAAAACCTGGGGTCGGAAGGCCGCAAGCCACTTGCACCTCGCCGCGTTTATTATCAATACTTTTCTCTAAAAATATTGCTGGCGCGCAAAAGGAATCCGCAGTAATAATATCTGCTACCCAAATCCTTGACGGATCATATGTTATATCGATCTGGGCGGCATTGATGGCTTCTCCGCCGGTTGACACCTCGACCTCCACCCGTTGCTCCGACGACCTGCTCCAAACGGCGAAGCTTGGGTCGAACGCGAGCGTCGAATTATAAATGGTGTACGGAGGTTTCTGGACAAGGATCGAGTGGCTGTAAAGCAAAGCCCTGTCGGTAAAAAAGATCGCGAAAAACACGACGAGTGAGCAGATTACGAGAATCGTAACCTCTGCTGCCTGGCGCCTTTTTGTCGCCCCGTGTGTGTGGAGACAGAACATGATGAGGGCGAAGAAGAACGCGACAATCAAAGAAAAAATAGCGGCTTCCGCGGTATAGCTCGCCGGGTAAAGCACGAGTACCCCTCCTGAGCTTCTTCCATAAGGGCCAGGGAAAGCGAGATTTTCCACGAAATATGCCCTTCCTTCTACGATCACCTCGCGGCCCGATTGCCCCTTCAGGATCCAATCAGAGCCAATGTTGAAATATGCCGCAAGGAGAAGTTTAGTATTCGGATTTTCAAAAGTGGTTCCGACCACGCCGTCCTGGCTTGAGTAGAAAATGAGATTTTCTCCGTCAGTCAAATATTTACTTCTGAAACTATGGGCATAAGCATCATCAACCGAGTAGCCGCCGAATACCGCTCCTACCATTTGCCCATGGTCGGTCACAGGATAGCCCGCAACCACTAAGAGCGGGGTGTCGCTCCCGCGCTCTATGGAAACCACGGCTGTTCCCTCCGCTACCTTCTGCCCATAAGCCGTCGTCTGAAATATATAATCGCCGATGCGGGAGGAAGAGGCCTGCGTTTGTGTCAGGACAACACCTGCGCCATCCGTAACATTGAGAACATCGAGGTGATAGATCGCTTGCTCGTCCCGGAGCGCCGAAGCGAGCTGCGGAACATCCCTTGCCTCAATCAGTTTCGCGAGACCGGAAGAGGCCGCAATCTTTCCTACGTTCTGAAAGACATATTGCGAACCCGTGTCGAGGCCATGCTGTACTTGTCCCGCTTTGCTATCGAAGAATCTCAATTCAAACCAATGGGTAACCTGATATGAGAAAAGTGACACTACCGAAAACGCGGCGATGGTCGCCACCATCACGATGAGGATGAATTTTTTGCAGTTTGTCTTTGATATTTGAACGGCGGCGCGGGAAGATGAGAGCATGAAAAAAAACGAAAGGGGCGCGGTTCACGGCGGCGGACCGGCGGGACATCGAGATACTTCGCAGTAAGGGCCGCTCGCTCCAGGAGATCGCGGATACGTTTCATCGGCCAAAGAGCGGCATTTGGTACGAACTCCAGAAGAGGCGGAAAGGGAGATCGTATGACGCTGAATATGCAAAGCACCTGCACTATGTGCGGATGCGACAAAAGCGGAAAATCGGCAAGAAGATAGCATTTCATGACGACCTCAAACGATTCGTTGATGCCGCCCTCCTGGATGACCAGGCGCCGGAGGAGATCGCAAAACGACTGAGGCGCATTGAACGGCGCCTGCCCTATGTTTCCGCTTCGGCCATCCGGCGCTACCTCAAAAGCGTCTACGGGCGGAGAATCGAATACCATCGGAGCAAAGTCTTCAAAAAGAAACGGCGCAAAGTTGCGGTGCGGAAACAGATCCTGCACAAGAGGATGATCTCCAAGAGGCCAAGCAAAATCAACAAACGGTGGGGTCTTGGCCATATGGAAGGCGACTTCATCGTATCGGGGAAAAGCGGACGAGGCATGGTCTTCGCCCTCCGCGACCGGAAGGTACGGAAGAATCTTTTGGAGAAAATACTGCCGGTGTCGCTCCGCACGGTCGATCAGGCGCTGGGCAGGATGAAGCAGCGCTACCCGGAGATGCAGACGATCACTTTCGACAACGATATCCTGTTTCTTGAGCATCAAACCTTGGAAAAGAAATATGGCATCAAGATATATTTCTGCTTCCCGCACTCCCCGTGGCAGAAGCCGAGTATCGAGCAACTGAACAAAGTACTGCGGCGCTACATCCCCAAAAGCTCCGACATATCAAAATATTCCCGCAGGTTCATCGCGAATCTTGAAAAGAAGATGAATCGCAAATTCATGGATGTCCTCCGTTCCCTCACGCCCGATGAGGCGTATGAGAAAGAGAAGAAACAAAAACAGCGCCGGAGGGCGCGTCGGAAAGAAAAAACTCAGCGTTCAAATTGAGGGGTTTGGGTGCCTTTCTTGCCGAATAAATTTTATAACACGGGCGAGCATCTTCTATATCATATCATGGCGGTCGGAATGATAGGCAGCTCTCATCAAGAATCTTGCCCTCATTAAGCTCGTGATTGGGATCGCCGCGGACATCGCTCCACTCGAAGAAAAAGAGTAAGAAAAGTAGCAGGGTCACGGCGCCGCCACATCCATCACTGATTCGCAGAGGCAAAAGCGACAAGCCGATGTCGCAGCGTCGCGCGAACACCTAATTCCCTTTTGGTCGCCCACGCGTAGACGCCGAAGAACACCGCGCCAAACCCAAAGTCCCCGAGAAGTGTGTTACGAAAGAAAGGAATTGCCGCCACGTAACACGCAGCGAGACCCGCGAGCGTGTGCGGATACCATGGCGAGAGCGCCCACACGGCGAAATTCGTTGAGAGATAAAAGAGAACGGAACCGCCCGCAGCGCCGAGCGCAAACTTCCGCCATTTAAAATTCGTGCCAATGCCGATCCAGCCGCCGAAGAAGGTTGCGAGTGCGAATGACCCGTAGACCACTGCCATGAGCCGCCAATCGTAAAATCCGATCACGGCGTCAGAAACGAACATCGCACCGAGTACGATGCCGATGCTCTGCTTTCGCGGCAAGCGCGCGCCGAGAAAAAGCGTGAGCGCGCCGATCGGCGCGAAATTCGCCGGATGCGGCAGGAGCCGGAACGACGCGGCAGCGAGTGCAAGAAGGATCGCAAGAAAATATTTCATGGTGATAGTGTTGTTATTGCTGCTGCGACGCGGTAAATTTCCATGCGATGCGGTCGCCCGCATGCACCGCGGTGTGATCGGCGCCCTCCGTAGCATACACGCCGTTCACCCAGTACTGCCAGTACGCACCGCCTACACCATTTATTTTATCACCAATTTCCGTGATGAGAATCCCCGTGCCTGGATAGACCTTGTAATTGAAAGCAAGTCCGGCATTCGCGGCAGCAACCTGGACCACCGAAAAAACGGTGGAGGCAGCGATTATAGAAACGGTGCCGTTCACAATATCTTTCGTACCATCAAAGACAACGAGCGTTGCGGAAGCAACTGACGGCAGCGCGGGCATGGACACGGACGACGACGGGGCTTCAGTGGAAACCGCTATGGGTGCGGCTGCCGGCGCCGATGAAAAGGAATGCCATCCTGCCCAACCAGCAAGTGCTGCCGCAGCTACAATGCAAGCAATGATAAAAACTCTTTTCATCGGTTCTTGCAAAGATTATTCAGAACTGCGCGGGTTGCAGGACCGACAAAGCCGTTGCCGGACAAAAGCCCGTTCGGCGCAAGGATCTGATCGGCAAAAATATTCTGAAAGGCAACGGTCGCGTTTTTCGTTCCATTACCAAAGTAGGCGGTCTCGTTGCCTGGCGAACCGGGGCCGTCCTTCGCGACCTCCGTAAGCGGAGCGTAGTTGAAAACCTTTTGGAGATTCTCTACGTCGGGATCATGCATTCCCTGATGCAAGTTTTTATTGAACGTGACCGCACAATTGTTCGTTTTGAACTCAAGCGTGACCAATTCCTTTTCCAGATCAATGAGCTCGCCGATCACGCTCGTCGTTGACGCACCGAGGACCTCCCCCGCCGTTGAGGTCTGGGTAGCCGTGGTCATGCTCTGCAGAGAAAGCGATGACGAGGATGCCGCTGGCGAAGGCAACGCCGACACGTTTTCTCCACCACCGGAGCTCGCGGATGTAGTCGGCGCCGTGACCGTGAGCGGCAATCTGGAACCGTCGCCGTAGTACCAGACCACGTTGTCGCCTTGCTTCACGTTATAATCCGCCGCACTGACCGAAGGCGAAACAGAATTCACAAGATACAGCCATCCGTCCGCGCCCGATGCCGCAACGGATCCGATCTGGTCCACGTATGATCCGGAGCTGTACTGGTGGATGTGATAGCTCACGTCGCAGGATGACGACGCGTCCGCGAGAACGTCCATCGCCGTGAGCGCAGGCCCCGTGCCTGCGCAGAGTTCCGCGAACGGTCCTTCAATACGGTAAGAAACCTGCACGGGCGCCGGTCCACCACCACCGCTACCACCCCCTCCCCCGTTCCCTCCTCCCACTAGCACAACAATCCCCGATGTCGACGAGGTCGCCGTGGTGCTTGTAGCTGTCGTGCTCGTAGCTATCGTGCTGGAGACCGGCGTGATTATGGCGGTCGGTAAAAACTTTTCAAGGAGTGCGATCACAGCGTATGAAGTTGTCACCGGACTGAACGAATCCTCGCCACTCCCCGACTGGTATTCAAAAAATCCGGAGGATGTGTTCTGAAACGAAAGCAAATTCGCCACGGGATCGGCGCCGCTCGCCGCGATCCAGGCGGACGACGTCGGACGTTGCCCGAACGCATTGATCACGGAAACGATCCACGAATCGGATGAGGCATCCGTAGACGTCCCGTAAGGGCTCGTGGGATCATACGAAAACCCGCCATCGGGGTTTTGCGCACTCTTCAAATATTTGGTCGCATTCTGAATGGCAAAGTCGGAAACGTTTGATCCGGTTGCAAGGAGCGCCATGACGGCGGCGGCGGTCGTATTCGTATCGCTCGTTCCGCCGATGGCATATGCGAAGCCGCCGTCAGTGGCGTTCTGATTGTTCAACAAAAAACTTCGCGCGCCCGAGACCGTCGGATCACTTGACGACACTCCCGCCGCACGCAATGCGAGCAATCCAAAAATATCGTCGTTAAGCGTAGAGGTGCCGCCGATCTCGCCCGTCGTCGTGCTCACGAAACTCTCAAGGTCCGCAACGAGGTCTTCGCCGCCGATAAATGTGCGCGGATCGTTGCCGGTTGCCGCAATCGCCATAATCGGCGCCTCAAGAGCAATTGCCGTAGAGGTGCTCGTGCCCGCGAGCGCAAGCGACACAGAAGAAGTGCTCGGTATATTGCCCGCTGCAGAAAGCGCCATGATGCTCCATGGATTAAGCGGCTTGGATTGCAAATAAGAAACAGCAGCAGCGATCGCCGAGGCGATGTCCGGCGTCGTGGAAGCGGTGGTGGAAATGGTGGAAGTGGTAGTGGCGGAGCTCGTATCCGCAAGTGAATGCGCAGGCAGTGCCATGAACGCTGCAACGGCAAACAAGAGAACGACGAATAAGAAAGTTTTTTTCATGAAACGAAAAATCCCGCAACGGGCGGGACGACAGGCGACAATGCAGCACCTCCATCGTCCCTTAGCTCGAGGAACCTGGTTTATTTTTATTTATCAAGAATGGTAATCGGACTTTCCGCGACTCCGCGGATCACCGTAGCGGCACTGTGCGGGACTCCCACCCGCTTCCCCATTCCTGATTAACAACCTTTCAAATTTTCAACGATGCCTATCCAGTGTAAGAACCCACCCTAACACGCGTCAAGGGCTTTTCTGTGGATAACTCCGCGACCATCCCACGAACACAAGTAAACGACGATTTGATAGAATTAAGGGCAATGAAAGACCCAACAAAATTACTCGGAACAACCGAGAAAATTATCAACAAAATCATGGAACATTGGAAAGGTAATAAGTGGTTTTTTGTTGGTGATATGGTTCTAGTTCTTGGCGTGTCCGTTGTTGGATTTTTTGCGATATTCGGAACTGTATTTTATGGACTAAATCAGTATCGTAATTGGAAAAGTCTTTCTTCTGGTGTGGTTTTTACAACTTCAACAACAGATATTTTTACTCCTATAAACTCGCCCCTAAGTGTTAGCGGGACAGATAATGCCGTAGCGGTTGGTCAAGGTGCACGGGCGACAGTTCAGAAATATCCTCCGCCCACATTTGAATATTATGTAGTTGGGGTTGTCGTTGCTAATCCATTCAAGGGAATATATGACGAAAGTTTTGACGGAGTATATACAAAAATCTTTGATTGGAAAACTACGTATTTAAATGGACTCCCCCCTCCTACCGGAAAAATAGTTCCCGTATCATCCCTGTCGTGTTCGCCAACGTATCCCGATATGGTTTCCAATCAACCCGATCGGTTTAAAACTCAGAGCCTCATTGATCTTGGAAATAATAAGGTCGTAAATATAGAAGAAGTCACTTGCACGTCAACTTCGCCGATAATTGATGATGGGAAATTGTTTAAATATCAAGATACTTGACCAAAAACCACCAGCAATGGCGGTTGATTTTTAGGGATTTTCGTAGTACAATGCCTCCATGTCCGCAAGCCATTTCCACGACCTTTTGAGAACGAGAGGAAAAGAGTATGAATCTTGGACTCCTATGTATTGCTCTGCATTAAGAGATTATATTCACTTTACAAAAAGAGGGTTTAATCACCTACGGTTTAATATTGATAATACTCCCAGAAATCCGAAGGAAGTAATGTATAAGATAGGTCTTTTACCCCTTGTGCGTCCCGCGATTTATAAAGCTGTAAGAGTTGAATATGAGAAACGTCTCGCTCCCGTTGGAGGCACAAGGAAAAAAGTTTTAAAGGAGATGGAGTACTGGGCGATTACAGAAGTAGTCGGAAAACAAAATGTTAAGATAAAAGTCGTTGTGAGAAAAATTGGCAAAGGACAGATACACTTTTGGAGCATTATGAAGCTCGCCGAAAATCAAAACACCCCAAAAGGGGTGTCCTGATGTGCCCGTCTCGGCTTTGGAAATTCCTTATCCGAAATAGGCTTTCGCCAGCGAACACACCCCTATTATACGTCCGATGCCGCAAAAAGGTCAAGCCCCCCCCCTGTGAATAGCTGCGTAAAAACCTATATAATTTAGCTATGGACAAAAAATCGTTTGAAACTGCTTTGAAGCAGACAATAACGCACCAAGAAGGGAAGCGAAACGCTCATTGTCGTTGCGCCGATTGTAGTGCCAAACGAAAGCGTCAAGGTAAGAAAGCAGGTACTTCTTTGAAATAACCTTGTGCGTCCCGCGCACGCTCCGCTTCACATGCGCCCAGAACCGACGCCATTTATTCTGCCGTTGTAGTAATGATGAGAACCCCTAAAATGACCCGGGGTGAATTTATAAGACCGTAGAAAATCGCACAGGTTCTTGAAAGACCAATTCTTCAGTCGGGACATGACTTACTCTATCCAGTTGGACAAAGTGATCTAATCGGCAATGACAAGAACGAAGACTTTTCTACATTCTTAGGGAAAAAACGAGTGATTCTCTTGGCAGCCATATATCTCTGACGTGCTTCAAGTATTTTCCAATATTTTTTATCTGCATGACGATTAAGAAGCTCGTCTGGTAAATCATTGCGACAGATATTTTCAACATAACCCGTCACCGACTCACGGATCTCGTGCTCAACTCGCTCTATGGTCTTTGCGTCCTCAATCAAATCAAAATCCAAACAAACAGCTCTGTAGTTATTTCGTCTAAATGGAAAAATGATTATTCGCGCCACCCCTCGTTTTTTTGTGTTAAGATAAGTCATACTCTATAGTGTTATTATAGCACAATTTGTTTCGCCACAAAGCATACAACAGAGATAAGTAAAAATCAAGCTATCGAGAAAACCGAAAAAAAGCTGCTTTTGTATACTGCTACCTGCGTGGCGTGGAGACAACGAGGAAAAGTGCAAAGCCAATGAGCGATACCACCGCGGCATATCCGAGCGCGACGCTTGAATCAACGGCTGTCCATAAAAGTCCGCCGATAAGGCCGGCGCCGAGCGACGAAAAGCCGACCGCCATGTTTAAAAATCCCTGGGCCGTCGCGATGAGCTCGTGCTCCGCGCCGAACGCTTTCGCGGCGAGCATCCGCTGCATCCCGTCGGTCGCCGCGGAATAAAGCCCGAGCGCGGCGAACGAGGCCGTAAGCATCACGATGTGTGCAGAAGACAGCAATCCGAAATACGCAAGGACCGCGACGAGAAATCCTCCTGCGATCACCGCGCGCTCTCCAATCCGATCTGCCAGGCGGCCGAGAGGTATTGAAAAGATCACGAACGCAAAGCTATACACGAAATACATGAGCGGCACATCGGCGATGTTGCCTACCTCCTTCGCCTTCAAAAGCACGAGGGCGATGGGAAGCGTGCCAAGGCCGAAAACAAAAATGGAAATGACAATGGACACGAAACGCCGATGCGTGCGGAAAAGGTTCCAGTTCAAACGCGGACGCGGTTTTTGAACGGCGCTTTCAACTTTTTTGTCTTTCACAAACACGAAAGACGCGATGGCAAGGAATCCAAGCACGAAAGCGATGAAGAAAAGTTTCTTATAGCTCCCGCCCAAAAACGGCAAAAGAAAAAATGCCGAGAGCGGGCCGATCGTCGCACCCAAGGTGTCCATCGCGCGATGAAAACCGTAGGAACGGCCAAGCTCCGATTCGGGCGTGGACTCCGCGATCAACGCGTCGCGCGGGGCATCGCGGAAGCCCTTGCCCACGCGGTCCACGACGCGCAGGCCGAACACCTGCCAAAAGTTCTGCACGAACATCAGAAACCACCGCGTGGCAACCGAAATGACATACCCCACGACCGCCGGCAGTTTGCGCTTGTGGACCCGGTCCGAAAACCATCCGGAGACCACCTTGAGCACGCTTGAGATCGCGTCCGCCGCGCCGTCTATAAAACCCACGAAGACCGCGGGGGCGCCCAAGACAGAGGTAAGGAAGACGGGCATCACCGACTGCACCATTTCGCCCGAAAGATCGTTGAACATACTGACGAGTCCGAGGAAGAAAATATTCTTCCGCACGCCTGCAATCTTTTTCTCTTCATCCATCACTCTATTATACCGCGCGTTTTGGGATATACTAAAGAATATGCCTCTGCAAAAAAGATCTGTCATTTCTCGCGCGCGGAGCTGGTACGCGCGCTTTGAGCGGCCGATCTCATCACTGTCACTCGTGAGCGGTTTCATATTTGACGCACTCACGCTGCGGCGCGTGGACGTATGGTTAGATAATTTCTGGGTCATCGCGCACCTTGCGATCGTCACGATCTGCGCCGTCTGGATCAATCTCTTGGACAATACCGTGAGTGAGAGTGGCGTGCGACCGGAAGCGGACCCGCGCCGGCTTCACTTCTGGCTCGTGAACATCATGCAATTCTTTTTTGGCGGTATTCTGTCTGTCTATCTGGTCTTTTATTTCCAAAGTGGAACATTTGCAACCAGCTGGCCGTTCCTTTTGATCCTTGCTCTCGCGTTCATTGCGAACGAATCCCTGAAGCGCCACTTCGCGCGCCTCTCGTTCCAGATCGCACTCCTATTCCTCGCATTTTATTCCTTTGCCATCTACCTTATGCCGATCCTCCTGCACGAGATCAACACCGCGGTGTTCCTCGTGAGTGGCGCGGTGAGCGTTGCCGCGATCGGCGTCCTCCTTTTTGTCCTTGCCCGTTTCTCGCGCGAGCGGTTCGTGGGGTGGAGCGGCTGGGCGGTGTTCCTTTCCAGCGCGGGGATACTCGTCCTCGTGAACGGGCTTTATTTTTTGAACCTCATCCCGCCGCTTCCCCTATCGCTCAAAGACGCTGACGTATATCACTCGCTCGTCATAAACGGTCCCGGCAATTACACGGTGACCGACGAACACCAACCTACGACCGGCCTCACGTCGGTGGATTTCCTCGCACGTTTTTTCGCAGTGAGCCAAACCGTCCACATCATATCGGGTGATTCGCTCACGGCCTATACCGCCGTCTTTTCTCCCACGGCATTGAACGCGAACGTCATCCACGAATGGCAATACTACGACGCAACGACGGGTGCCTGGGTCACGCGCGGGCGCATTTTGCTCTCCGTTGTCGGCGGGCGTGACGGCGGCTATCGTACCTTTTCCGAAGAATCTGCGATCACCGCCGGCCCCTGGCGCGTGAATGTGGAATCCCCGACCAGCCAGATCATCGGGCGCCTGAATTTTGACGTCGTCGTGCAGAACGCCGAACCCGCGTTTATCGCAAAAACAATCGGCGGAACAACAACGAACTGATACGCCGACTATGATCTCCTTCACGCACGCAATAACGCTCGGCCTTCTCCAAGGCATCACGGAACTTTTCCCAATCTCAAGCTTGGGGCACAGCATCATCCTCCCGGGCCTTTTGGGATGGCATTTTGACGAGAATGCAACGGACGTGGTGGAATTCCTGGTCGCCACGCACCTTGCGACCGCACTCGTATTGTTCTTCATCTATTGGAAGGATTGGATGCGCGTTGTACGAGGCATTTTCCGATCACTTGCGGCACGCGAAATCGCGCCGGCCGATGCCGACGCAAAACTTGGCTGGCTCCTTGTTGCGGGTACCGTACCCGTCGGCATCGCGGGACTCTTGTTTGAAGAACAAGCAAAACAATTTTTCACCTCCCCGCGCCAGGCAGCGCTCTTTCTTATGGTGAACGGCGTTATCCTTCTTGCCGCCGAACTCCTGCGCCGCCGCAAGACGCGAACAAAGCCGCAGGGCGAGATCGTTGAAGGCGCAGACGAGCGGATCGCAAAGCTCACGTGGCTACGGGCGATCAAAGTCGGCTGCATGCAAATACTCGCGCTCGTGCCGGGCATTTCGCGGACCGGCTCCGCCATGACGGGAGGTCTCTTCGTAGGTCTCTCGCACGAAGACGCGCTGCGCTTCTCATTCCTCCTCGC
The DNA here is from genome assembly GCA_963707865.1 of uncultured bacterium. GTDB lineage: Bacteria > Patescibacteriota > Minisyncoccia > UBA6257 > 2-01-FULL-56-20 > CAVYIK01. The sequence goes on from OY970175.1 coordinate 347,989, forward strand.
GACGCCCATCATCGGCGCCGCCGCGCTTCTTGAACTGCCCGGACTTTTTGCCGCGGGCGGCGCGATCTTAGAAGCGGCGCTCGTGGGCGCCCTCGCCGCCGCTGTCGCCGCCTATCTCTCCGTCAAATTCCTCGTCCGCCACTTCAAAACAAAAACGCTTCTTCCTTTTGCGGTCTATTGTCTTTGTGCTGGCGCACTCGCGCTATTTCTTATCCACTGACCCACCTGTGAAGTTTCTATACCGAAAGCGTTCCTTGTCGGAATGCTTTTTCGTAGGCGGCGATCCCCCAAAACCATTAACGAAATCGTTCAAAAACCTATATTTTATGGCCAATCTTGCTGTTTCATGTCCGCACATTTGTCCCCTCGATAGCTTGAAGATATTCAACCGGCGTCTTTCCCGCAAGGGCAAGATGAGGACAGACCGTGTTGTACCAGGCGCAGTACGCGGCCTGTTTTTGTTTCGCTTCGGCCACCGTGCGGAATGATATCTTGTTCCAGAACCGTTCGCGGTCATTGCGATGCGACCGCTCCACCTTGCCGTTCTGCGCAGGATGCCCCGGGGCGATGAGATAGTGCGTCATTTTTTGTTTTTCACAAGTAACATCAAAAGGATGCAACCGCGGCTTCAGGGGATCTGCTGACTTCGGATATCCCACGTACCGGTTCGTGAAGATTGATCCGTTATCGGTCTTCACCGCACGGATGCGGAAGGGTGCCGTAGCAATGACTTTCTCGAGAAACAAGATCGCGGTCCGCGTGGATTGTTCTTGGGTCACCCAGAGATGCCGCCACCGCGTGCAGCAATCAATCGCGGTGAACTGGTAGAGCCATTGCCCCTTGAATCTCCGCACATAAACGACATCAATCTCGATGATCTCTCCGGGAAACGTGGCGGTCGGTTTCCACTTTGCTTTGGGCACCAACCGTTTTTTGGTTCTTGAGAGCCCCTCACGTTTCAGGACTTTGGCAATACCCCGCACGGAGAGCTTCAGGCCCTCGCGGGCGAGGAGATACATGAGGACATCAGGACCCAGATCCGTTGCTGTTCGCAACGATCTGATCCGATTCACGATGGTCTGTGAGAATTGTTTCGGATGCGTGTGCGGCCTGCGCGAGTGCGACACGAGCGCATCGATCCCGCCCCTGCGATATGCCGCCACCCACCGCTTGAGCGTGCGATATGAAAACGGCGCGTGGGCAGCAATGTCCTTGATACTCATCTCTTTCTCAAGATGCGGGGTGATCCACCGCATCCGTTCCTCTGCTGCGTCTTTTGCGAGTGTTTGTGGCATATTCCCCAGCTTACACTTCAAGGGGCCATATGTATGTGCAGAGTACCTTGCACCATTGACAAATATATCTATGCATGGTAATATGTATCCAGCAATGTTGACCCGCCAGACCCCCTCAATTTTCCCTCATTGTCCCGCGCCGTCGTTCTAATTCAAAAGGGAATCCGGGAGAAAGCGCCTTTGAATAATGAGAACCAAGAACGTCCTGCCTACCGAGTCCGTGTAAGGTTACCCTGATTCGGTCGGCGGGGCGTTAGAGCGTACCTACCCGCCATTGTGGCGATATCTCGCCCGGAGAAAAGAGATGAAACAAATTGCTTGGTGTCATATTCGCGGCGGCAACGGTTCGTTTGCCGCTGGAGTCGCAGCAATGAAGAAGAGCTGCGAGGCCGCTGCTCGGGCAATCGAGATGGCGGTCCGGGAATGGTCGGATAAGGTAGCCCTCCTGAATGTCTCGCATGATCCCACAGGGCGTGCGGCACAGGATTGGGACGAAGAGCTGAAACTCGGTTTGGCACTGCACCTGCAGGCATCCCACGGCTGGATCGCTGGTGCGAAGCAGAAGTGCAAAATCACCGCCGGTGAAATGGAATACACCACCGGTTCCGGCCTCACCTTCGGTTGGTCTCGCTGGGAAATGGATCCCGGTTACAGTTTCTTCGTCGTTCACCCCTCGGGACAGTTCCCCCAGGAATCCACCCTCCGCGCTTCTCTTGAGGCCGGTGAATGGAGGATTGAAACCTACAAGAACTAAGCAGTACGGCCCACATCGCGAAAACGAAAGCATGTGGGCCGAATCTTTTCTATCAAGAGCTGACTGGGATATATCTAACTTGTACTCTTTTTCCCCGTCCTAAACCATACGAATATGAACAACGCCACGCCCACAATGAGCGCCCCCAAACCGTGTTTGAAATGGACCGAACTCAACGCCGGATTATATCCGGGCAGATACGACGGCAGCATGTTCGCCGGCGTCATCCAATAGAAGACCGCCAACCCGACGAAGAGCAGGCCCACCGCGACCGCAAGCATGTTCAATGTTTTATTCATGTGTTCATTGTACTATATTTTCTCATGATTCGGCGATAAATCCGAATAAGGACAAACATAACGATGGCGACCGCAACCATTGCCGCGAACAAGCTCAGGATATTGGAAAAGTCGCTCCAATAGCTTCCGACCGCATAGCCGAGGGTCAGCGCGCCGAACGGCTCAATAAAGTTTCCCAAAAAATCGTAGATAAGAAAAATAAGGAAGGGCACCCCGACGAGGCCCGCGAGAAAATTCGCGATTGGGCTCAACGACCCCGCAAACCGAGTAGTGAACACCGTGACGGCTGCATCCGTGCGCAACTCTTCCTTCACATACTCAAAGAAGCGGACTTTGTGCAGCCGCAGCACCCGGATGACCGCATCACCGTAATGCCGCGTGAGCGCGTAACCCGTGAGATCACCCAACGTGTTCGCGACGACCGCAACCGCAAGCGAAAACCAAAAACTGAAATAGCCCTGGCTGGCGAACGCGCCCACGGCGAGCAACATGCTGTTCGCGGGCCACGGGACGATGAGCGCGGCGGAGTAGACGATCAAAAAAAGCGCGGTGTATTTATATACCAGGACGTATGACAAAAGCGGGCCGAGGAGCGCTTCCATCGTTCGTTTATTGCGTGACCAGATACGCGCGCACTGCGGTTTCCACCTGCCTCAAAAACACGTTGGGATCTACATGCCCGCTCTGTGCGTAACCGCCAAGGGAAAGTTGTGGATAACGAGGGTCCGCGATGGACAAGTGGGTCTTCAAATAATCGGCAGGGAGATTGAAAGTCTTGTTGATATAATCAAACGTCATCCAGGGGCGGATGAGGCCTGCCTCGTTCGCCGTCAAAGGACCGTGACGCTTAATGAGAGACGTTATGAAGAATTCGCGTGCGTTTATAACTTGGGCCCGCCGCAACGCGCGGTACTGCATCACCGCAAAGACAATCAAAACCAAAAGAATAACGCCCAAAATGATGAGGGTGTATTGTACTCTGCGGGCGAACTGGCGATTCCGATGATTGGGTTCAGCTGGCATGAAAGTTTCCCGGGGTGACAATGCGAAGGATGCTGCTGCGCGCGATCTGGAGCACGTTCGCATTCACAAAATTACCAAACATGGTGCTCGCGATGGCGACACCGAATGCGCCCGCGATGTTCCGCACGAGGGCGAGCACCGCCGACGCCTCCCCTATCTCTTCCTTCGGTACGACGACCGCAATCAGATTGGTGCACCGCGGCATGCCGAAACCCAGCCCAAACGCCATGATAGATGGGTTAGTCCACCATAACCACATGCCCGTGCACGGTGGTTTCCTTCGGAACATTAATGAGAAACGCCGCGAAAGAGCCGATCATAATAACGATGGCGGCTACTTCAAATACGAATGCATAACCGGCCACCTGCGCCTTCAGGATGATAAGCCCGATGAATTGTTGCAACGCCTGCGGCGTCATCGCCCGCACTGTGCTGTTCTGCGCTATCGTAAGCACATTCGCATTAATGGTGTTCGTTAAAAGCGTACTGAAGATCGCCACGCCAAAAGCGCCAGAAATATTCCGCACGAGCGCGAGAATAGCCGATGCTTCGCCGATTTCTTCGTGCGGCACGACGACCGCAACGAGATTCGTCCGCTGTGACATGCCGAAGCCCAGGCCGAATGCCAAGATGGACATCGGGATAGAGATCTGAAGCGCCGTGGAGCGCGGGTCAATGCCCGCGAGCATGAGCATGGCGAGACCCGCAACGAACGTGCTCGCAAAGATCACGTATGACGGCTTCACTTTGCCGACAAGGCGGCCGCCGATGGGCGCGGCGATCATCATGGCGATTGCAAGCGGGATGAAAAGATATCCCGTTTGCGTCGCATTATAACCGAGGAATGTTTCCGCAAAAATCGGAATAAGGAATATCGCGCCGATGAGTCCCATGAAAACGATGAAGTTGTTGGCGAGCGTATTCACGAACGTGCCGATCTTGAAGAATTTGAGGTCCACGATCGGCTCTGACTCGCGCTGTTCTATCCTGATGAAAATGATAGTGAAGGCAACGGTTGCGACATAACAAAGAATGCTTGCCGCCGATGCCCAGCCCCACGTCGTGCCCTGGTCCAGTACGAGGGTCAACGCGGAGAGCGCGCTCGCAAGCGTAATGGATCCCCACCAATCAAATTTTACGGTTCGCTTCTCCCCTACCGATTCATCAATGAATTTGATCGCAAGGAAAAGGCCGACGAGCCCGAGTGGAATATTAATGAAGAACACCGCGCGCCAATTGAAGTTATCAATGAGCGGTCCGCCGATCAAGGGGCCAAAGACGGATGCCACGGCAAACGCCGCGGACCAAATTCCCAGGGCCTGCGCGCGCTCCTTCATATCCCTGAAAGTGATCGCGATGATCGCCATCGCCGTCGGATAATCGGCGGAAACGGCGAACCCCTGGATGACGCGAAAAACGATCATTGAACTCAAACTCCAGGCGACGGCACACAAAGCAGAGGCGGCGATGAAACCGATGAAGCCGATAAGGTATATCTTTTTCCGTCCGGCGGTATCGCCGAGCTTCCCCCATACGGGTACAAAGACCGCGTTCGCCAGAATGTAGGCGGTGGAGATCCACGCCGCATCGCTCACGGAGATGCTAAAGTCGCCGATAATCTTCGGAAGAGCGAGGTTCACGACCGTCTGATCAAGACGGCCAAGGAACGTGCCGAAGATGACGGTACCGAGGACCCACCAGCGCCACTTATCGCTCATTGTTGATAGATCCAAATGCGCGCCGACATACCATTCTTCAACTCCGGATATTTGGCAGGATCAAAACGTACGTACACGTCAAATTCGTTCGTTGGCCGTTGGGCGGAAATATTGAAGACGACGTCGCCCGCCCGCGACGTGGGACTTACTTCATCCACAATGCCCTGGTATTGCTTTGAACCGAAGGTGTCCACGGTGAACGCGGCCGGGTCGCCCACGTGCACATTGGCAAGCCCTTTATTCTCGTCCAAATGGCCGACCACGCGAAGCTGAGTCGGATCCACCATTGTAGCAACGATGGCCTGCCCCGTAAAAGAATTCTCAAATTCCCCGATATTTTGGTTCACGGAAACGATCTGCCCGTTCGTCTTCGCCTTCACGATCTCGTTGCCCACTTGCGCAACGGGCTCGTCGGTCGTCACGGTATCCCCCGCCTTCACAAAAACGGCCGTGAGAGCGCCCGAATTTTCGGGTGATAGATTGATGAGCGGCGCTTGGATGGTTGATTGATCAATATACACGCTTTGCGAGGACACGTACCAATAAAGCCCGCCGCCTAAACCACCCACAACGACGACCGCCACCGCGATTATAATGATCGTTCGATTGCGCATAGTTAAAAATTGACGAGCGTCTCGTCGGCATTTATGCCGGAAACGATCTCCGTCATGCCGTCATTGCCCGCGAGGCCGACCTGGACCTCACGTTTTTCGGTTGCATCGCCGGTCTTCACCAATATGTAGTCATTATTCCCGTCATTCACAACGAGCCGCGACGGAACCTCAATAACATTATCGTGCTCCGCGGTGATAATGTGGACGCTTCCCGTCATGCCGTCTTTTATGCGATCGTCGGGAGCCGTGAAATGCAAAGTGATCTTATACGCCGCCGAGCCGTTCACCATGGTCTCCGCGGAATCTATCGTCGTCACGGTCGCCTTGAAGGTGGTCCCGGTGCCATATGCATCAAGCGTCACATTCGCCGCATCGCCATCTTTCACCTTCGCAATATCCGCTTCGGAAACGTAGACCGCTATCTTCAATCCGCTGTTGTTCGTGAGCGAGAGCATGGGAACGCCGGGCGAAACCACTTGTCCGACCTTCGCGCTCAAATTCCGCACAACGCCGGCGAACGGCGCAACAAGCGCCGCATGGTCCACCGCGACCTGCGCACTCGTGACCTGGGCCTGCGCCTGCGCAAGCGTTGCCTTCTGCGCTTCTACGTCTTGTGGCGTCGCACCCGCCACGGCAAGCGCAAGTTGTCCCTGGGCTGATTGCAGTGCCGATTCCGCGCCGGTCAGCGTCGTTATCGCCACACCGACCTCCGTCCTGGCCACCACAATATTCGCCTTATATCCCAAGAGCGTTGCGGCAGGCAGTGTTGAATTTGACGTTATATCGTTCAACGCGAGCGCAACCATGTCAAGATATGATTTGATCTCGCGAAGGGCGGCGTCCGCGATCGGTGAAAGAGAAGCCGGATCCGAGCTTGTCGCGACGGACGCCGCATACCAATTATTGAGCGTCGCCCCGATGACCAAGCGTTCACTCTGGATATTGATCTGCAGTTGCGAATTGGATTGGAAAACCAAAAATACCGGATTCGTGTTCACGGAACTCTGGAACAGATTGTCGGTCTGATTATGTATGGCATCGTCCGCAGCCGAATATGCGGTTCCGATATCGGCGCTAAGCGACGCCATGGCGTTCGCAACAGCCGTCTGGTTTATCGCCAATTGTTCCGGCCGCGTGCCGCTCGTAAGCTCGTCCAGCTTTGCCTGTGCCGCCGCAAGGCCGGCAGTGGCCTGCTGCAATCCGGCATGGAGCGACGACGCGTCAAGCAAAGCAAGCACGGTTCCCGCCGAAACGGTTTCGCCTTCGCTCACCCTCACCGCCGCGATCTGCCCGCCTTCCTGGAAAGAAAGATCCACATCGTTTTCCGCAAGTATATTTCCGGATTCATCAAGTGAGGCAACCACGTTCCCGCGCGTCGCGGTAGTGACGCCAAACGACGGCGGCTGGTTCGTCGCGATATACCACCATACGCCGCCAACGCAAACCAAAAGGATGGTGACAATGGCAACGATCCTGACAAACGGTTTTTTAAGCATTGTTAGGTTGCTTAACTATTCTAGCAGAGTGGCCGAAAAAAGCAACCCATGGCTGGCGGGGGCGGTATACACCCCGAGAACAAAGAGGGGTCCGTTGCCAATTGTCGAGATAGGTTTTATACTTTCCATACCGAATGACGGAAGAACAAGAACGGCAAGCGAAGCGGGTGAGGCGGGCGACGTGGATTTTCATTGCGATCGCCGCCGCGTTCTCCGTTTTCCTCTACCTTAAAAACCTGCCGCCACCGAACGGCGCGTATGATGCGTTCGCGAAATGCATCGCGAGCACCACGACGAAGTTCTACGGCGCGTTTTGGTGCTCTCACTGCGCGGATCAAAAGCGCGAGTTCGGAGACGCCGCCCAATATCTCCCCTATGTGGAATGTTCAACGCCGGATGCCGCGGGAGAAACAAGTATATGCAAAGACGCCGGCGTCACGGAATATCCGACGTGGCACTTCCCCGACGGCTCTAGCTCCACGGGCCTTCAATCGCTCACGGTACTTTCCCAAAAAACCAGCTGTCCCCTGTCCACGCCCACGCCGTAGGACATATGTAATATAATTCCATCTATGGCCCCATTTGCTCAGCACGTCACGGATATTCTTTCGTTCCTCACGCTCCTCGCCGACATCTTTGCCGCGGCACTTTTTCTTCTGCTCATAACCCCGCTCAAGCGGCATGGTTGGGGCAGAACACTCGCCGACTTCTTCGGCGAGCGGGCAATTTTCCTTTCGTTCCTCGTGGCCTTCGCTGCCACCTTCGGCAGCTTGTTCTATTCGCAAGTAGTGGGATTCCCGCCGTGCGATCTCTGTTGGTGGCAGCGCATCTTCCTCTATCCGCAAGCGATCCTCCTTTTCACCGCCTTCATCAAAAAAGATGAGAATATGCGCCTGCACTCCATCGTCCTTTCGAGCGTTGGCGCCCTGATCGCACTCTATCAGACATTCATACAATTTGGGGGAACGTCGCTCGTTCCCTGCTCCGTTACCGGTCCGAGCTGCACCGTTTTATATTTCCTGGAGTATGGCTACATCACCATCCCCACGATGTCCCTGACCGCGTTTGTGTTACTACTCCTATTCATGGCGGCGCCGAATCCCAAAAAGAAGGAAGTGAACGAGCTGTAACGCTTGGCTTATCGCAGCGTTATACAAACAATTTCCGATTTCGTCCCAAGCCGCAAGGGCGGTCCCCACGTGCCTGCGCCGCTTGAGGTGTACACCCGCATACCGTCCAGGCGCGTGAGGCCATAATCAAAACCGCGGTATATATGTCGAGTAAAAAAATTCATCGGGAATATCTGGCCGTGGTGGGTGTGGCCGGACAACACGAGTGAAACTCCCGCGTCGCGCGCGACCGTAAGATGGCTCGGCTCGTGCTTGATTAAAACAACGGGCTCCCCTTCGGGGATGCCCATACGCTGCAATATGCGCGCAAAATCGTTTTCGCGATAGACCGCCTTATTATCTACGCCCACAATCGTAAGCCCATGAAGATCGGCAACTTCGTTATTCAATATACAGATGCCGAGGCCTCGTATCGCCGCAAGCGCTTCCGCCAAGTCCGGCAAAAAATACTCGTGATTGCCCGTCACAAAGTAAACGCCCTTCGGCGGACGGAGCGAGCGCAGCGGTTCAATGAGCGCCGCGGCATCGCACGATGTGCCGTCATAAAGATCGCCGCCGATCACAATGGCTTCCGGATGTAATGCGCGTATCTTCTCCACAACCTCCCGCGCGAATGCCTGCCGCCGCACACTACCCAAGTGAAGATCGCTCACAAACACGATGGCCTTCCCATGCCATGACGCAGGAAGATGCGGGAGTGCAACGTCCACAAACGTTGTTTCCACTCTGCCGCTTTTCCACGTCCTATAGCAGTGCAAAAGAAAAAGCGCCCCGAAAGCGATGCCACCGAGGAACGGCGGCGGCACATAAATGTTCGCACGATACAACACGTTCGCGGCAATGAAGAACAAAATGGCGCCCACAAAGAGAAAATGGATAAGGCCGAACCAATATGCGGCGGCGGTATAAAACCAATCAATCACGCGACCACGGTACCAGTGAACCAAAAGGGATGAAGAAAGAAACGTAAACGCCAACACGGTAAAAACTATTTTGAACGCCGTCCCGCCTATGCCGAACACCGCAGCCAGGGTCGCGTACACCACAAGATGGACGAACAGCAAAAGAACTTGAAATGCGGCCAACGCGAGGACGGCTGCAAACGGCATAGCTACAAATTTTCCCTCGCTATTTTTTCCAGGATGGCGACGAACGTCGCGCGCTCCTTCGGCGTGAGCACCGCAAACATCTTTTTCAGTTGCACCGCTTTCTTACGGATGCCTTGCGTAAGAAATGCCTTGCCGCGAGCGGTAAGCGTGACGTGCACCGCGCGCCGGTCTTTTTTATCAAACGACCGCGCAAGCAACTTGTCTTTTATAAGTCCGTCAATGAGAAGTGTCGCCGCCGGCGGCGTCACGCAAAGATAGCACGCGACGTCGTGCATGAAGGGACGGCCCTCTTCTTGCACGTAGCGAAGCGTGTGGAAATGCAGCATGGAATACGCACGGCGTTCGTCCCGCAGGCGGCGGCCGATGCAGAAAAGCAGGGAAAGGATCTTAACATTTCTGGAAGGCATAGATAATTAGGTTACTTAACTATTATACGGCCCGTGGGCAAAGGATGTCAAGGAGCTAAGGAGGCGCTCGCGGTGTTCAAAAAATCCGCACTGATGCGGATTTTTTGAACGAGAACTTTGCCCATTGCCGAACCTATTACTGGCCCGACGGAGCGCCGCCGCCCCCGCCACCGCCGAAGCCGGGCGCGCCGGGCCCACGCACCTGGATGGTCTGTGCCGTCACGCTCCCATCGGGATTCTGCGTTCCTCCAATCATCACGCTTGTCCCTGGCGTAAGATCACTAACCGACGCCGACGACGGTTTGATGACCGACGTGGAACTCGAGTAGAATACTATTTCTGAATTGCCATTCGGAAGCTGCACGGTCAAGCTCTGCGCGTCTTTTGAGGTGACTTGCCCCGTCACGAACCCGCCACCGCTCCCCGCGCGACCGGTCCCATTGCGCGTTGAGCTCGCAAAGGCGCCACGCCCCGCAAACGAAGGGGAAGCTGTTGCCTTTCCGTAATACAGGCCGCCCACGAACGCGACGATCGCGACCACGATCCAGACAATGTGTACAATATATTTTTTCATCAGTTTTTAATAATTATTATTGAACGACCTTTTGCCGTGTTCCTATTCGTATCGCAACGCTTCAATAGGACTCAATCCTGCCGCGCGACGCGCGGGATAATAGCCAAAAACGATGCCGATGGCAGCAGAAACGCCGAATGCAAGGATGATAGAGCTCAACGACACGCTGGTCGCGATGGAAGTGAAATGCGTAACCAAGAATGCGATCAGCCATCCAAGAATGATCCCTATTGCCCCACCGACAAAGGTCAACATGACGGATTCGGCGAGGAACTGGAGTGTAATATCCTTCCGCTTTGCGCCGATCGCCTTGCGAAGGCCGATCTCGCGCGTACGCTCCGTGACCGTCGTGAGCATCATGTTCATGATGCCGATACCGCCGACGAGGAGCGAGATGCCCGCAATCGCAGCAAGAAGCGTGGTAAAGGTGCCCGTGACAGACGACGCCGCCGCCACGATGTCTGCCTGGTTCAGCACATTAAAATCTGCTAGCGTCGGATCGGAAATATTGTGCCGCTCCAAGAGCAAATTTGTAATATCGTTCTGCACCTGTGTCATAGACAATTGGTCAACCGCTTCCACGTCTATTTCGGTCACATACGAAGTGCTTCCCAAGAGAAAATGCTGTGCGGTCGTGAGCGGTACATAAATCATATTGTCCTGGTTATTGAACCCACTGCCGCCTTTTGAAACCGTGACGCCCACCACCTTGAAATCAATGTTTTTGATGCGGATGGTCTGGCCAATCGCCATGTCGGGCGTTGCGGTGGCGTTCGCACTGCCAAAGAGATCCTGGAGTACCGTGGGACCAAGCACTGCCACGCGGTTTGAAGCGCTCACATCCACATCGGTGATGAACACACCCTGGGCTACTTGGATATTCCGCACCTGCGTATATGCGGGAACGGCGCCAAGGACGCTCGTATTGGTGTTCGTACCTCTGTAGAGCGCCTGATACCGCCCACTCACTTCGGGCGAAACCGCTGCGACGCCCGAAAGCTGTCCGATAGTGGTTGCATCGTCCGGCGTAAGCGTCTCCGCGCTCCCCCGCCCCGCACTCACCGTGGACCCAATGGACCGCTGCGTGCCGGGCATGACAAGCAGCAAATTGGAACCGATAGATTGGATGCTTGATTGGATGGAGCTCTGCGCTCCCTGTCCGATTGCCTGCAAGGCGATCACGGACGCAATGCCGATCACGATGCCGAGCATCGTAAGCCCCGATCGCACTTTGTTTACGGTCACGGCGCTATAGGTTTCTTCAAAGAGGTCTTGAGTGGTCATGGCATTGTTATTGCAATTCTTTTTCGTGTCGCGCGATAACTTTATGATGATTTTTTTCGTCGCTTAAAATATTTCCGTCGCGGATATGGATAATCCGGTCCGAATGCTTCGCAATCTCTTCTTCGTGCGTGATCAAGACAATGGTCTTGCCGTGCTGCGTATTGAGCGTCTGGAACGTGTACAGTACCATCTCACCGGTTTTGGAATCCAAGTTGCCCGTCGGCTCGTCGGCGAGGATGAGCGCCGGATTGTTCACGAGCGACCGTGCAACCGCCACGCGCTGCATCATGCCGCCACTGAGCTGGTTCGAATGATACTGCCAAAATTCCTCGGGAAACGCCGAATCGCGGAGTGCTTGTGCAGCAATCGTTTCCCGTTTTTCCTTGGCAACCCCTTCGTAAATCAGCGGCAGAGAAACGTTGCGCAACACGGTCGTCCTCGGCAAAAGATTGAACGCCTGGAACACGAACCCTATCTTTTCGCGGCGGATGTCAGCGAGTTCATCATCCGAAAGCTTCGCGATATCTTTGCCGTCTAGAAAGTACTGTCCGCCGGTCGGCGCGTCCAGCGCACCCAAAATGTGCATAAGCGTTGACTTCCCCGATCCCGACGGTCCCATGATGGCGACAAACTCCCCCTCTCCGATGGAAAACGTAATGCCTTTCAGAACTTCAGTATCTATGCCACCGGTATGATAGGTCTTCCTGATATCTTTGCATTCAATGATGGTGTCCTTCATCTTCCGGTAGTGCCGCCAGCCGCACCGCCGCCGGTCGTAATGCGGGCACCACCACTGCCGAAACCACCGCCACCGCCAAGAAGGCCGCCGCCAAGGCTACGCAATGCGCTTGTGCCGCCGGTGGATACCGCCGTAGAAGCGCTGCTTTGTATAGTCTGTACGATAATCTGGTCACCCTCGTTCACACCGGAAGTGATCTCCGTGAGCGTATCGTCGGAAAGCCCGGTTGTGACCGGCACACGCTTCACCGCGGAGAGTTCAACGCCCCCCGACGCACTCGCCGCAAGCGTTGAAGTGGAAACCGGCGTCGCGGGCTCCGTCACATAGCTCGTACTCCCCTGCGTCGTGACCGCCGCATTCGGCACCGCAATGACGTTCTGATGCACCTGTGTCACGATGTCCGCCGTCACACTCATCCCAGGTCTCACCTGAGTTGTCCCCGATGCCTCTTCAAACGCGACCTGTACATTATAGTTCACGACGCCCTGACTCACCGTTCCCACTGTATCTATTTCCGATACCGTGCCCGCAAGCGAAAGGTCGGGAAGCGCGTCGAAGGTAAGCGTCGCTTTGTTGCCGATCGCCACCTTCGCCGCATCCACTTCGTTCAGGGTCACCTCGGCAAGCTCCCCTTGTGTCACCATGCTGACGGCGGGCGACGGCACGGTTGTCCCCACGACAGAAGACTCTGCCGAGATCACCCCGCCGATCGGCGCGCGGACGGAACAATATGCGAGGTTCTGCTCCGCAGTCGCAAGCGAATTTTGCGCGCTCTGGATGCTGATCTGCTGGGAAAGAAGGTTAAGCTGCGTCGGGCCCGCGACCAATTCCGCAAGCGTCTCGCTCGCCTGCGCAAGCGAAAGCTGGTTGTTCTCAAAAGTATCCTTGTCGTTCGCAATGCCGTTCACAACATTCTGCACGCTTGAGACGTTGTTGTTGACCGTGGTAATTTCGCTGCCGAAGGTCGTCTGGAATGTGGTCGTGATCGTGGGAAGCGGGGCAAGCCGGCTGTCCTTCGGATAATTGTTCACCACGTAGTTCAGGAGATCATTGATCGTCTTCACGCTCGCGCTCACGAGCTGTGTCGTGTTGTAGGTCTCCGAAAACAGCGCGTCAAGCGTGGTGCGATCCGAATTCCGCGTGGCGGCGTGGTAGTCGGCCAGGTTCTGCTGGTACGCGGCGAGAGCGGCGTTGTAGCTCGGCGCGACCGTATTGCTGTACAACTGCGTACTCGGCTGAAGATTGGATGGCATGATACTTACGTACGCGTCGGGATTTTGCTGGCTCTTATTGATATTGTTCCCGTTCACGAAGTTGCCCGTATCCGTCATAATGCTCTGAAGATTTACAAATACGGACGAGAGTGTGTCAAAGCCGTTCTCATAATCCGAAACAAGCGTTGTAGAGGAATCAAGAACGCTTTGCTGCCCTTTTATCACTGAACTCTGGTCCTGGAGCAGGGTGGTCGTGGAGATCTGCTGCAGCTGCGCGAGGGAAAGCTGGGCCGACTGGAGCGATAATTGCGCTTGGTTCACCGCCTTTTGTTCGTTCGTCGTATCCAGCTGCACGAGGAGCTGCCCCGCCGCCACATGGTCGCCTACTTTGACATACACCTTCGTCACGTTTTCGGAAACCTGCGGCTTAATGTCTATGGACGTCACTGCCTGAACCTGCCCACTTCCCGTGACCGAAGCAACGACCGTTCCAGGGGCCGCATTCTCTATTACATACTTGGTCACGGTCACCGTACCCCGTGAGGAAGAATACCAATAATAACCGCCGCCAACCACAAGAATCACCACGATGGCGGAGATCACCTTATGCGCATATATGCGTTCTCGTAATTTCTTGAACATGAAACGTGGTTAGTTTAGCTGCAGCTGCGATTGTGGCTGCCCATCGGGCGACTGGGGCGGCGGCGGCACGGGGAGAGAAGACGATGACGCAAAGACGCGGACTAATTGAGCTTCAATTTGTCCGTTTTCGTTCGGCGCGCCGATCACGACCACGCCGTTACCCACGCGCACGTCGGACAGCGCAATGGTACGATTGGCTTCCCGAATCACCGTAGCAGGCACGATCAAGACCGAAGATTCATCACCGTCGGCATCCCGTACCGAGAGCGTAGAGCTTGCCATATCAATCACCTCTCCCGCCACCCCGTGCCCATTCGCCATGCGCCCCGGTGGAAATTCGCCAAAAAAATTGTGGTAGTAATTTTCGCCGAACCTGCCAACATAGAAGGCCCCGTGATATCCTACGAGTACGCCCGCTCCGAACACGAGGAGTATTACAATGGCCGCTCCTAATATCCAAAGGATTGCCCGCGTCTTTGAAGATTGCAAAAGGTCTTTCATACTTTTTCAGGTTTGTTCCGTTACGACAGCATGGAAAACATGTGCCGCCCTTGCATAGACGCCATCTCGTCTATAAAGCGCGCTGCCGACCATACGGCGACAAAAATCCCGGAGAGGAGGACCGCGGCGGAAAACACCGGAAACGACTCCACGGCGGAAAGCACAAAGTCGGAGAAGCTTGTAATCACCGTGGAGGAATCGGAGAACAAAAGCGAGGCGAACATCACGAACCCCGACCGTGATGCCTCTTGCACCACATCCACCGACCCATATACGATGAGCGCAACGGAAGCCGCAAGCAGCGCGCCGGATGCAATGGTTTTTATCATTAGGTGCCGGCGCTCTTCTTTCTCAATTTGAAGCAAAATCCGCCGCGCCAAGTCGGCGTGGGGCACAACCGCTCCTCCTTCAATGCGTGAAAAAATCTTCTTCATCTGCTCATCACCCATGGTTATTGTTACGAAACAACGGCTCTTTTTGGTGCGTATTGCCTCTAGGCGAAACTTGACCCACTAGCGGTAGCGTCTCCCGAGATCACCCGCCGGAGAAGTATGATCCCCCGCCGGTGTTTGCTTTTTACGGTATCAATGGGTTCCCCCAGCGCTTCCGCGATCTCACGAAACTTAAGGTGATCGTGGTAGCGCATGGCAAGCACCGCCCGGTACCCGGGCGGGAGAGCCCCCAGGGCGCGTTCAATATCCGCCGCTACCATCTTGCGTTGAAGCAAGGCGTCGGGAAGCTCCTGCGCGCCGACATACGGAGCTAAGAGCACGTCAAGCTGGTCATCATCCTCGTTGATCTGCGAGAACAAAAGCGGTTTCTTCTTTTTGATAAGGTCGAGCGCGGCATTCTTTGCGATCGTAAAAAGCCATGTCTTGAAATTCCTTGTCGTATCAAACCGTTTGAGATTTTTCCACGCGCGCACGAATGTTTCCTGCGTTATATCCTCGGCATCCTCGCCGTGGCGGAGGTAACGGTAGGCAAACCTATACACCCCGTTCATATGGCGCGCGAGCAATGCGGGGAACGCATCCTTATCCCCGGCGAGAACCGCACGCACAAGCTCCGCATCTGTTTGCTCCATAGTAATAGTATTGGTATCCTGTTCCTATTTCTGACTCGCATAAAGCCCGATAAGCTCCGTCTCCGCAAGAAGATGCTTGCTTATTTCTACTTCAAGTTCCGCCTTGCCGGAAGTATTTGCAAGATCAAGCAGCGCATCCAGCGCGTAAAGATGAAACTCGTAATGGTGCGTTCCCGACGGCGGGCAGGGACCGACATACCCCGTGCGGTCGGCGTCGTTCCTCCCCTCCACGCTCCCGGGGGGTACGCCGTTCTCCGCAAAGGTCGTCGTCGTAGGAGCAATATTCCACACAATCCAATGCATGAACCCACCCGCGACCGGCGCATCCGGGTCGTGCAGGATAAGCGCCAAACTTTTCGCGTCCGCCGGCACCCCTTCAATCCGCAACTCCGGACTCGTGCCGCTCCCGTCGCACGTGAACTTCGCGGGAATCATCCCGCCGTTTTTAAATGATGGACTGACAATAGTCATGGTGATCTTTGGTTCTCCTAACCATTGCCGCGACAACGCCCAAAGCGTTACTGCTCCGAGCGCCGCAAGCAAAGCCATCGCAATTATAATATTTTTTCTCGTAAGCATCAATCGTCAGCCCTCCCCTCCTTCGGATACAAACTCATCGTACTCTTTGCGCACGAGACCGATCACGACGGCACTGCGCGGTTTCGTGATGCCGGGATAGCGCCATGCGCTGATCACTTTCCGCTGCGAGCCCCTGTCTTGCACCATCACCCATATTTCCTGCGTCCATGCCTCCTTTCCCCTCGCAGATCTTTTGAGCGATGCCGGTTGCATCATGGCAACCGTCTTCGGCGCTACGCCCTCCTCCACGCGTGTGGGCGTTTGGAGCACACGCCGCACCCGCGCCTGCGACAATCTATAAAACCCCATTTTCGCCTGCGCATGGAGCGTCCAGGAAAGTACCTTTTGTTTCGGAATAACCCTCGCAACGGGAAGCATCCTTAGTATTATATCAACCACACATTAAATGTTGATGAAATGAGGAACCGCGCTGGAAGAAGCGCGGTTCACTATAAAACCCCAGAAGGGCAGCTCACCGACATCAAGCTGCGAACCGACCCTCCGTGACTTTGTAAACGACCATGGCAACTGCGAGCGCCACCATCGCTCCAACCGCTGTCGTTACAGTTTTTGTGCCATTGAGGAAAGCGACTACCGCCGTTGCCGCAGATAAAGTCGCCCAAGCCACGTAGGCAACTAGGAAGGAAAAACATTGCCAAGCCCAGCAGGGTTTTGGTCGGAGAAAGATCTTGATGAATCTCCTCTCTGCTACCCTGCTGACCATCTCGTATATCACGACGGCCACCGCAAGGTTGAAAATGGTGGTAGAGAGTACAAACCAAAGTGTGTCAGCAACATCACTCGGCACAAAACTATGACCGACGTGCAACGGCAAATAAACAGTCCACCAAGCCGCACATGCCAGCTTAAACGCCCCGCCTTTAATCAACCAGACTTTCCATTCCATAAACACCCCCAAAAAATGACATTAAGATGACAATCCTTAACCTAAAGAGAATATAGCCCAACTAAAAAGAAATTACTACTAGAGCCCTTCCGCGGCGCGGCGGTAGTTGCAATAATCGCAGGTTGGCGTGGAATCGGGCGCCTTCGGCTCGTTCAATGTTTTTCGCGCACTCATAAGCGCCTGCTCCACCCACGAATCGTCGCCGACGAGCGGCTCCACAAAAAGATCAAACGCAAGCGACGCGGTCCCATTGCCGAACCCCTTCCCCTTGTCCACGCGCGCGAATACAAAATAACCAACCGAAGCAACGTCAAATTTGTTTTGCCGCAGGAGCCACTGGTAAACTTCCATCTGCCGCCGGTAGGAATCGTAAATCTTGTGCTCGCGCGCGCCGGTCGCTTTATAGTCCACAACAATGAGCTCTCCCTTGGGATTCACCCAGACATCATCCACCGCTCCGGTGACCAAAAAGTCCGTTGGTTCGTGATGGAACTGTATACCGGTAAAATTATGCCGCCACTGGTTCAACTTTTCGTGCTGGAACGGGATTGCGTCAATTTTGTTTTTTTTCATCACCGGATGCGGCGTTCCCTTCGCACGATGCACGTCAAATTCTTCTTTCAATAAAAAGTCCACGGCATTGTTGAGCGTAAAGGGCATGCTCGGCGGGCGCTTGATCCCCTGTTTCAGGTCAAGCCAAAAGCATTTCCGGCAATCAGTGAATAACTCCAATTTTGAGCGGGAGAGTTTTATCATTGAAGGACAATGCCATTATTATAACTGGAATTCATTTCATTGAAAAATCAGAAAAAATGCCCACGGCTTCCGACCACTCCACTTCCACCCGCTCCACATTCGCAAGCCACGGCCCCTTGCGGCACCATGCGAGAAACTTCTTGAGCGCTGCCTCTTCCCCCTCCACTTCAATATATACCGAACCGTCCGGATTGTTCTCTGCAAATCCGGTTATGTCTAGTTTTTGCGCCTCGCTCGCGGCGGAATATCTGAATCCCACCCCCTGCACGCGCCCGGACACCCTAACCGTTAGATGTTTCATGACAACGCTCATTATAACGTCGCTCCGCCTTTCCGGAGAACAACGATTTTCCCATTGCGTATCTGAACCAACGCGGACGGCTTGCCGTCAAGCCGTCCGTGGTCAAGGTAGAATGCCGCGCGTGTGCCGAAATATCGTTTGGCCTCCCGAATGGTGCACGCGGGCGGCTCACCCTCGCGGTTCGCGCTCGGCGCCACGAGCGGCCCGGTCTTCAGAAGAAGCGTGTGGAGCCATGCGGGCTTCGGTACCCTAAATGCGAGCGCTTTTGTTCCACGATGCAGATAGGAAAACTTTCCCCGAGAACATGTGAGAATGACGCTTACTTTTCCAGGCCATACTTTTCGTAAAAGTTTCTTCGCCCGCGCATCAAGTTTCGCGCCAAAATGCCACACGTCCTCCGGCGCGGCGATCAAAACAATCATCGGCTTTTTGGGATCTCTCTTCCGCAGACGGTAGACGCGTTCCACCGTGCGGCGTCGAAGCGCGGAACCTACAAGACCGTAGATCGTGTCGGTCGGCATCACGCCGATGCCACCTGCCACAAGCGCGTCGCTTGCGGCGCGGACGGCCTCCGCAAAGCGATGGGCTTTCCCATTATCCATAGCTCTATGGTATCATGACGGCATGGCTTTCATAAATAAATACAGCGGAATCATCATTGTCGCTCTCGTGATTGCAGTCGTCGTGCTTTCCACGCTCCTTATTGCACAAAACGGTGGCGCCCCAAGCCCCGCCGCCGCGCCGACCTCCACCACCGCCTCCGCCTCCAGCACCTCTCCACAAACCGCCGCGAATCAAACCTCCACGAATCCCAACGTTCTTTCCACCCCGCACCACAGTACTGCCGGCGCCGGCGGCACCGCGTCCGCAACGACCGGTTTCGCTATTCACCTTGTTGATCCCGTTCCAGACGAAACATGGATCATTGCGCAACAGAACCTCATAGGTTGGGACCGCGAAGCGGGAGTGGCGGGGCAAATAGAACTGCTTGATGCCACAACCTACAAACTGGTCGGCGTGATCCTCAATCAAACGGGACCGCACCAAACCTCCTACGAGTGGAACACGCGGGATCTTCTTGTGAGTCGGAACAATCCCGCAAAAACCACGGTCGTTCCGGGACGTTACGTCGTGAGAATCGCATTTGACGGCAACAATCTTTCACCCGTCACGAGCCAACCAATCACGATTGCGGCTATTTCGGAATAAACGAACGCTCACGAAGGGTCTTGTGATACCTGATCGCAAAGCGGTGCGCTTCGTCGCGCACACGAATGAGCGTTTTCTGATTGGTCCATTTCGGGATCGCGCCGATGATATCATTGCGTTTCCGTTCGGGTCCCTTTGCAATACCGACAATCGGGATCCGCAAACCCGCGCGGAGGAGCGTGCGCCACGCCGCATTCGCCTGCGCGACACCGCCGTCAATCAAGATAAGATCCGGCAGGCGCCACTGCCCAGCGCCGCCCTTCCCGTCTGCGGAAAAGCTGGCACCATGGCCAACGCCCGGAAAATGCCCGAACCGCCGTTTGAGAACCTCCGTGAGCATGCCAACATCGTTCGGTTTGAAAATCGTGCGAATCCTGAATTTCCGGTATTCGCTCGTGTTTGGCTCTCCGTTCTCAAACACCACCATGGAACCAACCGCTGAGGTACCAGAGATATTTGAGATGTCGTAGCCCTCAATGCGATAAGTGCCGACCGCCGCACCAAGACCGCCGCTTGATTTCGCGCCCATGCCCCTCTCTCCCCCGCCTGACGCCACAAGCACCTCGGAATCGGAAATAAGTGCCGTATCGCGGATGTGTTGGAGCGCAAAAATCTGCCGCCGCAGCTTCTCCGCCGCTTCAAATTCCAGTTTCTTACTCGCTGCATTCATTTCTTTTATGAGCGACTGAATCAACCGCTTTTTCTTGCCTTCAAGAAAAAGCGGGAGCCGGTGGATATTCTTCATATATTCCCCGCGCGAGATCTTGCCGACGCACGTGCCCGGGCAAAGCCCGATCTCATAATCAAAGCATGGCCGCGCGAACTTCCCGATCCGTTCCGGATCGTGCGTGCTCCATGGGAATATTTTTCTGAGGATCCTTAGCGCCTCGCGCGCGCCTGAAGCAGACGTGAACGGGCCAAACCGCCGGCCGCCTTCCCTGCTCCTTCCTCGTACCAAAAGAACCCGGGGAAACTTTTCTCTTGTAATCTGCACGTACAAAAAGCTTTTGTCGTCCTTCTCGCGCACATTGAACGGCGGCGCGAGCTTCTTTATAAACTCCGCCTCTAAAATGAGTGCCTCAAGCGCCGTGTCAGTTTGTCGGTAATCAATCTTTGTGATCTTCCGCACGAGTGTTTCGATCCGCACGTCGTGCGGCCGCTCAAAATAGCTCGCGACGCGCCGGCGTAGGTTCCCCGCCTTCCCTACGTAAAGCACACGGCCCCCGCCGTCTTTCATCAAATACACGCCGGGCGTGTCGGGAAACTTCTTATAGTTGATCACTTTTTAAGTTTTAGCAGATAAACAGCTAACTGCCCAGCAAAACGTACACTGCGCACTTGCCAATCTCGGGCAGGAGGCCGCCCTCTACCGCTTCGCTTACTTTTTCCAAGGGAATTTTTTTGTCGCCGCCATAGGAAATCAGATGGTCACCCTCCACGTAAGCCAGTTTGTGGCCGTCCTCGCCGTACACAAAATTCGCCTCAAAGTAGCCAAGTCGCTTGCCATCATGCGCGCGAATGTGGTCACCCTCAATCCACCCTACTTTCTGTCCGCCCCGCCAGATGTCGTTGCCGACGATTTTAACCATAGATTGATCATAACAAATCCAAGGTAGCTCTGTCATCGAAGGAGACAATCGAAGCAAAAACGGCGCGGGAGGTAGCATTGACATCGCTTCACTAGGACAACACTTTCCTCAAATACTGCCCGGTGAAACTGTTTTTCTTGCACACGATCTCTTCGGGCGTGCCGACCGCAACGACGCGTCCGCCGCGCTCGCCGCCTTCGGGACCAAGGTCAATCACCCAATCGGCGGTCTTGATTACGTCTAAATTATGCTCAATAACAACGATGGTGTTTCCCCTGTCCACAAGCCGCTGAAGCACTTTTACCAACTGATCAACATCTGCGAAATGCAGGCCGGTCGTCGGTTCGTCAAGCAGGTAAAGCGTGCGGCGCGTGTCGCGCTTGCCGAGTTCGGCGGACAGTTTGATCCGCTGTGCCTCGCCACCGGACAAGGTCGTCGCCGACTGGCCGATCTCCAGATATCCGAGCCCTACTTCTTCCAAAATTGCGAGCTTCTCGTGAAGCCACGGAATGTCCTCAAAAAAATTCACCGCTTCCTCCACCGTCATCCGCAAGATGTCATGAATATTTTTGCCGTGATACTCCACCGCGAGCGTCTCGCGGTCAAAGCGCTTGCCTTTGCACACGTCGCAGGTCACATAGACCGTAGGCAAAAAGTGCATCTCAATCGCAATCGTGCCATGACCTTCGCAGTTCTCGCAGCGGCCGCCCGGCACGTTGAAGCTGAACCGTCCCGGCTTATAGCCGCGCACGCGCGCGTCCTCCGTCGCCGCGAAAAGATCGCGGACGTGCGTCCATGCGCCCACGTAGGTCGCCGGATTTGACCGCGGCGTGCGGCCGATGGCCGACTGATCAATATTAATAACGCGATTCAGATATTCCGTGCCAAGCATCGCCTTGTGCCCGCCCGCGCGATAATTCGCATGATTGAATTTGTCCGCGAGCGTTTTGTAAAGCACATCGTAAACCAAGCTGGACTTGCCGGAACCGGAAACGCCCGTCACCGCAACGAACCGCCGCAGAGGAATATCAACGTCAATATCCTTTAAGTTATTCGCATGCGCGCCGCGGATCTTCAGATAATCTTGTTTCGTATCCACGCGGCGCCGCTTCTCCGGTACCTCAATGAATTTCTTGCCGCGCAGGTATTGAAGCGTGAGCGAATCCTTTCCGGTATCTTTTATAATTTCAGGAATCGGCCCCTGCGCCATAATCTTTCCCCCGTGCACGCCCGCCGCCGGGCCGATGTCCACCAAATAATCGGACTTCCGAATCGTTTCCTCGTCGTGCTCCACCACAATGATCGTGTTTCCAAGGTCGCGCAGGTCGTGGAGCGTCTGGATGAGCTTCGCGTTGTCACGCTGGTGAAGCCCGATCGTCGGCTCGTCCAAAATATAGAGCGTGCCGACGAGGCGCGAACCGATCTGCGAGGCAAGCCGTATCCGCTGTGCCTCGCCGCCCGAGAGCGTCCCCGCTTTGCGATCCAGCGTCAGATATTCCAAACCGACGTCCGCCATGAATTTCAGCCGGCTCTTGATCTCGCGGAGCGGCGCCTCGGCGACCTCCGTGAGCGACGCACTTCGGAATTTTATGCCGCTTATAAACTTGTACGCTTCTTCAATGGAAAACGCCGTCACGTGGTTGATGTTTTTGCCGTCCACCAAAACATTCAAACTTTCCTCGCGCAAACGTTTTCCGGCACAGACCGGGCAGATCTCTTCCGACCAAATGTCTTTCGTGCCCAGCCCGTGGCACGCAGGACACGCGCCATACGGGCTATTGAATGAGAACAGGCGCGGCTCAATTTCCGGGAAAGAAAAACCGTCGTGCGGACAGGTAAACTTCGCCGACAGCGATACTTCTTTGTCGGTGATGATCGTAACCACGTCGTGTCCGTACTTCAAAGCCGATTCAATGGCCTCCGCGAGGCGCAAGCGATTATCCTTCTCTTTGAAATTCATGCCGGCAGGTATGCGGTCCACGACGAGTTCTATCGTGTGCGTCTTGTAGCGGGAAAGCTCCACGCGCTCGCGGAGCGAATGATACACGCCCTCAATGCGCACCTCGGAGAATCCGGCATTCAAAAAATCATAAAGCATCTGATAATACTCCCCTTTCCGGCCTCGGACGACCGGCGCGAGGATCACCATGTTCTTCCCAACCGTGCCGCGTGCAGGGGCGGCGTTCTTCTTATCGTTCTCGTTTGCAATATCAATCGCCACATCCACGATCTCCTCATTCGTAAGCTTTTTGATCTCACGACCGCACGTAGGACAGAACGGTTTTCCGGCCCTCGCAAAAAGCACGCGGAGGTAGTCATAAATTTCCGTGATCGTCGCGACCGTGGAACGCGGGTTGGATGAATGGCTCTTCTGATCAATGGAAATTGCAGGCGAAAGCCCCTCAATATCGTCCACGTCCGGCTTGTCCAGACGTCCCAAAAACTGCCGCGCGTAAGCGGAAAGTGACTCAATATAGCGGCGTTGCCCTTCGGCGAAGATCGTATCAAACGCCAAGCTGGATTTTCCAGAACCGGATAAACCAGTAAAAACAACCATCTTGTCCCGCGGGATCTCAAGATTAATATTCTTCAAATTGTGCTCGCGCGCACCTTTGATGATTATTTTATCGTGTGCCATTTCAAATACATACCTTAAGCGTCATGCCAGTCGCCACGCCGCGAACACGAAAAGTCCCCCGAGGCGGCTTCACGTAGGGGTATGGTAAGCAGTTTAGCGGGAAGCACGTGTGGAGTCAACGGGGCACTATGCTCCAGATTTTATCTCGTTAAGAATCTTCTTAACTTTCTGCACGCTCTCGGGGTCGTTCACAGAAACGGCGATCGCGCCTTTATTTATTTTCCTGAGGGCTTTTAATTTTCCCGCCAACACATCGCTCGTCACGAGGTCGCTCTTTGTGAGAAAAAGATACTCCCGCTTCTCAAGTAGCACTTTATTATACGCGCCGAGCTCTTTGCGGATCACTTGGTAATCTTTTTGAGGGTCCTCGGATTCCGCGGAAATAAAATGAAAAAGAATGCGCGTCCGCTCAATGTGGCGAAGGAACTTGATGCCCAGCCCGCGGCCGGTGGACGATCCCTCAATGAGCCCGGGGATGTCCGCAAGGATCAGCTCATAGTATGCGCCGAGATTCGGCTCAAGCGTCGTAAAGGCGTAGTTCGCCACTTTGCTTTTTGCAGCCGTGAGCTTGTTCAACATGCTGGACTTGCCCACGTTCGGAAGCCCCACGAAGCCGACGTCCGCGATAAGCTTGAGTTCCAGCCGCAGTTCAAATGCTTCGCCCGGAAGTCCCGGCTGGGATCTCGTAGGCGTCGTAATGCGGGAGGAGCGAAAATGAAAGTTGCCGCGGCCACCGTGCCCGCCCTGTGCGATAAGGATCGGCTCGCCGATCTTTTCAACCGTAACATCAACACCCGTCGTAAGGTTATGGATCACGGTTCCCACGGGAATCTTCAACAACAGATCCTCCGCATTATGGCCGTCGCGGAACTGCCCCCGGCCATCATGGCCGTTTTCCGCTTCAAATTCCTTTTTATAACGGAACTGCAGGAGGGCGTTGATGTCAGAAATGCCCACTGCGTACACGCTTCCGCCGT
The DNA here is from genome assembly GCA_963707865.1 of uncultured bacterium. GTDB lineage: Bacteria > Patescibacteriota > Minisyncoccia > UBA6257 > 2-01-FULL-56-20 > CAVYIK01. Next base: position 372,828 of record OY970175.1, read on the forward strand.
TGCCGCCCGAACCTCCCACGGGCCCCAGTGACTTTAGATTGGTATTAAAAGCCACGGCGCCCTTGCCGCCATTACCCGCCGAGATCTTGATGTTTACATCGTCGATGAGCATGAGACTCAATCCTTCCCCACCTTCTTATTTAACTCCTTTATCTCATCCCGCAAGAGGGCCGCGAGCTCAAAGTCCAGGTGCTTCGCTGCCTCGCGCATCTCGCGCTCCTTGTCGGCGATCAATTTTTGCATGCCAGTCTTTGACTTGGGTATGGGCTTGGTTTCCAACTTCAATATCTCGTCAACGTGCGGCAGGATGTCCGTGATGGCCTTCACGATCGTCGTAGGCGTGACGCCGTGTGCTTTGTTGTAGGCGACCTGGATCTTCCGACGCCGGTCGGTTTCTTTCACCGCTCGCTCAATGGAACCCGTAATCTGGTCGGCATACATTAGAACTTCCCCTGCTACGTTCCGCGCCGCGCGGCCGATCGTTTGGATTAAAGATACTTCGCTCCGCAGAAATCCCTCCTTATCAGCGTCCATGATCGCCACAAGCGAGACCTCCGGCAGGTCCAAGCCTTCGCGCAGGAGGTTTACGCCCACAAGCACCTCAATCTTCCCCCGCCGTAGGTCGGTCAATATTTTTATCCGATCAAGCGTCTTCACATCGCTGTGGAGATAATTCACTTTCATTTTGCGCTCCTCCAGGTATGCGGAAAGGTCCTCGGCCATCCGCTTTGTTAAAGTGGTTACCAATACGCGCTCCTTCTTTGCAACGCGCTCCTCAATGCGCGGGATGAGGTCGTCCACCTGCCCGCGCGCGGGACGAATCGTGATTTTTGGATCCACAAGACCGGTGGGACGGATGATCTGCTCAACGATTTGTCCCGAACCGGTTTTTGGATCGCTCTCTTTGCGCTCGTAGGGACCGGGCGTGGCCGAGGTATATATCGTCTGTCCAATGCGGTTCACGAACTCCGCGAATCGCAGGGGGCGGTTGTCTGTGGCCGAGGGCAGTCGGAAACCGAATTCCACGAGCGTCTTCTTGCGGGAGGCGTCGCCCTCGTACATACCCTGGATCTGCGGGACCGTCATGTGCGACTCGTCTATTACCGTCAAAAAATCGGGCTTGCCGTCGGCAGTATGCGGAAAATAGTCCAGGAGCGTGTCCGGCGGCTCGCCCGCCGCGCGGCCGGAAAGATGGCGGGAATAGTTCTCAATGCCGTGACAGTAGCCCACCTCGCGCATCATCGCAATGTCAAACTTTGTGCGGCGCTCCAGGCGCTCCGCCTCCAAAAACTTCTTTTCGCTTTCAAAAAGTTTGAGCTGATCTTTTAGCTCCGCCTGGATCGCTTTGATCGCTCGCTCACGCTCCGGGGCTTCCGTGATAAAGTGCTTCGCCGGCGCAAAGATGACATCCGGCACCTGCGGCGTCTTTCCCGGCCGGAACCCGGCAACTGGGTCAACCTCGTAAATGGCGCGGACCACGCCGTTTTTGACCTCAAAATTATAAATCACCTCGCGATCGGCCGGCATGATCTCCCAGTTCTCGCCGCGCAAGCGGTATGTCCCACGCTTCAAATCCGCGTTCGTGCGCGAGAATTGCAGCTCAACCAGCTTTCGCGCGAAGTCCTTTCGTTCTATGCGATCGCCCACTTTGAAGTGGAAAATGTTCTGCGCATACACCTCCGGCGCGCCCAGACCGTAAATGCACGACACGGACGCCACGATGATCACGTCGCGCCGCGTGAGGAGCGCGGTCGTCGCCGCATGGCGCAGCTTGTCTATCTCGTCGTTAATGAGTGCTTCTTTGTCTATATACGTATCGCTTGACGGAATATACGCCTCCGGCTGGTAGTAGTCGTAGTAGGAAACGAAATAGTTTACTGAGTTCTTCGGGAACAGTTCGCGGAATTCATTGCAAAGCTGGGCTGCCAAAGTTTTATTGTGTGCGATCACGAGCGCCGGCCTGTTTATCTCCGCAATCACGTTCGCAACCGTGAAGGTTTTTCCCGACCCCGTAACACCAAGCAACGTCTGGTCACGAAGACCACGCCGTAAACCCGAAACAAGCGACGCGATCGCCTTCGGCTGGTCCCCTGCCGGCTTATTCTTTGAAATAAGATCAAAATGGTCCACGTGTGCCATAAGTGCAGCTATGACCCCTTGGGTCAGGACCCTAGGGGTATTGAAGACAGTTTAAACGGAGAAAACGCCTAAGTCAATCTCCACGGCCTAAAGGCCGTGGCTTGCGTTCCTCTCCTCCGCCCATTGCGCTTGGATGTATTTTCGCATGGCGGTCTCGCTCGCTCGTCCGACGGTCTCGGCAAAGTAGCCATCCGCCCATAGGCTGTCTCCCCAGAGGAATTCCTCCAGCTCCGGATATTCCTTCCTGATCACCTTGCTTGTCCCGCCCTTGAGGTATTGCACCGCTTGGGGAAAGTACGTCCTCGGCGGGAGCTGGAGGAGCAGGTGGACATGGTCAGGCATGATGGCCAGTTCGTGGATATACCACCGGTTCACCCTGCAACACTCGTAGAAGAGCAAGGTCAGCCGTCGGACGAGCTCCCGCTGGAGCACCTTTCTTCGGTACTTGGGGACGAACACCACATGGTAGAGAAAGCGGTGCACGGTGTGACCGCCACGCCAAAATACGGGCTTGGGCATACGCTCATTGTAACGCAATGGGCGGAGGATATGGCTTATCCCCCGCGCTGAAGCGCGGGGCTTGCGCTGCTGATGTCAAAACAAAAACCGCTTCTCGCCTCACACAAGAAACGGCTTTTGCTCCGTTAACCTAACGTTAACTACGTGAATAATTATAGCAAATCTGCGCCGGCGACAACTGTGGATAAGAAAACCTAGCGATTCAAGGGCGTCCAGATTTCGTTCCACCAATTAGAGGGATCCTCTTTCATAATGGCTTTTGCAAGCTTTTTCGCGCTCGCCGATCTCAACCGGGAAAACTGCACATTTTCCTTCTGGCCACTCTTACCGCGCAACCATACGCCGGCCTCTTTGTTCCCCTGCCATGCATACTCCCGGAGAAGCAAAATCTGATCAAGAAGATCGGCATCTTTCGCGAGAATCGCTTCCTTCGCCCTCCGCTTGTTATATTCCACGGCGAGATCGCGAAGATCCGGATAGGGCAATGAGCCGAGTTGCTCTTTCACGATCTCGTCCTCAAACACCTTCACGTATTTCTTATGGATATAGTTGTGGTCGCCGCTCCTCGCTTCGGCCATATCGTGCACAAGACACATCATAACGGTTTTATAAAGATCGGCGCCTTCGGCTTTCGCAAGATACCATCCGATGAAGGCGACGCGATACGAATGCGAAGCGATGCTGTCCGACATGTCGTCCGTAAGGAGCGTCTGGCGATGCATCCGCATCAGCTTCCGCATTGTCCCCACTTCAAAAAGAAAATTGGCGATCTTTCGTTCCTTGTTCATATCACAAAGTATAGCAAACTTTAGAGTCGCGTGGCCTATTTTAGGGATGGGTTCTAGTTGGTCCCGCGAAGCGCCTTGGTAAGCGGGCAAAGCTCGTGGCGATGCGGTCGCGCGGGGCAGTATCTGCGACCGTATTCTATCAAAAGATAGGTTGCGTTGAACCACTGCGGCTTCGGAATGATGGCCATAAGGTCGCGTTCTATTTTCTCCGGCGTTTTCTCGCGTGAGAGACCGAGGACGTGGGCGAGGCGCTTCACGTGCGTATCCACTGCAATCCCCTCCACAACGCCATAAGCATTGCCGAGAATGACGTTCGCTGACTTGCGGCCCACGCCCGGGATCGTGACCATCTCCTCCATCGTCTGCGGCAGCTTACCGCGGAATTTCTGCTTCACCACTTTTGCCGCCGTCAGGATATTCCGCGTCTTTGCACGATAAAATCCACACTGGTGGATGTCGCGTTCAAACTCGCGCGGGTTCGCACGGACATAGTCATCCAACTTCCGATATTTTTCGAAGAGCGCCGGGGTCACCTCGTTCACCTTTTTGTCCGTGCACTGCGCGGAGAGCTCAACCGCAACAAGCAGTTCCCAGTTATTGCGATATTTGAGCGCGATGCGCGCATCTGGAAAAAGTTTCTGCAAAACCTTCAGAACGCGTGCCGCGCGCCGCCGGAGCCGCGGGAGGTCCTTTTTCTCAATCATAGTTTTATTATAGCCCATCGCAATCCGGTGGGACGTCTTTACTTCGCCACCAAAATAGTAAAAAATATCAAATATGAAGATCTACGTCCTTGGCAGCAACAGCTTCGCAAAAGAAATGGTCAGTTGCAAAAACCAGCTTTGCGCCATCGGGCACGACGGCTGGATCCATCAGGACTACGAAAATCACGTGAGCGGCAAAGCGCAGGCCTTCATCGAGGGCGCGCTTCCCGGCGAAAGCGCCGACTTCAAGCGCGCACACGATTACATACGCCAACACTACAACCACATTCTTCAAAGCGACGCGATTCTCGTTGTGAACCTTGAAAAGAAGGGAATCAAGAATTATATCGGCGGCAATTGCCTTATGGAAATGGGAATGGCCTATGTGAACAGCAAAAAGATATTTCTGCTGAATGACATTCCGACGAAAACGGCGTACATTGATGAAATAAAGGCTATGAATCCCGTCTGCTTGAACGGAAATCTTAAGAACATCGCGTAGTATGAAAAAGAAAAAATCCATTGCGATATGCTCCAGTGCAGCATTTTTCAAGCAGGCGCTTGAAATTGAGAAGCAACTTAAGAAGATGGGCTTCGCGGTAAAGCTCCCCCATACCGCACTCAAAATGAAAAAGAGTGGCGATTTCCGTGTTGAAACCTATAAAATCTGGTTTAAAAACCCCAAAAACTACGGCCGAAAAAGCTGGCTGATAAAAAATCATTTGCAGAAAGTGAAAAAGGGCGACGCGGTCCTCATTCTCAATTACGAAAAGAACGGCGTCCCCGGTTATATCGGAGGGAATACCCTCATAGAAGCGGCCATTGGCTTCCACTATAAAAAACCTATTTTTGTCTTGAACCCCATCTCCGACGATCTTAGTTTCAAAGAAGAAATTCTCGGCATGCAGCCGATCTTTCTTAATGGGAACCTGAAGAAAATTAAGCTCTAATGCCATGGCCAAGCCGAAAGAAGGCAAGTCCCGAGACGGGGAGGTGATGCACTTTTCCGTTGGCGCATTGATTGAACACGACGGCAAATATCTCCTTATTGACCGCGCAGTGCCGCCCTTTGGATTTGCCGGCATCGCGGGACATATGGACGAAGGAGAAAATCCAGTACAAGCCGTCGCGCGAGAAGTAAAAGAAGAAACTGGATTAACCGTGAACGATCCTCAACTTCTTTTTGAAGAGGAGCTGGACTGGAACTGGTGCAACAAAGGGATCACCGCACACTATTGGTATCTCTTCCAATGTCCGTCTTCCGGTGAAGAGGAGCGGAACGAGAGAGAAACCAAGTCGCTCGGCTGGTATTCAAAAGATGATATCAAAGCGCTGAAACTTGAGCCAGTCTGGGAATATTGGTTTAAAAAACTGGGCGTGCGGTAGCAATTCTTATTCCTCTATCCGGTAGCCGAAGCCGTGGACGGTCTTGATGAGCTTTTTCTTGAAGCCCTCGTCCATTTTGCCGCGCAGGAAACGGATGTGCACGTCCACCGTATTCGTGAAAGGATCGGCGTTCATATCCCAGACATGCTCCAGGATCATCGCACGCGTCAAGTTCGTCCCGGGATTTCTCATTAAATATTCAAGCAGCGCAAATTCCTTTCGGTTGAGCTCAATGCGCTTCCCGCCGCGCCTCACCGTGCGGGTATGCGTATCCATTTCCAAATCGGCAACCGTGAGGATCGGCCCTGTGATCTTTTTCTCGCGCCGCAGGAGCGCATTCACCCGCGCCAAAAGTTCGGCGAATGAGAACGGCTTCGCCAAATAATCGTCCGCGCCGAGATTAAGTGCATCTATTTTCATCGTCACATCCCCCGTGATGGAAAGGATAATGATAGGAAACGTCTTCCCGCGCTCGCGGACGGCTTTGCACACCTGGAGCCCACTCTGCTCGCCAGCAAGCTTGATGTCAAAAATTCCCACATCGTATGAGTTCACCTTGGCCCACATGAGCCCTTTTTCGCCCGTTTCGGCCCAATCCACCGCAAACCGCTCGGCCTTGAGGCTGTTCGCGATGTAGTTTCCCATATCCTTTTCGTCCTCCAGAAGAAGTACACGCATGGTGGTGTACCCCAATTATGCCAAATCAATCATTAAAAAATTCTAAAATCCAAACCGCCCAAAATCCTTGACAGGGTGCGGCTATTGTGCGCTCGCCGACAAAAGCTCAACCGTAAAATGGAGTGTCGCGTTTGCAGGAATGATCGGCGGGTAGCCACTCGCGCCGTAGCCAAGTTCCGGCGGAATCGTAAGTTCTCGCTTCCCGCCGACTTTCATACCGACCACGCCAAGATCCCATCCTTTAATGACCTTACCTGCACCGAGTATAAATGTGAACGGTTGATTGCGATCATATGAACTGTCAAACTTCGTGCCATCGTCCAACGTGCCCACGTAATTCACCGTCACCGAGTCGCCGTTCTTGGCCTCGGCGCCAGTGCCCACCGTCACGTCGTTTATTTTTAAGTTTTGCATAATTTGTTGTTGCGCTTGTTCCGCGGCCACGCCCGCCTGCACTTCAGCCGCGCGCATCGCCTCATCGGATTTTGTATTATACCACAGCGCCGCGGCAACAACCCCGGCGGCAAGCACTACGAAAACAATGATGAAAAAAGTTTTTCTCATACTTAAGCAGTCTACGATACTTCCGAACCCGGTGGAACAGGACTCTTGGGCACAAGGAGCACCGGCTCGCCGCCTTCGCCATGCGCCGCAAGCAGCATCCCCTGGCTCTCAAGCCCCATCAGCTGCCGCGGTTCAAGATTCGCCACGACTATAATTTCCTCCCCGACTAAATCCTCCGGCGCATATGCCTTTCCGATGCCCGCCACGATTTGCCGCGGCTCGCCAAGATCTACGTGTAGCTTGACCAGCTTTTCCGATCCCTCCACACGTTCCGCGGAAAGAATCTTCGCAACGCGCAGCTCAATACCCCTGAATTCATCTAATGTCACAAAGGTAGTGTACCAAAGGTCTCAATTCTCGTCGAGTTTATTCTCATCCCCTCCACGACGCGTGGATGGTATGGGCGACGCGGGCGTCGTCGTCGCAACGTCATTGTTAAACTCGAACTTGCCGCGTTGCTTCGGAACATTCCGGAACGTGGAAGTGGTTGCCGTTGTCGTACTGCTTGTGGGATTTGTGAACGGCGATGTGCTCGCTGATGCGTTCGTCGATGTGCTCACCGACCCGCAGCGATCCTCAAACCGCCGGAGGACATTCGTGTGGCCCAAAAATCCGCCTTCCACAACCGAAGAGGAAGGATTTAAGAACGACCGAAGCGTTCCGCATACCTTTTTCAAATTATCCACATTGTTCTTACGATTCTGATTATCTTCCGGTCCGGGCGATTGTGCCGTACTTGATACAACGGGTGAAATCATGGTGTTCGCCGCAGGTTGCGCTGCCGGAGTGCCATTCCCCATTTCCGTCACCCTTCCTTTGTTTTCGGCTCCGCCAAGAGAGGCAGTGACCGCGCTGTCAAGATCGTGTGCAAGGTTTGGTAAAAGCGTGCTTGAAGGATGCCGTTCTGCAAGATCAGTGATCTCGTTCGCTCGCCGCGCGGCAAGCGACGCCTCAAACTGCGGCTGCACAGCAGGAACCGTGAGCGCGAGTTGCACCGATTCCCCCAAACGCTTCAAAGGGTAAAGAGGGCTATCCGCGGAGACATCTCTTGTATCCGCATAGACGGTCGCACCGCCGAGTGCAACCGCCGCAATGCCGAGCACGATGGCAAATGCCCGTATCGCAAGAACGAATTCGGATGCGCGCGGGCGCACGGGGGTTGGATAGCGCGTGTCAAACGCCGCCAAAAATCGCGTTTTGGTTTCTTCTTTAAACTTTTTCGATGGTGAAAAATTAAATTTCATGCTTTTCAGATTTGAAATGACGCCTTATTTTTTCTTTGATGCGCAGCGCCGCCACGCGGAGGGCTCCCTCGGACCTGTGAAGGACCTCGCTTATATCTTTGTATGGCATTTCCGCAACATAACGAAGCTCAAAAATTTCCCGTTCGTCATCGTCCAGAGTTTTTATGAATCCCTGCACTTTGCGATAGCGGAGTTGATAATCAAGGTCCGGCGGCGCGGTCACCGACATCGCTTCCACCTCGCTCTCTTCAAACGAAGAGAAGGGCGTTTCCTTCTTGGCACGATAATGGTCCACGAGCAGGTTGCGCGCCACCTGCCAAAACCACACGACGAACCTTCCGCGCGTCTCATCAAAACGTTCAATATTTTCCACAAGCTTCAGAAAAATCTCCTGCGAAAGATCTTCGGCGGTTTCCTTTTTCCCCGTCCTCGCAAAAAAGAATCCGTACACCTTGGGCGTGAGCTCGTCGCAAAGTTTCGCAGCTGCCTTCCGATCGCCATGCTTCATGCGCACTGCAAGGTCAGTCAGCGGGTCCCGTTTAAAGATTTGGAATGCCATAAGAGAATACGTTTAGAGAAAAGAAATTGTTACGTTATGCGTATGCACGCGGTACGTCAATTCCCGAAGCAACATCATACCTTCTTGCGGCGCGAAAATCCAATTACTTTTCTACAACACGCCCCACGTCTGCAGCTCGTCGCTTTCTGCAAACCACTTCGCGCCGATGTCCGTTCGGTAGAACATGTTCTGCAACATGATGTTGTCTATCCGGCGATAGGCCTGCCGGCGCGCGTCAGCCACCGTGCTGTTAGATCCCGTGACGACGAGCGCATAGCCGCTCTTCCCCGCGAGCTTCCAATCGTTCTCCACCATTTTCACGTCCCCCAGATGAATGCCGTCAAGGTTTGATTTCTTGAACAAAATAGAAATATCTTTGTAGATCTGCAGCATTTTCTCGTCGCGGTACGGGAATGGCGGCACCGCCACGACCACGCCAACCTGAAAGCCCTTTTGAACCTTCAAGGGATATTGTTCGCCTTTTGCGATAGCATACAAAAATTCTCCCATCGGGCTCTGGATGCCTTCCATATGGATGCTGATCGTCGGGTATCCGAAGCGCGAGGTGAACTCCAAGGGATACACGCCGCGCGCGTTCGCGATGCAATTCACATCAATATAGCCCACGTACTTGCACGCGCGCAGCTTCTCCAACATTTTTGCAAGCGTCGCCTGGAAAAAACCATTCGGCTCGGCCCAGAACATAAGCGTGCCCATCTCTCCCGTCGGCGGCCCGATGTCACCCGGGAACAATTTCTTGTGTTCAAAATTTATGTTGATGGGTGTGATAAAATCGTTGCCGTTAAAGAACGCCCCCACCGCGATCTCCGCGCCTGACGCAACTTTTTGAAGCTGGAACCGCTTGATCTTCCGCGACCAGCTTTTGCGGTTGTGCTCCAGCACTTCCAAGAGATCCTTACCGTCCTCTTCCTTTCCTATAAAGAGGAGATTCTTCATGTGCCAGTCCAAATCGCCCTCCGACGGCTTAAATACATAGCGGCCCGGGTTTGCTTTCAAAAATTCTATCGCGTCGCCGAAGTTGTCAAAGTCCCAGTGTGCAAGGACAAGCATCCCCGCCGATTTCATCTCCTGCTGGCCAAACTCGCGGTCTATTTCCAGACGGTCGGTATATTCGCTCCCACCGACCACAAGCTTCCCCTTCGCCCGCAGTTCATCCGCGATCTTTCCGAAACCGCTCTCTCCCGCAATCACGTCGTCAAACACGACCACGTCCGCCCAATCAACGTTCGCCTTCCAATCGTCCACTTTGTCCACGAACCCGTCCCCGATGTCCTGGTCATCCTCCTCACCGATATACATCTTGACTTCATTGCCTTCTTGCCTGATCTTCCACGCCAAATCAACTGCACACGCTTCATTGGTCACAAAAAGAAATTTTTTGCTGAGTTTTTGCTCTTCTGCCGGTATTATTTTCTCGGCGGGAGATGGCTCAACGGCAGAAGAAACAGTAGATGCATCAACCGCAATGGTATTTGCAGAAACAACGGTTTTCGATTCCTTGAATTCTTCATCCATAGTTACTAGTAGTCCTTATGCTTTTTTCTCCGATTCGCTTCCCATGAAATTCATTCTATTACGTCCCTCTCTTGCAGTCGAGGGCCGCTTGTTGCGATTTCAACATCCTACTTAACAATAGAAAAGATCGCGGTTCTATAAAACGATTGTGGACGAAATTTATTCTTGAACGCCGTGAGCGATTTCTCACCTCCTCCCATGTCCACTTCACGATAACCGCGACTTTTTAGAAACACCAGGTCTTCCAAATACAGCATTGCGCCAAGGTCATCAATTGAGTAATCATGGATTCCGACGGCACCATAAAAGCGGTCGCTATTCGGGATCGTCCATCCTGCGTTGAAACCGGTAGCTTTTCCGTCCACCACAAATACCCGTGCTTCGTCCGTCCCTTCAAAATTCCCGTCTATCATTTGATGATAAACCCCCATCATTGCTCTTTCGTGGTTGGGACGTTTCTTTTTCCAACCGTCCACGACGGCGTGTAAGCCCTCCCGATCTTCGTACCCTTTCGCATCCCTTATGACAACTGTGTGGTTGCGATAAAACTTGTGTATTTCTTTGCGCAAGGTCTTATAGTGGCCACCCGGGAGCTCCGGATTGAATTCCCGAAGGTCGTAGATCGGCGACTCCATGGTGTAATAGATACGGTTTGAACGGCACGAAACGGGCAACGTATGCAAAGCGCGCAGGAATTCCGGACGGAGAATCCTTTCAAGCTGAAACCATACCTTCTTCGCGGAGGTGTTGGAGAATACCCACGTTATGTATTCCATGAGAAGCGGAATGCGGAACTCCTCCGGCGCGAGGGGGTCAAACACTACAAAATATTCGTCGTCATGTTCGTTATAGGCCGTCAAAAGCGCGCCGTGGTCCGTTTCTGCAAACATGTTGCGCTGCGGCGGCTTGTAATAATATTGATAATATTGGTACCACCAGAAGTTATGTTCGGCGGCGTAACCATATTTTCGGATCGCTTGCTCTATTCGCGGCCGTTCGGCAAGCGTATCATCATACAATTCCATTTTTGGTTCTTATCTTTCTATTATCGCCCGGGTGAAAAGGTTTTGCAACGAAGTTATCGGAATACGTTCGGTGGTCCGAAAACAATTCCTCTCCTTTTTTTATTTTTCTTGCCGTAACAAAACCATCCCCGCCGCGTATGGTGACCAAATTCGGCTCTTCAGAATGATTCAGGAAAAAACTGATGTCGGTACCGTTTAAACCGCCCTTATAAAGGTATAACTTGCCGTCCACGGCCGCGTACACGTCGCTCGCGAGCTTCTTCACCGCTCTGTCGATCTTAGGATTATCAAAGACCGCGGCCGCATCAACGGCGACAAACTTATACGGCAGGAAGCTTTTGAACGGATCTCTTCCCTTGGGAATGTCGCGAATGGCAAAGACGCCTACGCCGTGCACCTTTGAAGGACGCAAACGGCAATACACGTTCTCCTCTAGGTCCCTGACAAAACGATCTCTTGCGCGCTTGGGCTTCATAAAGAAAGAAACATCCGCTGAGTGCGAGCGCAAATGTTTTCCCATAACTTAAACTCATCTTCCATGGCACTTTTTATATTTTTTGCCGCTGCCGCAGGGGCACGGATCATTGCGACCAATCTTTCCGGAACGTGATGCGCCGTGAGACGATTGGAATGCTGCGTGGTTCGGATTGGCTATGTGAGGAGCACCGCCCGCCGCCTGCGCGGACATATTCAAAAGTTTGAACGCGTTCGCAAACACCATCCCGTTGAAGTTGTGCCAGAAATCCTTGAAAAGACGACTTGCCTCGTGGCGATATTCCACGAGCGGATCGCGTTGGCCGTAGGCTCGGAGGCCGACGGATTCCTGCAATGCTTCTAAATCCTCAAGATTCGTCATCCAAAGCATGTCCAAGATGCCAAGGAGTTGGTTTTTGGCGAGCGAATTCTCCGCCACCTTGGTCGCCTGCGCTTCCAAAAACTTTCTCGCATCATCTGCGGTTTTCAGATTTTCAAACGCGATATCGCCTGCGGCACCGCTCGGAAGGAGCTGCACCTCTTTAAATACCTTCGTAATCCCCTCGCGCTGCTCCTTTGATCCTGCGCCAAATTCTCCTTCAAACATCGGCGCGAACACCATGTCAAAATGCGCCATCACGGCGTCCGCGATCGTCTTCGCAACGTCCGTTTTTGTCAGCAAGCCCAAAATCTCCGTACGCCGCTTATAGACCGCGGAGCGCTGCTTGTTCAAAACGTCATCGTATTCAAGCAAATGCTTGCGGAGATCAAAATTCGCGCCCTCCACCTTCGCCTGAGCCTCGGCAACCGCCTTTGTCACAAATTTGAACTCAATTGGCTGATCATCCGGAATGTCAAGCCGCTCCATCATATTTTTCAGCCGGTCGCCGCCGAAAATTCGCAGAAGATCGTCCTCTGCGGAGAGAAAAAATTGCGTGGAGCCCGGATCGCCCTGCCGCCCGGAACGGCCGCGGAGTTGGTTGTCAATGCGCCGCGCCTCGTGCCGTTCAGTGCCCACGATGTGCAGACCGCCAAGTTCGCGCACTCTTGCCGCGTCTTCCGGCTTCGGCGGATTGCCGCCCAAAATGATGTCCACGCCGCGTCCGGCGACGTTCGTCGCAACCGTAACGGCGCCGGGCCTGCCCGCCTGCGCGATGATCGCACCCTCGCGTTCGTTGTTTTTCGCATTCAAAACCTCGTGCGAAACGCCTGCCTTTGAAAGCGCGGAGGAAAAAATCTCATTCTTCGCAATAGAGGTCGTTCCAATAAGAACCGGCTGGCCCTTTTTTTGCCGCTCGCCCACATCCTTCGCCACCGCATCCATCTTCACCCTGAAGTTCTTGTAAATAAGGTCATTTGCATCGCGGCGCACGAGCGGCCGGTTCGGCGGGACGCTCATGACCTCGAGGTTGTACACTTTATAGAATTCCTCCGCCGAGGTTTGTGCAGTTCCCGTCATGCCGGAGATTTTTTCGTACATGCGGAAATAATTTTGGATAGAGATTTTTGCGTAGGTGCGCGACTCTTCCTTTACGTTTACGCCTTCTTTCGCTTCAATCGCTTGATGGAGTCCCGCCTGATAGCGCCGGCCTATAAGCATCCTTCCCGTGAATTCATCCACAATGATCACTTCCCCGTTTTTGACCACATAGTCTCGGTCGCGTTGGAAAAGCGCCTTCGCCTTTACGCTTTCTTCTAAATAATGCACGAGGCGGATGTTCTCCGGCGCGTAAATGTTCTGAATGCCGAGCATCTTTTCCACTTTTTCCACGCCCGCATCCGCGATTGCGACGGACTTCCGTTTCTCGTCCACTTCGTAATCTTTTTCTTTTTCCAAAAGCGCCGCCACCCGCGCAAAGGCCTTGTACGCGTCGCTGGATTGCGAATCGGGCGCCGCGATGATGAGCGGCGTCCGCGCTTCGTCTATCAAAATGCTGTCCACCTCGTCTATGATCGCAAAATGATGTTCGCGCTGGACGCGATCCTCCAAGCGATATACCAAATTATCGCGCAAATAATCAAAGCCGAACTCGTGATTTGTGCCATAGGTAATGTCTGCGTTGTACGCCTCGCGCCGCGGCACCGGGCGCAAGAATTCCTGCTGCACCAAGAAGCTGCCAGTCGTGTCCCGTTCTTTGTCCAATAATTTAGATGTTTCGGGGTTTTGAGAAGCAGCGCCTTTGCCCTCCTCAGGAGCCTTATAAAGCGGGTCGTACATAAACGCGGCGTTTGGCACAAGGCACGCCACGGAGAGGCCGAGTGCGCGATAGATTTGTCCCATCCAGACCGCATCGCGGCGGGCGAGATATTCGTTCACGGTGACGATATGCACTCCAAGTCCCCTAAGTGCGTTGAGATATGCGGGCGCCACGGCGGCGAGTGTCTTTCCTTCGCCTGTGATCATCTCCGCGACCGCGCCTTTGTGGAGCACAAGACCACCCAAAAGCTGCACGTCAAACGGGCGCTGGCCGAGCGTCCGCTTCGCTGCTTCGCGCGCGAGCGCGAATGCACGCGGGAGGATTTCGTCCAACACCGCCTTGTCCACCTCGTGCTCGGTCGTCTCCCCCGCCATCCGGACTTTCAGCTTTATACTCTCCGCCATGAGCCCTTCATCACTTAATTTCGCAATCTCCTCCTCGAGCGCATTTATTGCGCGCACCGTCTCGGAGAGCTCTACGAGCGACCGCTTCGCGAAAAATTTTTTGATGGAACCCAGCATGTGTAAGGATTATAGGTGTTTTGTGAGAAAATTTCCAGCGCCGAGTTGGACAAAACAATATTTCTGTGATAAAATCATATCCAGCAGTAACTCCAGTCTAGGGAGGTTAATTTGTCACCCACATCAAAGACCTGTGTGAACTTGATGTTGCTTATGGTGGGGATGTTCGCCCTATCCATCGCACATACCCAGGCCCAGCAGTTCCAACAAGGAGTACTACGGAAGCCAAAAGAGGAGTCCGGGAAACTGGATCGCCTCTATAAAGTTTCCGAGTGGACACTCGGCGTCGGGACAACGCTGGACGGTCTGAGTACCGCCCGCGCGCTGGACCACCCCACGGTAGCACTGAGGACGGATGGTACCGTTCTCGCACGCTTCTACAGCGTGGAGGAAGGCTGGGCGGGACCGGTCGTCGGCAGGCGGAACACGAACGCCGTTGTTTTGGCAAACGTGCTTCTCAATGTCGGCGTGCGGCAGCTTAGCCGGAATCTCTACCGGCGCGGGGGGAAATGGCGGCTGCTGGCTATTGGGCTGAACGTGTGGAAAGCCACGGACAGTACCACGGCGGCAGTGGGCAATTTCAGGTTTTGCGCAGGAATCAATGATCGGCTACGAGTGACGACGGGTTATCAGGGAAAGATCATCTGGTCGCACTAAGCGGCAAGAGATCTGACTCCGTAACCTAACGTCTGGCGGGCGGCCGGGGGCGGCATCCTTCGGCCGCCAGCCGTTTTTTTGAGCAAAACAGGCTATTGTGAGGCTGTTGTGTCAACCCTTGACTTTTAGAGGGAGCCTTGCTAGCCTGAACTTAGCTCCGTGAGATGATTCCTTGGTTGGGTGACCAGGGAATTATCTAGAACCGCGGAAGCCAGTTTGGATTGACAGGCCAGGGAGATGCCCTCTCTGGCCTTGTACTTTTTATAACAGATCTCCTATCTTCTTTTTGACTGCAGAAACTTAGTTTTATATTTTTCAATCTCCAGTCGCAGCGTATCCTTCGTCCGGTCAATTGCTTTGCGCACGTCATCCGCATACTCCTCGGCACGGAGAATCTTCCTCGGCAGGCGCAGATCCGCGACCACAAGGAACACTTCTTCTCCTTTCTGATGGTGACGCGTGGTGCGGGAAATCTCCAGCCAAATTTCGGCTTCACCAGTTTCGTCAAACTTCTTTACGAACTTCGCGAGCGGCGCGAGTTTCTCGTCAATATAGGCGCGGAGCGGCACCGTAAGGTCAAGGTTGGTTTTTATGTTGATTTTCATAAGAGTTATACAATTTGCACTTCTTCTTCCAATTCTATTCCAAATTTTTCCTTCACGACGGATTTTGCGAGCGCGATGAGTTCCTTCACGTCGGATGATTGCGCGCCGAGGACATTCACAATAAAGTTCGGGTGCTTGGCGGAGATCATTGCACCGCCGGAGCTTACCCCGCGCAGCCCCGTTTCCGCAATAAGCTTCACGGCGTAAATCACAGGGAAAGGATCGGTCTTTATGGAAAAATGGGAGCTGCGGAAGTGAAGCTTTCCTTCCCGCAACGCTTTCTTGTATTTCGCGCTGCCCTTTTTATGGATTGCCGCGAGCGGCACATTCTTGAAAATGCTGCCGATATTGGGGTAGTCCAGTGGGTGGTTCCTCACACGATGGTCTATCTTCTCCTGGATCGCGGCGACGATTTCTTTTTTATCTCCGTTTTTTAGCCGAAGTGTCGCCAAAAGAACGATCTCCCGGCCATCCTTCTTTTTGAAAATGCTCGCGCGATAGCCGAAAGCGCACTTCTTCGCGGGCCGCTCAATTATCTTCATCGTCTTCGTATCAAAGCTCCGCACCGATTCCACCACATCCTTTATCTCGCCGCCGAAGCAACCGGCATTGCCGCGGATCGCGCCACCCAAGGTTCCCGGAAGCCCGCCTGCCCATTCAAGACCGGAAAGCGATTTCCTTGCGGAAAATTTCAAAAGTTTTTCCATGGATACCCCGGCACCCACAGTGAGCTTCGCGCCCGCCGCCTTGAGCGTGAGGAGGTTCGGCCGGAGCACAAGCCCGTCAAGCCCGCGATTATCAATCAAAAGGTTCGTCCCTCCACCCAAAATAAAAATGGGCAACTTTTTCGCTTTTGCCTCTTTCACCGCCCATAGTACCTCTTTCTCGTTTTTGGGCGCAAAAAAGAAACGCGCCGGACCGCCAATCTTATAATTGCTGTAACGCGCGAGCGTCACGTTTTCCTGAAATTTTGGCATATTTTGATTTTTGAGCCGCACTCGGAAAAGCCCACTTCCCGAGCGAGTAAGAACAAAAACGGCCGCTCCACTCAGTCCTCAAAGAGTTCTACGAACCACGCGCCGCGAAGGTGCGCTCCCTGCTTTAAAGAACTGGGTGGAGCGGCTGTGGTGACCTCCAATTCTTTTTGTGGTTGAATGAGTGCTCTCCAGCCGGCTCCGCTATCAGTATAGAATATACACATTAAAAAACAATAAAATCGGCCCTTAAAACCAAAAGTCCCCTTACGGGGACTCCTGGCCAAAAAGAATTGTGTGGGATTTTCCTCAGTCGACGTCGTCGTTAAGGAAAACTCGCACCCATTCACTGGCATTATAGCAGATACCAGGAGAAAGCGCAAGGCCCAGCCGTACTTTGGCAAGCCGAGGTATAACGTGCAAGGGCTATACCTTCTCCGCGGGCTTTTTGAATACCACGTATTTGTATCCCAAAAAGTCCCAGAGGAAGCCGGATGCCACCCCCGCCATAGCCGCAATGTTGGCCCAAAGATTCGCGGAAATCGCCGCCGGACGCACAACGCCGCTGAACACATAGGATGCTATACCCACATTGATAAGAAACCCGCCAATTGCGATGAGATAAAACTTGATGGTCTGCGACGGGTTCGCAGGTCCACGGGAATCAAACGTCCAGAATTTGTTCCAGAGAAAGCTGTTCGTCGTCGCGGCAAGGAAGGAAATCGCTTTAAAAACCCGATAGGGCCACGCCGCAGGCGTTCCAAAAACCAAAATCTCAAGATTCAAGACACCCAGATCAACAAAGGTGTTCAGAACTCCCACCGCCACGAACTTCCCAAATTGATAGAGCACGGGGAGAACTTTTCCTAAAAGGTAGAGGACGAAAAGCGCGAGCGGCGCGAGAATCGTAAAGCCAAGAAACACGACCACGCGCAACGTAAGTGTGAAATTCAGATTAAGTGACCCCGCGACGTTTGCAAGAATCGGCTGTGAAAGAAGCCCAACCGCCGCCCCGATGATGACAATAGCCAGCCAATCGTTTCGTTTCATAACAACGACTAATTAAGCTGATAGGTGATACTCACGTTGTCTGTAATGTCCTGCGTGCCCGGCTGGATCGTGGGCGCCACCGCCACACCTCCCATACCCGATGCCTCGCTTGCGCTCGTGTACATCGCCCGGGGCGTAGGAATGTAGTTGTTCTCCGCAACGCTTATTACTCTTCCCAAGGAAACTCCCGCCTCCGCGGTCATCTCCTTCGCCTTTGCGAGCGCTTTCGAGAACGCATCTGCACGCGCCACAGCAAGCACCTTTTCTTCATCGGCAAATGTAAAGGTGATACCGCCGATCTGGTTCACGCCCAAAGGCGCAAGTCCGCCGATCACGGATGCTACCTTGCTCAAGTCGCGCACTTTGACCTCAACGGTCTGCGTAAGCGTATAGCCTGTGATGTAATTACGCTGGGTATTCTTATCCCATTGATAGTTCGGTGAAAGGTCGTAGTTCGTCGTCGTAATGTCGGCATCCGCAATGTTTTGGGATTTCACGAACTGCAGAACCGCATTCATCTTTTGATTGTTGTTGTCCGAAAGTGTGCTGGGATTCTGCCCCTGTGTTACGACCGAAAAGGAGATTTCCGCAAGGTCGGGGCTGGCTGTCGTTTTTCCCTGCGCAGAGACCGTGAGGATCCGCGCCGGATAGTATCCATCCCCTATTTTTTGGAGCATCGGCATCACAAAGAACACGACGTTTATGACCGCGACCGCAATGAACACATCAAGCACGACCCAAAACCACTTTTTTGCATTTTCCATATAGTTTTATGTATCGGTCATTATTTTTTTGAATTCGCCGGCCTTTAAGCTCGCGCCTCCGATGAGAACGCCACTTATTTGATTATATTGTACATAATCGGCAATGTTTTTGCTGTCCACAGAGCCGCCATAGAGCATGCGCGGAGCAAATTTTTTGATGGCGTCCGCCATGAATGCCGCATCCTCCGGACGGGCGTTGCGACCCGTGCCGATCGCCCAGATCGGTTCGTAGGCGACAGCAACATACGACAGCCGCGCACGCGGAACTCCAACGAGATCTTTTTTCAACTGACCTTCCACGAACTTTCTCGCAGCAGCAATCCCCTTTTTTCGAATCGAGAGCGACTCGCCGACGCAAAGTATTACACGCAAGCCGTCGCGCAACGCGCGCTTTACTTTTTTATTGATCATCGCGTCTGTTTCCTTGAGCCATTTGCGCCGCTCCGAATGGCCGACGATCACGTAGCGCACCCCAAGCGATTTGAGCATCTGCGGCCCCACCTCGCTCGTGAACTCTCCTTTTTCTTGCCAAAAAACATCCTGCGCGCCGAGCACGATATGCCTTTTTTTCTCACACCTGCGCACATCGGCAATACGCTCCAAATAGATGAAGGGCGGGCATATGACAACTTCAACTCCATTCGCGGGCTTTACCTTTGCCACGGCGCGGAACAGCGCGAGCGCCTGTTTCTCGGTTTTCGGGTTTTCTTTCCAGTTCGCGACGACGAGCTTTTGCATATCCATCCATTTTAACACGTTTCAAGGAGCGACGGCCGTGCCACCGTTATGATAAAGAATTGATGATTAAAACTATCTAAAATACAAACAGCCACCGAAGTGGCTGCCTGCATACCAAACAAGGATATTTAGTCCGCCGTTCTGCGGACCCCGCTTTACAGAAATGATAGCACCCAAAGACAAGCCGTCAAGAATTGTTTAATGATTTTTTAATGTCAAATATGCTACGGTGTGAAGAATGAAAACTGGATGTGGTACCATATTGAATATGAGCAACCTCATTAAAGAACTTGAGGCCTATGAGAAAATGCGAGGAGGGTTGGAAACCGAACACGTTGGTGAGTGGGTATTGATCCATGATCAAAAACTTGTAGCGCTATATCAATCCTTTGAAGCCGCGGCAGAAGATGCTGTCCGTCGTTTCGGATCCGGTCCCTATCTTATCCGTCAGGTAGGAGCACCGCCGATAACGTTATCTGCTTCAGTGATGTACCGCCCAGCCGATGGCTCAAACTAAATGCGGATTTAATGATACCCCCGGAGGCGCTTCGGGGGCAGTTCTTTTGGTCACCCATGGCCCAACGCTCAACGTTAATATCGGATTCGATGTGAACTGGGTGCCACGTTCCAAAACGATGCCGATACCGGGTCTTGCTGGCATAAACGCGCTGGTTGATACCGGCGCATCAGAAAGTTGTATAGATAATTTACTTGCTACACAGTTAAATTTGCCTACCATAGACAGACGCACCATTGCAGGGGCGGGCGGCAAACATATCGTTAATGTCTACCTTGCACAAATACATGTCCCATCATTAAACTTCACAATTTATGGTCCGTTCGCCGGCGTAAATCTCAAAGCTGGCGGTCAAGTTCACAGCGCACTCATAGGAAGAACTTTCCTCCAATATTTCACGATGATTTATGAAGGAAGGACGGGAAATGTGATTCTCTCGTCGAGTTAGCATACGTGCGAGCTAATCAACCGCCTCTTGAACAACTCATAAAAAGAATCTGTCGGGATATTCCCCGATAATTTCCCTTACTTTTTCATATCGTTGCTGGAATGCCAATTTTGCCTCCGGCAGTACAATTTTTCGTTCCCAATCCTTGTCAATCTTAGTTTTGATCCTCTCTACTATGGATTGGACGCTCTCTTTGGGATCATCCCTAAAGTACGATGGATAGAACTTTCCCACAAAATGCGAAGCCCCATCAGCAGTGCTCACAATTTGTACCTCAATAGCTTCCTTAGATATATCAATCTCATTTTTCATTTCCATCCTCATCCAACATCCTAAAACTCTCTTGATAAAATCCTCGGGTATGTTGACCGTCCGCATTGCTTCCACACCTCTGTTTTTTGTCGCTTCATATTCGTTGCCCTCGTCAATGGATTTCCCAAAGTCATGAAGCCACACGAGCGCAAACACCACATCCCTATCAGCATCCGGATGTTTACTACAAAGTTCCATAGCTATTTTCTCAACAACCGCAAGATGATCATTTACATACCACTCTCTGTATGGAAAATTTTTGCTTTTGCAATTATTAATAACTATCTGCTTGAAAGTATTAAGTTTTTCTTGAAGGCCGTTCATAAGGTAACAATATCTTTTTTTGCCACACTCCGCAATTTGCCGCTCACGGTTTCAATGTCCGCTCGTCAGTATAAGAACCGATCTGCCCGCCATCGGGATTTGAACTGCTCGGCGGCTTCGCCGCCTGCGCTTTGGGAACCCTCGGTTCCCAACCCCCCTCCGACCCACCCCTCCGTCCAAATGCCCTAACAACAAGACGAGCAACACAAGAACGGCCTCTGGAGAGGATCGCGCAGCCCCGTTCGGCTTGGTCGCTCCGTCTGCGGAGTGCGAACGGGGCGAGCGCCAAGAAAAATTTCTCGCAGGAAGAAATTTATTCTGACTCTCCAGAGGCCGTTCTTGTGTTGCTCGTACCCCACATCAGTCTTGGATTTTGTGGGGAGCCCTGGGTACAAGCACCGCAAGGATCCTTCAGGATTTTTTGGAATCCCCTTCCCCTCTTTTGAGAAGCATGTCGGTCGCGGGGTCGTATTAATAGTAGAAGAATTTTGAAGGTCTTTTTGAGTGAAAGGTCCACCTCGGTCGGATACAAAATGCAGCACTTTGGGAGACAAAACGGCACTATGAAATCGCCTCCCATTTTGAGATCCAGTCACCTTGGACCCGTTGCGATATAAAGCGAAAACAAAATGGGAGGGTGATGCCTCCTGTGTCCCAGCTGGACTTTCTCCGCCGTGGCGGCATTGTTGCGTTCTGAAAGGTCGCAAAGCAACCATCACAACACAACCATGAGTGTCGTTGCAGTACGCAAAGAAAATGGCAGGATCACGATCGGGGCGGACAGCATCCGGATCTCCGGCTGGGGCACGCAAGAGAAGGATAAGTTGGCAAAGCTCTTTCGCGTGAGTAAGGAGATGCTCCTCGGAGCCGTCGGCAACTGCGCCACGTCGTCTCTCTTCCGGAATTTCCTTGAAAACCACCTTCCCAAGATAAACGACGAGTACGGGTGGAC
The DNA here is from genome assembly GCA_963707865.1 of uncultured bacterium. Classification (GTDB taxonomy): domain Bacteria; phylum Patescibacteriota; class Minisyncoccia; order UBA6257; family 2-01-FULL-56-20; genus CAVYIK01. Next base: position 394,504 of record OY970175.1, read on the forward strand.
CCTTCTTATGAAGGAGTTCGCCGGTTACCTGAGCGAGGTGAAAAGCGCGCCCAAATTTGAGGATTCCATCTTCATTGCGGTCTATCGGAGCAAAATCTTTTTCCTCGGCGGATATTTCGTACGGGAGGTCAAGGATTATTACGCCATCGGCGCGGGGATGGATTATGCGCTCGCCGCCCTTTATCTCGGCGCGAGCGTGGAGAAGGCCATCAGGACGGCGTGCGAGCTCAGCATCTTCTGCGAGGGGCCAGTGAATATTATCGTCTGCCGTTAAGTTCAAAAAAAATAGCGGCGAAATACGTATAATAGGATATATGAAGAGCTTTCGCCTTAACCTTGAGGACAGATTCCAAGTCGCCGTCCTTCGCTACCGGAGCACTGGCAAGGGCAGGATAAAACGAGGGACGCAAAGAAAGATGCTTGGCACACTCGGCCCCAAGGCATTACCAAGCCAGTTCTATCTGCAAGTCGCCAATCTCCCGGAGGATAAGATTGACGACTTCATTCGCAACTACCAAGTGGCGCTCCCCGAGATCAGCGGCGGAAACAGGATAGCCACTCGCGCCGACATCCTCACTTTCAAAAAGGAACTTCGTGATATCCTCCATGGCGTGAAGGATATAAAAAAACTCCGGAAGAATATAAGGATTGCTTTCACGGAATTTCTTGTGGCGCGTAAGACGGGAGGTTTGCCCAGCATCGTCAATAAGTATCTTGAGGATTGTTATCTTCAACTAGGATTTCCACCGATTGTGTCGCAAAGACCGACGAAGGCCGACCTTAAATCCTACGCCGATGAAGTCTATAATTTTTCGCCGCGCTCCACCGGCCAGCTCCAAAACAATATTTTCCCGAAGGCGGGATGGGGCACCAACTTCCCGCTCCTCGTCTGCCGCTGTCGCAGTCTCCTTTCGTGGTGCGTGCTTGATCTTCTGATTGATCTTGTGGTACGCGGGGAGCGCATCCACGTCTGTGAGTTATGCGGACGCCTATTCAAAGCCCAAAAGGAAACGAACGTATACTGCAAAGATCCAAGGTGCCAGCGCGAAGCGCAGCGACTGCGGCAACGAAAAAGCAGGGCGAAGGCGCAAAAACAGCGGCCATAATGAATTCCAAACCAGCAAATTCCCTGCTGGTTTTTGGTTTGTCACGCGCAAAGAGACGCAAAGCAGCACTTTTTCCAACAGTACAATGGAAATAAAAATGGAAAAGCTCGAATGGCACAATGAACGGCGGCGTTTGAGGGATCTCAAGCCCTGCGCTCAAAACGCAAACGTCAATACCGAGAAACAATTCGGCAATTTGAAGAAAAGCATCAAACGCGAAGGATACGTTGAAACCATCGTCATTGATACCGATGGTGTGATTGTTGCGGGGGCACATCGCCATCAAGCCATGATGGAGATGGGCATGGCCGATCAGATGATTGATGTGAGGGTGCCGAACCGCAAATTGACCAAAGAAGAGTTCAACCGCTATTTGATTGCTTCAAACGCGTTGCACGGCGAATGGGACATTGAAAAACTCAAGGCTTTTGACATTGAAACGCTGATTGACATAGGGATGGACGAAAATGACCTCGCGGCCCTGTGGGACGGCGTGCTGGAAGCCGAGGATGATAACTGGGACGAAGAAAAAGAACTTGCCAAGATCAAGAAGCCGAAAACGAAGCTCGGGGACCTGATCCAGCTGGGTCCTCATAAATTACTTTGTGGGGACGCGACCGACCCCGCCGTCCTGAAGAAACTTTTTGGCAGCGACAAGGCGTCCACAATTTACAGTGACCCCGTGTACAATCTGCGCGGCGGCGTAGATTACGCGAAGGGCGTCGGCGGCCGGGCGAACTACGGCGGCGACGTGAACGACACACGCACCGACGACGAGTACAAGGAATTCCTCCGCAAGAGCATCGTGAACGCGCTTGCGGTCGCGAAGGACGACGTCCATGTCTTTTATTACTGCGACGCCTCGTACGTGTGGTTGCTGCAAACGCTCTACCGTGAACTTGGCATTGACTACAAGCGCACGTGCCTCTGGATTAAAAACGGACTCGGGCTCACGCCGGGCATCGCGTTTAACAAGGGGTATGAGCCGTGCGTGTACGGGGTCAGGGGCCGGCCGCCGATCACGAAGGGCATTGAGAACCTCTCCGAGATCATGAACAAGGAGATCGGCACGGGCAACCGCACGCTGGACGACATCCTTGACAGTCTGGAAATATGGTTGGCAAAACGATTGCCGGGCAGCGAATATTTTCACGCCACTTCCAAGCCGCCGACGCTTCATGAACGCGCGATTCGCCGTTGCACGAAGCCCGGCGACATCATTTTGGACAGTTTTTGCGGCAGCGGCAGCACGTTGATCGCCGCCCACCAACTGAAACGCCGGGTCTATACGGTCGAACTTGAACCTGTCTTCTGCGACCTCACGATCGCGCGGTTTGAAAAACTCACGAACCTCCATGCCAAAAAACTCAATTAAGAAAATTCAATACGGGGATATGTTCCGTATCGGGAACCACGTGCTCGCGTGCGCGGACGCGCGGGATGCCGCGTTCATCGATCGCTTCGTCGGTACGCGGAAAATCAAGCTCGTGTGCTGCGATGTACCCTACTCCGTAAATTACGCGGAAGCGAAAGCGGGCTTCGCAAAAATCAGGGTGGCGAAAGATATCCTGAACGACGACCTCGGCTCAGAGAGCGAATATTCCCATTTCACGCAGGAATGGCTCGCCGCGATCGTGCCGTATCTCGAGCGCAAGAACGCGATATATATCTTCAACAGCGACAAGATGCTCTTCGCGCTCCGCGACGGCATGGAGCGCGCGGGCATCCATTTCTCACAGCTTCTCATCTGGTTGAAAAGTAATAGCGTGATCGGCCGGAAGGATTATCTCCCCGCTCACGAGTTGATCGCTTACGGTTGGTTCGGAACGCATGACTTCAAGAAGGCGAAAGACAAGACGCTCTTGTACTGCCCGCGCCCCAGCCGCAGCCCCTTGCATCCGACGCAAAAACCGGTGCCGCTTATCCGCCGTTTGATTTTGAACAGCACCGACATCGACGATGTTGTGTACGACGGGTTCGCGGGATCGGGTACATCGGGCATCGCCGCAGAGCAAACGAAACGGTCGAGCATCCTGATTGAGCGCGACGAGCAGTATGTCGCCACGATCATTGCGCGATTCCAAAAACTTTTTGGCCTTGCGGCCGAACGCATCAACCATGAAACGAGATAAAGACCAACAGCTCATTCTGGCGCAGCTCCGCAAGATCCCAATCGTGGAGGTCGCTTGCGAGAAAGTAAAGATCGCGACGAGCACCTATTATCGATGGAGGGAAGATTTGGAATTCGCGGCGGCGGCCGATGCGGCGATGCGGGACGGCAGGCTTTTTATCAACGATCTCAGCGAGGCACAAGTGGTGACCCTTATCAAAGAGAAAAGCTGGCCGGCTATATCCTTCTGGTTGCGTGCGAATCACCCGCGTTACGCGCACCGGCTGGAGCTGGAGGGCCGCATTGAGCATGTGGAGAAACGGGCAATGACGGCGGAGGACAAGGCGCTGATTGAAAAATCGTTGAGGCTCGCCATGCCGAGCGAAAAAAGCACCCAGGAAACCGCGAAAAGGCCGGAGGAAAAATCAACGCCGCCCGACGGCGATACCACCACACATGAACCCCAACAACCTTAACAAAGAGGAGCAGGAGGCATTCATCCAACGGATGATTGAGGACGAGACGTTCCGCCGCGCAGCGACCGCGGGAAGCCTCTTCTGGTTCATGCGCTGCTACCTTCCGCGCCACGCCACGATCGGCACGGCAGATTTTCAGAAAGAGATTCTCACCCTGCTTGAACAGAATATCCCGGGCATCACGGCGTTTGCGGCATTCAGGGAGGCAGGCAAAAGCACCATGCTGCGGGCGCACGCCATCCACCAGATCGTGACCGGCAAAAGGCATTTCGTCCTCATCGGCAGCAAGACCGAACGACAGTCGCAAGACCACCTGAAGAGCATCAAGCGGGAATTTGAGGACCCCACGAACATCCTCCTCCAGAACGACCTCGGCCCGTTTCGCGAAGAAAGCGACGAATGGGGCAAGTGCATCGTGATCCCGCGCTACGACGCGAAGATTGCCGCGGTCTCCGTCGAGCAGACCGTGCGAGGTATCCATTACCGGCAGTACCGCCCGGATTTGATCCAGCTCGACGATATAGAAGACCTCAATTCCATCAGGTCCAAGGAGGCGACGGATAAGATCCATGAGTGGCTGGAGCGGGACGTGATCGCGGGGGGATCCAAGAATGCGCGCATCGTGATCACGAGCAACCTGCTCGCGGAGGACTCGGTTCTCACCCGCATCCGCAAGGACATTGAGGCGGGCAAGCGCGACGGCGTCTTTCACAGTTATCCTTTAATTGACGAGGAGGGAAAGGTGGCGTGGTCGGAGAAATTCCCCACGCCGGAGTCATTGGAGCAGGAGAAGCGGCGGCACACGGAACTCGCATGGAAACAGGAATATCTCCTCCTGCCCGTGACGGACGATGAGCCCGTCGTGAGGAAGGAATGGCTGAAGTATTACCACGACCTGCCGAAGCCGGATGACTATCCCCCGCACCGCCTCCGCCTTGTCGCGGTGGATCCGGCTTTTTCGGACAAGGAGCACGCCGATTGCACGGCAATCGTCACTGCGGATGTCTATGGCTACGGCGACCAGCGGAAGATTTACATCCGCCGGGACCCCGTCAACAAGCGAGGGCTCTCCGTCAAGGAGATTGCCGAGTTCGCGAAGGCGTTATGCGACGAGGCGATCAGCATGGGCCGTCAGGCGGAGGTCGTGGTGGAAACGGTCGGCGCACAGATGATCCTTCTTGAGACGATGCGGGACGCGGGCATCGTGCGCGTGCACGGGTTCAACCCCGGCAATCAGGACAAGCGGCTTCGGCTCTCCGTCGCGGGCTACACCGTGCAGCTGGGGCAGGTCCATTTCGCCGACGACGAGGCCGACGGCCCGCTCCTCCGCCAGATCCTCAACTTTGGATCAGGGCACGATGATTTGGCCGATGCCTTCAGCATGCTGATCCTCAAGCTGACCGAAATGGATGCCAAAGCGCACGTCACCGTTCCGCGCCCTTATGCATTGATGCCAACACCTTCGCCCGACCTCACGAACCCCGACGTGCTCAAGGCCGAGATAAAGAAGCTGGATCAGCAAGCCATGGCGGACTCGGAATACGAGCGGAGCGGGTACAACCCCAAGTTCCGGAAAAAGGCCGACGGCGGGGGGAAATTAACGTTTTAAGGAGATGATTTGCGCTCTTTGCGAAGAAAAGGGTTTGAAAAGCAAGGTGGTCTTGGATTGCTGCTCTTCGTACGACGAGAATGATTATTTTTCGGGAGGAAAGTATGGGCGGTGGGCAATCGGAGAACAATATTATGATACGGACGGAAAATTTCACAATCACCACCTTGCGAGATTCTGGGTGGGCGGCTGTTGCTCGAACGGGCACAACATCATGATCCGAGAATCAACCAAGTGCCCGAGCTGCGATGACGGCGAAGGGGTAGTCATAAAGTTTTACGAACCAGCGCCTAGTGAAGACATCGGAAGGTGGTGAATAAAGGCGGACGTCCCCTCTGGGTGGGCAGAAATCACCAGCTTCTTAAAAACAAAAAAATGGCGAATGTAAATAATGCAATAAAAACCAAGCTTGATATACTGAAAGAGATGTATGCGGAACACCGCGTAACAAGATATTTCAAGGAATGTAGAAGTGTTGAGGATAAAAAGGGGTTTCCGTCGGAAGTCCGATGGAGTGCATTTCTTGATTTCTTATGCGATAAAACATCTTATAAAGTTTTATGGAAATACCGCCTATGGAAAAAGATGACGAAAGAATTATCTGATGAAAGACGGAATGTTTTGGATCGCCTCATAAAAACTTGTATCCCGAAATATCTTGCCGTTGATATGAGCAAAGTTAGTCCACCGGCAACAGGGAAAGATGAAAGAGAGAGCCGAGTAATAGAAATTACTCCCGATGGAAACGATATGGCATCTATACCAGATTTCTATTTTTCTAGATTGCCCGAAAAATATCCGAGTTATGGTAAGGTATTGTCGGGTATAACTGGTATTATAATACTTATAATTGGTTTTCTTATTGGCATGTTGTCGAAATCGTTATGAGCAAGCAGATTAAGGGCTCGTCACGGGAACGAAGGTTTCAGTGAAAGCACAGTTCACAACGGAGCTCGTGGGTACGCCATCGCTGCTGTGGCAAAAACCGTTATTGAGTGGAGTGTAGTTCGCGAGCGGAGAGATGTTTACGCCATAGACCATGTTTGGGACAATGAACACCTGCGTGCCTGACGCATTTCCGGGGAACGAGGAAATGCTCGGATTGCTCCCGATGATCGTCACTGTAAAATTGGAAGGTGATGCCGTCCCGCCCTGCGAGTTGTCAACCGCCACCGAAACGTTCAAGATGCTTGTATTGTTGGTTGGCATAACGAGAGCGGGAACCGATTGATTGCTTGATGCGGGCGAGTTCAAAAATGATTCAGCAACATCCGATGGCGTCGCAAAGGAAATTCCCGTTACATTAATATCCAGTCCCAAGGTATCGGCCAATTCATTGATACCAACGACGTTTCCGTATTGATCCACGAGCGGCCCGCCGCTGTCTCCCGGGTTTATTAGCGCCGAGGTTTGCAACAATTCTCCAAGCTCTGAAAATCCCGCAACGGTCCTTCGGGCGGTTACAATCCCCGCCTCGACCTCAAGCGTCTGGTCGGTATCGCAGGTTCTGGGAAACCCGAAAGAAACGACGCTTGCGCCGAGCGGCAAACTTGCATCGCTTGAATTTCCGAAAGAAACTACCGGCAATCCGCCTCTCGCAACTTGCAAAAGCGCCAAATCCCTGGTCGGATCTTCCTGCTGGATAGTGGCCGGGACCACCATGCCATCGTTGAAATAGACGTTGATGCTGCCCGCTCCGGTTATCACGTGGTCGTCCGTCAGAATGCCTCCGCCGCCTTGGACAACCATGCCGCTGCCGCACCCAAAATCAGTGCGAATCAAGACGACCGAGGGAGAAAGCTTCGCCACGATTTGCGCCGTTGTCAGGACTGTACCTGATTGGGAAGTCGTAGGAGAGCCGGGTCGTATCGTTATCGCCCCGGGGAACGTGAATTGACCGCCGTCAGGATTTTTCACGGTGACATCGTAAAGACCCGGGTTGAATCCTGACGGATATTGAGCCGAAATCAACGTTGGGGTAATGGAGCCCATTATTTGAAGGCCGGTATTTCCCAGCGTCACCTCCGCGTCACTTTCAAAGCCGGAACCGTTAATGGAGATGGTATTCTGATAACCTGCAATCATAATCGTCGGGTTTACGAAAGTTATGACGGGAGCGTTGCTCGAGGCGTTTTGGAGCGCCGTCACTTGCTTTTGAAGCGTCGTTATTTGGGTGGCGGCGCCGGCAGAACTCTTTTTTGAGGATTGGACTGGCGCCGATTTTAACTGTTGTATTTCTGCTTCAAGCTCGTTGATACGCACATCAACCGTATCGCTTGCAGTTGTCGTGGCTGATTGAGCGGACGATGAGGATTGTATAATAAGAGATTGCTCAAATTGGTTTGCTTTTGCCTGAACCGCTGCGTTGATTTGGTTTTGTTCATAGCTCCGCAACGCGATGACGCCACGATAACCACCATAACTAGTGGATAGGACTAGGAAAGTAATGATGACGACTTTATAGCTTTGCCAGAATGCGTTCATGGCAGTTGCATAGTCGTTAGTCGTTAATAGTAATCCTCTACAGTCACTGTGTAATGAACGTTGTTTGCATCAAGATCTAGGTAATATTGACCTGGATCTTGCGAGTAAACGTAAGAAGTATTACTTGTCGGACAATTAACTATCTCCGCGAATACGTTGCCACCACCGCCGGTTGCGGAATCAACAATACCGTTAAAATTCGAATAGGAAACGCTGCTGTCCGACACGGTACAGCTATAATTTATCCGCCACTCGCTGCCCTGCATAGAAAAAGGAGGTGTTTGAATGCCGATATTATTGTTGTAAGTGTATGCCGTGTGCCAACTTTTCGGTGTTGGAGGAGGCGCTTGAGGAGTGGGAGTTTGAGTTGTCGCCGCTTGAGTCTGCGTCGAAGCAGGCTGCCTTGGCGAGGTGATTTTAGCTGGAGCGTTTCCATCGCCGCTCGCGGGCAGATTTGCCTGAATCAACGAACAGTTTGAGAGCATCGGACTGCCCAAAATATAATTATTAATTTCGCCCTGTACCACGATCTGATCCCCATGTTGTAACGCGGATAACTGACTCTCCTGACCTTGGGCGAATGCACACTGGACGCTGTTGAAGCTATCTAGGCTCGCCTTTATAACAATGTAGGGGTTTCCAAGGATGTCTTTGTTGACCGAATCAAGTAGTCCGTTTACTTGGAGCACCGGGCCCTTATATTTGTTGTCTGCGGCCACTTGATTACTACCGTAGTCCGCGATAAGTTGCGCCGCCGAAACATCAATTGGTTGTGGGTTGGCTTGTTGACTGGACACCATCGCTGGCGTGTTGTTATTTTGCGACCCGCCACTTACCGCGCCGATGATAATGAGAAAAGCGACGACTACGATCGCGATCGTCACAATGGGATGTCGGTTCGGCCAGCTTTTCGGCTTTACCACCGCCTCCGCGCTTTTATTTTGTTCTTCCATGAATGTTTTTGCTGATCTTCTATTTTTTTCGACTTGTTCCACTTTTTTCCTTTGCGCATACTTCTGCAATCCCTGCCCAAGAGCTATCAGAAAAATGCCGACCAAGATAATGTAAAAAAAAGTCATTGAGTTTTGTCTCCCGCCTGTTTCTCCCGCTCCATAATAAGCGTGATAACTTTTTCCTTTTTACCAAGGAGGGCAAGTGGCAGGAAGAGCCCGCCAAGGCAACACGTCTTACCCGCATCCCAACCTTGGTCCGTAACCTCCTTACTCTTTATCTCCCAACCCTCATTCGCCAATTCATCAATTGCTTTTGCCATCCTCGCCCTGCCCTCAATGGTTTCTGGGAAAACGAGCGTCTTATATTCCTTTGCCATGTTATTTTTATGTTTTTATTCCTATGCGCCGCGCATTGATCGGATTACAGCTTAAAAGCCGGTAGCCGATACGAAACGATGCCGTTATAAAGTTGTGATTTTCAAGACAATGAATCGCGTAATGGGAACAGCTCTGCTCGAACAAGCATCTCACTCCCATCTTCTGAAGCTGGGGAGAAATATCCTTTTGATATTTTCGGATCAAACCGATAAAGAATGAATTTATAGTATTGGGCATTTGAGTAATGATGCTATTGAGGATAGAGGTGATAACAATCGTCCTTTGCGTTTTGCAGTCGGTTATCCAAAAGATTTGCCATGGCGACAGTGAGCTTACAATTCACGGATTTGTATTCATTCAGGCATTCATTATTCCAGTCGCTGACGTAGTTACTCTGCGCCGTTGAGAGGCAGTCCGCCAGCTCGGTTTGTTTGTCGGTTGAACTACTTGATCCAGCGCCCACGATTGCTACAATCACCACCACGACAATAACCAGTCCGACAATCACGAGTATTGAGATGCCACATCCTTTTGCAAATTGATTCCCCGTGGACGGATTAGTCTTTGCTTCCATGGGGTAAGGTTATTTTGGATACTTAAAGCACCACATGGTAACCGTGCCGCATGGTTCGGGAGGAGTGCCAGTCAGCCATGTAACGCCGTTCGGCAAGTTTCCCGTGTAGCTGGACAGCATGGTTGATTGCGACGGATTTTCAAAGACGATGTCGATAGCTATTATGCTGCCGCTTGCGTTCGCCCCATAATAGTAGGGGTAGTCCGTACCAGCGAGCGGGTCGTTCTCAAGACTTACTGCGGGATCCGCAGCAATCAACGTCCTTTCCAAATCCGACCACGAAGCAACTCCTGTGGGAAAGTTACCGTTTTTCTGATTATAGAGTTCGAGGCCATCAACAATCTGCGTGTAATCCGCCCCCCGCTGTTCATCGCGCCAATTACTGCCCACGGGTAGCTCCAAGCCCTGCATGTCCGTGACCATCCAATAATTCCCGCTCTGTTTAGTGAGAATCACGTTGACGTTATAATGGTAATCGCCGACTTGTAAGACCGCGGGGACGGCCGCAGTAGCGCCAGTCACTCTTATCTGATTCGCCGGAAGGGCGAATATACCATTCAGAATCTCTCCAACGTAGGTAGTGTTGCTGTCGCCGCTAATGTACTGATAGAAACTTTGCTCGATTGTCATTATTGTAGAACTCTGCTGGCTGTCCAACCCTACTCGTCCCAAAATAGATGAGAAATTCGGAAGTGCCAACGCGTTGCTGGCAACTCTCGGCCACATCGCATTTGCAATCGCATTTTGGTCGAGGTATTGAGATGCGGCGGCCGTGTTATGCGCGGCGATTGCGAGTTGCAATTGCTTCAAGGAATACTCGGGCGTTCCCTCCTGCTGATTCCGATAAACAATGTAGGCGCCAATGCCTACGCAGAGAAGAACCACGACTGAAACCGAAATGATAATTATTTTTTTCTTCATAAGAATTATTTTTATTTTTGCTGAACAAAAATCGGCCTTTGCTGGCCGAGGTTTTAAAATTACTGAACCCCGCTCCAGCACGAGCCTTGCGGCTCCATAACTCTTTCGAGCTATGACCCATAGGAGGTTGCTGAACGCGGGGTTCAGTATCTCCTATGGGGTTTTGAGCCATGCCAAGCGATGTTTGGTTTAGGCTATACAATCCGATATTGAATTGTTAAGAAAACTATACCGCTTGCGACCTTTCCCGTCCAACCCTAGCTTAGATCGTAGGCGTTGCGAAGGGGGAAGTTATCAACTTGCCTCATTCGGCATTTCGTCGCCCCGTAATGAAGCACGTTCCTAACGATTCTCAAAAAACTTGACAAATGTGGTGTTATTATGTTAAACTTACAGCGTTCCTTAACAATGGAAAATTCAAGGTTTCCAGTGAAATGAGGCGAGCGTTGGGGAAGGCAATCAATGTGGCTTCTCGAACACTCGCCTCATAACCTGAGCGGGTAGAAATGGAGGATGATAACGATGAATACCACATCGATTACATCCATCACCGAAGGACAGAAAGAACTTTATGAACGCGTCGTCCGCGATGCCGCGAAACACGGCACCGCGCTTGCGCTCCAGAAGACCGGCGCTGACCAGATCGGCTGGCAACGCGTCATTGAAAACGGTGACGACCTCCGCGAAGCAATCGCGGCGACCATCGTGGCCAGAACAAGGGAACTCTCGCTTTCCAACCAGTTTGCAAACGAGGAAGTGAAATCCACCTACGGCTATCCCAGCGGCTACGCGCCGAAGCCGATCGAAGCGCAGGTTGCTATCCTGCGCGAGATCTGGCCGAAGCTCAACATCGGCGGCTGGGTCGCGCAGTTTGAACGCGCGGTCGCTCCCGGCGCCGAAGCACATTTCGTGATCGTCCGCTGGCAAGCGCTCGCGCCGTCCTACGGCGAGGGGTTGGAGAAGGAGCTGTTCCCCGCGCTTCGCGCGCAACGGAACGGCACTTTCTACAACTACCGCAATGGCGAACTCGGCCCCGAGCAGCTGCGGCAGCACGAACGCACCATTCGCATGTTCGCGAAGTTCGATGCCGACCAGCCTGGCGATGTACTCATTGTCTCGGCCCAGCTCGGCCTCCGTCACCGCGGACGTTCGACACGTCGGGCACATGAGGTGTTCGTCGTAAACGAGTTTGGTCTCGGCGCATTTCATGTCGGCTGCATCCTGCTGACTCACCCCGAGCGGGAAGTCCAATGGGAACAGCTCCATATGGATTGCCCCGGCGACGAATTCAGTCCGAGGGCGGATGGCCAGTTCTCGCACGCGCCGTACTTCGGCTTCGGCGACGTCAGGCTCAAGTTCAACGCCCACGGCGTGGGCTATGCTGGCGGGTACTGTGGCTCCGCGTCCGCGCTGCTTCCGCAGTATCTGCAACCTTGAACGCTTGGATGCTTGGGACTTTTTATTCCCTTATCTTCTTGATCCCTTGCATTCGCGCAAGTTTTTTTCCAGGGGCTTCCGCACATTCATCATTCATCGCGGCGGCCCCTTTCTCTTTATATATTTAATGATGTTCACGATCCGTGATTTTTCTGCTATTCTTCTTTCGGGTCTAGGCCAATGCGCGGCCGTTCCGGTTCATGGCACTTGCCAACGGGATCGCCGTCGCCGAACCCTCTCTTCATAGAGAAGCAGCCAGAGTCCGGGCGATCATAATGGTTTCCCGGAGCGTGCCGCATTGGGGAGATACTGCTTGCTTTTGCCTAGTGCGGGTGTCCTGCGGAAGCGCGGGACTGCCGCCGGATGAAATTCAGGGACCAGAGGATATACTTGGCTCCTTTTGAGCGGAAAACCTCAAGTCCCGGTGCTCAGAGATAGTTGCCCGTTGTGGATGGGCGGAAGCAATATTCCGAAGGCGGATGGCCAGTTCTCGAACGCGCCGTACTTCAACTTCAACGACGACAAGCTCAAGTTCAACACCAACGACGTGGGCAATGCTAACGAGAACTATGGCTCCGCGTCCGCGCTGCTTCCGAAGTCGCTTCCCAAGAGCAATGCCCCGACCTCGGTCGGGGCATTGCGTTACTGCTTCACTGAACGGATCCATCCGCCGAGCATCCGACCAACCTCGTCAATCGGCTCCTGAAACGCGAGGTATTTCTTCTGGTCGATGCCATCCGTCTCACGCATGAGCCGAATGAAGATACGGAGGAAATTCAGCTTCACGCTTGTTTTCTCCAACACGGAAAGCTTTGTTGCCTTCGGCATCTGGCTCGCTGCCATGATACCCTCGAGGATGTCTAGGATCATGCCGTCGCACCGCTGCCAAATCGTATAGCGATCCTGCTTCGAAATGAGATTGCGGTAGCTATAAAAGAGCTTGTAGAGATCGCACGTCTTCTTGAAAATCGGGATGTCAAAATCGTCCATAGTATTTTATCCATGAAAGTTTATCGCGACCTTTTCGGGAACATTATATCGCCGGAAAACCTGTTCAATGCGTGGGACGCGTTCAAGCAAGACAAGCGGAACAAACTTGACGTGGCTCGTTTTGAGCGGCACCTCGAGGAGAACATTTTCCAACTGCACCGCGACCTCAAAAACAGGACGTACCGTCACGGCCCGTACGAAAGCTTCTATATCCACGATCCGAAGCAGCGGCACATCCATAAAGCGACGGTGCGCGACCGGATTTTGCATCACGCCGTGTTTGCGGTCATCAATCCAATCTTTGAGGAAACGTTCATCCCGACCTCGTTCTCCTGTCGCGTCGGCTATGGAACCCATCGGGGCATCGATAGCGCGGAAAAGATGCTGCGCTATGCCGATCTCCGTGCGCCACGGGGATCCTTCGCGCTCAAATGCGACATACGGAAATTCTTCGACAGCGTGGACCACAACATCCTCATCTCCATCCTCGGAAAGAGGATAAAAGACGAGGACGCGATGTGGCTCCTGCGTTCTATTATTGAAAGTTATCCGGCCGCGCCAGTTCAGAGAGAGAGAGAGAGAGAGAGAGAGAGGAGTAAACCCGTGGCCGCGCAAGGGAATACCCATAGGGAACCTTACCTCGCAGCTCTTCGCGAATGTTTATATGAACGAGTTTGATCGGTTTGTGAAACATGATTTGAAGGTGAAGCAATACGTCCGTTATACCGATGACTTCATGATTGTGAGCAATGACCCCGAATATCTTGAGAACCTTTTACCACGGATCAGTGAATTTTTGAAGAGGTTGGCGCTCGACCTGCATCCGAAGAAAATCACGCTGCGACCGTTCCGCCAGGGTATTGATTTCCTGGGTTATGTGGCGTTTCCCCATCACCGCCTCGTCCGCACGAAAACGCGCCGCCGGATGTTCAAAAAATTCAGGATAGCCATCTCCCGCTTTCGCGCGGGAGAAATCTCGAAGGAACGCCTCGAAGCGTTGCTTTCGTCCTACCTCGGCGTGCTGTCGCATGCGGATGCGATCCGATTGGCGGAGAAAATGAAAAATCTGATTTGGTTTGCGGATTGATAGCCATATGACTCTCCACAAAAAATTTGGATAGTATAGACTGGACTTTCATGAGCTTTTGTCGCCTCGTAGCGGTCTCTGAGTTATCAACTTGACCACTCTGGACGCCCAAGCGGGGTTGCGTCATCCCTTGTGGTATGACTACCCAAACCATGGGGGCCAAGGGGACGGGAGCCCCCACAACAATCCCGTCCGAGGTAAAGGTCAAATACTGTCTGTATGCGAGAAAAAGCACGGAATCGGAAGAGCAGCAGGTGCTTTCCATTGATTCGCAGATCAACGAGATGACGAAGATCGCGGAACGGGACGGGCTGGAGATTGTGGAGATTAGGAGGGAAAGCCACTCGGCGAAGGCGGTCGGCCAGCGGGAGATTTTCAACGGTCTCCTCGCGGACATCAAGGCCGGCAAGTTTAACGGGATCCTCACCTGGGCGCCGGACCGGTTGAGTAGGAACGCGGGTGACCTCGGCAATCTTGTGGATCTCATGGACCAGAAACACCTCATTGAAATCAGGACTTACAGCCAGAAGTTCACGAATTCGCCGAACGAGAAATTCATGCTGATGATCCTCTGCTCCCATGCAAAACTGGAGAACGACAACAAATCGGAGAACGTGAAGCGGGGCATGCGGGCGCGGTGCGAGATGGGCCTGCGGCCCACGGTCGCCCCCACGGGATACCTGAATGAGAAGCGGACGGATCGGCCGTGCCAAGTAATCGTGGATCCCGTGCGGGCTCCGATCATAAGAAAGATATTTGAGAAAGTGGCGCACGACCAATGGTCGGGACGGAAGCTCTACCATTGGCTCAAAGACGAGGTGAAATTCACGACGCCGTACGGGAAGCCGCTCGCGTTGAGCAACATCTATCTGATCCTCAAGAATACCTACTACTACGGCGTGTTTGAATACCCTTCCGGCAGCGGCAACTGGTATACGGGGACCCATACACCCATTATCACGAAGGAACTCTACGATGCTGTGCAGGAGCAGCTCACGCGGAGCGAGATCACGAGAGAGAACAGAGAGTTCGCCTTCACAAAGCTCATCACCTGCGGCCTCTGCGGTTCGGGCGTCTCCGCTGGCGAGAAATGGAAGCACTTCAAGAACGGTACGAGCGCCCGATACGTCTACTACGGCTGCACAAAGTCGCGGGACAAGGAATGCCCCTGCGGGTATATCACAGAGGAAGCCATCGTGCAGCAGATCATTGGCATTATTGATACCTTGGATATCAGCGAGCTGGGCATCAGGCACAAGTTCAAGGATGAGATCATGCGGTACAACAAGTTCCGGAAGATTGCCTTGAAGGGCGCAGCGAAAGAAGCGGCCCAGGAGGATTTTGACCTCAAGGCCTATGCGATCTATCTCTTGACGGAGGGGTCCATCAGTGAGAAGCGGGAGCTTCTGGGCAACCTGAGGAGTCGGTTGATCCTCAAGAACAAGGTGCTGACCCTGCAAGAGGAACCGAAAGAAAAAACAGAATAGTTTACACGAAAGCAATACCGCGGAAACATCCGCGGTATTGCTTTCGTGCGGGTACCGTCGGCACCTCGGTCGCGCAAACAGGGCAGCCAGCTCTGTCCCTTGATAAAAAATATACTTGGTACCGCCATCGGGATTTGAACCCGAGTTTTCGCCGTGAGAGGGCGACGTCCTAGGCCGGGCTAGACGATGACGGCATTTACCCTGCAATCTTAGCGAAATCCGCTCCGAAAATCAAAGCCGGTCCGGCGGAATATTCTCGTAATTGATGATGTACCGTGACAGTTCCTTGAATGCCGGCACGACGCTCTGTGCCGCAAGCGCGGTCGCCGGCAACGTGTTCAACCGTATGAGGGCGATGAAACGCGGGTTGGAGGTCGGCCCGAATCCCACATATGAATCAATAAGATAGTTGGTATACCCTCCGTGCACGAGGTCGGGAATAAAGGCACTCCCCGTTTTCCCTGCCAGGGAATAACCGTTGATGTTTGCGACCTGCGCCAAGTCCACTGCGTCCACCATCATCCGGGTCACTTGCGCCGCGGTGCTCGTACTTACCACCCTTCCCTGCGACTCAGGCGAGAGCGCTGCGTTCAGGTAGGGCCGCATCATGAGGCCGCCGTTCGCGATCGCCGCAATCGCACTTACGAGCGCTATTGGCGTTACCGCCACGCCCTGACCGTATGCCGCCGTATCAAACGCGACCTGCCGCGATTTCGGATTAAGCTCGCTCAAATTCCCCGCCACTTCTCCCGGCAGGTCAATCCCCGTCTTTTGATCCAGGCGGAATTTTTTCATGTAGCTTGTAAAAATGTCGTTGCCCGTCTGGTTTTCAGCAAAGATCGCACCGGTGTTGATGGAATGCTCAATCACCTCGGTTATGGTGGTGCCCGGACCGTACGGCCCGTGCGTCAGAAGATCGTAGTTCGTGATGTGGGCGCTATTCACGTTCACGTATCCTTTGTCGTCGTACGTGGTGCTCGGCGTGATCTTCCCCGCATCAATCCCCGCTGCCATCGTAAGCACCTTGAAGATAGATCCCGGCTCATATACCGCCTGGATGTTCGGATTCAAGAAATTCGCAATGGGCGAAGCACTGTAGTCGTTCGGATCAAAATTCGGATCACCGGCCATCGCGAGAACTTTCCCCGTCCGGGGCTCTTCCACAATGATACTGCCGCCCGTGGCACTGTTCTGTGTTACAAGGTCATCCAACACTTTTTCAGCCTCAATCTGAATGTTCGGGTCAATCGTCAAATTGATGTCGGTAGCATCCGCGAGCGTGCTCTCGTAAAATCCCTCAATGCCGTAATGGCCGCTCTCGCCGTTGTTTGTCGCATTCGGACCCACGTACCCCAAGGCCTGCGACGCCACGGTCCCCAGAGGATAATAGCGATCAGGTTCAAAATCGGCGTATACTCCTTTGAGGTTCAGATCGGTAATCTTCTGCGCCACTAAGGAATCCGCCTTGTGTACCAAAAGCTCAAATTGGTCGTTCGGTTTTGAAAAAAGCTTTTGGAGCGTAGCTACGGACATGCCGAGAATTGGCGCCGCCATGTTCGCTGCCTCTTCGGCGTCCGCGATTGCCGCAGGAACCGCGTAGATCCTTGGGAATTCCCGCTCAATAGCCGCCGGCAACAGCGTGCCAGTGTCGTCCGTAAAATAAATGGATCCGCGGCTGCCACTTGTGCCCTGCGCTGTTGCTATCTCGGCCTGCGCCTTAGCGAAATAATAATCTCCTTTTGTAATTTGCAGCTCATAGAGATGGAATCCCAGCAAAAAATACGCCGCTACGAGCACTACAATGATTATTGCGAAGCGATAGGCCATTGCTGATTGGCTCTCACATATTGCGGTTTTTGTTCTTGCACAAGTCCGTCCTTTGCCGCGAGCGCCGCCGCATCGTCGCTGCCCAATAGCCCTATAATCGTATTATTCAAATTGGTATTTGCCGCGCCCGTCGCGTCAAGCTGCGCCTTCGCCGTCGCGATGCCGTGGTCAAGGTTTACCGTGGCGTTATAGAGCACTACCATCCCGAACACTTCCATAGCAAGCACAACGCCGAACACCACAAGTATGGCATTCACAATGTGTCTTTTTTTGTTGGGTTGGATAAACGTCATGGTTATTGCACGCGGGCTGCCCGCAATTTCGCTGAACGACTCCGCGGATTTTGCATTACTTCCTCCCGCGACGCCGCGAGCGGCTTTTTAGTCAAAATTTCCATTTTTTGCTCTCTCGCCAAACCTTGGAACGATTGCTTCACAATGCGATCCTCAAGCGAATGGAACGTAACGATCACAACGCGCCCGCCCGGTTTTAAAATCTCCGTCAAATGGTGCAGCACGCTTTGCAGATTGCCGAGCTCATCGTTCGCCACGATCCGCATTGCCTGGAACGTTCTCGTCGCAGGATCAATCCGCCCACGCTCGTAATGCTTTGGCACTGCGCTCCGGACTATCCCTGCAAGCTCCCCGCTGGTTGCAATCGGATTTTTCCGTCCATGTTCCTTGATCGCCCTTGCAATCCTCCGAGAAAATCGTTCACCGCCGAATTCAAAAATAATGTTCGCGAGTTCTTCTTCACGGAGCCCCCGGAGAATTTCCGAAACCGGCGGCCGCGTGTCGTCGTAGGTCATGATGAGCGGTTCGCCCTGGGCATCTTCGCCAAAACTGAATCCCCTTCCCGAGCGTGCAAGTTGCTCCGAAGAAAATCCGAGGTCCAAGAACAACCCGTCTGCCTTGCCCAACTTTTCTCTCTCAAGGATTGCGGGCAGATCTGCATAATTCCCCCGCACATATCGTTCACGCCTGCCATAGGTACGATGGGCTTCGCGCGCCTCAATCATTTCCCTGTCCCAGTCCACGCCGAGAAACATCCCGCCGGGCATGATTTTCTTCACAATCGCCTCGGCATGCCCTCCGCCATCCACCGTGCCGTCGATCAGGAAATCGCCGGGCTTGGGATCAATATATTGAAGGACTTCTTTTAAAAGAACGGGGACGTGCATGGAAATTTCTAATTGACCTAATGACTAATCTCTAAATCCCAATTGGACATTAGAAATTTCTAAATGCCCAGCTCGCCCAATTTTTCCGCGATCTCTTCCGAAGAACTTTCCGTTTTTGTTTTGTAGGACTGCCACGCGGCTTCATCCCAAATCTCAATGCGATTATAAAGCCCCGCAATGACCACTTCTTTCTTGAGGGCGGCGTACTTGCGAAGATAGTCGGGGATCAGAATCCTCCCTTGGTTGTCTATCTCCACGTCCGAAGCACCTGCAAGCATGAGCCGCACGAATGCGCGTGAGTTCGCTTGAGCAAGCGGCAACGCAATGAGCTTTTTTGCGAGCACTTCCCACTCGGCGTTCGCGAACACAAAAAGACAATTGTCAATTCCGCGCGTGATGATAGCTCCGGCCGATAATTTGTCGCGGAATTTTGCCGGAATCGCCACCCGACCTTTGATGTCCAAATTGTGTTGGTATTCTCCGAGAAGCATGGTTTTATAAGGTGTCATTCCGAGTTCTGCACAGAAAGTGGCATTTATCCCCAGAATTATCCACAACTCACCACTTTTGTTTAACTATAAACCACCTTATCTTACTGTCAAAAAATGGACTTCGTTAAAGCAAAGCCCAAAAAGGTATTATATTTCCTATGTTTTGTCTCGCCCTATCCGGAAGATATACACAATTTATCCGAAACTCGTTTCAAAAGTTTTTGATAGTATGCTTTGTTTTTTGAACCGGTGCGTACCTTGATCGCTTTCATACCAACTTTCTTTGCCTCTTTCAATGCTTCGTCTGAATCTTCAACAAGAAGCGCGCGATCCCCGTATTTCTCATAAAAAAACTTTATGTCTTCATGCTTTCCCCGACTCCTGGTGAAAATGATGCGCTTGAAAAATGGCTTCAACTTGGATTGATCCAATTTTAAAAGCTGGTGCCCGCGGTGGCCGTGGGTAAAAAGAATAAGCTCGCAACTTTCCGACAAGCGCCGAAGAAACATTTCAACGCCGGGAAAATTATATTTCCTCGGCACAAGATAAAAAGCATCTGCCTTCGTGATAGCCTCCATCCTCTGCTTCGGATCGGTGATCAAATATTCAAAATATTTTTGGGGAGCGATCCCCTTTCGGCTCATAACCGCATATATTCGTTTCGCCATCGTCCGGGAAACACCGAACTCTTGGGCGAGTCCGAGACGCCCAGCCTTTATCTTGTCGGTGTCAATCAGAACGCGATCAAAGTCAAAAAGTATGATTTTCCGCTTTTTCATTAGTGCGTCTTGTAGGGATCGGACCTACGACCTTCCCGATGTGAACGGGACGCTCTGCCACTGAGCTAAAGACGCAAGACGCCGTTCTCACGGCATCTTTTATTATACTACTGGATTTCCACCGTTGCGCCTGCGGCTTCAAGCTTCTTCTTGATCTCCTCCGCCTCCTCTTTTTTCACGTTTTCCCTTACCGTCTTCGGCGCACCTTCCACGAGATCCTTCGCCTCCTTAAGGCCCAACGTCGTCACTTCGCGGACCGCCTTAATAGCGTTCAACTTGTTCGCGCCGCCCGCCTTGAGGATCACATTGAAGCTGGTCTTCTCCTCCACGGCGGCCGCACCGGCCCCCGCGCCCGCCGCAACCGGCATCGCCGCCGAGATGCCGAACTTTTCCTCAAGCTTCTTCACGAGCTCCGCGAGCTCCACCACGGTGAGCGACTCTATTTTTGAAATCAACTCGTCAAAATTTGCCATAAAATTATTTCGCTTGCGTTAGCTCGACCTTTTTGCTTTCTGATCCAGGAGATACATGAATGATCTGATTGGAGACGCGAGCATACCAAAAAGCTGTGCAAGGAGCACTTCGCGCGGAGGCAGCTTGCCGATCGAAACCACCTGCGCCGCATCTACGGGAAGATTGCCTGTGACGTCATAGCCGCCGAGCACATGCTTAACCCATATTTGTTTATCCCCTCCTTCCGGAATTTCAAGCCCTGAAAAAAACCTAAACGCCGGTCCCGCAACCATATCAATTCCTTTTTCGGAAAAAATGGTCCCTACAGAGATTTTAAATTGCTTCAAATCAATATCCATCCCCCGCTCTTTCAAAAGCAAGGCAAGGAGCCGCTTCTTGATCACGAGAAAACTCGCGTCAATTTTCTTGAGTTCAGCACGGAATTTGCGCACGTCTTCCGCGGTGATCTTTGTGAAATCAGCAAAGATGAGCGCCCTACTCTTCAGAAGCAGCGTTTTTGCTTTTTTTAATTCTTCGGTTTTTTGCACTTTTGTTTTCATGGCGTTGTAAAAACAAAAAAAGGCTTTCCAAAGCCGTACTCAGATTGCGTGAAAATGCCTATTTTAGAGCGCTTTCACACATTCCTCGGCAGGCCTTATTCCCTTTTCTGCACTAACGTGCGCGGGATGCCTGTGGTCTTTGGAAGTACTTTCAGTATAATGCGCCCGCCAAGTTTGTCAACCCGCTCACTTACTCGCGCCCTGAAGAGTTTTCAATTGCGCCTGGAGTGCTTGTAATTGTGCCTCCAACTGCTGCAGCGTGGCTGCGGCCGCGCTTGTGCTCGCGGTGTTTGTGGATTGTCCTCCGCCATACAATGCGTTCAGTGCAATCCTTGTTTTCGCGCCCACCATGCCCCATCCAGTCACCGCAGGACTTCCCGAACACACGATATTCTGATCGCACTGGAACTGCTGGACCGCTCTCTGCGTCAATGTCCCAAAGAAACCGCTCGCGTAGCCGGAATCAAGATACCCTTTCTGGATCAAAAACGTCTGTAAATTTTTAACGTCGCCGCTCCGAAGGCCGAGGGACAATGTTGTTGTAAACGTTGCCGATACCGATGCCGTGGGTACCGATATCACAGGTACTGGTGTTGCAGATACCGACGTCACTGAAGAGGAAACGACGGGTGCGGAAGATGCGGCCTGGGCCGCCACCGTGGGCGCGGTCACACTTGTGGTTACGCTCGTGGTTGCTGCAACCAACTGCGGCTTCACAGGCGACGTCTGAATGCCATACTGCAATGCTTGCGCGGAGACATTACCCGCCGCGTCGTAAGCGTCAACGGCATAGTTATAGTTTGTGAGAGAAGCAAGACCCGTATCCGCATACGAGGGAGAATTCGCAATCGCAATCTGCGCCCCGTTCCGATAGACGTGGTATCCCACAACGCCCACGTTATCGTACGAAAGTGACCAAGCAAGATCTATCTCTGACATAGACACTGGTTTCGCAGAGAGATTAAAGGGTGCGCTGGGCGCCGACGTATCCGGCGGAAGCGTGGTCCCCTGCACCGGATAGCTCTCGCCGGAAAAATTCCCTGCAGCATCGTAGGCGACCACATTGTAAAGATAACTCGTAGCGGCGGCGAGGTTCGTGTTTTTATATGTCGTTGGCGTGGAAGAAACGTTTGCAACCTGCGTCCCGTTCCGATACACGTAATAGCCCGCTACTCCCACGTTGTCGGAAGAAGCCTGCCATGTGACGTCAATCTCACTTGATGATTTAGCGGTCACGAAAAGCGAGGACGGCACGGAGGGCGGAGTGATATCTGAAATTGTTGTCGCGTTCACCTGGCTGGAATAGGAAACATTCCCTGCCGCATCATACGCTGCAACCTTATAGGTGTAGGTGAATCCCGGCGAGAGGCCGGTGTCGGTATACGTAGTTGCGGTAAACGGGTTTGCGATGCCGGGAATTCGGTTACCGTTGCGGTAGATATAATACCCTATGAGGGCGACATTATCAGTGGAAGTATTCCAAGAAAGCACTACCGATGAGGTGGCCGGCACAACCGAAATCCACGTGGGAGAGGAAGGAGGGGTGATGTCTTTCATGACCGAAACGGGGGAAGACGGAACAGAAAGCGAAGAGACGTTTCCTGCGGCATCGTATGCAGCGACAGTATACGAATATACCGCCCCGGGATTAACTGTGTCCGTGTAACTTGTGCTTTGGATATTTGCGACCAAGGTTCCGTTGCGATAGAGATAATATCCGGCGACGCCGACGTCATCGGTAGAAGCACTCCACGAAACGCTTATCTGGTCATATTTTGATAAAGAGACCGAAACTCCGGTAGGCGCGGAAGGCGGGGCCGTGCCTGCAGACTGGGCACGAGCAACGCCGGTCATGATAAAAAGACCCAAGAGAAAAGGGATTATTAGATACTTCCCTCTTTCCATTTTCATCATTGCCTCTTATCATAACATACTAACGGGCGGGGGCAGTAGGAATCGAACCTACGTCGACGGTTTTGGAGACCGCCGTCCTACCACTGAACGATGCCCCCTTACCGGTAATAATACTATTTTCCGGTAATCCTCGCCTCCTTGTGCACCGTCTGTTTGCGGCACCACTTGCAAAATTTCTTAAACTCCAGCTTCCGCTCCACGGTCTTCTTGTTCTTGGTCGTGTAATAATTCCGCCGCTTACACACGGAACAACGGAGGGTGATCAATTTGTCGGCACGCTTCACTTTCGCCATGGGAACTATTTTAGCCGATTCGCGGAAAATTGGCAAATCGCGCCGCACGCGCCGGCGCCGCTTTGAACCATTTTGAGCCGATGGTCGGATTTGAACCGACGACCTACTCCTTCATTGCTACCTCAACTTCGCAACGCTTATATGAGGATTAGACTGTATCTTGCGCATACCACTCTCGCGGCGCAGCGCCCCTTGCCAGTCGTTCGGGCGGGAAAAATAATTTTGCTCTCGCCACGGTCTTGGCCCTTGCTCCACGCATTGGCCTTTAACCGTAATTCGGGATTCGCAGGCAGGTTTCCCTACCCGTGGGCATGACCCCTTCGGTCCACCATGGAGTTGCTCTACCAGCTGAGCTACATCGGCATTTTCTCTTTTGAAACCAAATCAACCAAGAGATCTCGCAGCTTTTTATTGTGATACATCACGGTCATAACGCCATATTGGCTCTTTTTCCTGTAAGTGCCTATGGAACCTGATTTTGTGATGATTGGTTTGTTGATTTGGTCTTTCTCTATATTAAGTTTTTTAACCCAAAAGTCCAGAGCTTCGCCTGGGTCGATATCATTAAATAGTTGCAAGCCGAATTTTAAATCCTCCTTACGAATACCGAATATTTTCAGAAGGAATTTGATGAATATTTCAATGAGGGCTGGATCGGTATTGCCGAGTCGGACAGAAGAATGGCTTGCTTTTGTCCCCTCTCCCCAATAAAGACCAATACCCAGTCCGAACAACTTCGCCTCGTCCGGGGTCTTTGGTTCATTAAAATGGAACGGGTCGCCGTTAGGATTTTTCTTGACATAAGTTGCATCGCTGTGAGTCCGTCGAGGAATCTGATATTTTTCCATCCAATACGAGATTGTATGCAAAGAGCAACGCAAAATAGTAGCAATATCTTGCATTGATTTTTTCTCTTCTTTATAAAGTTTGATCAAAATGAGCTTCTTAAGCACACCCAAACTTTACCAAAGAAACATTAAAAAATTATTAAACGCTGATGGGGTATAATAACGCTATGGAACTCCAGGTCGGCGTGAAAGCGCTTCTCAAAAATAAGGACGGCAAATATCTCCTTGTGCGGCGTTCGCCCAAGAAGTATCCCGAAGTCGGTGCAAAGTGGGACATCGTCGGCGGAAGGATCAATCCCGGTGCGTCGCTTCTTGATAACCTAAAAAGGGAAATTAAAGAAGAAACGGATCTGGATCTCGCGGAAACCCCGCGACTCATAGCAGCCCAGGACATTCTACGACCTCCCGAGAAGCATATCGTGAGGTTGACTTACCTCGGGACCATTAACGGGCAACCAAAACTTGACGATGAAAACCTGGAGTATCGCTGGTTCACGATGAACGAAATAAAGGCGCTGGACGATTTGGATTCCTACGTCAAAAAACTGGTCAACGACGGCGAGCTTCCACTTACTTGATTGTGATCGTTGCGAGCAGGAATGGAGTAGTGCCTAGCACTGGATCAATCGTAATCCATAACCCGTACTTGTTTCCGATCTTTCCATTCTTGAAGGCGGACGTCAACTTGGTCGAGAGATTGTAGATGTATTGCTGACCCGTTGAATCAAAGCGGAACTGATTCAGAGTATTCGAGCCACCGCTAGATACTGCGGCGGCGGCGGTAATTCCACAGAATGTACCAGTGTCACCGGCACAAACATAAAGTTTTGCCGTCCAACCAGAAATCGTTGAAGGGATTTTGACCGGAATAGTACTGCCGTTCTGGAAGTCCTTGTTTGAGATGGTGAGAGGAGGCTGTGCGGCAATAATCACGTCATTAACGGTCCCCGATTGGTTATTGTAGTTGCCAGTCGAACTTATAAACGTCCAAGGATCAACATACGCGCCACCCGCTGTGTGTGTAGTACCAGACAGGTTAAGGGTATTCTGAGGGCTACCACCGACACCGATACACGAGCCGGTTGCGGTGTGAGACGTACCGTTATAAAGCACAGCGTAGCCGGTGACATGGCAGGTCGCATCGGCTTTCTTGATGTTGTCGTCAACCTTGCCGTTCGCGTCGTTATAGTTTCCTGTGACATCAGTGAATGTCCAGGCGTCGCCGGTATAGGTACCAGCATTGGTGTGAGTTGTACCGCTTAAATCAAGACCGGGTAATGCTTCACCCTTAACTCCATTTGCCGAACCATCTGCAGTGTGGGAATTGCCATCATAAGTCACATCGTAAGGAGTGACCACGATCGTCGCATCGGCTTTGCTGATATCAATGGCCACATTTCCACTGTCATCATTGTAGTTTCCGGTAACGTCTGTAAATGTCCAGTTGGCAGTCCCGCCGGGAACATCGGTGAAGGAGTCTCCGAGAACTAGGCCCGCGAGTGGTTCGCCTTTGGCGCCAGTGCAGGAGCCACTTGCTCCGTGAGCATCACCGTCATAAGTGCCGCTGTAGCCGGTGACGGTGCATGTTGCATCTGCTTTGGTGATTACAATAGATACATCGCCGCTAGCGTCGTTGTAGTTCGTTCCACCAGTAAAGGTCCAGTGAGCCGTGCCGCCAGGAACATCGGTGAAAGTAGATCCTAGATTAAGCGAACCGCTAAGGTCTTCGCCTTTTACCCCAGTTGCAGCATCAGAAGCACCGTGCGCATTGCCATCGTAGACGCCGGTGTAGCCAGTAATGTTGATCGTCGCATCGGCTTTGCTGATATCAATGGCTACACTTCCACTGTCATCATCGTAGTTTCCAGTAACGTCCGTGAATGTCCAATCCGCTGTCCCGCCGGGAACATTAGTGAAGGTTGCACCGAGGTCAAGGCCTTCGAGTGTTTCGTCTTTGGCGCCGATGCAGGAGCCTGTTGCACCATGCGGGTCACCATCATAGGTGCCGGTGTAGCCGGTGATTGTGCAGGTCGGGGCAGCCTTTGTTATGGTAATTGTTGTGCTATCACTGCTTCCATTTTGGTCGTTGTAGTTCGTCCCGCCAGAGAAAGTCCAGTGAGCAGTGCCACCGGGTACGTTCATAAAGCTGGAACCGAGGTCCACCGAAGCGCTGAGATCCGCGCCACCAACACCAAAACAGTTGCCGCTCGCGCCATGCGCATTGCCGTCATAAGCACCAGCGTAGCCAGTGATTGAAGAACAGTCTGCGGTAGCTTTGTTTATGGTGATAGAAACCGGGTCGCTCGTGGCTTGGTTGTAATTATCGTCAGCCGCTTTAGTTACGGTGATGGAACAAGTCCCCGTGCCGCTCGTGATGGTCACTGCGCCACTATTCGTGTCCACGCTGCATGCAGTGGACGCGCCCGCACTAAAGGTAACCGTACCCGTCCCGCTGCCGCCCGACTTTCCCGCAGCGATACCTGCCTGCCCGTATGTAGCGCTTGCTGGTAGGTCGGTGGTCAATGTTGCTTGATCGGCTTTCTGTGCCGTTGTATTTTCTGTAACTTCAGGAGCGGGATTATAGCTTCCATTTCCCGCTTGGTTATAGTGAACCGTGCAAGTGCCCGTACCGCTCGTCATTGTGATCGTGGCCGAACCGCTGCCGCTGCCGGAACAGACACCGCTCGTTGTAATAGCAACGGTCAAGCCAGAATCCGCAGTTGCCGCGACTGGAAATGTGGTGTTGTAAACCGCACTTGCCGGTGCGTGCGTAGTGACCGTGATTGTCTGATTCGCCTTCGCAATCAAATTAAACGTGGCTGTCTCAATGACAGTTTTGTTTCCCGTTAGGCCAGAAGGAGAGCAAGTTCCTGTCCCACTACAATCTCCGCCGCTCCAACCAACAAAACTTGAACCCCCATCCGCCGCAGCGGTTAAGGTTACAGAAGGGTTATTACTGTTGAATGTTTGAGTGCATGATCCAGACGTTGCCCCCGCTGCAACTATACAGTCGATGGTGGTGCCGGTGCCTGTTATGGCGCCATTACCAGTGCCCGCTCCGTTCACTTGTAAGACAGGATGGTTTGCGTCGGTGAAGTTGCCACTCTGCGTCACGCCCGAGGTCTCGCCGGTCACAGTGTAGGGATAGGAACCACCCGCTGTGTCATCGGTCGGGAGCGTGAACTGCCAGCTGAACGCTCCGCTCTCGTCAACAGTGGTTTCGCCCGTCACCGCGCCGTACGGCGCTTGGATGTTTATATCAACTGTTTCTCCCGCCACGTATCCGGCACCATCGCTATTGTTACCGGAAATAACGACCGTACTGCCGGGGCTGTAATCCGCCTGGTTTGTGGAAACGTATGCCAGAGCCGGCATCGTACCCGCGACCAACAAAACAAGGGAAACAATTAATGTTTTTTTCATACCACATGTATAGCATGCCCCCAGAACGGCGGCAAGCCCCTAAAGGGATGGCCTGTGCAGAAGTCGCAAAAACCAATCAAAATGTGGTGTTTAACGATTATTCAAACCGATGAGCCCTTCCACCGCTCGCGCAACATTCTCATTCCAATCGTGGCCGGCATCTACTTCAACAAGTTTGATGCCATTGTTCCTTATAATCTCCGCCGATCTTTCATCGCAAAAGTAGTGATCGTCTTTGCCCCTGATGACGACCAAATCCTTTTGGGGAATTTTTTGAATGATATCAAAAACATCAACCTTCAGTAGCGCTAAAATCTGCCGAAGCCCGTACGGCCAATTATTTATGGGAACCAATTTCCTTAATGGTATGCCCTCTCCAAAAAAGAATTTGATCCACTCCCAAAATAAAACCAAAAGGCTTCTTTTTTTGATAAGAGGATTCACAAAAATAAACTTGCCGTTTCGAATCGCGTCATAGTGGGAAAGGATAAAATTCACTCCCCCGCTGTGCCCGACATAATATCGCGCGGCCGGAATTTCTTTTATAGAACAGGATTTCAGCCAAATATCCAAGCCGTCGTAATTTCCATAGTTCTTTACCATCTGGAACGCTCCGGGAAAGATAAGGACTCTGGGCGTGATTGATGGTTTTCCCATATTGGAGCCGGAGAGAGGAATCGAACCCCCGTCCTTGCTTTACAAAAGCATTGCTCTGCCATTGAGCTACTCCGGCGGCTTTTTGATGCTTCCCTATATTATAGGACGATAACAGTTCTGTAAACATGGCAGTTAGGTATCCCGTTGGACTTTGTTTTGGAGAGCATCCCGGAGCCACGGCGGCTTGAAGCAACCTTTAGGTTGCTTGCCGTGGCGAGGGCGAGCGGCGTTTTCCCGCCGGAGAAAACGACCGCGTCTCCATAAAGGGAAATCTGGCGAAGCGATCACTATCTTTTTAATGAATGGTTTAGTATCATGTAATAGAAATTTAATGTTCTGCATCCTCGCTTGCGGGGGCAACATCAAGAACAATGAGCAATAAATTCGTCCACCTTCATACACACTCTCACTATTCCCTCCTCGACGGTCTCTCAAAGATTGACGACCTTGTAAAGCGCACAAAAGAGCTCGGCATGGATGCCGTTGCGCTCACCGACCATGGCGTGCTCTACGGTGCCGTGGAATTTTATAAATCGGCAAAAAAGAGCGGCATAAAGCCGATCCTCGGCGTGGAAACCTACGTAGCGCCCCGCGATCGATTCTCAAAAGAGGCCACCGAAAAGTATTACCACCTTGTCCTGCTCGCCGAAAACCAAACAGGGTGGAAAAATTTGATCAAGCTCGTTTCCAAGGCTCATTTGGAAGGTTTTTACTATCGCCCGCGCGTGGACAAAGATCTCCTGCACACGCACCACGAAGGAATCATCGCGCTCTCGGCCTGTCTCGGCGGCGAGATCGGGCAAGCGCTTTTCGCCGGGCGACTCGACGAAGCAAAGCGGATCGCGCAGGACTATGAGGCGATCTTCGGCAAGGGAAATTATTTCTTGGAAATCCAAAAACACCCGCACATTCCCGAGTCGGAAAAGATAGAAGAAGGACTCATTGCACTTTCAAGAGAAACGGACATCCCGCTCGTCGCCACCCAAGACAGCCACTATCTCCGCCCGGAGGACAACGAATACCACGACGTGCTCCTTGCCGTGCAAACCGGCAATAAATTGGCGGATGACGACCGCATGACCATGAAAATGGACGACTTCTCCCTGCCCTCGCCGGAAGCGATGGCGGAAAAATTCGCTGCGATGCCGGGCGGTACCGAAGCGCTTGAACGCACCGCAGAGATCGCGTCGCGATGCAACGTGGAGCTTGAATTGGGGAAAGTGCTCCTCCCCAGCTTCCCGAAGCCGGATGGGAAAACGGCCAGCGGCTACCTTCGCGAATTGATTGAGGAACGCTTGCAAAAAAAATTCCCGTCTGAGGCGGACACGAAGGAAGTGCGCGATCGCCTGGAATACGAATTGGGCGTCATTGAAAAAACGGGTTTTGCGAATTATTTTTTGATCGTCCAAGACCTCATCACGTGGGCCAAGGCGCACGGCATCGCCGTGGGACCTGGCAGAGGCTCGGCCGCTGGCAGCTTGGTCTCTTATGTCTTGGACATCACCGACCTTAATCCCCTCACCTACGGATTGCTCTTTGAACGGTTCCTGAATCCCGAACGTATCCAAATGCCGGACATTGACATTGACTTTGCGGACGCGCGGCGGGACGAAGTGCTTGCCTACGCGCGCGAGAAGTACGGCGAGGACCGCGTAGCACGCATCATCACATTCGGAACGATGGCGGCACGCGCGGCGATCCGCGATGCCGGCCGCGCCATGGGTTACTCCTATGCCTTCTGCGACCAGATCGCGAAACTGATCCCTTTCAATCCTACGCAGGGCATGAAGGAAGGATGGCTTGATGAATGCCTGGCACGGGTACAGGAATTGAAGGCGCTCTACGATACCAATCCCGAAGCAAAAAAACTGATCGACACCGCGCGCCATCTTGAGGGCGTCGCACGGCACGCGTCGGTCCACGCCTGCGGCACCGTGATCGCGAAAGAACCGCTTATGGAACGGGTGCCGTTACAGTTCGCCCCGCAGGAAAAAAACATCATTATTACCCAGTTTGAGATGCATGCAATCGAGGATCTCGGTCTTTTGAAAATCGATCTTCTTGGATTGAAAAACCTCACCATCATTGAAGATGCGATCCGCCTCGTAAAAGAACTGCGCGGTGAAACAGTAAATATTTCTCAAATACCGCTTGACGACAAGAAAACCTTTGCGCTGCTTCAGAAGGCCGATACGACCGGCGTGTTTCAATTTGAATCAAGTGGTATGCGACGTTACATGAAAGAAATCGGCCCTACGGTGTTGGAAGATCTCATTGCGTTGGTAGCGCTCTTCCGTCCAGGACCCATGGAGCTTATTCCTTCCTTCATCAAACGGAAGCACGGAGAAGAAAAAATCGCCTACCTGCATCCCAAGCTTGAACCCATCCTCAAGAACACCTACGGCATCGGCGTCTATCAAGAGCAAATGATGCAGATCGCCCGCGACCTTGCAGGCTACACACTCCCCGAAGCCGACACGTTGCGCAAGGCGATCGGCAAAAAAATAAAGTCGCTCTTGGACGAACAGGGCGCAAAACTCGTAAAAGGGATGCTGAAGAACGGTATCCCCGAGAAGACGGCGAAAGCGATCTGGGAACTCTTCCCGCCATTCGCACGCTATGGCTTCAACCGGAGCCATGCAGCGTGCTATGCGCTCATCGGCTACCAAACGGCATATCTAAAGGCGCACTATCCGGAAGAATTTACGGCAGCGCTTTTGAATGCCGAGGTGAGCGATATTGAGCGCATTTCGTTCTTCATCCAGGAAGCAAAGCAATCGGGCATTGATATTTTGCCGCCTGACATCAATAAGAGTTTCATGAGCTTCACGCCGGAAGGGGAAAAGATCCGTTTCGGGCTTGAAGCGGTAAAGAACGTCGGCTCTGAAATCACGAGGGCAATCATTGAGGAACGCACGCGCCGCGGGCCGTTCAAAAATTTTGAAGACGTCCTTATGCGCATCCAACATAAAGACCTGAATAAAAAATCTCTGGAAAGCCTTGTGAAAGCGGGCGCGTTTGACTCCCTTGGCATTGAGCGCAACCAGGCGCTCGCGAACATGGACGATATTTTGCGTTTCGCGAATGCCGCAAGGAAGATGGGCAATCAAAACAGCGGCGGCTCGCTCTTTGGCGATACTATAGGAACGGCGGCGCTCAAATTGAAACCGGCCCCGCCCGCAACGAACGCCGAGAGGCTTGCGTGGGAAAAAGAGCTCATCGGCTTTTATCTTTCCGAGCATCCGCTCACGGCGCACGCGGAAAAACTGAAGGCCGCGGGGGTAAAACCGATCGCCGAACTGATAGCCATCAAAAACGAACGGCTCATCGTACGCACCGCGGGCGTCATCACGAAACTACGCAAGATTATCACGAAGAACGGCCAGCCGATGATCTTCGCGACGATTGAAGACGCCTCGCAAAAGCCGTTGGAGGTCGTGGTGTTCAATAGCGTTCTTGAAAAGACCGCGCCCGCGTGGGTGATGAACGCCGCGATTATCGTCCAGGGGAGAATCTCGCCGCGCGACGGCGAGGCGAAGTTGATCTGCGACAACGCGAAGCGGCTTAGTTAGACCCCTTGTGCTGCAGGCCGCTGTGATATTTCGCGGGCCCGTGGGGCACGAGGACCGCAATCTCCACATACCAACCGAAGTCCAAGAGGTGTCGTTCCACGTCCCCTTTTAGCGCCGTTTGGTCATATCCCAAGGCGATCACGTCGGGACGGTAATTTCTTACCACTTCATAGGTGCCGAGCTGCGCATCGCCGGGGACGACGAGGTCGGCCAGTATTTCGGCTTTAAGCGCGTTAATTCTTGTCTCTAGGTTGCGGCGCGGCGGATGGTGTTTTAGCTGCCCCACAACCTCGTCCTGCGCAACGGCGACGATCAAACGGTCGCCGTATGCCCGCGCCTGCCTTAAAAACGCGCGATGGCCTTCGTGAATCCCATCAAATGTCCCAAACACCAAAACTTTCCGCATGTGGGGACGTTATTTCTTCAGCCGCATGAGCGGGAAAAACACACATTCGCGCATCGGCCGATCCATAAGCACCGCAAAGAGCCGCTCAGAAACGCCGAGTCCGCCCGCGGGCGGCATGCCATACGAAAGCGCTTCCAAAAAATCCTCGTCCAAAAATTGTGCTTCTCTGTCCCCCGCCGCTCGAAGCTCCATCTGCTCTTCAAAACGCACGCGCTGGTCAATCGGGTCGTTCAGCTCCGAGAAACCCTTGCCGAGCTCCGTGCCCACAGCCATAATTTGGAACCGTTCCACCACGTTTGGATTCCCGGGTTTGCGCTTCGCAAGCGGTTCGATCGCGACCGGCGGATCTACGAGGAAACACGGCTCAACTAAGTGAGGACGCACAGTTTTTTTGTAGATAAGATCAATAAGGCGCCCCTTGCCCAGATTCTTTTCCGGCTCAAGTTTCAATTCCTTTGCCTTCTTGAACAACGCGTCGCGCGTCGCAGCGGCCGGATCAATGCCGTTCGCGGCTTTGAACGCTTCAACGTAATCCACTTTCTTCCATTTTTTTGACCAGTCAATCTTTTTGCCGAGGTACTCCGTCGCAAGCCCGCCGCATGTTTTTTTAATAACTTCCTTATAAACTTTTTCGGTAAGCTCCATTGTGTCGTTATAGTCGCGGTACGCCCAATAGAACTCCAGTTGGGTGTAATCTTGTAGGTGCTCGCGATCAATGCCTTCGTTCCTAAAAATGTGGCCGATCTCAAAAACCTTTTCAAAACCGCCCACAAGGAGCCGCTTCAGCGGCAATTCCAACGAAATTCTCAAATAAAAATCCGTATCCAGCGCGTTGTGATGTGTTTTGAACGGTTCCGCTTCCGCGCCGCCCGGCAGCTGCTCCAAAACCGGCGTTTCCACCTCCAAAAATCCCTCTTGTTTCAATGCGTTCCGAAACGTTTCCCAAAACACCGTCTTCTTCCTAAACAGCTCCCGTAGCTCAGGTGTCGCGATAAGATCAAGATATCGCTTCCGCAAACGAACCTCTGGATCTTCAAGTCCCTCCCACTTATCCGGCAACGGCAATAAACTTTTCGCCGCCATCGCGAGCCCCTGCGCTTCCAAACTTTTCTCGCCGCGCTTCGTGGTAAAGAGAACACCCGTCACCGAAATAAAATCGCCGATGTCCAGAACCGATCGCCAGAACTCCAAACCGCGCGCGTCCTTGAGCGCATCTTCCTTCAAAACAACCTGAATCTTCCCACTCTCGTCTTCTAAGTCAACGAATGCGATCTTCCCCTGATCGCGCAGACTCCGCAACCGTCCCGCGAGCGAAACGCTCTTCTTTGATTTCTCCAGCTCCTCAAAATCACGAAGGGCCTCCGCGATCACAAACGTCCGCACCACCCGCGCCGGATAAGGATCTATCCCCGCCTTTCGTAAAAGTTCCAGTTTCTTCTGCCGCTCCTTGATAATATCTTCCAGCATCCTTTCCATCATACCACTGATTTAAAAATTTTTTAATGACCCGCATGAAATGATATCTGGATAAGCTACGAAAAGGAAAAATGCGCGGCAATGCAGCGCTACAGAAGGATTGAGCGAATATGGTGTCCCGCGCTTCGAGAATATGTTGTGTTCAACAGAATCGGATTTCAGCATCTCGTTCGCGGGGGAAGCGTCCAACGGCCAAAAAGCGAGCAAAAACGAAGATTCAAATTAATTCCTTACATAACGGACATCCTTACCGATCCGAACGCCAGTATCACTGAAAAAGAAGGGACTATCAAACACCAAATGAAAATCCGAGGAGAGAAAATCCCCGTGGCATCGCCGGCACATTTCTGGGTATTCACCAATCGGCGTAATGGGCAAACAATCAAGCTCGTAGTCAGGCAATTCAACGGCAAAGAAAAACATTTTCTTAGCATTTATGCTAAAAAACCCTCCAAAAATGAAGGGTTCCTTAGCATGCCTGCTGTCGACAATGAAACATCGACAGGGACAACCGCCCCGCAGGCATAGTTTTATATTAGGACACCGTATCCTAAAGTCAAATATCTTTTAAGAATTTTTTAATGAAAATCAAGCGCACAGGCCTGGATTCGAACGGAGGAATAAGCGTCCCTTTCCACTTTTGGGAAATCTAGCGGAGTGGCGAGGAAAATCAACGGGGCATAAGCTGCCTGCCCGCCTTTGCGAACCGTGCGGAGGCCGAGCTAAAAATCCGCGAGCGAAAAGAAAATCCGCCGGGTGCCCCCGCCGAAGGCGAGAGGGTGGCAGATTTTCGTTGCGAGCGGGTTCCGAAAAAGCGGAAGGGGTGCTTATTCTATCTTCACGATCTCATACGTCGCCGCCCCTGCCGGCGTCGCAACCTCCACCGTCTCCCCCACTTTTTTCTTTAAAAACGCCTTGCCGAGCGGCGATTCGTCGGAGATGCGACCCTCCTCCGGCTTCGCTTCATACGAACCGACAATGGTGTACGCCACAGTTTTCTCCCCCCGCCGCGCTGTTACAGTAGAACCAACGGTTACGGTGTCGCTCCCTTCCGTTTTTTTAATTGTCACCGCCTGTTTCAAAAGATCCTCAAGCTCGGCGATCCGCGTTTCCACGTTCGCCTGTTCCTCGCGCGCTTCGGCATACTCCGAGTTCTCGGAAAGGTCGCCGTATTCCTTCGCCTGCTTCAAACGTTCGGCCACTTCCACGCGCTTTTTACTTTTGAGTTTTTCCAGCTCCTCCGCAAATTCTTCAAAGCGCTCTTTCGTAAGATATTGTTTCGTCATTGTTAATAGCTACTAAGGATACACTACTTGTATTTTCCTGTCCACAACCACCAACGAACTCTTGCCATATCCCGCAAAAACTGCACACCGCCCGAGAATTTTACATGCGAACTGGCATCGTTCACCCAATGGACAGGCACTTGCGCGATTTTATATCCCATCGTCTTTGCAAGCGCAAGCGCCTCAAAATCAAATCCCCAACCGGGGAGCTGCGATTTTTCGAACACTTTCATCGCAGCGTCTGCCGTAAACGCCTTAAAACCGCACTGGGTATCCCAAATGCCCGGGAGGAGCAGGAGCTGGACGAGGAGATTCAACGCCTTCCCGATAAGCTGGCGCCACCATGGTTCCGGAGGGTCAAGTTTGGCACCTGCGACCGCCCGCGAGCCAATCACCACTTCATATCCTTCTTTAAAGAGCGGGATCATCTGATCAAACTGGTCAATAGAAGTAGAGTTATCAGCATCGGTAAAAAGCCGGATAGTGCCGCTTGCAAGGAGCATCCCCTGCCGCACGACACCTCCTTTGCCCTTATTCTCTACGTTGTCTATAAGTTTCAAATTCCTCACAAGCTTTTTCATCTTCTCCACAACCTCCGCCGTGTTGTCTTTTGAACCATCGTTCACCACCAAAATCTCATACGAATATGCGGGGTGTTCCAAACGTCTGCCGATATCAAGCAACGTTTTTGGGAGCCGCTCCGCCTCGTTGTAGGCCGGTACGATGATGGAAAGATAAGGTTGTGCCATTGTTGGAAAATTATAGCATGAATCAGACAGTGAGAATCCACGGGCCGTTCTTGGTGACCGCCACGGTATGCTCAAAATGCGCCGCGAGCGATCCGTCGGCTGTGGCCCAGCTCTCGTCGCGCAATTGTTTGAGGGGGGAATTACCAAGCACGAGCATCGGCTCTATCGCAAGCACTATGCCCTCCTGCAGTTCTTCGCCTTCTCCCTTACGGCCCACATTGAGCACGGTCGGATCTTCGTGGAGCGAGCGGCCGATACCGTGTCCCGTAAGTCCGTCCGCAACGCTGCACCTATTCTTTTTTGCCGTCTTTTCTACTGTGTAACCGATGTCGCCCAATGTCTTGCCAATCCTTACCTCCGAAATCGCAGCGCGGAGCGCTTCTTTTGTGGTCACAACGAGCCGCTCCGCCTCCTTGCCGACCTTCCCTACTGCCACGGTAAGCGCCGCGTCAAGATAAAATCCTTTGTACAAAAGACCGAGATCCAGTTTCACGAGATCGCCATCTTTCACAACGTAATCGGCTGGCTGGCCATGCACAACGACATCGTTCAACGAAGTACAGAGCGAATACGGATAGGCACGGCGCGCGCCGGCGGGCCGATAGTGCAAAAACGCCGGCTTCGCTCCGGATGTATGGATGAGTTGATACGCCAGCCGGTCAAGGTGCTTCGTCGTTACGCCCGCACGCGTTTCTTCCGCGAGACGTCGTAGCACCTCTCCAAGCCGCCGACCGCCTTCCGCCATCACCTCAATCTCTTCAGGCGTCTTGAGGATCATATTTGTTTACGGCCGCAGCGATCCTTTTCCAAACCTCGGCCCGAGTTCCCAAGCCAGAGATCTTTTTAAAGACGTATTTCTTTTTAAAGAACGCCACCACGCGCGTAACCTGCTCTGCATAATACCGTCTCCGGTTTTTGATCGCCCGTTCCCGATCATCGCTCCGCTTTATCAGTTTTCCTCCTGCGTATTCCCTCCGTTTTTCCGCCCGCTTTATAGTTTCAGACATCGGAACGCTCAAATAAATGACCTTCGGATCGCTTCGCTTATGCTGCCTGAGCAATCTTGCAACCAGCTTTGCTTCTCCGATCATTTTTGGAGTGCCATCGAAAAGAATGCCCTGCCCGCGAGGAACGGCGCGGATGACATGCCGGTGAATGTCCCGCACGAGCCATGTGGGAGTGAGCTTTCCCATGCCAGCGGTCCGCGCATAGTCAAACCTCCTCCGCACCGTGGGCTTCCTCAATTCCCGTCCCATATCAAAATCATAAAAGCTATACTTCTTCACAAGGCGGGCTGCTTGCGTCGCTTTTCCGGACGCCGGATCCCCCAGCAAAATAAGATTAAAAGGTTTTTTGCTCGTACTTTTGTTCATGCGCGTGCGCACCCGCGATCCCCAGCGCGGCATCAATGTTCTTCTCGATCTCTTCGATTGAAGGTCGCCCGTCAACTGCAATAAAAGTTGTCTCTTTCTTCAAATACTCTGTCATTGGCACCGTCGCCTCCTCATAGGCGCGGAGGCGCTCATTGATGCCTTCGGGCGTGTCGTCCGCCCTCCCCTCCTTTTGGGCACGGAGCAACAACCGTTTGAAGGTTTCCTCCCTCGGCAGGTCCAGAAAAACAGTCAAAGGTTTTTTCCTGTTCTGGCTTTTGAGAAAACCGATCAAAAACTCCGCCTGCCCAATCCGCCTCGGAATACCGTCAAAAACGATTCCCTGGTCGGCAGGAATGGTCGCGAGCTTAGCCTTCGCAACTTCAATAATGAGCTCGTCGGAAAGCAACACTCCCTGGTCAATGACGGAAATCTTTTTAGCGAGAGGAGTATCTCCCGCTCTTATCTCCCGGAGGATCCCACCCATCTCCCAAAACAAAAATCCCAGCTTCTCCGCCAGTAATTTTCCCTGCGTCCCCTTCCCCGATCCCTGCGGGCCGAGGACAAGTACGGTGTCAAAATCCATGTTACTATCATAAAGATGAATGTGGTTCCCGTCAAAACCCGCATCTTTAAGGAAGGAGATGACCTCCTCGCCTTCATACGAAAATACGTGAAGACGCTCCCCGAGCGGTCGCTTCTCGTCGTCACGTCAAAGATCGTCGCGCTCGCCGAAGGCCGAAGCGCAATCGCAAAAACGGAACGGGAAAAGGGGCGGCTCATCAAACAAGAAAGCGAGTGGGCCATGCGCACCAAATATGTCTGGCTTACCATCCGCGACAGGATGGTGATGGCGTCGGCGGGTATTGACGAGTCCAACGGGAACGGAAAACTAATCCTTCTGCCAAAAGACAGCTTTGCCGCCGCCGCGCACATGCGAAAGCAATTGCAAAAGCACTATGGCGTGAAAAAACTCGGCGTGATCGTGAGCGACAGCCGCGCCTTTCCGCTCCGCAGCGGCATCGTGGGCGTCGCATTGGGCTACGCAGGATTTAAGGGCATAAAGAACTATTGCGGGAAACCCGACATCTTTGGCCGTAAGTTTCTATTTTCCAAGGTAGATATCGCCGACAGCCTCGCGACCGCCGCGGTCCTCACGATGGGTGAGGGCAACGAACGCCAGCCGCTCGCCGTCATCAAAGATCCTCCCGTGCAATTTGTGAATCGCATCTCCCGCCACGAACTGGAAATAAACCTCGCCGACGACCTCTACCAGCCATTCTTTGAGAACATCAAAACGTTGCACTTGAAGAAGTGAGCACTACCCTCGGTATTTTTCAAACTGATCTTTGTAAAGTTGAAGTGCGCGCACGACGCCCTGGTGAAGCGGCCGCGGCAAAGCATCCAGGCGGAACCATCCGATCTCGTCTATCTTTTCCCGCTCGTTGTTTTTCACCTCTCTCGGGTCAACTTTGATGAAAAAAGGGATGAGGACCCAGTGCGTCTTCTTCCCATTCCATTCCCTCACCATGGAGTACGGCGGAAGCTGTTCCTGAATGCTCCCCGCACAACCATATTCTTCAAGTAGCTCTTTTAAAACATTTTCTTCAGGCGAAAGACCGAATTCCAACTTTCCGCCTCCTACCTCCCACCGGCCATGCTCATCCCGCGTTTTATTGCTCCGTTTCTGAAACAAAAAATTTCCCTTCCCATCGTTGCAGTAAAAAAGGGTTGAAATGCCCGTATAATCAACGCCGATTTCCATGGCTTTCAAAAACTATACCACAACACCGGGAGAACGGGTCTTTCGTTCTATTTAGCGCACAGGCCCGGACGATCTTCGAACAGTCCTTTCCGTGGGTATCCCAAGCTGTGAAAAGATGCCGATTTTTCATTAGGATGGTAAGATACGAAATATGAAAGAATCTTTTCCGGATTCATCGGGAAGTGCTCTCACAGAACACGATTCTCAAAAAGAGCATCGAACACCAATGGAAATTACGACCGCCAAAGGGTCTGTTTATAAATATTTGCCAGATGGGCGTACTCAGCGCTTTAAGCAGGCAACGGGAGAATTAAACGATCCTCAGGATTCCATCGTTTTTATACCTCCTTGGGACATGATAAAAGCACCCGCCATGAAAGCGTATCCAGAAATATTTGGGCATATTGAAAACGAAGCTCAATACGAACAAGTCTTATTGGAATACGCATAACTGAGTGGTCGTACCATAAGGATAATGGACGAAAATAGCAAAG
Source organism: uncultured bacterium (assembly GCA_963707865.1). Lineage (GTDB taxonomy): Bacteria > Patescibacteriota > Minisyncoccia > UBA6257 > 2-01-FULL-56-20 > CAVYIK01. The sequence continues at coordinate 433,659 of OY970175.1, forward strand.
AGTTTTTCAGTAATCAGGAAATAGCCGCAGCCACTAATATCTTTTTGGCTTTTATTGATAGAGCTAATTCCAAAAATACCTTCACCTTACCGGCGTCAAAAGAACCCAAAATCGGATACGAAACTTATGATACGCGGAAATTCATCGGCAAAGATGGGCAAACTTATCGTGAACGGCATATCGGCAATAAAGTTGTCGACATTAAATACTCATCATAAGAATTCTCGTGCACGGGACAGGATTCGAACCATAGATAGTTCAGAGTGGAAGATCTGAGAGCAAACACAAAAGAAAAGAGCGCCCTCCTCCGCTTTTGAGGAACCTAGCGGAGGCGAGGAATAAGCGCGCTCCGAGTGAGCAGAAAATTTGACGGGACCCCCGCCGAAGGCGAGAGGGTGGCAAATTTTCGTAAGCGAGCGAGGAGAGCGCCCGAGCCGAAGCGGGTTCCGAAAAAGCGGAAGGGGGCGCTTATTCTATCCCCTCGTATTCCCTCACCGTCAGCTGCGAGTCCACCTGCCGCATTGTCTCAAGTGCAACGGCCACCACGATCAGGATCGCAGTCCCACTGATCGTCAAAACTGCCACGCCCGTGACCGCCTGGACGATGATCGGCAGAATCGCCACGAGTCCCAAGAATGTCGCACCCCAAAGTGTGATACGATTCACAACACTCCCAAAGAATTTTTCGGTGCTCTCGCCCGGACGGATGCCCGGCACGAATCCCCCGCTCCGCTGCAAGTTTTTCGCCACCTCTTCCGGATTGAACGTGATGGACGTATAGAAATACGTAAATGCAAAAACGAGCAGGAAATAGAATATGCCGTACCAGAGCTGATTCCCAACGAACGCCGTCGCGAACGCGTTGATCTTCAACCCCCAGGAAGCGGAAAAAATGGAAACGATCCACGCGGCGAATTGCGGGAAAAGCAAGACCGAAATTGCAAAAATGAGCGGAATCATGCCCGCCTGGTTCACTTTCAAAGGCAAATAGCTTTGTGCGCCACCGTACATCTTGTTCCCGCGCACGCGCCGTGCATAGGCCACCGGGATCTTCCGTTCTCCCTCGTTCAAATACACGATGCCGCCAATGAGGAGCACCGCGACCACCGCAAATCCAAGATAGGTAGTTAAAAGCGACGGCGTATAGGATACAACCGCCGTTCCTACGAACGAAGGAATGCGCGCGAGAATTCCCGCCAAAATGATGAGCGAGATCCCGTTGCCCACTTTCTGCTCAGTGATGAGCTCGCCGAGCCAGAGCGCGATCATGGAGCCGCACGCAACCACCGCGATGTTCGTCACGAAGGCGAACGGTGCCGGGCGGTCGATGACCCCCTGCGAGATGAGTAACGTCAAAAACCCGTACGCGTTCACGATGGCCAATGGCACGGTGAGAAGCCGCGAGTACTGGTTGAACTTCGCCTGCCCGCGCGCCCCTTCTTCGTAATACATCTCTTTGAAACTTGGAAAGATGATCGTCAAAAGCTGCATGATGATCGTTGCCGTGATGTAGGGACCAACGCCCAACATCATGATGGAAAGGTTCGCAAGTCCGCCGCCGGAAAAGAAGTTCAGAAACCCGAAGAGCTGGTTGGAATTGAAATAGTTCGCGAGCCGCGCCGCGTCCACACCCGGGATCGGAATCGCTGCGAAGACGCGATACGCAACGAGCAAACCTGCGACAATCAAAACTTTGTTGCGAAGATCCGTAATCTTGAATATTTGCAAAAATCTGTTCATGATGCGTCGCTCTCAAGTTTATCAGGTTCGTGAATACTACCTCCTGCTTTCTCAATCTTCTTCTTGGCCCCCTCCGATACGCGCATGCCCGTGACGAGCAAAGGAAACGTTACTTCCCCGCCGGCAAGCAACTTCACTTCGCCGGAAAAATTCTTTTTCAAAAGTCCGGCGGTAACGAGGAGGGCCCGATCAAGCGTGAGAGGCGCACTTCCGCGCATAAATGATTTAAGTGCGCGCGAAAGGTCTCCCACATTGAAGATCGCATGATTTCTCGCCATTGGTATGTTCCTGAACCCGCGCCGCTTCGGGATGCGCAGAATGATGTCCCGCTCTGCGGGCCGCATCCGCCGCCCGGCGCGGGATTTTTGGCCTTTCACACCGCGCCCGGAATAACTGCCGCGCTTGCCGCTGCGACCGATCCGCTGCTTCCTCTTTTTAATTGATTTCAATTCGTGAAGCTGCATGGAGATGTGTGAAAATTACGCTTTCAACATTTTGAGCGCTTCAATGGTTGCCATCGCGTTCGTGAGTTTGTTCGGCGTGCGCCCGAGGCATTTCGCCGTCGCATCTTTGACGCCCGCGAATGCAAGCACAAAACGGACGGCGCCGCCCGCGCGAAGGCCATGCCCCATATTCCCCGGCTTCAAAAGCACTTTCGCCGCGCTGTACTTCGCCATCACCTCATGCGCGATTGTACGATTGTCTTTTAGATTCACTGCGATTATATTCTTTTTTGCTTCGGTCTTTGCCTTCGCGATCGCTTGTTGGACGTCCACTCCTTTCGCGATGCCGATGCCCACGCGCCCCTTCTCGTCGCCCAGGACGAGCGTGCAGCGGAAACGGAAGCGCTTGCCGCCCGCAACGACACGCGTCACGCGCCGCATGTCAAGCACGCGCTCTTTGAATTCTTCTTTCCTGACCGGCATCATCCTCCGATCGTGCCTTGGTTTTTGGGGCAATGGCATGGAATTATTATAGCCTATAAGGTAAGGCCGCCTTTTTTTGCCCCTTCGGCAAACTGTTTCACCCGGCCGTGGAACTTCGCTTCGCGCCGGTCAAACACGGCGCGCGTGATTCCTATCTCCAACGCTTTCTTTGCAAGGGCTTCTCCTGCGGCGAACGCTTGTACGCTTTTGGTTTTCTTTCCTGCCGCGTTGCTTTTGCCAAAACTTGAAACGGCCGCAAGCGTCTTTCCCTTCACGTCGTCAATCAATTGGGCGTAAACGTAACGGTTGCTTCGGTTTACCACGAGTCGCGGCACGGAAGCGTTACCGAAAATCTTCGCACGTACGCGTGCCACCCGGCGTATCCTCTTCTGATTAAGTTTTTTCTTTGTTTTCATATTATCCAGGATTACCCCACGCTACGCGGCCGCTCCAGTTGTTGCGGCCTTTTTCCCCACTTTCCTGCGAATGACCTCTCCCTGATAGCGAATACCCTTACCTTTATAAGGCTCTGGTTTTTTCAATGCGCGAATCGCAGCCGCCGTACGTCCCACCCGATCTTTGCTGATGCCAGATATTTTGATCACGTTTTTCTCAATAGCAATGGAAATTCCCTCAGGAACCTTCATGCGCACCGGTTTCGCATAGCCGAGATAGAGCACCAATTCATTTCCTTCCAAAACCGCGCGGTAGCCGACGCCTTCTATCTCCAGCAATCTTACGAACCCTTCGGTCACGCCCTGTATCGCATTCCGCGCAAGGGCCCATTCAGTCCCAGAGGATACCCAAAGATTCTCTTCCATAACCTTCGCTGTGCCCTGCGGCGGAAGCTTTATCTTCTCTTCCCCTTTTGGCCCCCTAACCATAAGAAAACCGTCAGTTGTGGTGGCAGTCACCCCCTTCGGTATCGTTATTGGTTTTTTCACAAGCCGGCTCATGATATTACCAAATTTTGAACAAATATTCTCCCCCGATTTTTTGCTTCTTCGCTTCCCGGTCGGTCATAATTCCCTTTGAGGTCGAAAGGATGCCCAAGCCGTGTCCCTGCATGACCGTCCGCAGGCTGCGGTAGTCCACATACTGATGGCGGCTGGGCTTGCTCACAAACGCAAATCCGCTCGTCGCGCCCTGTTTCGCAGGGGGGGCGAGGCGGATCGCGATCACGTTCTTTCCTCCAATCGCTTCCTTCTCCGCGCTTTTCACGTATCCCGCATCGGTAAGAACCTTCAAGATCGCAAAGTCCATCATTGAGAATGGCACGGATATCTTCCCTTTCCGGGCCCGCATCGCATTTTTGATTTTCGGCAAAAGATCGTAATACATAATAGTAGTTACCAGCTTGCTTTCTTTATGCCCGGAATTTCTTGGTTCGTCGCCATCTCACGAAAACAGATCCGGCAGAGGCCGAAATCGCGCATGTATCCCCGCTTGCGGCCACAACGGAAGCAGCGCCGCACGATGCGGGTCGTATATTTCGGGCGCTTTTTGCTACGCGCAATGACGGATTCTTTTGCCATGTTATTTCTTCTTGAACGGAACGCCCTGCGCGCGGAACGCCGCGATGGTCGCTGCGCGGTCTCTTTTGCGCGGCACGATGGCAATCCCAAGCGAAAACGAAACAGGCGACTGCTCGGGCACTACTTCGGGAAAGACAAAATGATCCCGTATGCCAAGATTCAAAACGCCGCCTTCGTCAACGTTTTTAAGATCCAAGCCATTAAAGTCCCTCACGCGAGGCAATACTATAGTAATCAATCGCTCAAAAAAATCAACCATTTTATCGCGGCGGAGCGTGACGCGCAACCCCACGATCTGTCCCTCGCGCAGCTTGAATCCCGCGATGGATTTCTTCGCGCGGCGCACCTCGGGTTTCTGTCCCGTCACAAGCCCGAGGTCACGCATAACCTGAACAAGCGCTTTTTCTTCAAAGCCGGGCGTCTGGCCCAAGCGACCGACCCCCGCATCAACTACGATTTTCTCCAAAAATTTTCTTGCCTCTTTTCTATCCATGATACGTATTAGGTAATTGCTTTACATTTTTTGCAGTAGCGGGTCTTCCGCGGACCGTCCATGCGGAAACCCACGCGCGTCGGATTCTTGCAATTCACACACACGAGCATCACTTTGGACGCAGGCATCGGCCGCGGGACGTTCACAACCTCGCCTTTCTGCCCCTGCTTTTTCGGCCGCGCGCGCTTTTTAAACACGTTCAATCCGTCAATGATGACACGCGCTTCGCGAGGGTACGCATGCAAAACTGTCCCGGTCTTCCCGCAATCTTTTCCGGACAGAATTTTTACATTGTCTCCCTTTCTTATGTTCATGTAAGTATTTTTTTGGTTGCTATGTTTCCCGGTTACCAAATCTACCGGATTTCCTAAACAATTTCTTCGGCCATCGTCATCAATTTCTCGTATCCGCGTTCCTTGAGCTCGCGCGGCAAGGGACCAAAGATGCGCGTCGCAATCGGTTCTTTCTTCGCATCAATGAGAACTACCGCGTTCTCGTCAAAACGCACATACGAACCGTCGGGGCGGCGCATCGCGTTCTTTGTGCGGACTACGAGCACCTTCACTACGTCTTTTTTCTTTACGGCCTTCCGCGGCTCCGCCGCCTGAACTGATGCGACGATGAGGTCGCCCACGCCCGCGTAGCGGTGCCTGGTGCCGCCCAAGATGCGGAAACACCGCACGGTCTTCGCACCGCTGTTATCCGCCACTTTTAAAATGGAGCGTTCCTGGATCATGGTTCTTGCGAAATCCTTCCGACAATCTTCCATCGCTTTCCCCGCGACAGCGGGCGCGTTTCTTCTATCACCACGAGATCACCCTTCTTGTATTCGTTCTTTTCGTCATGTGCTTTGAACTTCGTTGTCACCCGATAATATTTCAAATACTTGGAGTGTTTCTTGAGACGGTGTACCGCAACCACGCGCGTTTTCTGCATCTTGTCAGAAACCACGACCCCGGTTATTCTCCGCTTTTTATTTTCCTTGTTTTGCTCGTTCATGGATGAAGGTTTTTATCCTCGCCACTTTTTTCTTGAGCTCCTTGATCCCGCTTATATCTTTCACCTTTCCCGCCGCAAGATCAAACCGAAGCTTCCGCAGGGTTTCCTTCGCTTCTTTCATCACATGCTCAAGTTCCGCGGTCGGACGGTGCTTTAATTCCTGGATATCTTTTTTCTTCATGGTTATAGCGTCGCGATTATTTCGTGATAATCTTACTTTTCACCGGAAGTTTAAAAGAGGCCAAACGGAGCGCTTCCCTCGCGGTCGCTTCAGGAACGCCATCAATCTCAAAAAGGACGCGTCCGGGACGGACCGGGAACACGTAATGGTCCACGCTTCCCTTGCCGCCGCCCATCGTGGTCTCGGGAGGCCTGAGTGTGACCGGCTTATCGGGAAACACGCGGATCCAAAGGCGCCCGCTCCGCTTCAAAAAGTTCGTAATGGTCTTCCGCGCAGCTTCAACCTGGCGCGCGGTGAGCCACGCCGCCTCAAGCGCCTTGATGCCGTAGGCGCCGTACGCAAGCGCGAGGCCGCGCGTTTCAACCTGGCGTTTCCGCGAGCGTCCTTTCTGCCACTTCCTGTGTTTTACTTTCTTTGGAATAAGCATGATTTATTTCTCATTCTTCACCTTGTCAAAAATCTCTCCCTTATAAATCCACACTTTGATGCCGATCGTGCCGTAGGTCGTGAATGCGGTCGCCGTCCCGTAATCAATGTCTGCGCGGAGGGTCTGGAGCGGAAGCGATCCGCGCACGAGCCGCTCACGGCGCGCGATCTCGTTCCCGTCCAATCGCCCGGAAAGAAAAATTTTCGCTCCTTTCACTTCTTTGTTCTGCATCACCTGTTCAAGATACTTCTTCATGGTGCGGCGGAAGGACATGCGCTTTTCCAAATCCCACGCGATCTGTTGCGCCACGTACTGCGCCGCGATCTCCGACCGCTTCAATTCCTCCACATTCACGGAGAGCGCGACCGGCGCCTTGTTCTTGCGCACCTTGCGCACCGCATCCGCGATCGCCTTGTTCAATTCTTCCACGCCTTTCCCGCCGCGGCCAATGACGAGCCCTGGCCTTGCAGCCTTGATGAAGATGCGCAGGTTGCCCTGTGTACGTTCAATTTCCACCGCGGAAACTCCCGCGAGGCCGATTCTTTTCTTGATCACTCTACGGATCGCCTCGTCCTCTTCAAGATACTTCGCGTATCCGCCCTTGATAAACCAGCGCACCGGCCAGTTCTTAGTAATTCCTAAGCGATATGAAAGTGGGTTAATTTTCTGTCCCATGATTATTTGGATGCGCGTGATTTCGGATTGAACATCCGCTTGAAGAAGCCCGGTTTCTTTTTCTCCGTAACCTCCTGCTCCGGCTTCTGCTTTTCGCGCTTGCTTTTCTTGGGCCTTTCCTCTCCGGGCGGCAGCTTCACCTTCTTCAACACGACAATCTTGTACTTCGGCTTTAGATTTTCATTGAGACCGAGGACAAGCGTCACGTTGCTCATTTTCTTTTGGATCGGCGATGCCGAACCGCGCGCACGCGGCAAACGCCGCTTGAGCATCGGCCCTTGGTCCACGCGAAAATCGGCAATATAAAGATGGTCCGCGTTCCACCGTTTGTTGTTTTTAGCATCCGCGACCGCAGAACGCAAGAGTTTGAGAAGGGCCTTTGCCGGCCGGCGGCGTTGTGCCATAAGCTGCGCCTCCGCGTCGTTCACGGACATTCCCTTCACAAGGTCTGAAACGCTGCGCACCTTCCGTGGCGCAATCTTCAAGTAATTTAACTTTGCGGTTTGTTGTTCCATGTTTAGTAATTTATTTGGACGGCGCTTTTGCGGCGGTGGCCTGGGCCTTTTGAGTTTCCGCGGCCTTGATTTCCAATTCCTTCTGTATCTTACCGCCGTGTTTTGTGAACTTTCGCGTCGGCGCGAATTCGCCCAAGCGGTGTCCCACCATCTCTTCCGCAATCTTCACCTCCACAAAGATCTTGCCGTTATGCACGCCGAACGTATATCCCACCATCTCCGGCGCGATCTCCGAAGCGCGTGACCACGTTTTAATGACCGGCGCGTTCTCCGGCTTCGCCTTGGAGATCTTCTGGAGAAGTCTTGGGTCAACGTAGGGACCCTTTTTGAGCGAGCGAGACATGTAACCTATTTCCTGCGTTTGACAATAAACTTACTCGACTTTTTCTTCCGATTGCGCGTTTTGTGCCCACCCGTCACCTTACCCCACATGGTTTTCGGCTTCCTTGTGCCGCGCGGCTGACTGCCTTCACCGCCGCCGTAGGGGTGATCCACTGGGTTCATCGCCTTGCCACGGACAGTCGGCCGGATGCCGAGCCACCGCGAACGGCCCGCTTTCCCAATCGTAATCAAATTCCATTCGGCATTGGAAACCTGCCCGAGCGAGGCGAATCCCTCCCATTGCACACGCCGCACCTCGCCTGAAGACAATTTCAAATCCGTGTATCCATCGGCATTCGCAAGCACTTCCGCATAGGAACCCGCCGAGCGCGCGAGCTGACCGCCGCGGCCGGGCGTGAGTTCTATATTGTGCACCTGATAACCGACCGGAATGTTTTTTAGCTTCATCCGATTGCCGATCTTCAACGGCGCTGATTCAGCAGTAAGAATCTCCGTGCCCACCGTCATGCCTTCCGGCGCCAAAAGATACGCGCGACTGCCATCGGCGTATTTCACGCGCGCAATGAATGCCGTACGGTACGGATCGTACTCCACGGTTTCTACGGTCGCTTTCGCGTTCAAACGGTTCTGCTTAAAGTCAACCGTGCGGTACAATTTCTTGTTGCCGCCGCCCTGGTGGCGCACCGTAATGCGGCCCTGCGCGTTGCGACCCGCATGGGACGTGAGCCGCTTCAAAAGCGGTTTCCACGGCTGCACGTGAGAGAGCACCTTGTAATCAGAAGTGGTCATGCTGCGGCGCGATGGGGTTGTTGGTTTATAGCTTTTCATATTATTGTACGTCTATTTTCTGGCCGGCTTTCAAAGTGACGATCGCCTTCCGATACCCTTCCTGCGAACCTTTTATGTTCGCGCCAAACCGTTTCCGTTTTGGCGGACGGTTTACCACATTCACTGCGATCGCATCCACCTTATAAATTTCTTTCACCGCTTTTTTGACCTCCTGCTTGGTCGTCTTTGGTTTCACGATAAAAACGTACTTGCCAAGCGTGGAGAGTCCGGTGGATTTTTCCGTCACCCAAGGCTTTTTGATAAGAAATATGTCGGTCATGGCAATTTCTAATTTCCAATCTTGTAGTGCTTTGCAATAGTTGCGACCGCATCCTTCTCAAGAAAAAGATTCTTGTGGTCCAAAACGTCTATGACGTTCAGCGATGCCGCGTCAATTGCCTTCGCTTTTTGCAAATTAGCCGAGGCGCGGAACAGATTTTTGTTCGCCGCGGCATCTACTAAGAGCACGTCATACCGCTTGGCCTTCTTTTTCATATTTAAAACTGTGGCGAGCGCAGAAGCCAGCATCTTTGTTTTAGACATCTCAAGCGCAAACGATTCAAAAATTTTCATTTCGCCGTCCTTCATTTTCCGCGAAAGAACAGAGAAGAGCGCAAGGCGTCTCATTTTTTTGTTTACTTTTTGCGAATAATCGCGCTCCTTGCGCGGTCCATGCGCCTTGCCGCCGCCTATCCATAAGGGCGACCGGATGGAGCCGTGCCGCGCGCGGCCGGTCCCCTTCTGGCGCCACGGCTTCCTGCCGCCGCCGCGCACTTCACCGCGTCCCTTCACGTGCGCCCACGGGTCGCGCGCGTTTGCGCGTTGCGCGTTCACTACCTGCTTCACCAAAACCGGACTCCATTTGGCACCGAAGACATTTTCCGGCAATTCCACCGTTCCCACTTTCTCGTTCTTCAAATTGTAGACGTCGGCGTTCATGTTATTTTCTTATCTCAAGCAGCCCACCGCGCGCGCCCGGCACGGCGCCGCGGAGGAATATCAAATTTTTTTCTTTATCAACGTCCGCCACCACAAGATTCTTGATCGTCACCCGCTCCGTGCCCATATGCCCCGCCATACGGCGACCGGGTACGACGCGCTGGAACGCCGTGGAACCGATGGAACCTGGCGCGCGGAAACGGTTCTTCTGCCCATGCGTCTTCGGCCCACCGTGGAAACCGTGCCGCTTCACGACACCCTGGAATCCGCGTCCTTTCGTGAGCCCGCTCACGCGGACTTTTTCGCCGGCCGCGAACGCTTCCACCGTCACCGCATCGCCCACCTTGAACTTTCCCATCTCGATCGGATGCCACTCGCGGTTTCTAAATTCACGCTTCGTCTTTCCAGCCGAAATCTGAATGGCTTCATAGCCATCTTTATCTTTACTGCGTACCGTAGTCACCTTGTTTGGCTCCGCATGGATCACGGTCACGGGAACCACCTTCCCGTCTTTCCAAATCTGCGTCATTTTAAGTTTTTTGCCGAGAATAAATGACATGGAACAAAAAACCGGCTCTTCGCCGGAAGTTCATGCAAATATCCGACCAAACCCTGCCCTCAAGCGGGGTCGTCCTTCACAAAAACGAAAGACGTCTTCCGAGGCGCCAAAGCGCGATAGATATTGGCATAAAACTTCCGAGGAAACCTTAGGGAAAAGTATAACAAAACAGGGCCCGCCGTGTCAATTGATCGGCAAAAGCCGGCGTTTAAAGGCGTCGAATTCCTCACAATCCACCTTTTTATCCAATATTTCTATGATGCGCGTGAACCATCCTTCCATCTCGTTTTTGGTAGGCAACATCGCGATTTTCTGTTCCAAAGCGTCCATACGCCCCTCAACTTTATCCAATATCTTGCCAACAGCAATATAGCCTTCCAGAGTTATTTTGAATTTCGCCTCTGTTTCCTCAAATAAAATCATCGTCTTCGGATCTTTGACGGGAAACGTGAATGTTTTCGTAAGATGCCGGACCTCAATCGCCTTTTCCATATTTCGTCAGTATAAAGGGTAAAACGTTTCTCTCCAAGAAGGAGCGTGAACGCGATCAAACCGCCTTTCCTCGATGCTCTCCATTAATCCTTGCAATAGTGCTCCGTAAATTACCTTCACCCACGATCCTGTCTTCCCAACTTTATCGCAATGACGTCCAATCGGGCATCCATCTTATCAAACCGCTCAATTAAATAATCAAACTTATAATCTATCTCCTCAAACTTTTTATTCATCGAAACTTCCACATTGTCGAATTTCTTATGCAAGGCTCCGAAACCTTCCATCAACAGCCTGAACTTGGTATCAATTTCTTCGTAAAGCACTCCCAACTTTCGCTGGTTTTTATCCAATCGCCCTAGTTCCAGTTCAACAGAAACTCTTTCCATAACCAAATCTTAAAAGGTTGGGCAAAATAGTCAAAGGTTCTTTAATAATTTTTTAATCCTGTGCACAGGCCTGGACGATTTTCGAACGATTTTAGGCCTAATATGGCCGATAAAGAAATACGATTGCTAAGACAATGATTATCCCAATGACGGCGGTAATCCCGTGTATCCACCGCAGCAATGTTATACGCTTCTTAATGTTTATATCTCGTGCAAGAGATTCGTGTGTTTCGGCAAATTGTATAAAGTATCCAAATCGGAGATTGATGATCCCCTTACTGAGCGGGAGAATTTTATAGAGCACCGGCTTTTTATATTCTTCCCAATCGGCAGGGTGAGATTTTTTGAAATAGGACTTCAGGCTTCCCCATAAAATGAAATGGGCTATTACGAGCAGCACGAATATTCCACCTAAAATGGCCATTCCCAGATTCATATGACTATTCTATCACAAGCTCTAAAAACAAAATCATAGCGCACCGGCCTGGACGATTTTCGAACAGTTCTGATTGTGATGCAGGTTGGCAGATGATAAACTAGATAGCATGGATTGGCGGAATACCCCGGTGCGAGCTAGTTGGGGCATTAGTTACTTTCAGCGAGCCGTTATTGGATTGGCTTTAATTCTCATTGGGGTTATATCCAGCGCCTTCGTTCAATTCCTATCTGGACTCTTCCTTGGAATAGATTTAGACCCTTTCACGGCTGGTCTTATTGGGGTGTTGATTGTTGGGGTTGTGATTCTGATTTACGCCGTTTCTCTCAATTTTCACAAGAGAAAGAAATAGCAACATAACATGCACAGGCCTGGACGATTTTCGAACGATTCTTTCTCTTTCCCAATATCTAGGGAATTGTAGTCTTTTCTAAGATGTTTCATGTCCGCACATTTGTCCCCTCGATAGCTTGAAGATATTCAACCGGCGTCTTTCCCGCAAGGGCAAGATGAGGACAGACCGTGTTGTACCAGGCGCAGTACGCGGCCTGTTTTTGTTTCGCTTCGGCCACCGTGCGGAATGATATCTTGTTCCAGAACCGTTCGCGGTCATTGCGATGCGACCGCTCCACCTTGCCGTTCTGCGCAGGATGCCCCGGGGCGATGAGATAGTGCGTCATTTTTTGTTTTTCACAAGTAACATCAAAAGGATGCAACCGCGGCTTCAGGGGATCTGCTGACTTCGGATATCCCACGTACCGGTTCGTGAAGATTGATCCGTTATCGGTCTTCACCGCACGGATGCGGAAGGGTGCCGTAGCAATGACTTTCTCGAGAAACAAGATCGCGGTCCGCGTGGATTGTTCTTGGGTCACCCAGAGATGCCGCCACCGCGTGCAGCAATCAATCGCGGTGAACTGGTAGAGCCATTGCCCCTTGAATCTCCGCACATAAACGACATCAATCTCGATGATCTCTCCGGGAAACGTGGCGGTCGGTTTCCACTTTGCTTTGGGCACCAACCGTTTTTTGGTTCTTGAGAGCCCCTCACGTTTCAGGACTTTGGCAATACCCCGCACGGAGAGCTTCAGGCCCTCGCGGGCGAGGAGATACATGAGGACATCAGGACCCAGATCCGTTGCTGTTCGCAACGATCTGATCCGATTCACGATGGTCTGTGAGAATTGTTTCGGATGCGTGTGCGGCCTGCGCGAGTGCGACACGAGCGCATCGATCCCGCCCCTGCGATATGCCGCCACCCACCGCTTGAGCGTGCGATATGAAAACGGCGCGTGGGCAGCAATGTCCTTGATACTCATCTCTTTCTCAAGATGCGGGGTGATCCACCGCATCCGTTCCTCTGCTGCGTCTTTTGCGAGTGTTTGTGGCATATTCCCCAGCTTACACTTCAAGGGGCCATATGTATGTGCAGAGTACCAAGAAGAATTGACTACGAGCAATATTTATGCTATAAATCCTCGCAGAAAGACGCACTATCGGAATCAAAACTTAAAAGGAAAGGTGCCTTATGAGTCAAATTAATGTGGTCGTTCCGGATGGTTCCATGCAGGCCGTCATTACCGACCTTTTTGCAAAGGCAGGGTTGCCTGTGGCGATAGAGAAAAGACGGACGAAAGAAGGTAGGGTCGGGGTTGACTGGATCAAGCGAGTTGCCTTCCAGAGGCCGCAGGAAATCCCGCAATATCTCGACGCCGGTCATTTTGACGTTGCCGTCGTGGGCGAGGATTGGATCGCTAACTGGGGCTTAACATTCCCCGTTCTGCTCAAACTGCCCATCGGCCGCAGCGGCAACAAGCCCGTCAAAATCGTTCTGGCGGTGAATCAAGCCAGTGGTTTTCGACGGGTGGAAGAGCTGCCTCAAGGCTGTGAAGTGGCAACTGAATACGTCCAACTAGTCGAGAGGTTCTTCGCTAGGCAGGGAAGGGCTGACATCGAGGTTGTCCCATCCTTTGGCAACACCGAACACAAGATTGGATTCGGTGCGACGGCAATCGTTGACGTGACAGAGAGCGGCGATTCTCTGAAAGAAAATGGACTCGAAGTGATTCACGAAATAATGGAGTCCAATACCGTTGTCGTGGCGAACCATGATTCGCTGGCCGATGAATCTAAGCGTCCATACATCGATTGTCTCGTCCAACTCATCAAGGGTGCATTTCAGGCATCGCAACACGTAATGCTTGTAGCCAATGTACCCAAGAAGGTTCTGGGCGATGCGAGTCGCATCATCGGAGGACTCAAGGGGCCTTCCTGTTCGCCGCTCATGGGTATCATAGGATGGTTCGCCCTCCAATCTGTTGTGGCTCGAAAAGACGAACAAAAGATAATTTTCGAGTTGCTGCAGATAGGAGTCACCGACATCCTCGTTAATCGAGACATTCCCTTGATGATGTCTTAGACGCCGCAAAGGCAACATGGCTTTCGGGCGGTCGCCAAATCATAAAGTACCGCCCACAACACACCACCTCAGACGTGGTGTTGCGCATTTTTATATTTTGTGCGCAGGCCAGGATTCGAACAACTAATCTCATTAATATAAACCGTGCCGGCAGGGGTGTTGGGGTCTCCTGTGTTTTTGTTTTCGAAGAACCTAGCGGAGGCGAGGAATCAGCGCTCTCCGAGCGAGCAGAAAATTTGACAGGACCCCCGCCGAAGGCGAGAGGGTGGCAAATTTTTGTAAGCGAGCGAGGAGAGCGCCCGAGCCGAAGCGGGTTCGAGAAAACAAAAACACAGGAGACCAAAAACTCCCGCCGAAGCGGGAGTTTTTGTTAGACCATTTTCACTTCCACGTCCACCCCGGCGGGAAGATTGAGGTTCGTGAGCGATTCAATGATCTTCTGGCTCGGATTCAGGATCTCCACAAGGCGCTTGTGCACGCGGAGCTCAAATTGTTCGCGCGAGTCCTTATGGACGAAGGTTGATCGGTTCACGGTATAGTGCCTGATCTCCGTGGGCAGCGGAATCGGACCGTTAACCTTCGCGTCGTTCCGTTCAGCGGTCTCAATGATCTGGCGCGCCGAATTGTCAATCAGCTTGTGGTCGTAGGATTTGATCCGCAACCGGATCTTTTGTGGCGTTTCCGATTCCTTCTTTGCCATATTATTTGATGATCTTTGTAACCGCGCCGGCGCCTACGGTGTGGCCGCCTTCGCGAATGGCGAAGCGCTGTTTGTCCTCAAGCGCGACCGGAGAGATAAGCTTCACAGTGATTTTCACGGTGTCGCCTGGCATTACCATCTCCATGCCCTGCGGCAAGGTTACTTCACCAGTCACGTCGGTCGTCCGGATATAGAACTGCGGCTTATAGCCCGAGAAGAACGGCGAGTGCCTGCCTCCTTCCTCTTTGGAAAGCACGTACACCTCCGCCTCAAATTCAGAGTGTGGCGTGACGGAACCCGGCTTTGCAATCACCTGACCGCGCTCAACATCCTCTTTCTTCAATCCGCGGAGCAGGGCACCGATGTTGTCGCCCGCCATGCCTTCATCCAAAAGCTTGTTGAACATTTCAATACCCGTGATGACGGTCTTCGCCGTTGGCCGAAGGCCCACGATCTCAACCTCTTCGTTCACTTTCACTTTCCCGCGCTCTACGCGGCCGGTTACGACCGTGCCGCGGCCCTCAATAGAAAAGATGTCTTCAATCGGCATGAGGAACGGCTTATCAATGTCGCGGACCGGCGTCGGAATGTAGTCGTCCAGGGCCTTTACGAGATCCAAGATCGGCTTCGCGTCCGGGTCGTCCGGCGATTTCACATTCAATGCCTTCAATGCAGAACCACGGATAACGGGGGCGCTGTCGCCGTCAAAGTGATATTTCTTCAAGAGCTCGCGTACCTCGGATTCCACGAGATCAATCAATTCCGGATCGTCCACCTGGTCGCACTTGTTCAAGAACACCACGATCTTCGGCACGCCCACCTGATACGCAAGCAGGATGTGCTCGCGTGTCTGCGGCATCGGACCGTCGGTCGCAGCGACCACAAGGATCGCACCGTCCATCTGGGCGGCACCCGTGATCATGTTCTTGATGTAGTCCGCGTGTCCCGGTGCGTCAATGTGCGCGTAGTGCCGCTTCTCCGAAGAATATTCAGAGTGGTGTAGCGCAATGGTAATACCGCGCGCTTTCTCTTCGGGAGCATTGTCAATCTGGTCAACGCCCTCTTCTTTCTTGGCCAGACCCTTCATGAACAAAATGTGTGTGATCGCGGCGGTCAAGGTCGTCTTTCCGTGATCCACGTGCCCGATCGTGCCCACGTTCACGTGCGGCTTGGATCGGTCAAATTTTTCTTTTTCTGCCATATTGTTGTTTGTTAATTTTTTTATTTTGACCCGCGTCACTTCGCAAAAAAGCAATAGCCAATCGACCTAAAACACTCCCTTGCGAAGGATAACAAAAGCTATTGTACTCCCTACGCCCCCGCGCGTCAAATCCGCAGAGCCCATTCCAGAACGCAGCAGCATGAGGATTATAAATCATTTTCGAGCGAGCAACGTGAATCCCGACGAAGGAATACCCTTGTGGTATTGCGAGGAGGGATTCGCGTTGCGCAGCCGAAAATGGACATAAGAGTCATACGGCTACGTTCTGGAATGGGCTCTAGACTTTTTTAACCCGAACCTCCGCATATTCCTGCCGATGTCCCTTCTTTTTGCGAAACCGCGTTTTGGAATGATACTTAAAAACGATCTTTTTTTTCTCGCGCCCCACGCCGAGCAATTCCGCTTCCACCGAAATATTCGTAAGGTAGGGAGTACCGATTTCCACACGGCCGTCCTCGGACCGCAAAAGCACCTTATCAAAAACCACGGCGCCGCCTTCGGCGCTTGTCTTTTCTATTTTTAGCTTCTCCCCGGCGGAAACTTTGTATTGCTTCCCGCCAGTTTGAATCACCGCGAAGTCCTGTGCCATGCCATCAATTAACGCTAATGATAGCCGCAAAGCCGATAAAAAGCAAGATGGCGAGGACGAGGGTAACCGCAGCGGCGCACTTCCCCAAAAAGCGGCTCCTCTCCTCAAGCTCAAGCGCGATAACGAAATTCATGATGACGGCCGCGATCCCAAACGCTGCGATAAAGACGAAATTCGCCGGCGTGCCGACGGCAGTGATTCCCTCAAGATCGTTGTAATGAAGAATCATCGGAGAACTCATGGAAGTAGTATGCAGCGCGAGGCGCGACCACAAGGCGCCGCCCGCCACGAAAAGAAGCGCCGCAAGCGACATTACGCTGACTTCCCTGTGCTTAAGCATTTTCTTCCACATCATAACCCCAATGATGATCCGACCCTCTCCCCTCGCAGCACCGCAGCGGCGGCGTCCGGCGGAACGACGTTGATATTCACGATGGTGGAGATCTCAAATCCTCCCGGAGGAGAAATCACGTCCACCGGCACGACTTCAATATGCCAGTGATGATATGGATATTTGCGACCGTCCACGGGGGCGTCGTGGATAAAGAAATTGATGTCCGGATCATGGAGATACTTCTTTATCCGGCGCATCACGGACCGCAGCAAGCGTGCGGTATCTCCAAGAACCGCATCCGGGGTCTTCACGAAATATGACGCGTGGCGTCGCGGAAGAATGCTCACTTCAAAGGGGCGCTTAGCCGCATAGGGAACGAATGCGATTGCATGGCGGTTCTCCGCCACTATCCGCGTTTTCTCCTTCCGCTCCTCCGCGACGATGTCGCAGCGCACACAACGGCGGTGCTGCTTGAAATACTGCAGGGCACCATGAAGAGATTTCATAGCGTGCGGAGGAATGATCGGCAACGCAAGGATCTGGTAGTGGGGGTGCGAAAGTGAAGCGCCCGCCCCCCGTCCCCAATTAAAGAATGCGGAAGTGTATGCGCTGCACGCATCCTTCGCGATTGCCCGGTATCGTTCCCGGATTGCCGTAAAGACATTGCACGCTTCCCCTGTGGCGAGTTCAGAAAAATTTTTCCGGTGGTCGCGGGTGATGACAATCTCGTGGTCCCCCACGCCGGTCTTTACATGATACAAGCCGCGCGAAATACCCGTAGCGCAACGCGCGCCATGCGCGAGCGCAGGGTACTTATTGTGGATGATGGCAATCTTCCAGTGCGCTTCGTCGGGATACATTGCGATCGGCGGCCAGTTTCCGGATTTTTTCAGATCTTCAAATGGACATCCGCGTTTGGGCGATGTCTCGCGCGGTCCTCTGCGCGCGAAAAGTTCTTCGGGACGCTTGGCGCGCCCGGGCGCAATAATGGTCCAATCGCCGGAAACGGGGTCTTCGCGAAATTCACTCATAGAAAATTTATTGGTGGACGCCGGGGGTGCTGCTCGGTGAATTCGCAGCCGGCTGCGCGACGATCCTATTCCAATAATACCAACTCATCACATCCTTTGCTATCGGCACCGCATTCAAGCTTCCTTCCTTTGAGTTCTCAATAAGGACAAGGATGGACACCTGCGGATTCTCGCACGGCATATAGCCCACAAAGAGCGCGTTCTCCTGCTGGTTGTTCGCTACTTGCGCGCTGCCGGTCTTCGCACACACATCTATCGGCAAATCATGCAATGAATACGCCGTTCCCTGCGGCGACGCTACCCCTTCCCGCATCCCCTGCTGCACTTCTTGTATCTGCGGAAGAAGGCCCACGAGATCCTCCGTGATCTGTAGAGTGGAAGCGGCATTCAGGAACGGCCGGTAAATTTTTCCGCCGTTGCCAATGGCGCCGATGTAGTCCAAAAGCTGGAGCGGACCCATAAGCAGGTCGCCTTGGCCAATGGAAACATTGTAGGTGTCGCCGAGGAGCCAGGGCGTTCCCATGCGTTTCTGTTTCCAATCCGGCGTGGGCAGGAATCCATCCGCTTCGTCCGGCATGTCAATGCCGGTCGGCTTCCCGAGGCCGAATGTTTCCCACCATTTGTGCAATCGATCAATACCGAGACCCGAAATGCCGTAGTCGCTCGGATCATTCAAAGACGGCGTGCTTGCCGGCGGCGAACCGCCACCGACAACGTAGAAATACACGTCCGACGATTGCGCGAGCGCGGATGCCAAGTCCACGCTTCCCTGATAACGCCAGTCCAGATACCGGCTCGGCGTTGAAGAATTGTACGGATTTGGCACAAAGAGATAGCCGGGTGAAAAGATGGTGCGTTGCGGGTCGATCACGCCTTCTTTGAGCGCCGCCACGGCATCCAGGGGCTTCACGGTGGAACCGGGATTGTAGAACCCACTCACGGCACGGTTGAAAAGCGGCTTGTCGGAGGAAGAAAGCAAACGCGCTATCTCCGCCGTCCCGTCGGCACTGGATTGCGAGAACACATTGTTGTCAAAACCAGGAAGATTGATGAGCGAAAGCACTTCGCCCGTCTGCGGATCTATCGCGAGGCCCACGCCCACGGTCCTCCCGAGCGACCGCAAACCGCTTGCGAGGCGCGAATAGAAATACGACTGCAGCTCTCCGTCAATCGTAAGATGAAGCGAGTCACCGACCTGCGGCGCGGATCGTTGTTCTTCGCGGAGCAACGCACCCTGCGCATTCTTGTATTGCACCGTCACTCCGGGCTTTCCGCGCACCGCATCGTCGTAGTATGCCTCAACACCCATTTTGCCTATGAAATCGGTGCCATTTAAGGATGGATTTGTCTTTAGGTCGCTTCCGCTCACGCGGCCCGTATAACCGATAACCGAGGAGAACACGGGCCCTTTGGGATAGTCGCGGATGAATTCGCTCTCCACTTTGATCGTCGCGAGGTTCGTTGCTTGGAGATTCACAAGCTCGTTCTGCGTAAGGTTTTCCGCAAGGACGACCGGCGTCGCGAAATCCTGCGCGGCGGCCTGATTCACAAGGTTCGTGAAATCGTAGGAAGTGATACCGAGCACGCTTTGCGCGATGCGCGCGGTATCTGCGCGAAGCGACTCGTCGTTCACATATGCGCGCGTGTCAAGCACCGCCGCGAACGCCGCCTTGCTTTCCGCGAGCACGTCGCCTTCGCGGTCGTAGATCGTGCCGCGCGGCGCCGGCGCCATTTTGTATTCTGCCACATTGTCTTCCGCCCGCGCCGCGTAATACGCGCCGCTTGCCCAATTAAGATAGATAATCCGCGCCGCGACCGCGAGCGTAACGCAAAAAACAGCTGCCCCAAGCCAAAGGAATGGCCGGTGTCCAATGGGAACCTCCGCCATGTCCAAATCGCGGCTCCAATCGTCGTGCAACGAATCTTCAAAAGCGACTTCGCGGAAACGATCCTGCTTCATCGGTTCTTAGCATAGAACCCATCTCACAAATAGGCAATCACATATCGCGAGGGATTTTCGAGCGAGAGCAGCCGAAACTGGCCGGAAGAGACGAATATCCTACTTTTGAAATGAGTTCTGGAGCAGGAAGAAAACGCACGTGCCGAAAAGCAAACCTGCCGCGAGATCCGGCAAAAACAGCCGCCACGATGCGAGGAATGCCGCGGGCGCAGCCGCGATGGCAAGCGTAAGAAATCCGAGGAAGATCGCGACGAGGTTTTCAAACCACGGCTGCGAGCGGAACGCATCGCGCAAAAAGTAGACTGCAAAAGGAAACAATGCGAACACGAGTATCTCCGCGCTCACGGCCGGCTGCCAGTTGATGATAAAAACCGCGACGAGGACAAGAAATGCCAATTCCCAAAATCCGAATACCAACGCGAACGCAATGAGCGCGGCGAAAGAAAAATCAAAATACACGTTCGCCGCGGCAAGCGAGAACTGGAGCGCAAGCGCGATGAGCAGGAGCACGAGGCCGGCAAGCAGTTTTAGGGTCATCGGGCGATGGCAACGACTTGCATGCCGTTGCTGTCGTAGGCGAACGTGAGGGCCGCTTCTTCAAAAAGATTGTCTGCGGATGTGGTCGTGCTTTGGACAGTGGCAACTGGAAGTCCGTATGGCAATCCCTCCGCCGCGGCATAGACGATATCGCCCGCATGCACCGTGGCACTTTTCGCCATAGAAGCAACTAAGGGAGATGCGCCGCCTACAAGCAGGCCGTCATTCCCCGCCGCGCCGACGCGCACTGGTAGTTTAAAGTTGCCGTCAAACACCGTCCGAATGAGCGAGGAATCAGGAAACGTTTTTTCTACGACGCCGACGAGGATTCCTTGAAACACCACTGCCTTGCCCCCCGCGACGCCCTCGTTCGCGCCTGCATCAACAAGAAATTCATTTTTGAAATTAAAAGGGTAGCGCGAATACACCATGGCAGAAAGGTACGCGGGCGAGGAACTGGGCAATTGCGCGGCGACGCGCGCGAGTTGCGCAAGCTCGGCTTTCAACTCCTCGTTTTCCGCGACGAGAACGCTACTGCTCGCTTGGGGTGCCGCAAGAGGATCGAGCCACGCCCGTACCCGCGCGCCGTACTGCGGCGCAAGAAACACAAGCACGATCAAGATGACAATGCATGCTACGAGAGACCATCCGTCACGCTTCTTCACATTAGAAGAAAATTAAAGGTTGATTGACAACGGTTTCAAGGGATTATCCAAAAGTTCGCGGTGGGCCTCAAAATCGTCCACCATCTGCCCCAGGCCGCGCGCAACGCAGGTCAACGGATCTTCCGCGATGCGGACCGGAACGCCGGTTTCCTTTTCCAAAAGCTCTCCCAGCCCCCGGAGAAGTGCGCCTCCGCCACAAAGCGCGATACCCTGTTGAAGGATATCCCCCGCAAGC
This sequence comes from uncultured bacterium, assembly GCA_963707865.1. GTDB lineage: Bacteria > Patescibacteriota > Minisyncoccia > UBA6257 > 2-01-FULL-56-20 > CAVYIK01. The sequence continues at coordinate 454,827 of OY970175.1, forward strand.
TCCGGCGGCGTTTCCTCAATCACCTCCCGCACTGCCTCCACCACGGCGTGGAGGGATTTCGCAAGCGCCACGCGCACATGATTGTTTTTCAGACTGATCTCACGCGGCAAGCCGCTCGTGACGTCGCGGCCGCGGATCGGCACCTCTAACCGCTCGTCCATCGGAACGGCTGACCCCACCGCGATCTTCGCGAACTCCGCCGTCGGTTCGCCGATCGCCAAATGGAACTCGTCGCGCACGAAATGTATGATATCTTCGTTAAACCGATCACCCGCTAACTTGAGTGTCCGCGCAACCACAGTACCTCCCATGGAAATGACCGCGACATCAGTCGTACCGCCGCCGACGTCCACAATCAGGCTCGCAACGGGAGCCATGATGGACAAGCCCGCGCCGAGTGCCGCCGCCGTGGGCGATTCCACGAGATACACTTTTGAGCATCCCGCGTTCAGCGCCGCGTCCTCCACCGATTTCCGTTCCACTTCCGTCAAATTGTTCGGGATCGAGAGGATCGCCCGCCGGTACGACGTGATCGGGCTCGCCTGCGGCCGGCGCAGGAAATGTCGCAGCATCTCTTCCGTCATTTCAAAATCGGAGATCACACCGTTCACGAGCGGCCGCACCACATTGATGTGCGCGGGCGTCCGGCCGAGCATCTTCTTTGCTTCGTCGCCCACCGCGAGAATATGGTTCGTCTTCGTGTTCACTGCCGCGACCGACGGCTCGTTCACCACGATACCCTTTCCCTTAAGATAGATAAGGGAATTGGCCGTCCCGAGGTCAATGCCGATGTCTTTGAAAATGTTACTGAAAAAAGCCATATTCCACTAATTAGTTTGATAATTTCTTCACCGCTGCTTTAATATCCATGATTTCTGTGTCGGGTTTGCTGCGTCGCTTCATCTCCACCTGACCCTCGCCTAATTTCGGGCTTACGACAAGGCGCCACGGGATGCCGATCAGGTCCGCTTCCGCGAACTTTTCGCCCGCGGAGAGGCTCCTGTCGTCATAAAGTACTTCAATTTTTTCATCCTGTAAAGCGCGATATACCGCATCGCCGCGCGCGCCGTTCAAGGCAAGGAGATGCGCGTGGAACGGAGCCACATTCGCGGGCCAAACGATGCCATTTTTGTCGCTCATGACCTCCACAATCGTAGCCATCACGCGACCAAGCCCGATGCCGTATGACCCCATCACCACATATTTTTTTCTGCCTTTCTCGTCGGCGAATTGAAGATTGAACGCCTCGGAATATTTCGTGCCGAGCGGGAAAATATTGCCGACCTCAATCGCCTTTTCTTCGCTTATGCCGGCGCCACACTTCGGACATTTACCGTGAGCGTTGAGTTTTGAAATCTCCTTGTTCTCTGCGTATTCGCATTTCTTGCAGAGATAAATCGTATCTTCACCGACATCCGCGACCACCTGGAATTCGTGCGTGTTGCTTGCGGTGAAATCGCCGCCCGCGGCAAGCGTGTAATACGCCTTCAAACCGCATCGCGCAAAGATCTTTTGATACGCCGCGGCCACGCGATCGTAATATTTGAAGAGGTCCTCCTCGGATGCATGGAAACTATAGAGGTCCTTCATCAAAAATTCGCGGCCCCGTAAAAGCCCCGACTTCGCGCGCGGCTCGTTCCTGAACTTCGTTTGTATCTGGTACGCCGCGAACGGAAGATCTTTATAGGAACTGATGTACTTCGTGCCGATCTCCGCCATGATCTCCTCGTGCGTCCAACTGATGTTGAATCCGGGTTCTTTTTCGCCGGCATCCTTTCCGCCCGAGATCACTTTGAACACCACATCCACATCCCAGCGTTTCGTCGCCTTCAAATAACGCTTGTCGTGCAGTGCCGCCATAAAGAGCTCCTGGCCGCCGATCGCATTCATCTCCTCGCGGATGATCCCCGCGATCTTCTGGATCACGCGCCACCCGAGCGGCAGGAACGAGTACACTCCCGCGGAATTTTTATAAATAAACCCGCCGCGCGTAAGGAGCTCGGCGTTCAATGCCACTTCGTCCTTCGGCGCGGCCCGTGATACCTTCGTAAAAAGCTCCGACTGGCGCATTACCCATAGGTTATCACCGAAACTTCCGATTGGCAAAATAACTGAGATGGATTCTAGTGCTTTGTTTCAAGAGCGCAAACGCGTCGGTCAAGTATAACCATATCCTTCACACGGCTTTTCCCCTAAGATCGGTTTTAATGGATGCAGTGTCGCCTTTTACCACTTTAATGTCACGTCTCAAAAGTCCCATCTCAATAGATAAAAGATCAACCTTGCCGCCATATGAATCTATTTTCGCATCCATCCCGTCCATGCGGCTAACAAGGTCGCCATATTGCTCGGCAATTAAAGCAGCTTGGCCCTTGAAACATTCCATGGCCACCCCGACAATCTGCCGGAGTTCGGTTTTCAATTCTTCTTTTTCCGATTGTTCCATTACGATCAACATAGCATACGGATGATTAAAATTATATAAAAAAATTGTTAAATTTTTATTAAAAACTATTTGACTTTTGAAACACTTTCTTTATCCTGAAAGTAGGTTCCTGCCTCAGGAATAAGGAGTAATTCTTACTCTTAGATTTCGACCCTACCGGGGCAATACGTTCATTTCTTATTTGTCGACGAATAAGAAATGAATCAGGAACGTGTCGCCTATCCAACGGTTGAGGCCACCACCCTACCCCGCCCGATCGTCTTTTTTCCGCGGGGAGGGTAAACCGCAAAAGGATAAAAAGCTCCAAGCGTCTGCCCCTGAAGGTCAGAAAGCCGCCGTGCACTGCGGGCGCCAATCGAAAGATTGGTGGTCAATGGGAGGATCGCTCATCCGAGCGTGGCGTCTCCCCAGAGGCAGATTCTTGGAGCTTTTTCTTTTTGAGCGATTTGATACCTCTTGGGCTGCGCGAAAACGCCGTTATTATTTCCCTCGCCGGACCTATCTTTTTATTCACAACTACAACAACATCCGCGCGCACTCTCATCACGCTGCCCGAATAATCTTTTTGATTTTTATTTGGTATCTCAAAGTCAAAATTAACTACTGCATTCGGTATTTGATCAAAAAGCTGTTTCACTTCTTCAACAGTCCTGCCATCTTCTTTGCGACGCTTGATGACATGAAGTATCCGTTCCTGCGGGAACCACGCATCGCCAAAACACAGTTCGGGAAATGAATACGCTATATCAATATATGCGTGGAAAATTTTCCTTATATTTTCTACGGTGCTTACAGCATCCATAATGCCACCGTAGCAAATCACCGATTAAATTTTTCTAAACCACGCGGGTCTGGACGATTTTCGAACAGTTCTCGGACTTGGCTTTGACAAAGTAGCTGCGCATGAGCGTTGGTTTTTCGGAGCATCCCGGAGCCGCAACGGCTTGAGGCGACCCTCAGGTCGCCTGTTGCGGCGAGGGCGAGCGGCGTTTCCCCGCTGGAGGAAACGACCGCGTCTCCGAAAAACCAACGCTCATGCGCTAGCGCTTCTTCCCCTCTATAATAAGCTGCGCCACGTTCTGCGGCGTCGGCTCATAGTGATCAAATTCCATAGTAAACGAACCACGGCCCTGTGACATTGAACGGAGCTCGGTCGCATAGCCGAACATTTCGGAAAGCGGGACTTTCGCGTCAATCACCTTCAGCCCCGGCCGGTCACCAAGCGATTCGATGCGGCCACGCTTCGCATTCAATTGTCCGGTCACTTCGCCCAAAAAGTCCGGCGGCACAAGCACCTGCAATTTCATAATCGGTTCCAAAATCACTGGCCTCGCGCGCTTCGCGGCCTCCTGGAACGCAATGGAACCCGCGATTTTGAATGCCGCCTCCGAGGAGTCCACTTCGTGGAACGAACCGTCGTACAAAGTCACCTCAACGTCCGTCACGGGATAGTGCGCGAGAATTCCTTTGTCCAGCGCTTCCTTCACGCCCTTCTCTGTCGCCGGAATGAATTCATGAGGGATAACGCCTCCTTTGATCTCATCCAGAAACACAAAACCCGTTCCGCGCGGAAGGGGCGTCACGCGGAGCCATACATGTCCGTACTGACCGCGGCCACCGGACTGACGGATATACTTTCCTTCCGCTTCCGCCTCGCCCATAATTGTTTCTTTGTATGCCACTTGAGGCCGGCCCACGTTCGCTTCCACGCCAAACTCCCGCTTCATGCGATCCACAATAATCTCCAAGTGTAGCTCGCCCATGCCAGAAATGATCGTCTCGCCGGTGTCCGGATCCCCCGCCACCCGGAAAGTCGGGTCCTCCTCGGCCAAACGGTGCAGGGCTGTGCCCATTTTTTCCTGGTCTGCCTTTGTTTTCGGTTCAATGCGGATACCGATCACGGGTTCGGGGAAAGTGATGCGCTCCAAGACGATGGGCGTTTCTGGATCGCAAAGCGTGTCCCCTGTCGTCGTATTTTTCAAACCAACGATCGCCGCAATCTCGCCCGCATAAACCTCTTCCACCTCCTCGCGATCGTTCGCATGCATGCGGACCACGCGACCGATGCGCTCCTGGTTGTTCTTGGTGGAATTCAAAATGTACGAACCGCGCTTCAGGACGCCGGAATAGTTTCTGAAATATGCGAGCGTGCCTACGTAAGGGTCGGTCGCGATTTTGAACGCGAGTGCCGAGAACGGCTCTTCGTCTTTTGGATAGCGCTCCACCTCTGCACCCGTCTTTAGGTCGTGGCCCTTCACAGGTGGCAGGTCTGTCGGCGCCGGCAAGTATTCAACCACCGCATCCAGCACGAACTGCACCCCCTTGTTCTTCAATGCCGAGCCGCAGAAGACCGGTACGATCTTGTTCGCGATCACCGCTTTGCGCAGCACGCGGCGAAGCTCTTCAATACCGATCTCCTTTCCGTCCAGATATGCTGCCATCGCTTCGTCGTCGTTTTCAGCAATTTTTTCAATCAGCTCGTGGCGGCGCTTTGCAATGTCTGCCTTCATATCGTCCGGGATCGTGATTTCAACTATCTTCTCACCATGCTCGCCCTCAGAGGTATATGCCTTGTTTGAAAGGAGGTCTACGATCCCCTTAAAATTTTCTTCCAAACCGATTGGCAGCTGCACCGGGATGGCATGCGGCGTGAGCCGGTCAAGAATTGATTGAAAACTCCCCATAAAGTTCGCGCCCATCCGATCGAGTTTATTGATAAAGCAGATGCGCGGCACGTTGTATTCGTCCGCATAGCGCCAATTCGTCTCCGACTGCGGCTCAACGCCCGCGACACCGTCAAACACGACGACTGCGCCGTCGAGAACCCTAAGCGACCGCTTCACCTCTACCGTAAAGTCAATGTGTCCCGGCGTATCAATAAGGTTGATGCGGTGCTCATACTTTTTGTCGTGGTTGCGGTAGGTCGGCGTCCAGAACGCGGTCGTCGCGGCGGACGTGATCGTAATGCCGCGCTCGCGCTCCTGTTCCATCCAGTCCATCACGGTATCCCCCGTGTGCACCTCGCCGATCTTGTGCGAAACGCCCGTATAAAAAAGCACCCGCTCAGAAACGGTTGTCTTTCCGGCATCGATATGCGCAATGATGCCGATGTTTCTTACCTTTTCAATAGGATATTGGCGAGGCATACGGTTCGGTCCGAATTATCTTGCGAAGTGCGCGAAGGCGCGGTTCGCCTCGGCCATGCGGTGCGTGTCCAGTTTCTTTTTGATTGCGGCGCCCTCGTTCTTTGCGGCGGCGATCAATTCTTCCGCAAGTTTGTCCGCCATCGGTTTCCCTTTTTTCGCGCGCGCCGCACCAATGATCCAGCGGACTGCAAGGACGAAGCGCCGCTCGGGACGCACCTCCCGCGGCACCTGGTAATTCGCGCCGCCCACCCGCCGCGACGCCACCTCCAACATCGGCGATGCATTTTCAAGCGCCTTTTCAAAAACCTTTATCGGATCTTCTTTTGTTACCGCTTTCACTTTTTCCAAAGCATCGTACACCACCCTTTCCGCCACCGACTTCTTCCCGTCCTTCATCACATAATTGATAAACCTGCCGAGCTCCACGCGGCCGTGCATGGCGTCTGGCTTATGATATTTTTTATAAACGTGTTTTTTTCTCATGTTGGGTTTACGCCTTCGGCCGTTTCGCTCCATATTTTGACCGTTGCTGTTTGCGATTTTCCACGCCGGTCGTGTCCAAGACCCCGCGCACCACGTGGTACCGCACACCCGGTAGGTCCTTCACGCGGCCGCCGCGCACCATTACTATAGAGTGCTCCTGGAGCGAGTGCCCCTCGCCCGGAATATACGCCGTGATCTCCATGCCGTTCGTGAGCCGCACGCGCGCCACTTTCCGCAGCGCCGAGTTCGGTTTCTTCGGCGTCGTCGTGAATACTTTGACGCACACCCCTCTCTTAAAGGGTGATCCCGAGTCCACCGGCCGATTCTTCAATGAATTAAAATAGAACGACAAAGCCGGCGCCTTGGTCTTGGACTTCAAGGGCTGCCTCCCTTTCTTGATCAGTTGTCTGATGGTTGGCATATGTTAAGCAATTGTAGCGGAAGCGACTCGCAGTGTCAATAAAAATGAGTCCCACCCTGTAAAAAGGGTGGGTAGGATGAGTGCGCGGAGCAGAGAGAAACATGCCACCTGGTTTGGCACGCCTGTGGAGAGGAAAAAACTCTCTGCTCCGCGTTGGGATGTGCAGTTGTAATTCCCACAGCAGGATACGTTATCTTTCCTTTTCAGTCAAGAGCGATTAGAATAAGTTTGACAAAAGAGCCTGCCCAACGTTAACCGCGGGCAGCTCACGATCTAGTGCTGGGCCTGTAGCTTAGTGGCAGAGCAGCCGGTTTGCATCCGGCAGATAGGGGTTCGATTCCCCTCAGGTCCACGATAAAGACGGGGGCTGCGGCGAAGAACGGCCGCAGCCCGAATGCCCACGAAGGCTAACTGAAAGTAGCCCTCCTCAAGCGATAATCCCATGCATATCGCATTTAGGATCACCCAAAATCCCACCTCTGTATGTCCTCTCCCTGTTTTTGCAGAAGGGACAGTATGGGTGGCGCCAGTGCCCCAAGAGAACGCTGGCTATTATCCAAAAAACGATGATACCGCTTATCACCCATGTCCGCATGGTTACCCCCATATGCCGAAGATGGACTCCGTATAAATTCTGACGCAAGCGTATTAAGCAGTCAATGACTAATCTTCACAACCCGAGCGGTTGGCCGGTGAAAATAAGAAAAAGAAAATTGACGAGCGGCATAAGGAGCTGGAATCCGAAGAACACGAAAATAAGTACGAGGAAAAGCCCCCAACGCTCCAAGAAATACATCACGCGGTAGGTTGCCTGCGTTTGCGGGAGCGCGGCAAAAAGCACGCGCGAACCGTCCAGCGGCGGAATGGGAACGAGGTTGAAAATGCCGAGAAGGATATTGATGAATACGACGACCGCGAGGAAGGAAAGGAATATATCGGAGACAAATGGGAAATAGCTCAATATGCGAATGAGAATCCCAAAGACCGCGGCGATAAGCAGGTTCGTCCCGGGACCGGCAAGCGCGATTTTCACCGTGCCGGTCCGCGGATTTTTGAGATTGCGCGGATCATAGGGCACCGGCTTCGCAGCGGCAAAAAAGAATGCGCCGCCGGAGGCAATATAAAGGAAGATGGGCAGGAGAACCGAACCGAATGGATCCAGGTGCTTCAAGGGATTGAGCGTGAGGCGTCCCGCGTTCCGCGCCGTGGGATCCCCCAGCCGTTCCGCCTCATAGCCGTGCGCGATCTCGTGCAGCACCGCTCCAAAAAGCAAAACAATGAATTCAAACATAACGATTGCAACACCCATGGGCCTCATTGTACCATTGGGGAGGAAAGCACGCCTGCGCGGTATCCTCCGCGCAGCGCCGAATGGCGTGATGGCGCCTGCACGGCACAGCGCTCACGCTGTCACGCGCTTTCCTTTCAGGCATGCGCCCGTAGCTCAACGGATAGAGCGCGTGGCTTCGGACCACGAGGTTTGGGGTTCAAATCCTCACGGGCGCGCCACAGTATTGTCCACAGGTGCCGCTTTTGCGAAGCGGTGGCTTTCTGTATAATAGAGGGAACGATGAAGCTTGAGAAAAAGACGGCAATTTTGATCACAGTGGGGGTCGTGATCTTCGCAGCCATTATTGTTTATGCATGCCTGTATGGATCAGCATGGCCGGCGTCGCCGCAGGCGACCGGTCCCGCTCCCGTCCACGCCCCGCAGGGGCAGGTGGTTGCGGGATTCCCGAAGGAGCTTATCCTAAACAGCGGGGCGCAGGTAAGCAACAGCTACGCCGTCAATTATTCCTCAAGTACGAACCAGTATACCGTACAGTGGAGTTCCTCAAGTTCGGTGGCGACCATCTATAACGACTACCTTACGTATTTCCCGACGCATGGCTGGACGATCACAAACCGCGCTACGACGCGCCCCGACCTGCGCGGCCTGTACGCCGAGAACGCATCGTCATTGGCCAGCGTGAACGTTACGATCGCAGTGCGGGGCGCGGGATCGCAGGTGAGCGTGAGCTACGCGGTGACGGTTCCTTAGCGATAAAAATCTATAACAACATAATGAAAAAAAGGGACTTGTGGATCATTGGGCTTGCGGTCGTAGTGCTTGCGGTGGTCGTGGGTGTCGCAGCGCGCATTTCTCCCGTAGGAGCGCAAGGTTGCCCGCCTGATTGCGCTACCGGCCCTACCGTTGAGATATCCGTCACGCCGAGTACCATCTCTCCCGGGCAGACCGCCACATTAAGCTGGTATGCTACGAATGCCACCAAGGTCGCTTATTCGAGCTTCGGCGCGACAGACACTTATGGATCAATAACGGTTTCGCCCGACAGAACTACCGAGTATGACATCGAAGTACAGGATGACAACTACATGACGGCGTACACGAGCACTTTATTGACAGTCGCCATCTACCAGCCAATGAATATCATTGACGAGACAAATCCTACTTACATAGGGCCGGGCGGCAACAGGAGTGATTATAACTGCCCGGTGGGAACGGCGGCATGCGGGATGATGAGTCAAGTTTCAAATAACTATCAGCAGGTTGAGCTTGCCTGTTGCAGTTTGACTTCGGCAGCCGTCAGCAAGGGAGTATCCATAGGTAGCGGTGCGTACCACATTGACTCCGGCAACTCCGATAGCCCCGGTGATTCTCTATACTGTACCCCCCCCGATGTGCTGGTCGGAGGAGAGTGGGCCAAGAACGGACAACTGGACTTCGGTACATGCGCGCATACGGCTGGCTTCATTCTTAACGGTTCGCAAGAGGTTACCACGTGGACCCCGGGGGTTACTGCTTTCTGTCCGAACGGAACAGTGGCAAACGGTTGCCAGTACCAAGATGGCAAGAACGACGCATGCCGAGCGCTCTACTGTGCGACCACGGCGGTCAATGTATACGTTCCGCCCCCACTAACGTTCGGCACGATTCAGGTGAATTCGGTGGACGCCTCAACCGGCGCATCCGTGAGCGCGTCGTGGAGCTTCACCGGCCCTTCCGGCGGTCCTTGTGAAAGCACTTCCTGCTCGGGCACGGGCGGCACGTACAACAACGAGCCGACTGGGGGCTATTCTTTGGTACCTGATTCCAGCAGTGTCCCTTCGGGTTACACCGGCGCCTACACCATTCTTTTGAACAACCAGCCAACTTCCACCTGCGCTTCCTCCCCCAATTCTTGCGCGGGGACGCTCACGAACGGCGACACGTTAACCTTCACTATTAAGTGGCAGCCAGTGGAGCCAGCCATCGCCGCGTCGTGGGACAACACATATTGGGTAACCTCAACCTCAATCACCTTGCCGCCGGGGAGCGATTTGGACCTCACCGATTATATAAGGAACATCGGGGCGGTGGGGTCCTCGCTATTCTGGAAATGTAACTTACAGCAGATGCCACCTGGATATACCGGAAACAATTTTGATGAAAATCCCTGCGAGCTGGGCCAGCCCTTGAACGGCGGCGCGCAGAAATTCCAAGGCGAGCCATAAAAAGGAAGATCGCGAAAGCAAAAGGCCCCACCAGAAAGGTAGGGCCGATGCTTCTATCTAATACTCAAGGAGCAGTACCGCCGTTACCGGGGCGGCGCGTAGTCGCCAATTACGGCTTGTGTGCAAGGCGTGCTGCCGCAATTGACCGTTCCATCGGATCCGGTCCCGACGAAAACATCATGCAAAACGCCCTGCTGATCCGTGTACGACGTGATGTCATTCCAACCGAACACGGACCCTCCTGGCGTATTGGCCTCGTCAAGCCGCATCTTCCAGGACTTTTGCGCGGGCCAGGTGCCAGAAAACGCAAAGGAGGCAACGCACGCATCGGACTTCGCGAAGAGGTCGGCAGCAGTGGCGCCGACCCTGGAGCAGAACCCCGCCATGGTGAGTCCTCCCTGCCCCGGAGGATTCAGAGTTGAACTCGTGGCGATGTTCACGCTAAGGGCGTTTGTGTCATTGCCATTGTCGCCCCACCAACTAAATAGGATCCTATCCGAATAATCGCTCGGATTGTCGGTGTTATAGATGATGGTGAACGATTGGTTGGTGGTGCCCCAATACGCCGCACATCCCCACAGGACATGGCCACTACCATCATTGAACAACCTGCAATTGTAGATGGGGTTCCCGGCCTCACCCCCCGTAAGGGGCGTGCCCGTGAGTGAATAGGCGTCCAACGCATAGCCGTGAACCGGGTTACCATTCAACTGTCCGGCGCTGACCGTCCAGAGATGATCGGGGAACATAGCGACGCCAGTAACTGGATTAGTAAAGTTTACGTCGCTACCGTAGCCGTTAACTGTGAATGGGTCTTGCTGCTGCGTCCCGTTCGCAGCGTTCAGAACCACGATCCAACCACCGCTGCTGTACCAACCGCTGTGCGGGTCTTGCAACCGATAGTCGGAATTCGTCCCGACATACAACAGACCGTTTTGGACATTGATGGTCTGCGCCTCGGTGCGTACGCCGGGGCCGGTGGTGGGCAGTTGGAAATCGGCGAGCGCGAGAACGTTAAGCGTGTCGCTCGCCAAACCAACTTGCCAAACCATTGCGGAGCGGGTTGCGGTGTTGTTGATATCCGTTTGTTGCCAACCCGCCGCGTAGAGCGTTACACCGTCGGCGCCGATCACTATTTGATTGATCTGGCACGCCGTCGGCGAGTTGCTCCAACTATCCAGTAGGTTGTGGGCATCGTCGTAGAGTGCAAGCCCACAACTTGTTGCGGTAGTGCCGGGGATAGCCGGTGCGTCTGCCATGATGCGCAACGCACCAAGGGCGGTAACCGCCACGGCCGTTGCCCGGTCGTTCACGTTCTTGCCATCCACCTGGGGGGTACGGTATGTGAGGTGGTTGAAGTTTACCACAAGCGGGGCCTTACCTAAGCTGCAACTGGTCGCGCCATTCGTGTAGGTCCAGTCCGCGTTGCCGCTGATCGTGGTACTGCCTTGTGCTTCACCGGTCACGGTGGCGCCAGAGACGGCTGCAACCGCGGTGTTGTCGGAATAGAACGTACCGCCTGTGAAACCGGAAGGCGCCGAGGCCACACTCGTCCCACCCACCGTAATGACGGCGGGCATGAGACTCACCACATTGCCTGTAGGACAGGGGCCAGTACTCACCGTGTAGGCCACGGCCGCGCCCTGCGGACTGTTGTCCGCGTTGGGATCAGCAACGCTGATTGTGCAGCTAAATTTGCCGACGCTCGTGGGTGCGTCCACTGTCACCGCGATGGCACTATTGCCGCTTGCCGCGATGCTGCCAGAAGCAGGACTCACATGGCACCAGCTCTGGCCGGCAGTCGCCGTCCAATTCAGGGTGGCCGTGCCGGTGTTCCCCACTGTCAGGGTCTGACCTGTCGGCGCGGTTCCTCCCGAAACTCCCGTAAAGGATAAATTCGCGGGAGACAGGACAATGTTCGGCTGTGCCGTGGGACGGACGGTCCCACCGCCACCACAACTGGTCAGCCCTAGGAGGCTGACCACAAGAAGCAGAAGAAAACAGTCATTTCTTTCTCTCTGTCTGCTATCCATCTTTCCCTCCATTGGTCAACCTCCTACGGCTGACCTCTTATTCAACATTACTGCGCGAGTTCCTCCGATTGTCTGGAGGATACCGCACTATCTATACTATACCAGTTTCCGCGTGGAAAAGCAAGGGTCGGCGGCTGCGACCTGTCTGCGCCTTTTTGCCACGAAAAACATAAGGAAAATCGATGGTTTTGGGCGCACCGCATAAAAAAGCTTGCAAAGACACCGGAAATGGGTTTCGCCATCGTTTGGCGCAGAAGGGGCTGGCCATCGCGCGCCGCCAAAAAGTTCAGAAAAAATAATAGGTTTTTCCGTTTGAAACTCGTCGCGCCTTGTTAAACTGATTGTGTTACAAAGATTGCCTTACGAAGAAACCTGCATGGAAAAAGTGCGGGCGGGGTCAAGTCGTAGGCAGACCTTAAAGATATCTCCCCCATGTCTGGATTAAAATACTTATTGATCGTTCTCATGACGAACGAATGGGCCACGATCAATATTTTCTTATCAGGATACTGCTTCCTTAAATCCCTACTACAAATTAATGGGCCGCGATCGGTTTGGACGATCCGCGGCCCATAAAGAAAGAGCTTCCGCTCCTTCAGATCTTCTTCCCCCGAGCGATTGGTTTGGTTCGTATGACGTTTGAACCCCAACCGCCCTGAGAAGTTTTCGTGATTGGTTTTTCTTTTCTCACTGGAGGTTCCTCCTTTCTGAAGATTATCGTAAGACGGAACGTTGCAAATATCAAGGGACTTAGGTTGAACACATAATTACATCGGCCATCGATTGTGCTGCCTTTTCTATTTCTAGAAGGGCATCCACCATGATCTCTCCCGAAACAATTAGGGCTTCATGGAAGCGGTGGTGTCGAATTACGAGTTCATCCGACAACCGTTCCTTCCAAAATCTCGTTCTATTCCGTGTAAGAGCTTCCTTAAGAGGAACAAAAACGAAAAACTTGTGGATCGGACGATAATTGAGCTCTTTGAGCAGATCCTCAATGAAACAATAGTCCTGGCGGCGACGATACGTATCATCGTAGACCAAGTCCATATTGGATGCTGCAAGATTGCGAATGACGAGTTCAATGTTGCGATACTTAAGGTCCATTTCCTTTTCCGTGTATTGGCAATCTAACGAAATATGCGCGAACATGTCAGCCGACACATATCCGAGTATTTCTTTAAACAAGCCTCTCTCTCGCAACACTCTCGCCAGTTCATAAGCAATGGTCGTCTTTCCTGCGGCGGCAGGTCCTCGTAAACATATAGCCATCATAATCGCACCCCCAAGAACTCGGAAGAAAGAAATCCGTAGAGTACGAGGTTGTGCCATATACCCTCGAGATTACCAACCTTGCGCAAGACCCCCTCTCTCACAAAACCGCACTTCTCAAGCACTGTGATCTCCGCTATGTTTTCCGTGCTCACAAAGGCATGCAATCGCCGCGCACCGTATGCCCCAAACAGTTGTCGTACAAGTAAGCGGTGTGCCGCTGTGCCAATTCCCCTATCCCGCATCGAAGGCAAGAGAGTTGCGCCAATCTCATAATGATCAAATGTCGGGATATAATGCGCATAGGCATAGCCGACAGCGCTCATGTCTTGTTTGACGATGAAAACGAAACGGCGCATGTCCAGCGAGCCTTCGATCTCCTCTTTCACTCTTTCCTCGGAAATATATCTACAGGGCTGGAAGGGGCCACGAATATCCTTTGAGGTGTAGCAGCGATGGAGAAAAGAGACGTCGTGTTCAGTTGACTCGGCAAGAATAAGTTGGATTTCAGACATTCGAACCTCCTTAGGGCGAAAGGGTAGGATGGTGATTACAATCGCCACCCTTGGTGGTTGAAGAAACGCTGCTTTACCATCGCTAAGTTGCGGGAATGGAAATCGCAGCCACTAAAGTTGACGGCATCACTGTATTGACCGGGGCAACCTCCCTGGCAAATGTGAAACATTCCACAGTTTGCACAGGCAGAGTTATCGCCTATTTTCCTGGAAATTCTTTGTCGTGCAATGCGATTCCAGAGTTCTTTATATTGATCGGTTTCCATTTTCCCAATGTCCTTCCATTGAGCGCCGAACTGTTCGCGAAAAAGTGTGCAGTAGGAAATGCCTTCAGGTCCAAAACTGAGCAACCCGAGATCATGAGAACAGATGGGGTCATCAAGCGTCTTTGCGACCGAATTATTGTAATCCGGCCAGTCAAACACTTGAGCAAGAGAAAACGAAGTGATGCGATGGGGTCGGGATTCGAGAAAGTCGCGGAAAGCAAGGGCGGCATCGAAAATCTTCTCTATTTCTCCGGTAAAACTTTGCGCACAGAGACCAGCCACTGAAGGAACCTCGATGACCCAATCCGCGATCCCAACATCGGCCATATGGGAACACATTTCTAGGACCGTGTCCCGCCGCACCCACCGTTCGGTCAGCATGCTGATAATGCGTACATAGATCCCGTGATCAACGTATTTTTTAAGGTTGGCTTTAATGGCGTCGAAGCTGTTACTCCTCCGAATATCGTTGTGAGCGAACTTCGGCCCATCGAGGCTAATCTGAACCGCCCGCAAGTAAGGATTATCCCGAAAAGCGTTGATGACGCGTTCCTGATGCCTCCAACCGTTCGTGTTGACGATGATGGGAAGGCAGTTATCGGTCAAAGCATCGATTGTCGTCTCAAACCGCTTTGCGTCCAAGGTAACTTCTCCTCCGGAAAGACGGACCGCCTCGACGCCAAGATCTGCGAGACATGTCGCGATGTGGCAAATCTCCTCATAAGAGAAATTGTTTTTTGTCGCGGCGGAGGTCTCGTAAAGATAGTAGCAATGGGCACATGACATATTACAACTGCGCGTCAGGTGCCAGATCGCCTGGCGGCAGGGCGTCACAAGATCGGACACTTCTCTTACTTGGCCCGCAGGACGCAGGGCTGGAACAGGTTCAAGAGAAATGATTTCGGAAAAAGAAGATTCCTCTTGGATCGTCTTTGTAAGACCTTTAATCTCGTTGAGCGGCGTCACGCCGTCACATCGGATTAAGAATTTATACTCATCCGCGCCAATCAAGTATGTTTCACCTGCTGGGCAGACTGCTACATATGTCGCACCAGCTGGAAATTCACATTTCGGCCTTGCGCGGAGTATCGCACCCGGCTTAAGGCGGGGGTACCTTTCCATCGAAATTCTCCTTTTATTCTGATTTTCAAATCAAACTCGGAATTAATCAGTTTGATGACTAAAAATATAATACAATCTACTTAAAACGATGTCAATTTTTTGTCTAAGCTAAGAAATAGTCAATACGCATGGCGCTACGCACTTCTTCAACGGTTTGCATAGCTACTGAACGCGCAACATTGACGCCCTCGCGAAGAATCCGCATTACTTGCGCGGGATCCTTCGCAAATTCCTCGCGCCGTTTTCTTATGGGATCAAGCTCTGCGAGAAGGACATCGAGAAGGCGTTTTTTTACCGCAACATCTCCGAGTCCCCCGTGGCGATAATGATCCTTTATCTCTCTGAGACCTTCTTTGTCCTGATCAAATGCATCAAGATAAGAAAATACCGGATTCCCCTCCACCTCACCGGGATCTTCCACACGCAAGTGTTCAGAATCCGTATACATCGTTTTCACTTTTTCCCGGATGGTGTCGGGAACATCACCGAGCGAGATCGCATTCCCCAATGACTTACTCATTTTGCCCCTGCCATCGGTCCCTGGAAGCCGCGA
Source organism: uncultured bacterium (assembly GCA_963707865.1). Lineage (GTDB taxonomy): Bacteria > Patescibacteriota > Minisyncoccia > UBA6257 > 2-01-FULL-56-20 > CAVYIK01. The sequence continues at coordinate 470,579 of OY970175.1, forward strand.
GACGTCTGAGAGAAATGCGTGGGGCTCAACGAGGACCGAGGAGTGGTAGATACGACTGAAACTGCGCACGATCTCCACGGTCTGTTCAATCATCGGAAGCTGATCGTCTCCCACCGGTACAAGATCAGCCTTGAACGCAGTTATATCTGCAGCTTGGCTAACTGGATAACAAAGAAACCCCGCAGGAAGGCCTCCTCTAAATTTACGTTGCTTAATCTCATCTTTCACGGTTGGATTCCTTTGAAGTCGTGCCACCGTCACAAGATTGAGATAATACATCGTGAGCTCAGCAAGTTCCGGAACAAGGGATTGTATAAAAATCGTGGTAGCTTTTGGGTCGATGCCCACCGCGAGATAATCCAAGGCTACTTCAAGGATATTTTTACGGATTTTCTCGGGGTTTTCCGCATTGTCCGTAAGCGCCTGCGTATCAGCAATAATGATGTATTGTTTGTGCTGATACTGAAGCGCCACTCGTTGCCGCAATGATCCGACATAGTGGCCTAAATGCAAAGGACCGGTAGGTCGATCTCCGGTCAGAATAATGTGATTTTCTGTTTTGTTCTTTTTATCACTCATAATCTCATTCCCCTGCTTCCCCCTGCTTCATTGTAGCTTTTCGAAGCCACACCGTCGAGGATCTTGTAGTGGTTCAGTAACTTGGCAATGTCAACATTCCCACCCTGATACTTACTTGCACTTATGTTGCATTTTCCACAAACCACGAGTATAAGGAAGATAGCTGATGGCCTTGCAAACTCAATAAAGACAGGGGTTTATGGGATGCCAACGGCGAATTTCCCGATAGGAGAGTAACACATGAACACCATTCCGATCGTTCTATCTGGAATCCGCGCGACGGGGAGATTGCACCTCGGGAATTATCTTGGTGCTCTTGTCCGCTTCGCGCGCATGTCCAAGGATCCAGCCTACCGTTGTTTCTTCTTTGTGGCTGACATGCACACGCTGACCACACTGAAGGAAGCGGAAGAAATCAAAAGCCATTTGCCGGAAATCGTGTTAGACTATCTTGCGGCCGGCGTAGACCCAGATCGGTCATCCATTTACGTGCAATCCAGCGTTCCACAAGTCGCTGAACTTGCATGGTACCTTTCCTGCCTAACACCAGTTGGCGATCTTGAGAGGCAACCAACCTTTAAAGACAAGCGTGCGAAACAACCGCAGGACGTGAATGCCGGTCTCCTCAACTACCCCGTACTTATGACTGCTGACATTCTCGGATCAAGAGCTAATTTGGTCCCGGTCGGCGAAGATCAACGTTCACACCTTGAATTAACGAAGGAAATCGCCCGCAGGTTCAACCGACGCTACGGCGAGTTCTTTCCAATACCCGACGGTCTGACCCAGGAAATGATCCTCGTCCCCGGCCTTTCGAGCATGGATGAGCGCGGCGAATTCCCAAAGATGGGAAAAAGCGACGGCAACACGATCAATCTCGCAGACTCTGAAGAAGAAATGTGGGGAAAGATCCGTGTCGCTCCAACCGATCCGCAACGCAAACGCCGCAACGATCCAGGCAATCCGAAGCATTGCGCTATCTTCGCACTGCACGAAATGGTAAGCAATTTGGACCAGCTGAAGTGGAGCGAGAACGGCTGTGAAACGGGCAGCATCAGCTGCCTTGAGTGCAAGAGAGTCCTCACGGAAAACATCTCGGGACTTCTCTATGAGTTCCACGCTCGCCGGAAGGAGTTCTCGGCAAAACCCGAATTGATAAGTGAAATTCTTGAAGCCGGGCGAGCCGCAGCAGAAACAAGGTTCAATGAAACCATCAAGGAAGTCCGGAAGCGAATGGGCATTGGACCAGGACGAACGCCCTAGCGGGCAAGGAGGAGACCATGAAAGGCAAATGGGTACTACGGAAGCGGGGCGTCCCGCTTCCCCGTCTTTGGTGGCGGCTCCGCCAAGCCGCCAAAGAAAACATCTGTTACGGACGTGATCCAATCCTCGGATTTCCAGGCACCCTTCCGGTGAAGGATGCCGTGGAGGTCCTCCGCAAATTTTCCCTAAAACATCCCAACAACATCGGCGTTCATACCGGTAAGGAGCAACCCGAAGCCGGTTTCGAAGGAACGCACAAACTTGAGCGCGAGTTCATCTACACCATGGGATCACTGGTTGGTGCCGCTGACCCAGAAACGCAGATAGATGGTTATATCTGCATGGGCGGTACCGAGGGCAACGACCATGGCATGTGGCTCGGACGCAACCGACTGTTCAACAGCCATTCCACGGCGAAACAAGGTATCGCAGTGCTTACCTCGTTCTTGGCACACTACAGCATTGTGAAGCACTTCGGGCGGCTTTTCCCGAGCTTCTTTCGCGATGGCCGCACGAACCACGAAGAGCATTCGCCAGGCTGGTTTTCTTTAACTCCCTCCGATTGCTCTTCGGACGACACAAACGTCCTTCGTGTACTTCCCACCAACGCCGAGGGAGAACTGACAGGAAAGATTGTGGACCGCGCCGTCAGAGAATTCCACAAAAATGGATACCGCAGATTCCTCATTGTACTGACCGCAGGTACCACCAACCTTGGCAGCGTGGACCAGATCCCGGAAATTTCCTCAGTGCTTGCAGAACTCAAAAAGGAACTTTGCATTGGGTTCCACGTGCACGTAGACGCCGCGTTCGGGGGATTCGTTCTGCCCTTCTTGGAACCGGAATATCCCTTTGGTTTCCAAAACGACGCGGTAAGCTCTGTGTCATTGGATGCTCACAAAATGGGGTACGCGCCCTATTCTTCCGGCATTTTCCTTTGCAGGAAGGGACTCATGGAACGGTACACCAGAACTTCGGCAGAATATCTCCGTGGCCGCTCGGACACCACGGTCTGCGGGTCGAGGTCCGGCTCAATCACCGCTGCATGCTGGACCGCCATCAACCGTCTTGGGCGGGAAGGTTACCGACAAAGAATTCAAAGGTGCCTTTCTGTCCGCGACTATCTTCGCGAACGTCTCCTGGAATTCAATCACGACGGGGTCGCACAAGTTGAACTTTACCCCTCTCGAATGAATATCCAGACGGTGCGTTTCTCTAATGAACTCAAACGAGCACTGGAGAGCGAGGATTCGGAAGGAGAACCGTCGATTAAAGACCGTTTCTGCATTCCCTGCGACGATTTTCCTCCTGACATGAACAACCTGCCCTTTGACCTCACTTCAATTCCTGAAGATAAACGAGTGCGGGTGTTCAGATTCACTGTCATGCCGCATGTCACAAGAAAGAAAATCGATCAGTTTGTGGACGAACTCCGGGCAAGGATTTAACCAGGCAATCCAATAGGTTTGGGCCGGCGTAGCTCAATTGGCTAGAGCGGCGGTCTCCAAAACCGCGGGTTGCAGGTTCGAGTCCTGTCGCCGGTGCCAATTCCACTTCTATTATTCCAACGGCTGCGTCATGCAAGAACGACGCAGCCGTTTCTCATTCTCAGTTACCTTGTTCTCAGACACTAGACGCGAATGGAATGGCTAGGATAAAATCACGGGCGCAGAAGGATTCTCTGCGCCCCTTTGTTGTTCGCTCTTCGCTTACAGCGAACTTGTATTTTATTTTTTAGAGGTTTATTCTCTATCGCAAGAACGGACAGTACGCCGTTCTTTGAAGCAAGATCGCACCTTTACAAACTTAGACGGGAGTTGTAGGCGATACGTAGTCGCTTACAACAAAGAGTGCTCCTGCCACCGATATAGGATTCAGTACTCCTCGGGAATCTTCCCGCATCCTTGCCGACATCATTAATAGAAAAACACTTGCTGACAATTACGCAGAGGAACTATTACGCTATATGAGCATGGCCTACGACAGCATGCGTCTTACCAGAAATATTCCCTTCCATCCCTCGTTCGGTGCCACGCTCACATGTTACGGTTCCAAAGCCGGCTCATACAGCAAACTTAAAATCGTCAACGACCTTGCTTTTTTCAGTACGACCGGGGACCAGCATATCGTGATAAGCTGCATGGTAAACCTGAAAAATAAGGAAGGTCTTTCCTCTCGGGCAGTGGACTCAATGCAAAATCTTCTCCTTGGGAAAATAGGAGAGATGGTTTTTCAAGAGCTTTTGGAAAAGTGAACCTTGGTCGATGGGAAGTAAAAGAGGGTGGAAAATCAACCCTCTCTGTAACAATTCCTAAAGCTTCAGTGATGAGCGATCAAATGTTTTTTGCAGGATGTGAACACAAACCGCTACAAACCGCGATCCTTGACATATTTTATGGCCTTTGGTAACCTCCCAAAGTAGCTCTTTAAAAGCGGCAAAACCTAAGATCTAGGTCCCCTGCGTCCGCGGGGGGTTGGGCCTAAGTCGCCAAAGGGCAAGGTGATCTTCGCGCTAGTGAAGATCCGGTTTCCTCCGTAACCATAGGATAATTGATGTCGGCCGAAAGGCGTCTGAGTCAATGAGTACCAAAAGGGGTGGCACCACGTGGAGTTGTTATGAACTCTTCGTCCCTGTACGCACGGCAACCGTGTGTATAGAGACGAGGAGTTTTTTGTTTGAAAATTCCTTGGCAATAGCCCTCGGGCCGTTGCAGTTCTTTCAAAAATAAAAAGGGGGTCGGTCATGGGCAACCTTTCCATTAAGTGTCAATGGCTCGAAGAAAGTCTTTTCTGCGAGGACAGCAAGGATGTTCAGGTCAGCATCGTTGCATACGAGCATCCTGCCGGGATGCCCGCACGATTCTGCGCTGGATTAATTCCAGTTGTCGCTCTGTCAAAGGAACTTGCACTGAATTCTGTCAAGTCTACGGTCAGGTTGATTGATCCATCCCCGATCGCTAATTACTGCAACGGGTGGAAAATCGGCCAGCCACGATTCCGGGATGTGATCAGCAAATTTCTCGCTGATCATGAAATAAACTTCTTCTTCGATGAAGCCGAGCAAATGACCGATGGCGCCCTCGAGGTTCTGAGGGCTGTTGGTTCTGAACTTGAATCATCCGATGATCCCGCAATCATTGACATGGTCCAAAGAATCAAAGAATCGGGCAGGAAGCATGGTGGTGAATCGGGCGAAAACAACGCCATTCTCTACATGGCAGCCCATCCATTCTCGTGGCTGGATATGTATCATCCCTTGATCTGGAGGAGAAAATACTCTCCTGGGACCTGCAACTTCGTGAATCTGATGAGCAAGCCGGAGTCGCGCTTCACGATGATTCGAAGGTACCTGAGAGACAAGAGGCCCGACCTCTACTCCGGAATAGATTCAGCCAACCACTACACGACCATTTGTAACAACCCGTGCTATATCCCGCTTGAGGGCGAACCGACATTCGAAGATTTAACTCGCCGCGGATATGAGTGGTGCCACGGACACTATAGGGAACTCAGGGGTGAGAGTGGCAACCATCGGCGCGCGCTCAAAGACTTCGAGTTGCTGATGTCCTTTCTGAGCTAGACAAGACCTAGGGTCCTCATCCGGGGACCCTAGGCATTCACCCAGAACCTTGGCAACACTTGGTTCTGGTTTTTTTAATGTCAGAGACCGTGTCAATTCCAAACACTCCCACGTCTTAGCCACGAAAAAGGTTGCTACACAACTTTATTTTTTCCTTGATTTCAACTATCATTTTCATATTCACCATATCCCATGAACGAACAATTAACACGGCCCGATTCTTCCTTAGAAGACAAGATCAATTCTTTGCTACAGAGGATATTTGAGATGAATCCTGCGTTGCAGGAGATATCAAAGCATGAACATCTTAATTCTTATCTGCAGCCAGCGTTCAAATGGAATCCGTCGGAAGAAGTGTTTTCGCAACGCGGCAGATTAACCGCCATAATTTTGGGCGAAGTCCAGCGGTTATACGGTGACGAGATAACCTCAAAACTTGTGCCGGAGCTTTCCCGCATGTGGTCGGCGGAAACTGGAGCGCACATCTATCTCCCTCGGCGATTTGATCGAAAGGAGAAAAGAGAAGGGCCCCAGATGAATCCGCTGATATTCCAGGGACAAACACTTTGGGCCGCTTCGCGCGCCGCGGCGACAGAAAGCGCGATCAACCTGAGTTTAAGCTCTGGTCGCATTCCTCCGAACAATGCAAATAGTGGAGTATATCTCGAATACTCCCTCAATGCGGATCCGCTCCGACTCGCAGCCGACCGTTTCAAAGAAACGCCCCAGAACTTGATACCCGCCGTCTCACCCGAAGAGTTGCAAAGGCGGCTTCAGCCACTGGAGAACCTGAAGGGTAATCGGAAGATATCGAATCGAGAGTATGCTCTTGCTGAGGAAATGATCCGGCTTATGCAGAAAAAAGCCGGCGGGAGCTTCACCGATCAAATAGCGGTCGCCCACTCGTCGTTTATGAACCGCATTTTCCCGAAAGAATTACGACAGATTACCATCGATTCGGAGAATATCGGGTCTCGCTTTCTTGCAGAGCTGTTTGCAGACCGTGGCAGCCTCTTGTACCAGATTTTTTCCAAAGAAGATTTGCGTGAGGGATTCAAAGGATCGCTTGCTGGCATTTCTACTGGATGGGACAAGGACGAGAGTTTTTTTTACGAAGTGGATCGGTCGAGAAAAGAGCCGCGGATTGTTGAATACCAAGGCAAGTTCAATCCAGATACCCTGTCTCAGCTTCTCCACGAGGGGAAAATTTTGCCTAAAGGAATTCTGAAGTTTTTCGCATTTATGGCGGAGGGGGGGCTCTGTCCTGTGGGAGGCATGTTCCAATCGGAATACTGTGGGGAAGTAAAGCGAAGGGGGGCTCGTTTCATTGAAGACACACTGGGGGACAGGGAGCGTGCCGAACTCCTTGGGGTCATGCCCACCAACATTGCAACTATAACACCATGCTGGGGGCTTTCAGGAGCAAAAGAAAGCGAGATGCATCTCCTGAACGCAGTGGAGTTGGTAAATGCTCCCCTTTCTTCCGAAGATTTCGAGAAGATCGGAAATGTTTCAGGAAGAGATTCTCTTGTGCTCGCCCTACCGACTCTTGCCCGCCTGTTGTTGAGAGAAGACACCGATGTTTCGTATGACCAGCTAAGAAAGTTGCTTGGGGATCAGGCAATAATTGTGAAATCTAATTAATCCTATGACTACGATATGCATTGTTCGGGGTGAAATCGTTCATCTGAAAATTCCTCTCCTAAAGCCATTCGTAACGAGTTTCGGCTCCCTGAATGACAGGGATATTATTCTCGTTTCTTTTTTTGACAAAGAAGGAAGGCGAGGTTGGGGTGAGGCACCCGTGCTCGCCCTCCCCCTCTACAATCCAGAAGTGCCCGAAAGCGTCATGGCGGTCCTGAAACAGGTAATTTTCCCTCTAATGAAAGACAGAGAATTCGAAAGCCCCGCAGCGATGAACGATGCCCTCTCTTTCATGAAAGGCAACGAGTTTGCAAAGAGCGCTGTAATAATGGCGGGCTACGATCTCTGGGGAAAAATGACAAGAAAGAGTTTGGCTGAAATGATTGGCGGGACGAAACAAGCACTCACGATATCAGGAACGATTTCGATTCATGATTCTCCCGAGGACATGCTTGAGGAGGCGAAGGGATATTATAGGAGGGGGATTCGTTATCTTAAGTTGAAAATAAGACCACGCTACGATGTGTCCTATGCGAAGTACTTGCGGGAGAAACTTCCTGACGCGGCTCTTATGCTCGACGCAAACGCAAGCTATATGTTCAGCAAAGACACGCTCACTACGTTCAAGGCGTGCGATCCGCTTAATCTTTATTGCGTGGAACAGCCGCTCCAAGGGGACGATCTTATCGATCACGCAAAGCTTCAAGCCGCCATACGGACGAAAGTGGCGTTGGACGAAAGTATTAAATCGATATATGACGTTGAAAAAGCACTTGAGCTTGGGAGCTGTAAATTAGTCAACGTGAAAATCCCAAGGGTCGGTGGTATGGTAAACGCACTCGCGATCAATGCATATTGCGCAAAGCACACTGTGCCAACGTGGGTAGGAGGCATGCTCGAGTCTCCCGTAGGATTTTACGCCAATCTCGCACTCGCCACAGTGCCCAACTTCGATTATCCCGTTGATTTCTTGGGAGCGCTCGACTACATGAAGGACTATGAACACTTTTTCAACCACCTACCATTCCAAGTCTCAGGAGGTATGATGATTCCGGAACTCGCGGGCCCCGGCCTCGGCCTTGATCTCGACTGGGATTTACTCAATTCCTATTGCGTCGAGCGGATCCCGCTCAGTTAAGTTTCCGAGAGCGTACTTATCAAGAAAGAATTTTATGGAGAAAACCATGGATTACAATCTCGCTTTCTTTCAAGAAGTGTTTCGGGAATTCTCCGCGAGCACTGTTCGGAAAATTCCTGGCGTGTGGATTGTTGATTCCCATCGACCCGGCCCGGTTATTGGTCTTACCGTCATGACTCACGGCAACGAACCAAGCGGTTTAGCAATGTATCATTATTTCCGCCACATTTATGGTTTGGACAAGAAACTTCAACGGGGTGTTGTCTATTTCATTCTCAACAATGTCAAAGCTGCGGAACAATATCTTCGAGCTGCCACTCGCGGCGATGATGAAGCGAAGCGCCGGGCGCAATTCGTTGATATAAATATGAACCGTCTGCCTTCCCGTGCCTTGGCGAGGTCTCACGATAGGAGATATGAAATTCGACGTGCTCGCGAACTCCGTCCAATCTGGGGCAAACTAGAGTATGCGCTCGACATTCACAGTACTACCGAATCGACGCGCCCCATGATCATCGCGCTTGCACGCAGCGGCATCAAGGCGATTTCGCGGTTTCCAATTAAAACCGTGATTACCAATATTGACGCGGTACAGGCAGGAAGACCCGCATGTTATTTCTATGGAAAAGAAAGGGCGGTGGTTTATGCCATTGAAACGGGCGGGCATGAGTTGAAATCTTCGTTCCGGTGTGCTATCACCTGCGGAAAGACGTTTCTGGCTCTTCTCGGTCTTATTCCTAGGGGCAAACTAGCAAAACGAAAAGGCCAAGTGAAGTATCGGGTATTCGATTCGGTGTGGTTTCCGAACGGAAGCTATGAACTAGCGCGAAAACTGAAAAATTTTCAGCCGATCCCAAAAGGGACCATCCTTGCTCGCGGCGACAAGAAACCTATCGTTGCCGAAACTAATTGTTATGCTCTTATGCCTCCGCGAACAAAAAAACCGGCCACCGTGACCGAGGAGGTTCTTTTTTTGGCACACAAAGCGTAAAAAAACGGAGGGGTCCTCACTTGCGCGCGGACTCCTCCGCTGGGAAGTTGCATTCTGCAAACTACTTTCCGAGTTGCACTTTGATACTCTGAAACATCAGTGCCACGCCATCGCGGATTCTCAGAATAGCAGCCCGATGTTTGTCCGGGGCCGTTTCTCCCTCAAGATCAGGGATTCCGGTCGTAGCCCCTTTTTCGAATTCGCTGAAGGAACGGATTTTTGATTGATTGCTTGGAAATGCCCGCAGAAGCTCGGAATGTATGTCTTGACTCATAGCGACAATCAAATCAGATCTCTCAATATCTTTTGGGCAGAGAGGCGTGGCGACATGATCTTCAAGTGCCACATTCAGTTCCTTCAAGGTATCTTTGGAAGCGTTCCACTCTGCATCATAATGACACAGATTGGGGAAGCGCGGTGGCTCTGGGGTCTCTCCGAATCCCTGAAGGCCCCGAGAAAATACCTCAATGGATTTCAATCCGGCATCTTCTGCGAGTTGTCTCAGAATCCCCTCTGCTATTGCGGAGCGATAGATGTTGCCTCGACAGACGAACAAAATCCTTAGTTTGCTATCCATTGTTATCCTCCTGGCGTTGCTCGCCATAGCTGCATAATACAATAAGCTTGACTTCCTCAAATTTACGGTTTTTTATTCAATATAGCAAGGCACTCTTAGGAAGGGAGCAGGTATATGATACGTAGATTGGAGTTTTTTGAGATTGTGGTCAGCGATCTTGACGCAGCCGTTGTGTGGTATTCGCAAAACCTCGGTTTTGTACTTTCGGGAGAAATCGTTTCCAACGAGGATGGTCGTTGGTGTCAACTTGCGACCCCCGAGGGCGACAACCACCTGGCGTTATGGCAACCGTCATGGATGCCAGCCCCCGAGGGAAAGATCCACCCCTCGTTCATCCCAGTGTTTGCTGTTTGCAATCTTCGTGCATTCGTGGATCGATTGATAGCAAACAACGTCGTAATGATAGAGGGTATCAGAGAACGCATGGGATACTGCATCACTACGATCGCAGACCTTGAAGGAAATAAATTGCAACTGTTCGAAGCAACTGCGTGACCTTCATCACACGACGAAAACTGATTTCCCCACCGCGCTCGGAGATCCAGGCCCCGCTGCAGATATATAAGTCACACGGGGCCTTTTGGATTTTGGATTATAGTAAACGATGCGTGTGGTTTCTCTTTGATGCCATCAATCAAAAGATGGGGATCCCTGCCTGCGCAAGAACCCCCACCATAGTTTTTTCTTCATTGACATGAAGCCTCCTTCTCGCCGGTCACGATGATGTAGGCTCCAAAGTCAGAGGTTGAGAGCTGTTCGTCAAGGTCCAGCACCGCCTCTCTTGCCTTTTCAGCCTTGAACAGGCAGTTCGGTAGGATCGGACTCAGGGTTGGGTAAGTGACAATTTTGTTGAGCACAAGACCCTGAGGGAAGAAGCTCCTCGCCTCGTGCACGGTATAAGCGCGTGCGTATACGGAGAAGATCTTACCAGCGGCGTGTACGTCGAGACACCTTTTGTTGTGATTGATCTCCGCCGCGACGCTCACCGGCCACGGTAGAAATTCCCACCGATAAACGAGGGCATTTAGATTGTAGAACGAAAAAAGAAACCTTCCGCCGATGGTCAGAACCCGCTTCATCTCTACAATCAGACCCTTGATACCCCGCAGATCGCCCGCTGTCCCAAGGTTCATCATCACAAAGGACACTGAACCATCTTCAAGGGGGATCCCCTCTTCCAGGTCAACTTGATGGAACTCAAACTGGGTTTCGCTGGGGATTCTCTGATTGAGTTTGCGGTTAGCTTGCTCAATCATGTGGGCGCCAATATCGTATCCGATCAACTTTCTGAACTGCGAGGCCAATTGGAACGTTTTGAAACCGGTGGCACATCCCAAATCAACGAAGGTTCCGGCAACGCCCAGCTTGCCAACTTCCTGCATAAGCACCGAATCCTCAAAGTTCCGGTAGGCACTTGAAGCAAAGAAGCCGCTGACGTATTGATCGTCATACGTTGGGGCAATCGCTTCCGTGAGTTTCAAGAGGTTCTGCTTGAGGATTCCGTACCACTCATCCTCATCTTCTGCGGAGGGCGGTGCTTCGCCGGTGGCTTGGAGCTGAATCATTTGCTGCTTACAGGATTCGCCGATGATGTTGTACAGCATGGAATCAGCGAAATGAGGGCTCAAGCCAAACTTCTCGGCCAACTCTCGTACCTTTTCCAGTCGTTCATCTTCCCTATCACCCCTAAAGATGGGTTGGTTGGTGGCGCGCTTGTACGCGCCGACATTGAGAGAAAGCGACATCCGATGAGCTACCAGCATGAGAAGGAACTCATCAATTGCCTCGATTCTGGACCCAAGCTGTTCTAAATTCAACGACCTGATCTTATCCGTCATACCAGCCATTTCTCCTTTCTTCCTGATATTTTAATCCGCTCTTAAGGAGCGCTAAACTGCCTAAAATCTAGGCGTAAACGCACTTCCTGTCAACTGCTCAGAATCGGTATCCCTCGGAAACAAATCTTATTTGATAACATTCATATATATGCAGAGTGCCAAAGAAAAACCTAAGAGCAAAGCGGTCGGCTGCTTTCTCGAACATGAGGGCCGGTTTTTAATACTGCAACGGCGCCCCGAGGAACATCAAGGCGAAAAGTGGGGCTTGCCTTTAATTCCGCCGGAAAAATTGGAATTCTTGCAGGAAATCGTATTTGAGTTTCTTAAAAAACAACTGACTTTTTCGCCTATCGCGTGAATCTTTATTCAAAAATTGCTGTCGCGCTTGATTCGCACCATTAGGCCTGCGCGTGGGTTACCGGGAAGGAGTGTTATGCGCGAGACGATCTCATCAAAGGCGTTCGTAGCATGCTGGAGAAAACGGGTACGCGCCGAACGTCGCTCATCACCGAAATCGCAAAAAGCATCCCAACTTCCCGCGAGATGAGATTAAAAAATCATTAAAGAACCTTTGACAATTTGGGGCGCTCCCTTACGATGACATTATGACAATTGACCAAATGGCGGCCGCGTGCCAAACAGAGTTCGCGGCAATCCATGACAAGCTCGACAAGCTCGCCGCAGAATCTTTATCCATGCGCGATGATATTTCATCCCTCCGCGGCGAGCTGAAGAAATATGGCGACGACATAAAAAGATACGCTACCAAAGAGGACCTTGCGAAGGGGCTCCTTTCTGTGGAAACTACCCTCCTCCGCCGCTTCGATGACTTTGAAACACGGATGTTTGACTGGATGCACGGTATTGATCGCCGCGTGACCGCATTAGAACTCCACTGCGGAAAACATGTGTAGACTTATTGCCATTATCGGGGAAAATAGTGAGCATGAGATCGAGTACGCCCTCCAGGGTTTTGGAACGCTTGCGGCAATTGGAAATGTCCCGCCGGAGACCGAGTGGGGGCACGGGGATGGTTGGGGTCTCGCGGCATATAAAAACGGTCGCATTTCATTCCTAGAAAAAGATCCCTCCTCGGCGTTCGCGAACTTAAAGTATGCGGCAGCTACCGCACGTGCCGGGAAATTGAATCCCGCGTTGATTCTCGGACATTTACGGAAGGCGTCTATTGGCGAAAAGAAGGCGGAAAACACCGGGCCTTATTCGTTTGATCCTTATACGCTTTGCCACAATGGGACCGTGCGGGATTATCAAACGCTCCCGCTTGAACCGAAGTATGCTGCCAGCCGTCACGGCGAAACTGATTCGGAATGGATATTTTTGTGGCTTGTTCAAACGATACAGAAAAATGGCGGATTTTTGGAAGGATTCCTGAAGGGCATCAAAAAAATACGAACCATGGATTACACCGCTCTGAATATTCTGATATCTGATGGAAAAATGCTGCTTGCAACGCGGGAAGTGAACGAAAACAACGAGGAGGTAAAACAATACGATCTTTGTAGGGATTATTACACATTACTGCAAGGAAAGAACGCTTCCGGCATCACAAAATTTGTCTGTTCCCAAAAAATCCGTCTGCCGTACATCGTCTGGACAGAAATTCCAAACCACGCCGCCCTCGTCGTTGATCTTGCAACTGGAAAAGACGAACTCGTCCGGATATAAAAAGCGGCCGAGATTCCTCCCGGCCGCATGCGGTAGATAGAACTTAGAACGACTTACGGGAGGCCAAGCCTGCAACGGCGTCTTTTGCAAGCTGTAACTGATTCGCAAAATCTGCATCCGTGCGCCGAGGAAGAGGTCTTATCTCCACACAGAGATTGCTTCCGAAACGCCTGAGTCGGAAATACCACCATACGGAACGCAGATAGAGGGAGATATCCACCTTTTCCACTTGAGAGAATGGAATAAGTCCGCCTGGCGTCACCACGTCATGTTGAGCAAGCTTGCAACAATAATCTTCAATGCTCTCAAAATGAGCGGGGCCGCCGAAACGGTCGGGCTGATAACCGGCATGTGAATCCGCGATGTACTCGCGCCATAGTGTATCTTGCGGATAATCGTCCAAGAACGAGCGCCGGCATTGCCCAAGGTTATTCAACACCGTCACGGCACTCTCCGGCGCAACGGTGACCATGAACTGCACCGATGCCGTTTTCGCAAGGATATTGAGGGTTTCTCGCCCGTCAAGCTCCAGCCAGACGGTATCGCGTTCGTCCGGAATCGCTAAGAGGTCTGCAGGCCATGCCATGGTGGGCCAAAAGGCCGGACAAGCGCCTACCTCCCTTGCCACAAGGTAAAGTTTTTGAAGGGCATTGCGTGCTCTCCCAAGAAGATCCGCCTCCGGGGCTGGGCGCAGGGCAACCTCAAGATTGTGCCGCCCGAGTTCGTAGGAGACAGTATCGCCAACCGGGGATATCACTTTCGTTATCATCTTCCCTTTCGTTTCCGCCATGCGCCAACCATCAACGTACAAAAGACCGGCAAATATCCGCTGGGACTGCCGCATGGTGATTGGTGCGCCTGAGACGTCAGTGAACATCGTCTCAATTTCCATTCCCATGATTCCGAGGGAACGGTCGGTGACAATCACATCTTTTGTGAAGTAATCCACTAGATCGGAAACTTTCATGTCGCCTCCTTTTTCTTTTCAAAGAACCGGCCTGTCGTTTTGTTATTAGGTAGACAGACGAAAACCCCCTCCAATCAAGGAGGGGGCTGATTTCATGTCAAATGATTATTTATAAAGACATCAAGACAACCCTCTCTTTGATTGGGCAGGGTTGTGATGATGAAATTTATTGATAATCGCTTTGTATCCCCTTTCTTTGCCGTTCAGCCACTTCGCAACGCGCGCCACGGTGGTGGAGCTAAGGCCCGTTTCTTTTTCAATAACCGTATAGGGCACTTTTTGGGAGAGCATTTCTGCCGCTTTGAGGCGCCTTGCAAACTCTTCTATCTCCCCTTGCGTCATAAGATCGCGCAAAAACCGGCGCGCCTCGTCGGCCGACCCAAGTGCAAGAATGGCTTGTATTAATCGCCGATTTTCTTTCGTTTTCCAGTCCATAAGGGCACTTTAGTTCAATAAAGTGCTTTTGTCAAGCCGTCCTTAATCCATGACCACACCACTCGCTTTTAAAACCTCGTAATGCGCGGGGTGGTTGCGAAGAATATATTCAATGACCTTGCCGTGGCCGGCGGATCCCGAAATGCCATGCTCTTTTGCAAACGCGAGGATGCGCGCCTCGGCGGCCGGGATTTCTTCGGGCGTCGCAACCATGAGCTCCGGCTCAAACGTGGCGTAGTGAAGTTCTTCTACCTCGTCAAAATCAAGATTGAAATCGCCCTTCCGGTAATGCTCCCGCTTGGTGACGATGGTTGCAAAGGGTTCGTAACCCGCTGCCGCGAGAGCGGCGGTGAGGTCCGCTGTTGCCGCGCTCGCCGCCTTTGCCGCAATGCCAAGCGCGGCCGCGATCTCGGCATCGGTTTCCAATTCGTGATATTGGTCGGTCGCCTCACGGTCTACCCCCTTCGCGTTGAGCGGCACCTTCAATTCAAACCGGTCGTCCCTCTTCCGAAGCCAATAATCCCGGGACGTTAAGCCACAGGAATCGTTGTCGTAATACACGTCCGTGAATGATTTTTTGCTTTGAAGCTCGGCGCCTTGAATTAAGCGTTTTTTGTCGCCAGGTTTTAGGTCAAAGTTTTTTTCCACTTCAATCATGAACTTGTTTCATATTGAGGCCGTTTTTACCCTGCCTGCCGTTTCTCCAAAAGCCGCAGCCGCCCATCGTGCTCTTCTACGCGGTCATGCAAGCCCTCAAATTCCCTGTTCCACTGCGTGGCGTATGCGGAAAGATGCGCGTCAACTTGTCCAATGGCATATGAGAGGCGGCCGTCCACGGCGCGCAGTTCATCCTTAGTGGCCATTTCCTCCCGCATCGCCATAAATTCCAGGTACGTTGCCGATGCCAACTTCTCAATCTGCGCGTCCAAGGCGTCAAAGCGCTGATCAATGGTGTCAAAGCGTTGGTCCAAGGCGTCGAAGCGCTGGTCCATGGCATCAAAGCGCCGGTCAATGGTGTCAAAGCGTTGGTCAGTGGATGCAAAGCGCTGGTCAACGGCATCAAAGCGTTGATCGATGGTCTCAAACCGTTTATCAATCGCATCAAAGCGCTGGTCATTGGATGCAAAACCGCGCCGGACGATATCCGCAAGTTGTTCAATATTCGCCGCGAGTTGGGTAAGCGTGATCTCCAGCATTGTTCATAAGCGTAGTGGAAAACCGCGCAATGTCAAAAGTTCTTTAATGATTTTTTAATACAATGAAAGGCAGGCATCCGATGTTAAAAAGGACGACCCCAGAGGGGTTTGTTTTATGCACACCTCGGTAGGCCATTCATAATGCTATAATATATTCAATGGATAAAAGGCATTTTGTGCTCATTGCCGCGCTTGTTGCTGTAGTGCTAGGCTTCGTTTTAGTTTCTCCTCGCTCTGCCTTGACTGCCCCGACGAACGGCGCCATTTCTCTTTCCAACGTCACGAGCGGCCTTTATACGATCGTAATCACGGGGCAGGATCCCGGCGGCATCCCCGTCGGCAACGCAACGCTAACGGTGAACGTTTCCATATCCACCTCTACGCCACCTTGCCAACCGCCCACCGCGACGATCACCGCCAATGGCGTCTCTTCCGTTACGGTTAATCCGGGGGACACGGTCAATTTCGCGTGGTCTTCCACGAACGGCGTTCCTCCGTGGGTCGGCACCTTTACCGACAACGGCAGCGGACCAAACGCGTGGACTCTGGGAGATACTGAAAACGGCACCTATCTCTGGACAGTCCCTGCCTCGGCGGTCGGCCACACCTACGTCGGCACATATACCGTGACCAATTGCTTGGGGCAAATCAAATCCGCCAGTGTTACCTATAATGTGGTCGCATCTCCTTCTTCGCCCAGCGTTTCCATTTTCGTTAATCCGTCGAGCGTTCCGATCGGCAATTCGGCAACTCTTAGCTGGTCCTCGTCGGACGTGACCAACTGCACCGCTTCCGGCGACGATCCTAATTGGACTGGGAATCAAGCGACTACGATGCCACAGTTCACCGTGACGCCGCCCTCGGTGGCAGGGCCCTATGACTACGGCCTCCAATGCTCCGGCCCTGACGGACCCGCCTCAGGAACAACAACCCTCACGGTGGTATCGCCGCAGCCTACGTTTCGCATTTCCCCAACGGCGGCGACCATACAGGCGACAGTCGGAACGGCGTCGTTTAGCGCACTCTATGACCCTGATGGTTCCGGGCTGCAGCCAGAACAGAACGTGACGTTAAGCGCGGGCTGGTCGGTTTCTCCTACGACGATCGCAAGCGAAATCAGCGCCGGCCAGTTCGCCGGCACGGCCGCGGGCTCTGCCATCGTATCGGCCACCTACGGAAGTCTTCCTCCGGCCACAGCAAATTTGAACGTCACTGCTGCACCGGACTTTTCGTGCTCAATTTCTCCCTCCAGCCAAAGTATCCTGCAATGGAATTCTAAAAACTACACGGTCAGAGCCACGCCATCCGGAGGATTTATGTCTCCCATAAGCTTGTCTGTCTCCAGGTTGCCAGCCGACGTTACCCCGACGCTTCTTCCCCAGACCATCAACTACAATGGTTCGGCCACCCTCAAAATAGCCGTCGGCGGCACGGCGGTCCCGGGCACGTATTCTTTCCGCGTCACCGGCAGCTCTGGTTCATTAAGGCATACGTGTTCGCCCTCCCCGGCCTCCCTGACCGTACTCTACAATTCCTGTCCTAGTGGGCCCGGCTGCCCACCCCCGCCCTTCTGTACTACCTTTACTGCCGCGCCCTCTGCGATCATCGTTCCACCACAAACGTCAACTCTCAACTATAACTGCAGCAACGTGACCAGCTGCACCATCATGGGATCCGACGGTGAAACCTATGCCTCCAGCAGCATAAGCACTGGGAGTTGGGTCGGTAATCAACCCATCCATCCAATCATCGATACCACCTATAGATTGAGCTGCTCCGGCGCGATCCCAGGCAACGCATCCTACAACACGAGCACCACAGTACAAGTCATCGTCAACAATAATCCAGGCCTGCGCGAGACCAATCCGTAAACGGTTGAGTTAATGGATTTTTATAGGAAAAATCGGGGCCAGTCGCTTATTGAGGCCATCATCGCGATTGCCATCGGCGCGATGTTTTTCATCGCCGGCGCCGGGATCATCGCACCCGCCCTCAAGACGAGCAAGCAAACACGCGTCATCCAAACGCAGACGGAGCTCGGGAGGGAACTCTTGGACAACACAAAGGTGTGGGCCACGGCGAACTGGAACAATCTCCTCGCGATCGCCACCAGCTCGGCAAATCAATATCATCTTCTGACCGCGCAATCGCCATACTCCTCGGCGACAGGAACCGAGACGGTGACCATCGGAGCCCCCACGAACGGCCTCGTGGGCTACTGGACGTTTGACGAGGGGACAGGATCAACAACATACGACTCCTCGGGAAACAACAATAATGGTGCGTGGCAAGGGACGGCATCGGGCACCTCCGGCTACTACTCCGCAGGCAAGCTGGGAACATGGGCGGGGACATTTGACGGGACGGATAACTATGTAGATATAAGCAATCAAGCCCAGTTTAACTTTGCAGATGCCACTTTTACTGCTACTGGTTGGTTCAAAACCTCTACGACATCTGCGGAGTTTATATTGGGTAAGGTTGTAAATGGGGGAGGCTGGGGCGTTGCTGTAAATTGGGGCAGTTGCGTTGGCGGGGCAGGTCATCTTTGTGCAACAATGAAAGATTCTCTCAATAGTCAATTTGTACAAACGGCTTCCACTTCTAACCTTAATGATAATAACTGGCATCAGTTTGCGGCAGTCATCACGACTAATACAACAAATGGTTCAGCGCAGAGTGCCCTGATGTACATTGACGGCGCTTTAAGCCAAGGGAGCACCACGTTGGATTCAAATCCATACGTGGTGGCTTCTGGTGATCTTCACATAGGGAATAGGAATACAACGCCTTCAAACCCCACTTCTTATTTCGCTGGTTCCATCGATGATATCCGCATCTACAACCGCGCCCTTTCCTCTGCAGAGGTTCAGGCACTTTACAGTAGCTCCGCGACGACCTACCAGCGCTATTTTTACTTGAGCGACGCGTATCGCACCTCGGCAGGGAACCTTACCGCAACCGCGAGCGGGAATTATTATGATCCCTCCGCAAAGCTCGTGACCGCGGTCACGAGCAACGCAAGCACCAATTCTTTCGCATACGCCACGACGACCATAAGCGAATATCTCACCCGCAATGCCAATAATATTTATGACCAGAGCGATTGGTCGGGCGGATCCGGGCAAGACACCCCCGTCACTGTCGCGGGCAATACCTTCGCAACGTCCACTAAAATAGTCACAAATGCCGCGGGACAGCTCACGCTGTCAACAGCACCTAGCGGCCTCGTCGGCTGGTGGACCTTTGACGAGGGGACGGGGACAACGGCGTATGATTCAAGCGGAAACGGGAACAACGGAACGTTTAGTTCACCCGCGCCCACTTGGACGACCGGGGAAGTAGGGAGCGGCGCTTTGAGTTTCAATGGTACGAGTAGTTATGTAAGCGTACCTTCGGGTCCCACCCTTACATATAATCCGATTACGTTCGCGGTATGGGTTAATGAACCAACAAGCACACTCGGAACTTTTATGATCGGGAAATCGACGTATGGAGGATTTTTGAGGGATTACGGGAACGGTCAATACGAATGGGATATATACTCAGGGGGCGAGCATAATATCTTTGCGACGATCCCGTCTTATAATCAATGGCATTTTATTGTCGGCACCTACGACGGGAGCGTCCAAAAATTGTATGTTGACGGCACCCTCGCGACATCGACAAATTTGTCCGTCACTCCTCAAACGACTTCTGATTTCGGTATAGGCGCGTGCATATTCTGCGGCCCTTCTCAATTCACAAAGGGGTTGCTCGACGACGCCCGCATCTATAACCGCGCCCTTTCGGCTACCGAGGTTCAGAGGCTCTACAACGCGAGCGGAACGCTGGATTCGGCAACCTTTGGGGTGACCACGGGGAACCAATTGAACTCGGTTACGTGGCTCGGAAGTACGAGTATAAGCAACGGGACGGTAAAATTTCAATTCGCGGTGAGCAATTCGAGCGCCTCAAGCACGCTCACGAGTTTTCTGGGGCCCGACGGGACCTCGCTCTCCTATTTCGGCGGGACGAGCGGAGCCACCGAGGGCGCCCCCGTTACCCTTGTTTCCAGTTCCACCTCCAATGGCTATTCCCTTTTCAGTGGCTACCTCTACTTCCGTTATCGCATCACCCTCCTTTCAAACGCGTCAACCCCCCCCATGAGCGGCCTGGTCGGCTGGTGGACATTTGACGAGGGCACGGGCACGACGGCGTATGATTCCAGCGGAAATGGGAACAACGGGAGCTGGCATGGGACGGCTGGGGGAACGAGTGGATACTACTCCGCGGGCAAGGTGGGACAGTGGGCGGGGTATTTCGACGGAACCGACAATTATATACTCATGACTAGTAGCAGCATACTTTCGAGTTTTTCTGTTGCGGCATGGATAAATCCCACCTCTCTTGCTAGTCGGTCTGATATTCTTGGTTACGCCGACATCTTTTTTAATATACAAAATGGAAAAATTTGTCAGTATGTCGCGGGAGTAAACTCAAGCTATTTGTGTGGAAATACATCAGTTCCTACTAGTAGTTGGTCGTTTGCTGTTGCGACGTGGGACGGTAGCACCGAGAAAATATTTTATAATGGTTCACTGGATGGCTCAGTAGTTCTATCTGGGACTCCGGCCAGTTGGAATTCTCCCGATATCGGTGTTTGTGGCTCTGGATGTGGATTCCTAGGTTATTTCCCAGGCCTCATCGACGACGTCCGCATTTACAACCGCGCCCTCTCCCCTACCGAGGTTCAGGCACTCTATAGCAGTTATAGCAGTGGCAGTCCGACGGTAAATCAGGTTATCATAAACTGGAGTCCGTGACGGCAGTCATTTAATAAATTTTTTAGAGGATTTTAATGCCTCGCGTGGTAGGGTGGAAGTGCAATGAAAACTGCACTTCGTAAAAGAGCGCGAGAGCTAAGAAGAAAAGGATTAAGCTATAAGGAAATTAAGGAGGAAGTGGGAATCGCGAAAAGTACCTTGAGTTTGTGGCTTAAGGACATTTTGCTTGCTCCCGAACAGAGAGGGCGTTTGTATACCAAGCGAATTGAGGTCCTGTGCCGCGGGCCGAAGAGCCAGAAAGAACGGCGGGCACGCGAAGTAGATTCGATTATTCAAGGGGCGCTGCGAGAAGTAAAACTTCCGCTTTCCGAAGAAGCCTACAAATTATTCGGCGCGGCGCTATACTGGGCGGAGGGCAACAAAGGAAAAAGTTTTGAGATCACAAATTCCGATCCATATATGATTGCCTTTATGGTGCAATGGTTGAAAAGGGTTTTCAACAAAAATCCATCCGATCTGAAGGCTCGTCTCAATGTTTATCCCCAGCAAGATGAGTTGGCTCTAAAAATTTTTTGGTCCGAACTCACTGGAATTCCATTGGCCAATTTTGGAAAAAGCTTCGTTAAACCGCCCAGTAAGAATTACAAGAAAAATAATCTTTACTACGGAACGATGCGAATTTACGTATGCAGAGGAACCGACATGAAATACACTGTGTATGGTTGGCATAAGGCGGTTTTACAAGATCTAGAAAATACGGTACGTTTGGTAGAGCGAAAGTGGATTTCGCTCAAAGAAACTCGTCGGCCTGTCAATCTCGCCCCCATAACTTAAAGGCTAAAGTAGCTGCCTCTTAAGCAGTAAATCCAGGTTCGAGTCCTGGTGGGGGCACAAAACACCTATCCACAGTCCTACCGCTCTGCCCAGGCGGCTCTGCGTGGTATAATTTCTAAAAAGGAAGAGGCTAAACAAAGGCCGGAAGATAGCAGGAAATAAAAACAATGGAAAAAAGGTTAAATAAAAACTTACTAATAAAAATTATGAAAAAAACAATAGTTTTTGTGTCAGTGTTTGCCTTATTCGGAAGCAGCGTAGGTCTTGCGGTCGCCCAGACTACCGCCCTGAGCCAGACACTCATCGCTGACGGCGTTAAGATTACTTTCCCGAGCGCCGGATATGAACAGTGGCTGACAAGCAGTTGGGAAGGAACTTCGGTACAGATGGCAGATGCCGTAACGGGGCAGCCCGTGTCGGCTGGGTATTGGAATATCACGCTTGCATCGCCGGGCCAGACCGAAATGGACCTTTTGGTAAACTCTAATGGTGGCGGATCTGGAATCGTTGGCGGTAGCATTTTCATCCCCAGGGCTGGAACATGGATGGCAACCGGGATTGAGCCGGTATCGGAAGGCTCTAGTCCCCTCCCGACCGGCTACACCGCGGGAGAGCTGATCCCGGCAACTTCAAACGCTCTTACGGTCCTCAGTCCTCCCGCTCCCTATCACGTAACCGTCTCTCCTACGACCTTCGGTGAATATAATGCCGGGGGAGGCGGTCCCCATATTCCCTCCAGCGAGCTGACCGTCTCCATCACGGATCCATCCGGCAACAGGCCGCCCGATGGTGTATATGGGTTGTGGTTTGGAACGCCCGGGGGCTCGGATGAATGGCAAATAGCGGTATCGAACGGTGAAGTACCGATATGGAATTGCTGGAATGCTTCGGGAACGGCGTTTCTGGATTATCCGGCTGGGGAATGGGCAACAGGCGAAATAAACTGTTTCGACGGCAATCCCAATTATGGCTGGGGAGTACTGGGTAATGGCGATACCTACCAAGTTGTTGACGTAACGCTCCCGAGTAATTCTCCGACCTATGGAAACTACCCAGGTGGACAAACGGTGCCAGCAACCTCCAATAGTTTTCAGGTGGCCGCGACCGTAGCAGGCCAGAATCCCAATTCACGGCCCGTTTCCTCGAGTGGCTCCGCTGGCGGCACTAGCAGCGGCGGAACCAGCAACACTGGCGCTGGCTCCTCGCAGACCTCGGGGGCGACGACGCTTTCAGAGACTATGAATACGCTCTCGCAATTGCTCGCCAAGCTCTCGCAAACCAACGCGACACTCTACACGCAAGCCCTGGCAATCTTAAACCAGCTCATAAAACTCTTGGGAGGCACGGGCGGTTCCGTAATCACCACACCTATTACTCCATCGCCAACGCCATCTTCGCCCACGTCCCCTCCCGCGCAATCGTGTGCTACGACGTATTCCCTCGGCAACCTTGGAGCAAACGCCTACTCGAGCGGCATCGCCTTCGACGGGACCAATATGTGGACATCAAACATGAGCAGTGACGGTGGCAGCGTGACGAAGATCACGCCGTCGGGCGTCACGACGACGTACCCCATCGGAGCAGGCCTTGCCCCTGAAGGCATCGCCTTTGACGGCACCAACATGTGGACGGCGAACTACAGCGGCAGCGTGACGAAGATCACGCCGTCAGGCGCCACGACGACGTATTCCGTCGGAGGAACTCTTTATCGCATTGCCTTTGACGGCACCAACATGTGGACGACAAACGTAGGCGGTATCGGTGGCAGCGTGACGAAGATCACGCCCACGGGTGCCGCGACGACGTATTCCGTCGGCGCAGCATTTACTTACCCTGAAGGCATCGCCTTTGACGGGACCAACATGTGGACGGCGAACTATGTAATCAGTGGCGGCGGTAATGTGACGAAGATCACGCCGTCAGGTGTTGCGACGACGTATCCCATCGGATTATCAGCAAGAGAAAGCAATATCCCTCTTCGCATCGCCTTCGACGGGACCAATATGTGGACGGCGAATGGGCTCAGCGCCTACGTAAGTAGTGGCAGCGGCAGCGTGACGAAGATCACGCCGTCGGGCGCCGCGACAACGTATTCCCTCGGAGCAGGCATTAACCCTGCAGGCATCGCCTTCGACGGGACCAATATGTGGACGATGGACGGTAATAGCGGCAGTGTGACGGAGATCACGCCGTCAGGCGCCATGACGACGTATTCCGTCGGCGCAGTAGGCCCTAGCATCGCCTTTGACGGGACCAACATGTGGACGGAGAGCAGCGACGGCGTGACGAAGATCGCGATCGGCGCTTGTTCACTTTCCTCGTCCGCCGCTTCAAGCGGTACCACGGCATCGACACCAAGCACTTCATTTAGCTACACCTGGAACACGGACTTGCAGTATGGCATGTACAACAACGCTGACGTGAGCGCGCTTCAGCAAGCGCTCACGCTGCAAGGAGTATATAGCGGCCCCGTGACCGGAAACTTCTTGAGCGCGACAGAGGATGCCGTTGTGCTCCTCCAGCAAAAGTATGGCATCCCCGGGACGGGGTACGTCGGACCGCAAACGCGCGCTGAGTTGAACACGCTGTACGGGAGGGGGCAAGTTCCATAGCCACACCGCTCTCTCACGTCCGCTGGCAGTGGCAATCTGCTAAAACTCTCCGGTGCGAGGAGGGATGTAGTATTGCGTGTTTTTATTTAAGAATTCCAGCAAGAAGTTGCAGTATTTGGCATATTGAGTGAGCGCCTTACCAACCGAAACGTAAATTTTTTTGAGATCAACGTCATCATATTCGTGTACGAGAACATTACGCAAGCCGGCCGACGGGGCAATCTCATCGGCGAAGTCGCTCGGATAGACGTTCAGTTCAGCCAGCGTCCGAAAGGTATCTTCGTAGGTTCTCACCTTTTCATTGCCCGCGCCGAGTTCCGCGATCAGGTGCCGATTAATGTCTATCGCACGCGTAACGATGCGCTCCAAAAGCCGCTCGGTCGCCGCATAGCTCACAGAATCCTTGTCCAGCGCTTCAAGTGAAAAATGCCCCAAAGGTTCCAACCGCGACAGATCTTCTTGAATGAGCTTGATTTTCCTTACTATAAAATCTTTATTAAGCATGGCGTTGGTTCAAATACACCTGAAATTTGCGCGCCAGATGTTCCTCCAGCTCCAGCAAAGGCCTGGCATCTTCGTATGCTCTCGTCGCAAACGCTTTAAATTCTTCGTAATCGGCCGCGTTGCCATACAGCAGTTTCCCGGTGCGGACAACTTCGTACCGAAACAGCGGGTCCACCTTATCCAGGGTTTTCAAGTCCAGATCGCGTGAACACGCCACCGGGAGGGCATCGCGCAAGGCAACATCAAGATCTAACAACTGCTCAAAAGATATTTCCCTGTATCCCAAAACAGCGATATCAACATCGCTATCGCTGCGGGAAAACCCCGTGACGAAAGAGCCATGCAGAATGACGAACTTGAGCCTAAAATCCTTGACTACTTTCGCCAGCCGCGCGGTGTTAATTTTGATTTCCATGACCTTATGATACCGCATGTTCTATATTTTGCAATCACAAAATCCTCTAGGGGTGGGAATGTGCTATACTATGGGCACCAATGACCCAGGTTACTCTTGAGGCTCCCCTCTTTGAAGTTATCGGCGCACGTGTCCCGCTCCTTCGGCAGTTGGAAAAGCTCGGCGTCACGACCGTCGGCGACCTTCTCTATTATTTCCCGTTCCGCTACGAAGATTTTTCAAAGATCTACGCCATCGCGGACCTTGAACCGGGCCAGCAGGCAACCATCCAAGCGACCATTGAAGAAATCTCCTTCCGGCATACCTGGAAGAAGCGGATGAGCATCGTGGAAGCAATACTCGCGGACGCCTCCGGTTCTCTCCGCGCCGTATGGTTCAACCAGCCCTATGTGGCAAACGTCCTCAAAGTCGGCCGCCTCGCGAACTTCGCGGGAAAAATTTCGCTTTCCGAAGAGGGCGAAGTGTATTTGAGCCATCCGGCGTATGAACTGATACGGCGTCTGCCCAGCACCACTTCTGCATCTGTTGCAGATGCAGAAGTGGTGCTGGGCGGGACCAAACACACCGCGCGGCTCGTACCCATTTACCCGGAAACGCGCGGCCTTACCTCCCGCGGCATCCGCTTCGTCATGCAATCGGTCCTCCGGCGGAAGCCGCTACTCACGGAGTGGATCCCACCCGCCATCCTCGCCGAATTCCTCCTTCCCGAGATACGCGAGGCAATCGCATCGGTCCATTTTCCAAAACATCTCGACGACGCCCTCACCGCAAAAAAACGGTTTGCTTTTGAAGACCTTTTTCTTCTCCAACTTTTCAATCTCCAGCAGAAACTCACACTTTCCCGGGAACAAGCGCCGGCCATCGCCGTCGATATTCCAAAAGTAAAGAGGGTGCTTTCCGCGCTGCCGTTCACGCTCACCGCGTCACAGAAGAAATCGCTCTGGGAAATTATGCAAGACATGGCGCGGCCACGGCCGATGAACCGCCTGCTCCAGGGAGACGTGGGCTCCGGAAAAACCGTCATCGCGGCCATCGCCGCGATGGGCGCAGCCGACCACGGATTCCAAACCGCCTTCATGGCACCCACGGAAATCCTTGCGCACCAGCATTTTGAAACCATGAAGAAACTTTTTCTGGATACCGCGGAGCACGGCATCGCGATCGGCCTTCTCACGGCGAGCGGCGGCACCGCCTTCTATGAAAACGGCGTTGAGGCGAAGATGCCGAAGCGCGAGTTGCACGCGAAGGCCGCGCGCGGAGAAATCGCAATCGTGTTCGGCACGCATGCGCTCATCCAAAAATCAGTGCATTTCAAAAATCTCGGTTTTGTCATCGTGGACGAGCAACATCGCTTCGGCGTGCGCCAGCGCGCCGAACTCTCCGCGAAAAAGGGCGGGCTCACGCCGCATTTCTTAAGTATGTCGGCGACGCCGATCCCGCGGACGCTTATGCTCACGGTGTTCGGCGATCTGGACCTCTCACTCATCACGGAACTCCCGGCGGGCAGGAAACCGATTGCGACAAAGCTCGTCCCGCCGCTTGGGCGGACCGCCGCCTACGCCTTTGTGCGCGGCGAGATCACGCAGGGCCGGCAGGCATTCGTCATCTGCCCGCGCATTGAACCGGCCGAAGGGCACGAAGGGCAAAAATCGGCCGAAGCGCGAACCGCGAGAAGCGGCGAGCTCAAGCAAATAAAAACGCTGGAACTAAAATCGGTGAAAGAAGAATATGAAAAATTGTCGGAAAACGTTTTCCCCAATCTCGCGATCGCAATGCTCCACGGCCAGATGAAAGCGAAGGAAAAAAATGACGTCATGCGGCAATTCAAGGACAAACAATTTGATATTATCGTCACGACCTCCGTCGTGGAAGTCGGCGTGGACATCCCGAACGCGACAATCATGATGATAGAGGGCGCCGAACGGTTCGGCCTCGCCCAGCTCTATCAGTTCCGCGGCCGCGTGGGGCGGGGCGAGCACCAATCCCATTGCTTCCTCATGGCGGATACGAACGCAAAAACCGCGCACGCGCGGCTCAAAGCAATCCTTGAAGCGAAAAACGGGTTTGAACTCGCAGAGAAGGACCTCGCCCTGCGCGGTCCCGGCCAATTTTTCGGAGAAATCCAAACAGGACTCCCCGACATCGCCATGGAAGCGCTCCGCGATCCGGAACTTGTGAAAACCAGCCGCGACGCGGCGATCAAGACCATCCAAGCCGACCCTTCGTTAAAAACCCATCCCCTGCTCAAAGCCAAACTGGAACAATTCCGAGACAGGATCCATCAGGAGTAACTGCTTACTGCCACCACTCAACGATCACTATGCCGTCGGCGCCGCCGTTCGCCGTTACCGTCTGGAAGCGAGGGACGCCCTACGTCAAATATTCCCCGAAAGCTTTACAATGATAACTGCCGGAACTGCGTTTCGCCAAAAACCGAACGCGGGCGCGCCTTGGTTTTCCTGGGTTCCAGTCCCTGATTGAAAAATCAGGATAGAGTTCAGCGGCGTTTCTCTTTAATGAAGAACCTCACGCTTACGGGCGAGAAGTTCACGCGCGAATTAGAAATAGCCTGCTTATAAGAACTGGAATGTTCCCTTCCCATGTACAACGGCAACAACAACGTTGTAGCGACGATATTCGGCAATGGTGGCTGTAATTACGCCAACTACGGCAACGTCGGCAACAACAACGGCAACGAGAATAGCTACAACTTCCGTTGCGCGCGCTAGCCCTTCAGCCAGGAAAACAACTCAAACACCCGCGGATAATATTCTTTAATCCAAGGGTGTTTTTGTTTTGTTTTTAAAATCAAATTATACGTATCGGCATGAACAAGGTGCCCAAAATAAGAAGCGATGGAATTTCTGACATCCGAATGCTCCATTACATCGCGGTAATTTTCAAAAAGCCACATCTTATGTTTGAATTTTTTGACTATCCGCCGGCGCACATAAACGCGCCACGGCTTCACGAAATAACCGATAAAATCCATGCCGTAAGACAATGGTTGCATATGGCATTTTTTTAAATTCAATTCAAGAAAAAGACTTTCTTTTAAAAATACTTTAATCGCGCCGAAAAACTCTTTCAATTTTTCCTTGTCTTTGTGAATAATGTAAAAATCATCCACATATCTGCCGTAAAATTCGCATTTTAATTTTCTTTTTACGAACTGGTCCAGTTCGTTCAAATAAACATTGGCGAAAAATTGCGATGTTAAATTACCGATAGGCAAACCAACATCTTCGCGAATACCAAAAAGAGATTTTTGCCTCGGCACGATTTTTAAAAGGTCGCTATCACCTTTTATTATGTAATTTTTCGTCGGGTCGTAAAAAATTATCGTTTCTGCGAGCCACTGCAATTCATCTTTTATATTTTCGGAAAACAAGGTTGATGCTATTTTCTTGAAAACCAATTCGCGCAAAATCCCTTTGTTGATATGCATAAAGAATCCCGAGATGTCGGCTTTCAGATAATACCAATTATTGTAATGTTCCGGATCTGAATTTTGAATGCGCCTGATGAATTTTTGAAGCCGCTTCATCGCGAAAAGCGTTCCCTTGCCTTTTCGGCAAGCGTAACTGTCATAAATAAAGGATTTTTCAAAATAAGATTCAACTGTTCTGACAAAAAGATGGTGGACAACGCGATCGCGGAAATCGGCGGCGAAAACTTCCCGTATCACCGGCTCTTTCACGGCAAAGCAAATAGATACGCCCGGAGAATAGGCACGTTCGCGCAAATCTTCCAATAGCCGCCACAGATTATCCTCCAGATTACACTCAAACCGCAAGGCGTTGATGGTATTTCTTTTTCTTTTTCGGCAATCAAGATACGCGTAATACAGATTTTCAAACGTGAACAGCGACTCTTGGGGGTCAGGTTTCATTGTTTTACGCTTTTCAGCCATCCTTCGTTTTGCCTGCTTATCTCCACCAGGATTGCGCTTAGTCTTTCATAATGCTTTAGATCTTTTAGGCATTTCAGGTCAAAAGCCAAGCGGACCAGCAATTTTAATTTTTCCAGTTTTATCCACAATTCCTCCAGATACTTTCTCTTTTCGCAATGATTGTTCGCGATCATGATGAGGGAAGGAATTTCATGGCTAATCTGGCGGATCTCCGTTCCGATCGTGTATCGGTAATCCCGGGAAAAACTTCTTGCCTGCAATTCAATTTCAAGGCATAGATCGTATGCTTTCTTGAATATCGGCAAATGATCGTAGCGCGCCATCGTATGATTTTAAAAATTATCAAAGCCTCCGCCCAGCCCAAAAACGGCGGGACGGAAATAATAAAATAATCAATCTGGCTGAAGGGCTAGCGCGCGCAACGGAAGGAGTAGCTATACCCGGCGCCGTAGTTGGCGCCGACGGGGCCGTAGGTGGCGTAATTACAGCCACCACCGCCGAATATCGCCGCTACAACGGCGCTGTTGCCGTTGTACATGGGAAGGGCAGTATTGCTCGCCCATTCGTTGTTCGTCGTCATCGTGGATAAACCCCACGTACTTGAGTTGTTGCAGGAAAGTTGCCACTCGAACGGTTCCGGCAGGCGCATATTGTTCTGAAGGCAAATCTGCTTTGCCTGCGTCCAATATTGGGCGGAACGCTCGCCCGCTTCAATAATGAAACCGACATTGCCGACCGAACAATTGCCGCTGCCGGTGGCCACGCCCGCGCTGCGTTTGTCGTAGTTCGTCATACCGCCATTGAAACAGACCTCGGTATACGCTGCGGGCGGATTCATCGCCACGATCGCGTTGTTATATATACCGTTGTTGGCGCTCATTGAATTCGTCGTTGTGCTGATACTGGACAACGCCGCGTTGAGGGTCGACGTGCTGATGCCGGCGTTGAGAACGGCGTTATCAACATACGCCTTCGTTGCCGCATCGCTCGCCGCCGTAGTCGTCGTGAGCCCCGTGATGCGGCCGGGAATCGTAATCACGCCGCTCACAGAAGCGTTCACCTCGTTCAGGCGGCTGTAAAGGTAAAGCGCTGCCACGAATGCGACCATCGCGAACGTTACCACGATAAAAACCTTGTACTTCGTTTCCATTGTTGTGCAGTATTCGTTCTCCTTTAGTATAGCATCCCCGGAAAGGAGTCCCCTGTGGATATCCGCGGCGAGGTTAGGTCAGGCGCTTTCATCAAGAAGCCATTTCCATAACGGTTTGAACGTTATGATCTTCCCGTCCTTTTTTACTTCCCGTTCGTCATCCCAAGTCAGCACCGTGAGTTTCCTTGCTTTTAATTCGTTGCTTGCCTCCGTGAGCGCCCGTACCTCTCGTTCTCCGGCATCTGTATCTTTGGCTTCAAAGCAAACCTGAATCAACTCCGCTATTTCCGTCCCTTTTTTTACGACAAAATCCACCTCGTGATCATTGCGGCTTTTATAGTAGAAAAGCTCCTGATTCGGTTTCATCCCGCGCTTCGCGAGCTCCATGAAAACAAGATTTTCCATAAGCTTGCCTTTATCCGGCGAATGTTGAATCGCTTTCGCGCTTACGAATCCGTTGTCAACGACATACGCTTTCTTGGGCGACTTTATGCGCTGAACCGACTTTGCGGAGTAGCGGAACAAGGAGAATATCAAATAGGCTTCTTCCAGATATTTCGTGTACTTTTCCGTCGTCGCTACACTTTTGAGGCCGAGAATCTCCTGCAATTTGCGGAGGCTGTACGGGTTAGCAAAATTATTCACCAAATGCGATCCCAGGCTGCTTATTTGTGCCGAAAACTTGACCCTGTGCCGCCTTACCACATCCTTGAAAAGCAACGAATCATACAGGACTTCCAGATAATCTTTTGGGTCAAGTTTTTCCACTGTCACCTCAGGGAATCCGCCGTTCAGCAAGTACTCTTCTACCAGCCGCAAAAGCTCTCCGCGCTTTTGAGGCAAGGAGCCATATTCAGAATCAACGGCGAAATTTTTCGCGCGGAGGAATTCGCCAAAATCGAACGGCAATATTTCTATGGGAATATGCCTGCCGGTAAGATGCGTGGCAAGTTCCCGCGAAAGCAGATGGGCATTGGATCCGGTAAGCATCAGGTTGTATCCCTCTCGGTGTAAGCGATTGGCGAACAGTTCCCAGTTGGGCAGATTCTGAATTTCATCAAAGAGAATAGTTTTTATGTTGCCGTAGGCGGCGTGCAATTTTTTCATGAGATCGTCGGTCGCTATGCCGCCGGCGGCAGCCAAAACCTCATCGTCAAAATTGAAGTACATAAAAGGCCGCTCTTTCAAAAGCATGAGTGAAAAAACAGATTTGCCTGCACGCCTCGGCCCTAAAACGACTTTTATCAACCGCGAATCCAGCCACTTCTTGCCGAAACTTTCCTTTGTTCTTGCCACATACCGCAAGCGCAGAAGCTGCTCCTTTTCCAGCTTTTGCTTTAAAACTATGTCATCAAGCATAATTTTTGTAGTGGTCAAAAACACGTTATTTTGACCACTACAGTTAGTATACTGGTCAAAATACAGAATGCAAGCTGGAACTTAAACCTACCCGACCCCCTCAATTAGGACCCCTTGGCTTTCAGATAATTTTCCACCTCATAAATATCCCGAATCGGCGCATCAATTTTTTTATGCGCCGCGATTGCTTCCACTTGGCGGATATTGAGTGCATTGCCCTCAATCTTCGTAGAGGCGTGCGTCATGCGGATTAAGGCCTGTGTGCGCAAACGAAGTTCCTGTTTCGGCAATAACCGGGCGCGTGCAATAACCGCTTTCGCCTCAGCGATTGCGGTGAGCATTGTGACGATTTTGTTGCTCAACTTGTACCGCGGATGGAACATACGCTCATTATATCGCTCAGTGCATAATCGCGCAAGAATCGCGCAAACGTTCGAGGACGGTAACTTTATAAAGTTCGCCCGCTTTGCACAACTTTATAAAGTTTGGTAATATAAATTATGCTCATGAATATGCGTCAAAAACTGGAAATTATTCAAAAAATGCTGGCATTGAAGGCAGCACGCTCACCGAACCGGATACGGCAGCGATTCTTTTTGACAATGCCGCACTGCCCAACAAAAGCTTAACCGAGCAATTGGAGGCGAAAAATCATCAAACAGCCCTGAATTACCTCTTTGATCATATTGCAAAGAAAGAAAAGGTTGACGAGGGACTTGTGCGCAAGCTCCATAGCATTCTCATGAATGGCGTCCGGCCGGACGCCGGCAGGTACCGCACCCACGCCGTAAGAATTACCGGAGTTAATTTGCCGACCGCCAATTACGCGAGCGTCCCTAAATTAATGACAGAGGTAATGAGCAAGATTACTGAAAAAGAAGATGTCATTGCATTGTCCGCCGACGTTCACGGCGAATTTGAGCAGATTCACCCATTTTCCGATGGCAACGGACGTATCGGCCGCCTCCTTATAAACGCAATGTTACTTCAAACGAATCTCGCCCCTGCAATAATCCGTGAGGGACAAAAACGGCTTTATTACGCATATCTTTATAAGGCACAGACCAAAAACGACTACAGCCAATTGGAAAACTTTCTCTGTGAGGCGATCGCGGATGGATTCAAAATTCTGGAGCGTGCGAATGTGACGTAATGTAGCGGCCCTTAGCTCACGTTGGCTATGGTGCCGCGGGCTCCGTTGCGGACCCTGCTATGAGGTCCACCTTCCCCTTGAAATCGCCGGCGCTTGCAAGACCGAACCACGTGCTGTCAATACTCCCCGCCGGGTTATTCCCTAAAACAAGATAGGCGTCGGCCGGAATGACGCCGCCCTGATCACCCACGTAGAGCGCAAGCATCCGGCGCGCGGCATCCGACACGAGATAGGTTTCCCCTTGCGCGTTCGCAAGCGGCGCGCCGTTCACGAGGATGTGCCACCTTGAACCGCTCTTTTGGAACGCGAGCATATCCCCCGGCACTCCCATCACACTTTTTACAAGATCCTCCGCCCCGCCGTAATCGTAATCAACGATGTCCCCGCGCGCCACCGCGTGGCAGGCGTAATAATTCTCCAAAACCGTGATATGCTCCCCGTCAGAGAGAATCCCCTCCATGGAAGTCCCGCGCACCGTCATAGTTTCCTCCCGCACCGCGCAATCCGCGGTTTGCGGAATCATCGCGGCGGCCGATGCCGCACTCGCCGCCGCGGCCGAAAACAGCGCGTCTCTGCCGTTTTGAAGCACGAATGAATTTCTGAAAACAACCAAGGCAACGAGCGCGAACGCCGCGCCCACCGCGATGCCGAGCGCGCTGCATTTCGTTGCTGATTTAAAAAATCCGCGCATGAAAAATCTGCCGCATGAGCCGAGCGCTACGGCTTCACGGGAACCGAGATTCCCGGCGTAATCGCATCATCGGAAGTGTTGGGCCATTGCTGTGAATCAAACCGCGGCGCGGTCAGGCGGTAGCTCACTTCAAGCGAACCCGGAGCCGAAGCCAGCGACGAAGCCGACGAACCGGGAACGGCGTATACGGTCAGGCGGTCGTTCACGGCATCCTTCTCGTACCAAGCGTTGCCGTCAAACGCCGGCGTGAGGAGCACCGACAAATTGCTCAATCCTTGGCCGAAATCCGTCACCTGCGAGAAGAGCCAGAGGTCGGAGCCCTTTTTCAGGTTGCCGAAATCAATCACCGCCTTCCACGTGCCATTTGCCGCTGTACCATCTGCCGCTGTGCCGTTTGCCGCCGGTTGCAGCTGAAGCACACCCGTCGTTTCTTCTTTCTCCCCCGTCATCCCCGCGCCGTAGGTCGCATATTTCTCCCCGCTGATGCTGTAGATCGGATCGTAGGTGCCCGCGGTGATCTTGCCCGCGCCGCCGCCGACGACCACCGTGTCGGCCGCGGCGGTGCCGAAGCGCGCCGTTGTGGCGCCGGCGCTTGCAACGTCAAGCTTATACGACGGCGGAGTCGTCGTCCCTATGCCAATGCCGACATTGCCACCGCTTTGAATAAATAAATTGACAGTGCCTCCCTCGGTGAACTCAATGCCATTTCCTGCTGCAGTGCCAAGTCGTGTATTATCGTCAGTGAATTTTCCAAGCATATTGCGGATAGTTCCTTCAACGTCATACCCTTGAATATATTGGCCATTATCCAAAAGAATCCCGCCGCCACTTACTTGCAATTTCGCCGCAGGCGCCGTCGTCCCGATGCCGACGTTCGTGCTGCCGTTCACAAAATTAATGATGCCGTTCAGGGATGTCCACATGTTGGTCTGGTTTCCCAGGGTGAAATTCTCCGCCGTGGAAGAAGGGTAAACGCTTGAGTCAAAGGTCGCCGCGGAAACCCTCGCCACGGATGTCTGGAACAGCTCTGAAAACGCCTGGAGGGGATTTGACGGGTTATAGGTCATCGTGAACGCGACGCTCACCGTATCGTGCGCCGGAGGGTTTGACCGCTTCGTAAACGATAGATTGGTGACTGCCACTTTTGGGGAAGTGAGCGCCTGCAGCGCGCCGCTCCCCTGTTGGAGGTACACCGTGCCGCTCGCGCTCACGGTAAAGTACGTGGGGTCGGACGAACTGGCCGCCATCCGCAATTCCAACGTCGTAGAGGACGTGTCCGGCGACATCTGAATCAAACTGGACTGCTGAACTTGAAACTGGATTTGCTGCAGGAGAAACTGGCTTTGCGCCTGCACTTCCGCGGCTGCGGTCTGGCTCGTCTGCACCCGCGTTATGGTAACGAATGTGCCCACGGCAACCACCATGACCGCGGCAAAAATCGCCGCGTACAGCAAAAGCTCAACTATCGTAAAGGCCCTGTTCATCTCTTGCTCTTATTGTACCACCCGGCGCCCTTTTTGCCTGTGGACAAGCTTCTCCCTACCCTCGCCGTCCTTTGGGCGTTACCCAGAAGCCCAAACGCCACCGCCCGCCGAGCATGAGCCGCGTTTGCGCCTCCAGCCCGGGAAAGGCGCCGAAAATAATCAGCGTGAGCGGCATAAGCGCCCACTGGAGAAGATACACGAGGTAATCGTGCCATCGGAGGCCGCCGGACGACTTCGGCGGCAGAAGGAGAATGGCGAGGATCGCGGAACTCGCGATACCGATCATGGAAAGCGAGACGATGAACCGCGTGATCCGTGGCAGGTTATAGGAAAGCAGCGTGTAGTTGAAGTGAGCACCGCCGAGGAAAAGCGGCAGCCAGCCCAGAGCGAAAATCATAAGCGAGTTCGTGGCCCATGAATGAAACCCTTCAATCACATTGAACGTCCAGTAACGTTTTTTCGCGGGCGGAATCGCAGGATCGCGGCGGAATCCCGTGAGCATATAAGGAATGTTCTCGCAGCCCCATCCCCACCGCCGCTGCTGGCGGTAGAGATTTTTCATCGTGGCCCAAAGGGTCGGCGCCACGTTCGCGTCCATAGAAATCGGATACAAAAGCGGCTCCACGCGGAAATCGCCGTGATAGTGGAGGTAACCCTGCCAGAAAATCCGCGAATCCTCGGACACGATGTCTTTCTGCCAGAAACCGATGTCCAAAAGCACCCGGAACGGAATGGATTGCGAAGAAAATGACGTCAGGCGCTCCGGCCGTGATTGTTGCATCATCTGCCAGAAGGTCGTGGAGAACGCGACGACGCGGGCAAGTGCCGGCGCCTCGTGGATATTGTTCGTGAAAAGCGGGATCGGCTGGTAAATGGCGCGCAGGCGATTTCCGGCGTTCAAAAACACATAGGTGAGCCGGCCGAAATATTCCGGGAAGACCTGCGTGTCCACGTCAAATACCGACACGAGGACATTTTCATACCGCAATTTCAACGGATCAATGAGCGCTTCTTTTGCGCGGAGCGCCGCCCACGTTTCGTTGGAGCCCTTGCCGGGAATCTCGCCCGGAAGGTCCGCCGGATGCACCGTGAGAAGGAAGCGGAAGAACCGCGCGCCGAATTCTTCTTTGATCCGCTCCCCCACCGCCCGCGCCGCCTCTCCGCCGCGCGCCTCCACTGCGAGCACGACCAATAATTTTTCTTTCGGATAATGCGCTTCCGCGAGCCGCGCGAAGCTTTCGCGCACCACCTCATACGGCTCGTGGTACATCGGGAAGACGACTACATGATACACGTCTTCCCATGAAATATCCTTCGTAACATCCTTTCCCGCCTCGGAAAGCTTCTCGCGCCAATTGACATCCATATTACGCTTCATCGCGGAAAACGACGCGCGGAGATGGAGCGACAGATACACGGTCTTCAAAAGCCAATAGATATCAAAGAGGATGATGAAAACGGAAACCCACACGGGCAGGAACCGCGAAAGCAAAACCATAAGGACGATCGTTGCCCACGCAAGACCGCCGGGAAGGATCTCAAAAAACCGTTTCACAATCCAAAGAGGAATAACCGGTCCAACGAATAGGCCCCTGCGCCGTTCAGAGCAAGCATAAGAAGGGCAGCGAGGATGAGAAGGTCAAATTCCCATCCACCCACAAAGGGCTGCTTCTTCGCAAGCTTCCAAACGACGATCGTCACGAACTGAAGCGCAAGCAGGGCAGCGATAGTAGGGGTGAAAATCCCGAGGAGCAGTCCGATGCCGCCGCCCACAAATTCAAGGAGTGCGACGATCGTCCCCCAGAAAAATCCCGGTCTGAACCCCATCCCATCAAACGCCGTGGCCGTCTGTTTCAAATTTCTTATTTTTTGTGAACCGTGGACGAGGAAAATGAGCGCGAGCGCGATGCGCAGCGCAAGGATCCCCATGCCACCGTAAAAGAAATAAATGGAAAGCATAATAGCAGTACAAAAGCGAACCGACCTTTCAAAATGTGTAACTCTATTATATTATAGCAAGCGTAGTAGCAAACAGCCCAGCAATACTTTTGCACCTGCAACCGCTGCAAAAGTATTGCGGAGGGCGGCACCCCGTGTCGGAAGGAGGTCGCGAAGCGACCGAGTGGGGAAACCGAGGGTTTTCCCAGACCGGGGGTCGGGGTGCCGCGGGGCCTCATCGTCTAATGGCTAGGACGACGCCCTTTCACGGCGTAAATCCGGGTTCGATTCCCGGTGGGGCTACGGCAAAACAAAAAGGGTTTGGAAAGAGTACTCAGAAGGGCTCTTTCCAAACCCTTTTTGTTTTGCTTGTGATCTCATCTGGGAATCGAACGAGGAAAGGGGTCGGGGAAACCTTAGGTTTCCCCGTGGAGGAGGGTCGCGCGTTGCGCGCGACAGTTCGGCACCGTGGGTGCCGAAAGCGCAGGGCAGCGAAGCTGCCCGAGCAGCGAGATTCCCCGGTGGGGCTACGAAAGTTTTGCAGCCGCCGGAGCAGATTTGGATGATGTGCTAAATCGAGTATGGTATCGAAGTGGCGCAAGAATTGCCAGGGAAAGTATTACGTTTATTGTACCCCGAATGCCCCCTGTAAATGCGAAATTGTGGATAAGTGTTCTCGGATGGCGAATGTCGCTGCGGAACTGGGGCGAAATCGTGAGCCAGCTCGTGATCCTCTGAAGCGTGGGGGAGGGCAACGGAGCGGTATTGGAGATTTCTATCCCAGGCCCTGACGCCATCCAACCTAACCGCCATATCTCCCTCCACTCCCCCATTTCCCTCATAATCTGGTTCCAACTATATACACAGGACGTGTATTTGACAGCGTTTTGATCTTGCCCTAGCATGTAAGTACTAACACCACCGCCACTGCCGCAAGGCAAGGGCGGTTTTCGTTTTGGGGCTATATGACAATTTCAAAATCACATTATATACTGTTCGCATGATACAACCGAGTTCGCCAGAACGAGTGGTTGTTTACATTGATGGAGCAAATTTTTTTAGGAGGCTTAAGGATCCTCAAATCAATCTTCCCTCAGGAAAGATTTTTGATTATTCGAAATTCGCTAACTACTTAGCGAATGGAAGAAAATTGGTATCTAAAAGGTATTACGTCGGGGTCGTGAGAAACGTGGATGGTACAAAGAGGAGCGCCGATTTAGTAAGACACCAACAGAAATTTTTAACAGAAATTGAGAATGAGGGTTTTGCAGTAAAAAGAGGCAGAATTGTTTACGACAATACAATTCGTGAAAAAGGCGTTGATGTTAAGCTTGCGACAGATTTGTTGATCGGCGCGATAGACAATCTCTACGATACAGCAATTATCGTGAGCTCGGACACCGATTTAGTTCCTGCTATTGAATATATAAAATTTAAGAAGAAAAAGATTGAGTATGTAGGTTTTTCTCACAGACCGTCCCTAGGAATGCAAAAATATGCCGATATTAGTGTTTTATTACAGAAAAAAGATATTGACGCCTGCTTGCACTGATACCTCGGATCCGGTCCAAGGAGTTAAATAGAAACGCCGATCACTCTATCCCCACCACCCAGGTTCTCACGTCGTCCAGCCGCCGGAGCGAGAAAAGCAAGATTATCTTTTATATGAGAAAGGTCCCCTAATGTTGATTGAGTTTTATCTGAAGTTGCTGAATCTGTAGAAGTAGGGCAGCTATTTGGGACTGAAGTTGTGTTTTCAAAACGAGATCCTCCACAACACACGATGTCTTATTTTGATTCCATTCGTAACCGCTCTGACACCCACAATTTAGCTGACCATCGCTAGTCTTTGTACCGTCCCAATTGCTGTTTGACCCATAGGTATCCTGGCACGCCTGATCATTTGTTTTTGTTGGCACCGCCGTACAACCATCCTTTGCTAAATTGGCTTGAAAACCGCTGTCGCATTGGCATTTGGTTAGATCGGTGGGCGAAGCGTGAGAGTTAATGGGGCAATTGCTTGAGTTAGTCGAATATGCGGGAGGATAGTAGTAATTGGTTGTCTTGTAGGTGCAACTTGAGCCATCAAATTCATAGCCAATCATGCATTCACACTGTTTAGACAGACTATTATATTGAGACATTAACCCCAACTTACTGGAACAATAACTATTGCCGCTTACACACTGCCCTGAAGCACCTATTACGTAACCGTAATTACACTTACAAGAAGAGATACCGTCATAATATGAATTTAGTGGACACGAAGGCGTGGTCGGATACGAATAGTCATAACTATTGTAGGTCGGAGAATAGCTACCACCCGATGACTGACCATAATAGTTATTTAGATACGTATCTGGATTCCCTCCGGTTATCTTCCCAGTGTTGGGATTATAATTTCCGGGAAAGCTGTAATTGTTATACGGATTACTATCTGGAGCTGTACGTTCATAGCCATTAACGTAGGTACCGTTACTGCGAAAATAACCGTTTACATAGACGGCGCTGGCCTGAAAAGCTGTGAGGCCGACACTGATGATTGCAATAGCGCTTGCTAAGACAAGCAACCGCCTGCTAGAAGTCATATTTAAAGTCTACTCTCCCTATTTCCAGGCGTCCCTTTCCCGTACCCAAAAAAGGAAATAGAACTTTTGATCTTTACTCTATGACGGGAATATTCCGTCCCTGAAGTTTATAGCATAGCGCCATATACTTCCGGGCTGAATTCTTCCAGGAGAAATCTTGCGCCATGGCACGTTCCACCAATCTTGCCCATTCGCGCTTGTTTTGATAGCTTTCATGCGCGCGGACCATGGTGATCATAAGTGCCTGCGGATCAAACTTTTCAAATACAAATCCGGTTCCTTTACTGTGATGAGGATCAAAATCAATGACGGTATCGGCGAGGCCGCCCGTTTTACGCACAATGGGGATCGCTCCGTACCGCATAGCCTCAAGCTGCACGAGGCCGGCGGGCTCAAAACGCGACGGCATAAGGATCGCGTCGGCTCCAGCATAGATAGCCCGCGGCAATTTTTCGTCATATTCCAGATAAGTGCCAACGCGCCCAGGATAATCTTCTTCAAGTTTCTTGAAGAATTTTTTGTATTCCGTAGCGCCGTCGCCCAGTAGCACGAATTGAAATACAAGATTATCGAGCAGCGGCCGCATGATGTCTTCGAGGAGCGATAATCCCTTTTGTTCGTCGAGCCGCCCATTGTATCCGATCACCATCGCATCCTTCTCCTCGCGGAGGCCGAAATGCTGCTGAAGGATTATTTTGTTCTTCGCGCGGGCGTCGACGTGATGTACGTTGTAATGAACGGCGATCAGAGGGTCGGTGGCGGGATCAAAGCGTTCGTCATCGATGCCGTTCAAGATACCCACAAGACTTCCCCGTCGTTCTTGAAGCACTCCCTCTAAATTTTCTCCGTATTCGGGAGAGAGAATCTCCCGCGCATAGGTCGGGGAGACAGTCACAATCTCGTCAGCATAGAGTATCCCCCGCCGCATTCCGTTCAGGTATTTCATATCCGAGAAGAACGGCGGAATCGGCTCGCGGCCGAAATCGGCGTCCATCTCCGACACGAATGCGGCATCGAACGTTCCTTGATTGCGGAGATTATGGATGCAGAAAATGACGCCGATCCCTTTGAGCGCCGGATTGTCCTTATGTTCCGTCTTCATGAGATTCGGCACGAATCCGGCCATCCAGTCGTTCGCAATGATAAAATCCGGCTTCCATTTAGACCGTTTTACGAACTCAAGCACGGCGCGGGAGAGGAGCACCCAGCGCATCGTGTCATCTGTGTAGTCGTAGACGTTCGCGCGCTTTTCGAAGCACTCCATGTTTTCCAGAAAATAGGTCACGCTCTTATCCTTCCCGACATGTTCCAAGACGTTTGAGACGAGGAGGCCATGTGGGTCTTCCTCCTTGGACGCGACACGCATATGCTCCACGACAAGCTTCATCGGGAATTCTTCCGCGTCGACGATGCCATATTTGGGAAGGAATACGCGTGCATCGCAGCCGAGCTTGCGCATGGCTCTCGGCAAAGCGCGGAGTACTTCGCCCAATCCCCCTACTTTCGCGAAGGGCGCCGCCTCAGTACTCACAAAAAGAACCCGCAAGGGCTTCTGCACAAAAGGGATCTTCATACTCTATAGTATAACCCTTCCGAGAATCGAACCGAAATTTGAAATAAAAATAGATTCTACGGGGATAAATCAAAGCGGCGATATTCCCTGCGCAGCTATTGGATGGTCTGCCACGAAACGACGCTTGGCTGGTCTGTAGCGGTATTTATCGTAACGACGACGCTTATCTTCCTTGTATGCCCCGAAACCGTCGCCACGGATAGGATTGTTGCAGACCCGGCCGCCTGGGTAACACTAACCGTTGCCGCTGAGCTCCCCACTGCCACTTGATAACTGCTTGTGGCGAAAGCGGAATTACGGTCAAGCTGGAGCAGCGCGTCTTCCGCCCCTGATGTCGCTACCGCCTCTGCCTGCGCCGACGCCTGATAGCCATAGCCGGTGTCAACGGACGAGTTGGCAAGAAACGCAAGGGTAAGACTGACGATAATAACTATCGCGCCGACCAAAAGCATGAATGTCAAAAGCATCTGGCCACGATTCATCTCGTTGATTATACCATTCGGCCGGGCCAGGCCGCAGGACCCCGCGCCGAAGGTCCGGGCCCGCAGGGCTATAGCGCCGCAGGGCAGCGCCGAGACCGAACTCAACTCAATAGCTCACGGCTCCGGACGAAGCAACGGAGATAGTGGAGGAAAGCGACGCAGTGCCCCGCGAGTAAAGCCCAATGCTTGTTGAAACCGAAGCGGTGCCGGTGATCTGTGAAAACGTGATGTCGATCGCCGCGCCGGAAGCGAGCGTCGCGGTGGCATAGGCAACGGACGACGGCAGGGGGTAATATCCCATGATCGCGGACGTAGCATAGGTAGAGGAGGCAAAGAGGGCATAGAACGGCGTGGTCGCTGTCGCATTCTCAAGATGCACGCCCCACGAAACGCTTTGCTCCTGCGCCATTGAATCACTTTGTGCTTCGCGGAGCAGCGCCGCAATATTTTTCGTGGCGCTATTAAAATCCGCCTCGTTGCGGCCTCCAAACAAATTGGCGGTGTTGAGTAGGACAATGAGAGCGGCGAGGAGCGCAATTGTGATGACAATCTCTATGAGCGTAAATCCCGCGCGGAGAGTTTTCATTTCCTTTCGCTAAATGGATCTTGCCCGATACGCCTTCGGCGCCTTGCGCAAAAATTGCATGAGCTTCGCTTTTGTGAGCAATCCCGTCTGCGCCCCAAAAAACTGGACTACGTGCATGGATTCGATCGGCGCCCAGCACAACGCTTCATGCACCGGGAGACCGTAGATGAGCGCACAGAGAAAGCCGGTGGAGAATGCGTCACCCGCGCCCGTGCGCGAGATCGGCGGTTTGGGATCCGGATACGGCGGCATGAAATACCGCGAGGTCCCGTTGGAGGCATAAGCACCCTTGGGCCCATCCGTGATCGCGACGATCGTGGGACCTAGTTTGTGGAGCGCTTCAAAGAGCACGCGGATGTCGGTGCCTTCCTTTTTCTTTGCCACAAGCTCCGCTTCTTCACGATTCACAAAAAGAACGTAGGTATGCTTGTAAACGTCTTTCAGCTTGTCCGCCCCGAAGCGCAGCTGGAACGTGCCCGGGTTGAACCCCATCCGCACCTCGGGATGCCGCTTCATATACGCCGCGAGCTTGTGATGGAGCGGCAGCGTATGCTCACCGATGGAAGAGAAATAAAGCCAATCGGTCCGCCGGTCCAACGCGCGCGGATCCACGTACTCGTAATCCTGGTGCTTGATCAAAATCGTCCGTTCGGCCCGGAACGTGAGCACAAAATGATAGTTCGTCGGCTTCCGCGGATTTATCTTCACGAACTCCGGCGATACGCCCTCTTTCCGATATACGTCAAGGATCTCCTCGCCGTAGTGATCCTTCCCGATGGCGGCGAGCATTGCCGTAGCAAGCCCGAGGCGGCTCGCGCCCACGGCAACGTTGGAAGCATTACCCACCGCCGGCGCAACAACGAGCGACTCGTACGGGACCTTGTTCGCGAACGACATGCAAAGTTGGCAACGCTCGTGGTTCAGATCGCAATGCACCGACGCTTCGTGCAGCTGGATGAAAGCGTCAATCACCACATCGCCCACGCACACCAGGTCATATTTTCGCTTCATAAGTATCGTATGGCTATTTTTTTCTGCGCAACACTCTCTTTACTGCCGCTTTAATGTCTTTCACGCCCATTCCATATTTCTCAATCAGCGCATCCGGCGGGCCGGATTCCCCGAATACATCATGCAAACCGACAAACTCCATGGGCACGGGCGCGTGTTTCGCAAGCACCTCCGCGACCGCGCCGCCCAATCCTCCATTTATCTGATGCTCCTCCACAGTCACGACTGCGCCAATCTTTTTTGCAAGCTCCGCGATCTTCTTTTCGTCCAGCGGCTTTATCGTATGGCAGTTCAGAACGACCGTGCCGATTTTTTCCTTCTCCAATTCCCGCGCGGCAACGAGCGCATTATAGAGAAGCCCACCGCAACCGACCACCAGCACCAAGGGTTTCTTTGATTCCCAAAAAATTTCCGCTTTGCCGGGCACGTAGGGCGTCTCCTCGGTCGTCACAATTGGCATCTTCTCGCGCCCAAAGCGCAGATATACCGGCCCCCAAATCCGCGCCGCCGCGAGCGTTGCCTTCTTCGCTTCCACCGCATCGCACGGCACGAACACTTTCATATTCGGCATCGCCCGCATTATAGCGATATCCTCCGTCGCCTGATGCGTCGCCCCGTCGGGGCCCGTGGAAATCCCCGCATGGTGCCCCGCGATTTTCACGTTTGCATCATTATAGGCGATCGTCGTCCTGATTTGCTCCCAATTCCTGCCCGGCGAAAAAGTAGCGAAAGACGCGATAAACGGAATTTTCCCCGAAACGCCGAGTCCCGCCGCGATCGCCGCCATATTCTGTTCCGCAACGCCCACTTCTATAAATCGCTCCGGGAACCTCTTTGCAAACGCCTCGGTGCGCGTGGATTCTGTAAGGTCGGCGCAAAGTGCGACGATATTCCAGTTACTCTCCCCTGCCGCGAGCAAGCCGTCGCCGTATCCGTCGCGCGTCGGTTTCCGTTCCACATCGGCATCAAACAATTTCGGATTCAGTTTTGCCTCCGGATTAAGCATTTTCTTTGTCTTTTCTAATCACACTCCAGTGGTAAAGGTAAAGCGGAACACCAACAATGATCATTGCC
This sequence comes from uncultured bacterium, assembly GCA_963707865.1. Lineage (GTDB taxonomy): Bacteria > Patescibacteriota > Minisyncoccia > UBA6257 > 2-01-FULL-56-20 > CAVYIK01. The sequence continues at coordinate 514,606 of OY970175.1, forward strand.
AAAGCGGTGGCTGCGTCGCGTTCGCGCTGGCTTGTAATTTGGTTATTCTGGAAAACCTCCAGGTCGGCTTGGCTCGGCTGCTGCACCACCGCCGCTTTTCCATCCGGCGACGAAACCGGCGCCGCCATCGGATATTGATAGACCTGATCTGCCTTTGTGAAAACGAACGCCCTGAGACCCAAATTGACAAGCTGAACGCAGCCAATGACGACCAAAATCAAACCGATAAACGAGAACGTATAGAGATATATTTTCCTTATTAAAGGATACTTATTCATGTTCGCTTTTGATCTTCCCCCGCAGCGTCCGGAGTTCGGCGAGCGCTTTTTGCGCTTCCCCGGGTTTGAATGGCTTTGCATGCCAACGGTAATCGTTCTCCATAAAATCAACGCCCTTGCCGGGAATTGTGTGCGCAATGATGCAGGTCGGCATCTCGTAAATGGCCTTCGCTTCATTAACCGCCGCGATGATTTCTTCAAAACTGTGGCCATCAATTTCCAAAACATGCCAGTTGAACGCTTCATACTTCGCGCGCAAGGGCTCTAAAGGCATCACGTCCTCGGTAAAGCCGTCTATTTGGATATTATTGCGGTCCACGATGACGGTGAGGTTGTTCAAACGATGTTTCCCTGCGAGCATAATCGCCTCCCAGGTGTTGCCTTCCTCGTGCTCTCCGTCGGAGGTCAAACAATATGTTCGCCATTTCTTGCCGTCCATACGCGCCGCGAGTGCGATACCCACGCTCTGCGAGATACCGGAACCAAGCGGACCGGAGGTCGTTTCAATGCCGGGGAGGGCGGTGCGATGCGGATGGCCCTGCAGCCGCGTACCAAGCTGCCGCAGCGTCTTCAATTCCTCCACCGAAAAATATCCCGCGTGGGCGAGCGCCGCATACTGAACCGGGCAAATATGGCCATTGGAAAGTACCACACGGTCACGCTCCGGCCAGCCGGGCCGCTTGGGATCGTATCGCAAAATATGGAAATACAGCGCGGTAAAAATTTCGGCCATGCCGAGCGGCCCCGCAATATGGCCGGAACCCGCATGCGAGACCATTTCAATCACGTCCTCGCGCAGGCGGTTCGCCATGCGCTCCATCTCCTGTAATTTTTTTTCGGTGAGCGACTCCATATGTTCATTGCGCGCATGCGCCTCAACCGTCGCACGGTACCACTCCGAACGCGGAAGGCGGAGATGGACGAGATTGCCGTACGCCGCGGCCGGATCATCATTCCCGAAAATGTAGTTTCCCGACACCACGACGTCCGCGCCAGCCGCCTTCGCGCGCCGCGCGGTCTGCGGCACGATCCCGCCATCCACCTCAATTATAGCGTGAGGCATCTTTCGCCTCAAAAACCTGACCTTCGCGAGCGTGAGAGGAAGAAATTTCTGTCCCGCAGGACCGGGGTAGACCGCAAGCACCTGAAACCGCGCGATTTTCCCAAAATAGGGTTCCAATTTTTTCACGGAGGTCTCGGGATTGAGCGCCAGCATCACCTCCGCGCCGTGCGCCACGCATTTCTCGCGGATCGCGTTGAATGTTTTTTCCTTTATGGTCTCTACGTGCATGATGAAACGCCTGGCGCCTACCGCGAGCCACCGGTCAATGTATGTTTCCGGCCGTTCCACCATCAGGTGCACTTCCAGATTGAACGGCGCGCGGAGATTCGCCCATTCTGTGGGACTTGCCCATGTTTTGTGGCGCGTGAACGCCCCGTCGGCGACATCAAGATGAAAAAATGTGCCGTTTTCTAAAAATGCTTTCGCGGCGTCCACGCGCTCCCGCACGCAGCGCAGATTGGGACAATTGATAACAGGAAGAACTTCCATGTCAGTGATTTGCTTCTATGGCCCTCACTTTTTCCAGTCGGCGCGCGTACTTTTCTTCCTTCGCGAACGGCGTCGTAAGAAACACCTTGACAATCTTCACGGCGGTTTCTTCGTCCACAAAGTCAGCTGCAAGCGCGAGCACATTCACATCGTCGTCATGGCGACCTTGATACGCATGATCGGATGACATCGCAAGCCCCGCGCGGACGCCATCCACCTTGTTCGCCACAATATCCACCCCAAACCCAGAACCGCAGATCACAATGCCGCGGCCCTGCATCGGATCCGCGCCCACTTTTTTCGCCACCGCAAGCGCGTAATCGGGATAATCGTCGTCCGGCGTGAGCGTCGCGGCGCCGAAATCCGTAACCACATACCCCTCGTCCACAAGCACCGCCTTCAGGCGCTCCTTTAAGTTGAACCCACGATGGTCTGCACCGATATAAATTGTCATGAAAGTTCCTTACAACAATGCCGCGATTTTCTCCACGTGTCTCACAAGTGTGGAAACATATCCGGCTTCGTTGTCGTACCAGCTCAACACCTTTACGAGATCGCCGTCAACCACTTTGGTGAAATTGAGGTCTACGATCGCGCCGTACGGATCGCCCACAATGTCCGAAGAAACCAGCTGGTCGTCGGTCACCTTCAATATTCCCTGCCAGCGGGGTGACGCAGCCGCGTCGGTGAGGATCTTATTGATCTCTTCCACGGAGGTTTTCCGTTTCGCTACGAATGTAATGTCCGAGACGGAACCCGCGACGGAGGGCACGCGGAACGCCATACCGTCAAACATCCCTTTGAGCGACGGAATCGCGCGCGTGACCGCGATCGCGGCGCCCGTCGTGGACGGAGAAATGTTCTGCGCCGCCGCACGCCCACGCCGATAATCTTTACCTCCGCGAATCGGCCCGTCCACGATGCTCTGTGTCGCAGTATACGAATGCACGGTGGAAAGCATCGCCTTCGCGATACCCGGATTCTCTCCAAGCACCTGGATTACGGGCGATGCCGAGTTCGTGGTGCACGAACCGTTGGAAGTGATGGCGCAGGTCTTTATGTCATCCTCATTCACGCCCATCAATATCGTTTTCCCATCCGGTCCATCCTCGTCCTTCGCCGGCGCCGTAATCACGACGCGCTTCGCGCCTGCCGCGAGGTGTACTTTGTTTTTCTCGTACGATTCAAAAATTCCCGTGGACTCAACGACAATATCAACGCTCATCTCCTTCCATGGAAGCTGTGCTGCGTCTTTAATCTGTAAAAACTTTATTTCCGTGCCGTTCACGGTAAGTTTTCCATTCGCAAGGTCCGCCTTCACTTCCTTATCGTAACGGCCGTAAACTGTATCGTATTTTAAAAGATATGCAAGATTCTCCACATCGCCCAGATCATTGATCGCAACGATCTCCAAATCCGGCGACCCGAATGCTGCTCTCATAAACAACCGACCAATCCGCCCAAACCCGTTTATCGCGACGCGTGCTTTTGCCATTTCTCTATTATATACCATCAATGGGCGAAGCGAGAGCCCGGTTCAGCTGCCGAGCGACCCAATCTGCACTATATCGCCTACCTTTATGTTGTCTTTAGCAACCATCCCCGCGACCACTTCAAGCACTTTGTCCGTACCGCCAGGCGAATGATATATAGTAAGCCCCCACAAGGAAGTACCCGGTTGCGGCTCCGCATTTTGGGCGAAGCCGAGCACTTCGTCTCCGTTCTTGCCCGGACCGATCCAAATCATGTCCAGTGGAAAATTCATGTCCTTCATCCAAAAGCTTTGAATGGACGGCGTATCAAACAGGAATAGCATCCCCTTGCCCGCTCCCAAACCCGCGCGGAAGGAGAGACCGCGGGCTTTTTCCATTGTGGTAGAAGCGATTTCCACTTCAAAGGTCGCCCCATTGATGCGCACCTCATTTTTTGCAAGCGGCGAATTCGCTTTTCTGAAAACAAAAAAATACGAAATGGTGGTCGCCGCTCCTACTACTGCAATGCCAAGCAAAACCCAGAGCATCATCGCCCACTTCAAATTCATTTTCCTTATGGTACCACAAAGAAGTCGTTCGCGTTGTCGTTGGTATCTATCGGCGCGCCGTCCGCCGCGGATTTTCTTTCAAGCACTTGGCTCGCCTCGGGATTTGCCGGATACGCTGCGCCTTCCACATACTGTCCAGTCCCCTCGCCCCAGGCGACGGCGTCAATTATCGTCCCGCTCGCATTAAGGAGCGCCGCGCTGTTATCCGCCGCGAGCGTCGCCGTACTTGTCGCGTTCGCGGCGATGGAATCGCCAAAGCCGTTTTCTGAATTCGCCCACATAAAATATCCGCCCGCCCCAACGGAACTGCCGCTCGGGAAAACGCGGAGCGAATAGTCGGCGCCGCTTTTTGATTTTTTACGGAGCTTCCAACCGCTCATGTCCACCGCACCCGCCGTCGGATTGAAAATCTTTACGAAATCATTCGTGCTGGACGCGCCCGCGATCTGAACCGCCACGATCACGAGGTGGCTCGCGGCAGCCGTACTCACGTTCGTGTTTGTGCTCGCGTTTGTACTCGTATCCGTAGATGACGCCGCGGTTGTGGTCACAGTTGTTGTTGTGCCGGCATTGGTGTCAGTACTAGTACTAGTACTCGTGCTAGTGCTGGTATTGATGTTGGAATTTGTACCGGTATTAGTGGCAGTCGCAACATCAGCAATCGTGACGGCACTTCCTGATGTCCCCGCCGCCGCAATTGTTGTGGTCGTTGTAGTCGGGATCTTCGCCACCGGCACGGAATTTTCCGCCTTCGGCGTGCCGCCAGGCGCCACGCTCGTATGCCATCCTAAGCCGTCTGCGTCACGCTCACACGTCTGTTTCGTTTCATTGTTTCCCGCCGACCAGCCGAATGATGAATCCAGAATATCCGACGCGCCGCATGCGACATCAACAATCGCAAGCGCCGTGCCCGCATTGGAAAGCGCGCCGGAATATGTCGCATCTACCTGTACCGAAGAAACCGCGTCACCGTGTTCAAGAAGCACCAATCCTCCTGCGGGCACGATCGTCCCTGTGTCAAAAATGATTTTTATGCTTCCCTTCGCATCAAGAACCTGCCAGCCAGAAATATCAAGCGCGGCACCCGAAATATTTTTGAGTTCCATCCATTCGCGACCGCTTGCCGCGAGGGCGCTTTCCCCTATCCGTTGCGGCGATCCCATCCATGCAATCTCATTGAAAATAAGTTTTCGTGAGAGCGGTGCAGACACGGCTACCGTGCACACCGCAGGCACGGGCGTATTGACAACGGCTGGCGTTCCAGTGGCGGCGGAACCAGAGTCGGTCGCCGTGTCGTTTTGCGTCATACTGTTTTGCGCGCCGCTCCCCGTCACAGAAATTCCCGTGTCAAATATGACCGTCGGACTCGCGGGAACTTCCGGCGTGGGAGCTTCCGGCATGCGAGCGGCCGAATCGGAATCGGAAGAAGACGTGCCGCCTGATCCAAGGTCAATCACCGAAACCTGCTCGTCGGGCGGACCGCCGAAGGTGTCATTCCATGATTGCGCGACGATCGCGGCGGTATTCGTAAGCATGCGCGCGGGCGCGGACGGGAAAAATATCCATGCGGCAGCTATCGCCACAATAGCCGTGCCCACCGCAACGCCGATGAAAATCCTTTTTATGCTGATAGGGGTTCTTGTGCACATGCGCACCGCATCCTACCACACTACCCATTAAAACCTTCTTAAAGGAAACTTGCGCGCGGGGATTTTGCTACAATGGACATATGAAAACCGACCGGTTGAAAATGACGCTTGTCGTCCTCTCTGCTGCGGCACTTGCCCTCGCCGTACTCGCAGGTTTTATTGTTTTCTATCCCACCGGTTCTTACCAGCCCGTCGTGGTACAAAACCACGGCGCCACTTCTTCTGCTGCGGTTCTCCTACCCTCCTCAACCGCCTTGTCAACAAGCACGACTTCCCAAACACCAGTACTTCCCGCAACCGTCGGCGGTTTCTCAAGCGAATATTCGTCGCCCTACCCCGTCCAATGGTCCGAGGGCGGCGAATCGTTCTCCATCACCGGCGCCGCGCTCCAAAACAACCAGCTCGCGCTTTCACTCGCCATCAAAATGGGCATTGTTTCGGAATGCGTGCCGGTTAACCTCCGCCTCGTCGCGGACGAATTCGGAACGCTCCGACCACCGAGCGCGCCACCCGCGAGTACGTTCACGTTTCCCGATACCCAATCTTGTAACGGCACGCCCGGCGCGACGTACAGTGAATCGGCTGTCTTCAGTATTGATCCCTCAATCTTCTCCCCGTTTCTCCTCACGACCGGCGGCGCATCAAATGTTTTCTTCAGTGTCGCAACGGACACTGCGGGCGGCGTGGATGTCACGCTGCCGTCACATTCGGGATAATCGTCCTAACGCAACCGTGCCGCGGCGGCGCCGAAACGTGGTGCTTGAAACCCCGCATGTTTCTGCTACACTACTATCGTATTCCGGCGTAGCTCAATGGTAGAGCGGCTCCCTGTCAAAGAAGGCAGCGCGCACTGGAAACGGTGCGATGAACATCTTGGGATAACGGTGAAGGCTAAACCGTATGGTATGCGAACACCGTGGGAACCCTGCGAAAGCGGGGGCTCCGTAGAGACTAGATACCGAGACGCCTAATGTTCGCTTTTGGTTTTCGCGGACGACGGCGATGATATAGTCCACGCCTTTTGGAAACATTGGGATTCGTGTAAGGAGATGGTTCCAGGTTCGAGTCCTGGCGCCGGAGCACCTAGTAAAAGTATCGGACAGACCGGGACGCGTCGGTTTTACGCGCCTTCCAGAGCGTCGTTTCGAGTCCTTGACACGTCACCCCAGCAGGACTAGAACCGGAGTTCTATATGAAGTGGGTTTCTGTTTTTATCAGTCGCAGGTGGATTGTGTTCCTGCACAAGTTTTTTTGCCTTGCGCCTGCAGACCGGCAAACCCACCGGCATTGCGGACATTCGTAAAACCGTTCTCTTGAAGTATTTTGAGCGCCTCTCCGGCACGGATTCCCGTGCGGCAATACAAGGCAATCGGCGCATCTTTTGACAGATCGGGCAGCTCGCCCCGTTGAAGCCATACCAAGTCGAAGTGCAACGCACCGTCAAGGTGGCCGGCATTCCACTCCCCGTCCGTCCTCACGTCAATAAATGTTTCCGGATTTATCACAATTCCTATGATAGCGCTTCCCCCGGTAATCATGCGGTACGCCCCGCCGTGCCAAAGGATGGCGCCCGCCGTTGCGACTCCGAGCACGATCACCAAAAAGGCGAGGCGTCTCTTCATATCTCTTGTTATATAACGGTGTTGTTTTGCGTGCAAGAACGGTTTTTTAAAGAATCGCGTTGAATAAATAGCCTGTGAAGATAATTCCGATCCCTACGATTCCGGCAAAAATCGCGATGAGCTTCGGCTTCATGACTTTTTTCAAAATCATGAATTCCGGCAGCGAGAGCGCTGTCACCGCCATCATGAACGCGAGCGTGGTTCCCATTGCCACGCCTTTTTCAGTGAGGACGCTGACAAGCGGAATGACCCCCGCAGCGTTCGAGTAGAGCGGGATGCCGACGAGAACTGCAAGCGGCACGGCGTACCAGCGGTCCGGCCCGGCGTACCGCGCGAGGAACTCCATCGGCACATAGCCGTGGATCCACGCGCCCACGCCGATGCCAATGACAATATACGGCCAGATTTTTTTGATGATGTCCAAAGTGTAATCTTTGGCGTAAGCGAGCCTTTCCCTCCAGGCCATCGCGGGCAGACCGATCTGTCCGTTGGCCGCTGCTTGGCCCGCGAAAGATTCAACGAGATTTTCCACTCTCATCTTGCCAATCAATATCCCCGCAAGGATCGCGATCACAAGGCCGCTTACGATATATATCGTCGCGATCTTCCAGCCGAACAAACTGAAAAGAAGTCCCAGGGCAACCTCATTTATCATCGGTGACGCGACCAGAAACGAGAATGTTACGCCGAGCGGCACTCCGGCCTGCACGAATCCGAGAAAAAGCGCGATCGCCGAGCAGGAGCAGAACGGTGTCACAATGCCGAGAAGCGAAGCAAGGATATTCCCAGTGAATTCATGCTTATGGGACAGGATCGCGCGGACCTTCTCTGCTGGCAGGAACGAGCGGATGACCGATACGGTAAAAATGATCGCCGAAAGCAGAATGAATATCTTTATCGTGTCAAAGATGAAGAAATCCAATGCCTGGCCGAGCATCGATTCGGGAAGGACGCGCAGGACAGTATAGACAAGCCAGTCCGCGAAGATCTGTATCGGATAGAACATCTACGATGATTGCCCGATCGCTTGGGCGATAAGCTCTTTTATTTTCTCTACATCCGGCACGCGGCCCGCGAGGACGGGTTTGCCGTCCACCGCTAAGACTGGACTGGACATCAGGCCCATCGCCACGATCTTCTGGATATCCGTTACATATTCAACCTCGGTTTTTATGGCTAATTCTTCGACCGCTTTTTGGGTCAGTTCAAACAGCTTTTTACAGGTCGCGCAGCCGGAACCCAATACTTGTATTTGCATCATGTTATGGATTGAGCGCGGCTATGGCTTTTACCAGCTTCCGGCCTTTTTCGGTCAGGGAATAATCCACGAATGCGCCGCTCTTCTCGCTCTGCACGAGTCCCGCCTCGTTAAGATTTGAGAGATGATGCGAGACAAGGGTTTGGGAGAGTTTTGTGTGTGCCATGAGATCGCAGACGCAATGAGGCGTTTTCATGAGGAGCATGAGTATTTTTGCCTTGCTGGACACGGAGGCGATTTTAAGCTGCTTGGCCGTGGCCGGGTGCAGATCGATAATCCGTTCTGCTTTATGGCCACCTTCGCAACTACACCTCTTATATGAACGCATATTCATATGATATACCTATGCGGCCAGCTCCGTCAACCCGTCCAGGATTCGAACCGAAATCGGAAACAAAAAAGCAGATTTTACGGGGCTAAACCGAAAGCGGTGAGAACACTAGTGTCGGAGCACTCAATATTTAGTATCAGACAGACCGGAGAGCGTAGTTAATTCGGTATACTTAAGATCATGGATCAAAAACAATTTGTGCCTGTTATCGTCATTGTTGGTGCTATCGCCATGCTGGTCGGGGCACTTGATCCATTGGAAGGGTCGGTCGTCATCCTTGTAGGCAGTGGCTTGGTGGCGCTCGGCACATTCCTGAGCAACGCCAGCCGACGCTTGCGTGTTTACTGGATATGGACTTTCCTCTTGATAGCGTTCGGAGTTGGCGTGATGTTTGGAGCGAGCGCGATGGGAGGTTTTGGCGGCGCTACTGGACGTTCGATATGGTGGGCAGTTCTAGCCCTACCCTATCCCGTTGGTTGGGTAATGGGTGTCGTCAATCTGTTTTACAGACTTAGAAGAAAACGCGGTTGAGATTATCAGCACATCTGACAATTTTAGGTGAGACAGGAGGTTCTAACGTCGTCCAGCCGCCGGAGCGGAGATGTTTTGCGGAAATAACTCGCTTATTACCAGGGTAATTTTCATTGACAGTCATTTGGATAAGTGAAATAGTGCTAGAGGTTATTTCGCAGATAAGCGAGGAGGCAAATCATGGCATCGGAAATTCGACGGAACCCGATAACCAAGAAGTACGTTGTAATTGCAACAGACCGGGGTAATCGCCCGTTTGACTTTAAGGACGACTCAGTCGCAAACGACGACTCTCCCGAAGAGTGCCCGTTTTGCCCCGGACACGAAGGGAAAACTCCACCGACCATTTGGGCATATGGAACGCCTACTAACTGGACGGAAAGAGTGTTCGCCAATAAGTTCGGCGCTTTCAAGATCGAGGGCAAACTTGAAAAACGGCGGCGCGGTCTTTTTCGGCTAATGAACGCCAGGGGCGCACACGAGGTCATTGTAGCCACGCCGCGACACGCAGGTCTGTATACCTTGACCGACGAAGAAGCAACGAGGACCCTAATCGCATGCAGGGAAAGGATTAACGACCTGAAACTAGCGAGGGAAGAAAACAACGGGGACAAGCCGGGGGACCTGCTGCTCGCCTACATCATTGTTTTTGGAAACGAGGGGAGGGACGCGGCGGCTTCCAAAAAACACGGACATTTCCAGCTCATCGGCTTGCCGATCATCCCAGGAGACCTCTGGGAAGAATACCGGCGCGCAGAAGAGTATTGGGAAGATGAAAACACGTGCCTCTTCTGCGACCTCGTGAAGCAAGAAAGAGCGGAGGGAGAACGCGTTGTGACGGAAAACGACGTATTTCTTTCCGTCTGTGCGTACGCGCCACGGGTTCCTTTCGAAACATGGCTTCTGCCAAAGAGCCACCTCCCCATCTTTGAAGATGGGAACGAAAGGACCATGACGGCACTCGCGGAGGTTCTCATGAATACCTTGCGTCGCATGGACAAAGCTCTCCATGGCGTCGCGTTCAACCTCTACCTGAAAAACACGCCGTTGTTTGACCGAAATCACGATCGCAGAGTTGACTTTCGTATTGAGATCGTGCCTCGGTTAACAAAGCCCGCCGGATTCGAGTTCGGTACCGGGGTTTACATCAACCCGGTGCCCCCGGAAACTGCGGCCCAAACCTTGCGAGACGCTGGATGACGTCCAAAAACACGGAGGGATAGATGAAGAGAGAATCAAGGGCGCTGACTGAAAGGAGGCAGCGCCCGCTCACCTAAGATTATCGCCAGACTGACAATTTTAGGTGAGACAGGAGGTTCTCACATCGTCCAGCCGCCGGAGCCGAGAAAAAAAGTAGCTGCGAGAAACATCATTTCGCAGCTACTTGAGCTATACGCAGCCACTTTCTGATCAGTGCCTGCTGTTCATCGTCCGGCGGTGGTCCCAGGCGACTTCGAAACTTCTTACCGGGTCCTTGTAGGGTCCAACTCACTGACTCCGCAAAATCCCCGGCGCCGAAGAGATAGTCTGGACAAGTCCTGCTTAACGACGGCGGATACCAAGGCGTATTCGGTGGCAACTTGCGAAGTGCAAGCCACCCATGTCGCATCTCGGCAGTAAGGAATCGCACATCGAAGCCGTGTGCAAGCTCGTGGACGATCGTCGTAGCCACGGCTTCCGGCGACTGTGAGGAACGAATCCAGATATCGATAGTATGTCGCTCGGGATCGCAAAGACCCAAGAGGTGGGGCCGCCCTTGATGGAACTTAATTTTCCACTCAGGAAATATGGGCCGCCAGTCCCAATTCACTTTCTTCAGAGCTTCTTGACCAACCTGTTTGTGACGAAGAACCGATAGGGTTTTCTGAGAATGGATTATTTGGGCAAACGACGATGTCGTCGCTATGCCCACAAGAAATACAAGCACGACGGGACGCCTCATCGTTAGCCTCCTCTAGTGAATTTGTTTCCAAGACCTATATTCCTTGTAGCTTGCTATTGATTAACCCGTCAAGGGACAAAGTAAATAGGTTCTAACATCGTCCAGCCGCCGGAGCGGTGATGAGATAATCAAGGATTTCAGCTTCTTGTGGTAGCCAGGCGTGGTAATTCGCCGTTTTCTTTTAACCGATTCCGAGATACTATGAGCGTATGAAGCCGGTCTACATTATGGAGGATATTGTGCGTCCCAAGCCAGTTGCCAAATCCAACGGCGCGAAGTTTGTTAAAACGGTTTTGAAATTATCCGGCGTAAAGATCCCCTTTTTTATTTGGTTCGTCATCATCCTTGCCGAAACGGTTGGCATGGTGAGAATCGCGAAGGTATCTCAACCGGACGTGGCGATGGATGTCCCCCAAGCGGCGATTATGGTGCAAAACGTCGCCGCGCCTCTCGCTTCTATTTCCACTTCTTCTACTTCTACCGTCATCTCTACTTCTACTACGGCCACCACAAGTTTTGGATCATTGCCGGTAGTCCAGGTGCCTCCCTTCAAGGCGACGAGTACGGCGACATCCAGCAGAAAAACCGCCACGCAACCAAGCCAGCCAAAGTCAGCACAAATTCCAACAGCAGTTACCGCGAGGTCGCTCTTGGACGCTACCACGCTTTCCGTGAGCGAGGAGCATGACGGTCCCTATAAAGTTACATTCGTAACGGACGCGGGCACATACGGCAAGATACCATGGAGTCTGGACGATGCTACGCTCACGGTGAGCGAATCCATGCCGAGCTTCTCCGTTTCTTTCTCTTGCAATCCGTTACCAAACACGCCAAATCCCAGCGCACCTGACCAAAATCCGACGTTCGACGTAAGGGCTTCCTATACCTGCACTATAGATTTCACTCCTACTTCTGGAAGCGATCATCGGACACAATCCAAGCAATTCTCTTTCGCGACCGGTGCCGGTCAACTCATTATTACACCGCCGTCGTCCATGAATACCATGCTTAATAACAACGCAAACTTCGGAGGATTTATTTTCAGGAACGATGATACCCAACCAATCACTATTACCGGGTTGGATATTGATGTTTCGTATAGGGGCTTAAATATTATAAATACCCCTTTGGTTTTGAGAGTTGAAAATCCCGCCACCGGAGTTTCACTTGTCGATTACCATTTAGAGAAACTGGCGGCAGATCCGTCCTCTTCTTATGCGTATGCCGGGACGGACATTCACATCCCGCTTTCCTTTACGCTCGGCGCCACGAGCCAGAAGATGCTCCCGGTTGATATTTTGGGTGTACAGAGATTGAGTATCTATGGGATTAATCCAACTATCGCTGTCACGCTGCGTGGGGTGACGACAAACCAAAATATGAACAAGATAGTGCTCAGCTCCCCTAAAATTTCGTGGTCATGCATCGTTCCCCTTGGCGCATACGATCCCAATGCAACCAGCGGCCCATATGCAACTGGTCAAGCATGTCAGTAGCAAACCCGAGGTTCTCACGTCATCCAGCCGCCGGAGCACCTGGTAAAAGCATCGGACAGACCGAGAGGGATAGCCCTCGGTATGGGTAAAAGAAAAAGTGCCTTTCTCAAGGCACTTTCTTCTTGGGGAACAAGACTGTTACATCTTCCCTTCATGCTGCGCACAACAACCGCAGGATCTCTTAGCCAACTTCACACATCCCGCGATGATAATAAGAATCGGCCAGATAATATTGACGAATCCCCACGTAATGACGCCGAGCGCCCCGAGCAGGAAATCAAACCCGAACAGGATAACGAGAGCCGGTATGGCCTGGTGACATCCGCACCCACAGGTCTTTCCGCCCATTTTTACACCATCATTTTCCATGGTACGTAGTCTTGAGCACACTCGACCTTTCTGTTCCATTATATCAGTTTTAACATCGTCCAGCCGCCGGAGTCGAACATCAAAGATTTTTCTTTCGTTTTTTTCTTCGCGAGCTCGAAGGAAAGTCCGTACCTGCGAACAATTTATTATTCGTAATCGCCTCATGGACGAGACGCGTTACCGCATCATATCCAAGTTTTGGAATAAGGAAAGTTGCGTACGCCGTTGAACGCTGAAGGAGTTCTCTGCAGCGATCGGGGTCGGCCGTGATGAGGGCAAAACATCGGCGCGAAGCCTGCGTAAGTACTTCATTAATAAGTTTCCCGGATGCAAGCAATCGATCGGCGATGAGTGGCGTCATTACGCTCAATTCAAGTTGGGCCGCTTGGGCTGCTTCGCGTATTGCAAGGTCGTTTCCCATCACGAAAAAATGCAACTGATTGAGCGCTTCAAGGAGCACCGGATTTACCTTCCCTGGCATGATCGAGGAACCCGCCTGGAGTGGAGCAATTTCAATCTCGTGAATGCCACCACGCGGACCGCTTGCAAGAATGCGGAGGTCGTTCGCAATCTTTGAAAGATCAATGGTGAGCATCACGAATGCTGAGGATAGCATACAAAAATCAGTGGCACTCATCGTTTGCGCAGAGAGATTCTTGGCGGGACGAAGCGGCAAGTGAAGTGAACTTCGCAAGTCACGATAGAGAACTGCCCTAAAACGGGGTGTCACATTTACGCCATTCCCCACCGCACTACCACCCAGATTAAGCTCATAGAGATATTGTATTGCACTCGCAATGCGCTGCCGGTCCCGTTCAATAAGCGCCGCGTATGCCGCAAATTCCGCGCCAAGCGTGATAGGAACCGCGTCCTGGAGATGAGTACGTCCAAGCTTTTTTATTTTCCGAAATTCACTTGCTTTTCGCGTGAGCGTCAGTACGGCCATGTCAGCATTCCGCATCATTTCCTTGGCAATATTAAGACAAGCGATCTTGAGCGCCGAAGGAACCACGTCGTTCGTGGACTGACCGACATTGACATGATCGTTGGGATGAATAGGAACTTTCCGAGAATGCTTCCTGCGGGACAATAGTGCCATTCCTCTTGCGGCGAGCACTTCGTTTATATTCATATGGACGGAAGTCCCTGCCCCTCCTTGAAACGAAGGGGTTACAAATTGATCATCCAGTTTTCCGGCTAGGGCCTCTCTGCACGCACGAATGATCGCCCGTGCCCGAGGTCGATCAAGAAGCCCTGCGGCAAGGGCTGCATGGGCTGCGGAACGCTTGATCCATATGATGCTTTGGATCAATTCTCGACTAACCGGCGGCACCGAAAACGGAAAATTACGAAGTGCTGCTTCGGTTTGCTCACCATAATAATGACGATTTTTTGATGCCATAAATGTCCGTATAAATCCAGTATATCAAAGTTAGATTTTTTCCAGCTCCCACGCAGGTTCTCACGTCGTCCAACCGCCGGGAGCGGCTATTTGATGCGGACAAGAGCTCCATTCTTAATGCATGTAGTTTGAAACCACGTCGTGCACGGTTTTCACGAGGATCTGGCCGGTTCCCGTTCCTTGTTTGCTTTGCAAGTATGCTACGGTGTCTTGCAGTACCGCTTTTGTCGTGCCTTCCGGCTCGCTTGCGAGCGCGCTGGTTGACGTTTCAATCTGGTGCAGCATCAGCGTGAGCCACACTTTGTTCTGTGCCGCATAATCTATCCAGGAATGGATCGTGCTCGTCGTAACCGTGGCATCCACGCTCTGAATTTTGAGCTCAAGCCGATTCGTTACGGTAAAGTTATATCCCACATTCACGCTACGAGCGGCGACGATGCCGTTCGCGGTCAAATCCGCTTCAACGATACTGTTACCCGAGCCGTCGCCGTACGGATATGCGAAAGTGTCTACGGGGGAAACACCGATCGCAAGGAGCGCGGTGCGAGCGTTCCCGATCTCTTGGTTTGCCGAAAGCGGGTCAGGTGAGTTCGGCGGATCGCCATCCGGGCAGAGTCCCGTCAAGAGATCACAGTGGAACACGGTGTGGTCACCGATCTCTTCGCCATAGGTTTTTTGGAGCGCAAGGACGGTGGATGCGTTCATGTAATCATTGCCCTCATTGCCAGCCATCGCATCCGAGATGATATAGAATGTAGCGTGCATGCCCGCGGCGTTCAAGATCGGCACGGCATTATTGAACTGCGACTGCCAGCCGTCGTCAAAAGTAAGGGAGACCAACCCTTGCGGGAAGAGATCTGCGGTTGAGGAGCCGAGTGGCGCGAGCGAGTAGTGTGCGGTACTGAGCGACCCAACGCCGGCAATCAAATGATAAATTGTAACTGAAGCGGCGTTTGCGGGCGCAACGACCTGCTGGGTCGTTGATGCCCATCCGGACGTGGGACCGAACCCCGAAATATAGTTGGCCGCCGTCCCACCATTCGTGAGCGTCCATAAGGCATCGATTTCGGTGGTAGCGGTCGAGTTATACCAGTCGGAGAAAACGTAGGTCGCGTTCGGTGTCACGGGCACATTGTCAAAAACCCAGGTCGCATCACCGTTGGTATAACTCGATATGGCAACTTTCTCGGCTTTGTCGGTACCGTTCGGCCCCGCGACGGGATACGTGTAGGTAGCAGTGTTCGTGCCATAACCCCCATGTGACCAATGATCGGGCACCGTACTTGAAACTGTTGCGTTAGCGAGGTCGGGATTTAAAATAAGATTCGTAGGCGGCGGGGGCGGTGGCACCGCGGCTGCGATATTCACCGTATAACTTTGCGTTGAAGAACTCGTGCCATTCGTCGCCTTAACCGAGAATGTTGAGGTGGCGTTCGTGGTCGGGGTCCCAGAGATCTTGTCGGTTGCACTGGTTGAGGTGCCAAGAGAAAGGCCGCTCGGCAGACTACCAGACGCGATGCTCCACGTGAAAGGTCCCGCTGCCGTCGTCGAAGCCGTGAGGGTTTGCGAATATGCGACGCCCACGGTGCCGTTGGGCAGCGTGGATGGGTTGATCGTGAGCGCGGGGGAGGGGGCGGGCGCCGCACTCACCGTGAAGGTAATGTGATTGGAGGTGGTGGAAGAGAGATTGGAAAACACGTATTGTTCGTCATAGGTGCCGACATAACTTGAGAGGAGCTTTTGCTGCATGCTCCAGTTACCGTTTGCGTCCGTGCTGCTGTAATTGAGAAGTGGGGGCTGCGCCACGCCGTTCAGGGTATAGTCTATGCTGAAATTCGTACTGGGGATATTTGAAGTCACCGCGTAGGTCACGGTCTGGCCTACGGTGAAGCTGCCGCTCGTCGCATTATTGATCGTGAGGGCAGCCAAGGGGACCGGGACCGGCATGATAATTGTGGCCGTGGCAGAACCGCCCAGACCTGTAACGGTATAGTTTATAGTAGCGGCATAGCCAGCCTCACAAGTCGGTATAATGCCACTAGTACTCATACCCGCATTATTAGCGACCCACCCACCACTAGAACCCCAGAAACAGGACCAGGGCGGGGAAGCCGGAGCTATGGTGAAATTAGAAGAATAGCTGCTGCCATTGCTGGAGGACCAGGTATATTTTATAGTGTCGCCCACATTCACTGTTAGGGTAGGTTTGGTGGTACCGTTGGTATCGCTGATGGTTTTGCCGGTTGTTATGTCAGTGGCCGAGAGGGTGGCGGTGGGCAGCGTCCCGCTCGCCGTGATCGCGATATTCACCGTATAGCTTTGCGTTGAAGAACTCGTGCCATTCGTCGCCTTAACCGAGAATGTTGAGGTGGCGTTCGTGGTCGGGGTCCCAGAGATCTTGTCGGTTGCACTGGTTGAGGTGCCAAGAGAAAGGCCGCTCGGCAGACTACCAGACGCGATGCTCCACGTGAAAGGTCCCGCTGCCGTCGTCGAAGCCGTGAGGGTTTGCGTGTACGCGACGCCCACGGTGCCGTTGGGCAGCGCGGATGGGTTGATCGTGAGCGCGGGGGGAGGCGGCGTTACCGTCCCGACGGTCACTGCGTTATTCAGCGTGAAGGTAGCACTCGGTCCGGCATTGGATACTGAAGTGCAGTTCATACCACTGTAAGCAACGAAATAGGCGTTGTACGTGCCTGTGCTTGTCGGAGCTTTTACGTTGAAACTTGCCGAATACGTCCCGGCAGAAAGTCGCAAACCAGTATTGACGCAGGCGAACGCTCCCGGACTCGCAGCTATTCTCCACCCGGTCGATATCCAATCGCCGGCCCATCCGAATCCCGTCGTTTGTACGGTCACCTTGGCCGAAACGGTCGCTCCCCCATTCACCGCAACTGAAGTTGCACCGTTTAATGTAGCAGAAAGAACTGTCCGCGCGGCATTGGCCGCAAGCGGCATACCCACGAGTATTACCGCTCCACTAAGGAAAAGCGATGAGATCAATAAAGAATACTTGCGCTTTAACATAAAGTATTTGCGGTCTTTGATTGACCGATGCGCACATGATAATTTAGTTTGGCAATTTTTGTCAAATCAAGGGCCTACAAAGGTTCTCACATCCTCCAGCCGCCGGAGCACCTAAGTAGTAATCACTAAGTTATTGTGATAATATACACAAGTTCGTTTTATTTAGAAAAGAAAAGGCATGAGCAAGAAAAGTTTTGAAAATAGGGTTGTGGACGCGCAGGGCATCGAAAAGGGAACTGACCCCGAAAACAGTTACCAACACTATCTGGAATTGGGAGGGATTATCAACGAAAAAGATTATCGGGGTGCTCTTGATAGGATTAATATAACACGCACACCCGACAGAGAGAATCAGCAAGTAAGAAATTCTATACAGCAGGCATTGGAAATGGCAGGACACGCAGGGATTAAATTAAATGATTCAGAAGACATCCTCGATCCAAAGATTGTATTGTATGTAACACTACGTAGCGACACCAAGCCCGAGGGTGTAAAATACCACCACAGTCAAATGAGCGACCAGCGCATATTTGGAGAAGCTCTGAGAATGTTGGGAGATGCTGATTCTCTTGATAAATTGATTAAAGCTTATCCGAATATTTCCTTCAAATATAAAAGAGGAGAATAGGTTTCTCGGAGTGTATGCCGACTTAATGTCGGCTTTTTCGTCCCAAACAGGTTCTCACATCGTCCAGCCGCCGGAGCACATAGTAAAAGCATTGGGCAGACCGGGAGGCCATAATAAAACCTGTGAATAAGAACTTACAGCCGGGATCACATCGAAAGCATCGCCTGCCCTTTTTGTTTTTCAAAAATAAGGGTGGTACGCCTTGGTCTACTAGGGCGAATTAGAGAATGAAATTATTTTGCGCCGCCGTGAAGCTTTCGCCTTTTGGCTTCGGCTTGGCGTACGCGGGATTCGTCCATGCCAAAATGGTGGGCAATTTCATGCCAAACCGTATCTCTCACAATCCTTTTAATGTCTTCCTTATTGGTAGCCTCGTCTTCAATTGACTTTTGAAAGATAGTATTTTATCGGGGAGCACGGCAGTATAGTTCGCCCCTCGCGATACCTGCGGCACTCCTTCGTATAAGCCATAGAGTGTCCAGCTTGGATGGATGTTCAGCTTCTTTTTCTGGGCCGGTGTTGGCTCGTCGTCAATCACGATCGCTACATTGTCCAATTTCCGCAGGAACTTTTCCGGAACCGCGCGTATTCCTTCCTCTATAATTTTCTCAAATTCGTCACGATTTAATTTCAGCATAAATTGATTTTGCCGATTCGTCGTTCATTGATTTATATAGAACCCGTTTACAAGCTACCAAAAATAATACTATTAGTAAAGATTATCTATTTTCACGAAGTTCAGTGATGGGCTAGACACAAAGAAATGCTCGGCAGCGTCAAATTTTGTTATTATAAATTAACTATGGGTGGAAATATTGAAGGATTTATTCCTCTTCGCGGAGGTAGGGTATGGTATAAGATTGTCGGAAAGTCCCACACCATTCCAATTATTGTGGTTCACGGAGGACCTGGGTATCCGCACGATTATCTTGAACCCTTAGAGGATCTAGGAGCGAAGCGACAGGTAATTTTTTATGACCAACTTGGCTGTGGCAATTCTCACAAAACAATCGATCCTGCGCAATGGACCATCGAGCAATTTGTTGTCGAGCTTCAAAAAATCATTGAATTTCTTAACTTGGAGAAATATTATGTTCTTGGCCAATCATGGGGTTCGGCTCTGGCCGTCGCTTTTGCTCTCACGAAACCAAAAGGGCTTGAGAGTCTCATTTTCTCTGATCCTTATATGAGCACTCCGTATTGGGTCAAAGATGCCGAGCGACTCATCCAATCACTCCCAAGAGAGATGCAGGTTGCACTTAAAAATTTGCCGAGCGATTCCGAGGGGTACAAACAAGCATCAAAGGAATATGACGTACGATTTGTGCGCCATTTAGATCCATACCCGGAAGCCTGCAAAAGATCAGACATAAAAATGAACCGAGCGATGTATCACTATATGTGGGGACCGGAAGAATTTCTGCTGAACGGAACCCTCATGAATTTCGACCCAACGCCGCAATTTTCAGAAATCAACATTCCAGTGTTGTTCTTATGTGGACGACATGATGAGGCAACCCCTGAAACAACAGAGTACTTCAAAAGCCTTTTTCCAAACGCTCAAATCAAAGTTTTTGAAAACAGCGCCCACTTTCCTTTCTGGAACGAGCGAAAACATTATATGCAGACAATCAAAAATTTTCTTGAGACCATCGAGGGGCGCCCCAAATCTCTTACTTTCTGGCCATTAAGCAGGTTCTAATGTCGTTCAGCCGCCGGAGCGGATAGTTTTGAGAAATGGGCTTACATCGCAAACCCCCTGCCCAGGTCGAACATGGGGCAGAGGGTTTGGATATAAATATGATTAAGTTATAAGGTGTTGGTAAGATGGCGGGAAAGCGATAACGAAGCGCTAAGAACAACGAGGGGTTCTCCGAAGCCGTGGCGTTCATTTACCCGGCTTTGCTTAAGAACCTTGCTTGACCGAATCGGCCAGATTAGTTGTTCAGCGAGCTTTCCCACGATCGCTCATAGCATGAAGTTGTTGTCTTTTGTTTTATTTTTAGGACCTTTGGTTGCTCCACCCGGCTCCATGGCGCCGGCATACCTATTACTACTTACTACAACGGCCCGGCGCGTTTCTTTCACCCTATAGGCCGATCTTTTTAACCCCGAAGGGGTGGATGGTCCTGCTCGCATCCGAATTGCCGAAAACCACGACAGGATCGCCTACCCCAAGCATCCCAAAGGAACTCGTAGGCACTAGTATGACCGTCGTAGTCTCTCCGTCAGAATCCCGCAATATGAACCCGTTCTCAAGAAAAGAAACGATCTGGCCCCGATGCACGGCGCTCGGAATTGATTCCTCGAGTTCGTAGAATCCATTGATAAAAGGAATGTGGTCCTCCGCGGCATAATTGATGATCGCGTAGTGAAGAGACGCAGGGATGATAAGAAATCCAGCTACCGCAGGGAGACCGGCGATGATCACTAATAGGTAGAGCATTGGGCGGTGATAGATAAAGGCGTACCGCCACGCGAATATGGCGATCGCCAGGGCGAAGAGAAGGGATAAGAAGACGAGGATGAGCGGCAGGGATTGGAGAAAAAGATACCAACCGGAGAACCCGAAGTCGCGAGCAAACCACGCGCCGCTCTCGTGCAGGGCAAAGATGATAAAGCTCACGATAAAGATGAGGCACAAGAAGAGAACGACGCCGACCGCCGCCACAAGCACTGCTTGCAAAACAAAATACCACTTCGGCCGCATCTTTGCTTTGCCGCCTTTGATCGTTTCCAAAACTTTTTCTTCAACGTCGTTCATATATGGTGTTCTTGCTCGATGAGCTTCTTGAGCATAATTCTCCCCCGCTGCAGACGCACGCCCACCGTGGAGATTGGAATGTGTAAAATATCCGCGATCGCCTTATAATCCATCTCCTCAAAATAATACAAGACAAGTGGCTCTTTGTACTTTTGGCCGAGTTGGTCAAGCGACCGGTCAAGCATTTTTTTCGCTTCTTGGTGGTTGATATTCCCGTCGGCGGTTTCCTTGGCGACCAGGTGGGGGAAAAGGATGTCGAAATCAAAAAGGGAAGTATTCCTTTTTTCTTTTTGTTTCTTCTTGAGCGCGTTTATGAACTCATTATGGGCAATCCGATACAGCCACGGCGAAAACCGCTGGGTGCTGTCAAAGCTCTGTATATTCGCGTACGCCTTAATGAAAACCTCCTGCACAAGATCTTTCGTCTCTTCACCGTCGAAAAGAAAACGCTTTGCGTAGCGGGTCATCTTTGGCGCATATCGCTCCACAAGGACACGAAACGATTCAACGTCGCCGGCTTGCACTTGCCTCGCGATATTCTCATCTTTTGGTTGGTGCATACCCATTCATGCATAGACACCCGCTCTTAATACTACAACCAAACCCCTGTTTTGTTTCACCACGTGCGGTTCTCCCGTCGTCCAGCCGCCGAGCCGTTAATTTCACTACTGTTCCATAAACCCAACCGTAGCGGGAATATCCCCCTTAAATGACACTTGGTCGCCGGCTCCGATGTGAGCCGACTCGCTTTTGATTCCTGCTTCATCCAAACGGTTCTGCGCAAAATCCAAAATCACTTTTTGATTATCGGTGAAAACGCTCACTGGCACCGGTAGCCGGCCTATTTCCAGCTTCTGCAGTCCACCACTTATTTCCCCGTTCGCCACATCCACACTCCCTTTAATATAAATAGGCGGGTTGGGGGCAAAGACGCTTACCTTATCCAGCCAAAATTTGACATCATTCATACTGATACCAGTTGCGGCGGCATAGCCGTAGATCCTGTCGGTGCGCAATATTCCGGAAAGTTCCGCCGTTCCGTCAGAATTGAAACGAACTTGCGCATCGGAAATCGGATAGTATTTCCACATTTTTTCCTGCAGAGCCATCAATGCCGTCAACTCTTTATCGGTAAATGTTGCGTCTATCGCCTTGCTTCCCGTCAATGAATACGTTGCGATTGACCCGGTCGGCAATGACATGTAGCGAATGCCTGTTTTTGCCTGGATTGACCCGCTATCCCCGGAATCGGGCACAACACCCAAATCCCTGGGCTTATCGGACCCGAAAATTTTGGATACTCCCGGCACGAATCCTAGATAACCTAGCACCAACACGAGAACCACCAAAACGGTGATTACTGCATAAAGTAATTTTTTTGCTATCCCTCCTCTCCGGGATGTTACCGCCAATTGTTCATTCATGGTGCGAGAGTGAATACTATTTTTGCCCTTGCTCATAGTATACCACCTTGGGCTCTCATATCGTCCAGCCGCCGGAGCATGTTTCATGTCCGTACATTTGTCCCCTCGATAGATTGAAGATATTCGACCGGCGTCTTTCCGGCAAGGGCAAGGTGAGGACAGATGGTATTGTACCAGGCACAGTAAGCGGCCTGTTTTTGTTTTGCCTCGGCCACGGTGCGGAACGCCACCTTGTTCCAGAACCGTTCCCGGTCGTTGCGGTGGGAACGTTCCACCTTGCCGTTCTGCGCGGGATGCCCGGGAGCGATGAGATAGTGGACCATCTTCTGTTTTGCGCAGGCGAGGTCGAACGGATGCAACCGCGGCTTCATGGGGTCAGCTGATTTCGGATATCCTATGTAGCGATTCGTAAAGATGGATCCGTTGTCGGTCTTCACCGCACGGATGCGGAACGGTGCGGCCGCAATGACCCTTTCGAGAAACAGGATCGCGGTTCTCGTGGATTGTTCCTGGGTTACCCACAGATGCCGCCACCGGGTGCAGCAGTCGATCGCGGTGAACTGGTAGAGCCAGTTGCCCTTGAATTTCCTCACGTAGACGACGTCGATCTCCACCATCTCGCCGGGGAACGTGGCCGTCGGTTTCCACTTTTCCTTGGGCGTGAGACGCTTCTTCGTACGCGAGAGGCCTTCACGCTTCAATACTTTTGCAATGCCGCGTGCCGAGAGCCGCATGCCTTCGCGGGCGAGGAGGTGTACGAGCACGTCCGGACCGAGATCGGTCTCCGTTCTCATAGTCCGGATCTTTTTCACGATATCTCGCGAAAACTGTTTTGGGTGTGCGTGCGGCCTGCGCGATCTGGGCACGAGGGCGCTCGCCCCGCCACTGCGATATGCCGCCACCCAACGCTTCAGCGTACGGTATGAAAATGGTGCGTGGGCAGCAATGGCCTTGATGCTCATCTCTTTTTCAAGATGCGGCCTGATCCACCGCATTCGTTCCTCCGCTGCGTCTTTGGCAAGTGTTTGTGGCATATTCCCCAGCTTACGCTTCGAGGGGCCATATGTATGTGCAGAGTACCAGCACTAATTGACGGATTAACGGCCTTGTGCTACAACACTAAATCACGGGATCGTGGCGGCGAGGACGCCTGATTCATCAAAAAAGAGTCTTTCTATAATACAATAACGACATGTGCGGAATCGTTGGCTATATCGGAGATAGAGATGCCCTGCCCATTCTTATGGATGGCATCAAAAAGTTGGAGTATCGAGGATACGATTCCGCCGGGATCGCGATCCTTTCAGAGAGCGGTGTACGAACGGCCAAAGCAGTGGGCCGCGTGTCAAACCTTGAGGCAAAAATAAAAAACGGAGATTTTTCTGGCAGATCCGGGATCGTCCATTCGCGCTGGGCGACGCACGGTGGAGCGACGGAAAAGAACGCGCATCCTCATGCGGACTGCAACGAACTATTATGGATCGTCCACAACGGCATCATAGAAAACCACAAAGAGCTGAGGGCGCACCTTATAAAATCAGGACATGTCTTCCGCTCCGAGACGGACACGGAGGTGCTCGCGCACCTGATCGAAGAAAAGCGCAAAGGGAAAACAATCCCGCTTGAAGAGGCGGTGAGCGAGGCACTCAAGGAGATCCGTGGAACCTACGGCATCGTGGTCCTCGATGTCCAAGATAAGAACAAACTTGTCGCGGCGCGCAATTTTAGTCCCCTTCTTGTTGGTCTCGGCAAAAATGAATACTTCGTGGCTTCCGACGCCTCGCCTATCATTCGGCATACAAGGGACGTGGTATATCTACAGAACGGGGAGATGGCGATCCTCGAGCGGAACGGCTATCGGATCGTAACGCTCGACAATCAAAGCGTAAACCGCCCTGCTTCAGTCATAGAATGGAGCACGGAAGAGGCGGAAAAGGGCGGTTATCCTCATTTCATGCTGAAAGAGATCATGGAACAGCCTGAGGCGATCCAAAACTCGCTTCGCGGCAGGCTGGTCGCGGATCAGGGCCTTGCGAAGCTCGGCGGGTTGGACAGTGTAGTCGAACGCGTTCGCGAGATCCGGCGGCTGTTCATCGTCGGATGCGGGACGGCCTATTTCGCGGGACGAGTGGGCGAATACATGCTTGAAGAATACGCGGGAGTCCCCGTCAAAACCGATATTGCTTCCGAATTCCGCTATCGCAAACCCGTTTTCCGCGAAGGAGACGCCTTGCTAGTCCTTTCCCAATCGGGAGAAACCGCCGACACGCTTGCGGCCCTCGGCGAAGCGAAACGAAAGGGCGTGCTCACGCTTGGGATCGTGAACGCCGTCGGTTCGACGATCACTCGGGAAACGGATGCGGGCATCTATCAGCACATTGGCCCCGAGATCGGGGTTGCCTCCACCAAGGCATTCACTTCCCAAGTCTCCCTCCTTGCCCTGCTCACGGTCTTCATGGGACGCCAGCGGGAAATGTCCCTCGCAACGGGCAAGCGCATCGTTGAGGAACTTGCCCTGATCCCGGAAAAAATAGCGCGCATCCTCTCGCAGCGGGACCGCATCAAAGAGATCGCAAAACGACACGTGGGAGCGCGGAATTTTTTCTATCTGGGACGGAAATACAATCTTCCCGTCGCGCTCGAAGGCGCTCTGAAAATAAAGGAGATCTCGTACGTGCATGCGGAAGGCTGTGGCTCTGGCGAACTGAAGCACGGCCCCATTGCGCTCATCGAGCCGGGATTCCCTTCGGTATACATCGTGCCGCACGATTCCGTACGTGATAAGAACCTTTCGAACCTGCAGGAGATCCGGGCCCGGGGCGGGACGATACTCGCCGTCGCGACGGAAGGAGACAAAGAAATTGAAGAGTTTGCGGAGGATGTTATCTATATACCGAAAACGCTTGAAATGCTCACTCCGATCCTCGCGGTAGTTCCTTTGCAACTACTCGCCTACGAGTCGGGAGTCGCTCGGGGACACGACGTAGACAAGCCCCGGAATTTGGCGAAGAGTGTGACTGTCGAGTGAGTTAATTGGAGCTTAGTTCGAGCATCGGCGCCGGAGCGGATATTGTAATAGTTTGGAAAATAGCTCAGAATGAATTTATGAAAACCTCCCCTCGAACCGTCGGATTCGTTCAGGCTGCCGGTTTGACATTATACGTGAGTCTTTTCGCCGTGTTCATCCAGCAAGCGCAAAGTTGGTTCTTATTTCACGGCGTTCAAGCTAGTCCTGCTATGAGCATCGTCCTTTTCCTGCTCGCCTTTGTCATCTCGGCGCTCATCTGTGGCTCGCTGATCCTGGGCTACCCGCTTCTGCTTTTCTCTTCCGGCCAGCACAACGAGGCGATGAAAATCGTTCTCTGGAGTCTCCTTTGGCTCGTCGTCCTAGCCCTCTGCATCGCGCTTATTGGTTTCTCTTTCCTGTCGAGGTTCTAACGTCCTCCAGCCGCCGGAGCGGAGAAAAAAAGTAGCCGCGGGAAACATCATTTCGCAGCTACTCGAGCCATACGCAGCCACTTTCCGATCAGTGACTGCTGTTCATTGTCCGGTGGCGGTCCCAGGCGACTTCGAAACTTCTTGCCAGGTCCTTGCAGAGTCCAACTCACCGACTCCGCAAAGTCCCCGGCGCCAAAGAGGTAATCCGGACAAGTCCTGCTCAACGACGGCGGATACCAAGGCGTATCCGGTGGCAACTTGCGAAGTGTAAGCCACTCGCGCCGCATCTCGGCAGTAAGGAATTGTATATCAAAGCTGTGTGCAAGCTCATGAACAATCGTCGCAGCCACAACTTCCGGCGACTGTGAGGGACGAATCCAGATATCAATAGTACGTCGCTTGGGATCACAAAGACCAAGGAGATTGGGCCGCCCTTGGTAGAATTTAATTTTCCACTCAGGAAGTATGGGCCACCAATCCCAATTTACTTTCTTCAGGGCTTCCTGGCCCACGTGTTCATAACGAAGAGCTGATGGGGGTTTCTGAAAATTTGTTTGGGCAAACGACGATATCGTCGCTATACCCACAAGAAGCATAAGCAGGACTGGACGCTTCATCGTTGGCCTCCTCTAGTGAATTCGTTTCCAAGACCTATCTTCCTTGTAGCTCGCTATTGATTAACTCGTCAAGGGATAAAGTAAGCAGGTTCTCACATCGTCCAGCCGCCGGAGCATATGTGCTATAATGAGCGTCAAGGTCGAAAAGATAATTTTCGAAAGTAAATACTATTATGAAAGCACTTGCTTGCAGGGATATGGGTGTAGATTGCGATTTTGTTGCCAAAGCCGATACCGCAGAAGAGACAGTGAAAATGGCAACGGATCATGCACTGAAGGCTCATGCGGAAAAGATTGCCGAGATGTCAAAAACGATGTCTCAAGATGAAATGACAAAGGTAATGATGTCCAAGGTAAAGGATGTGTAAATAAAAACCGCCGGAATCCCCCGGCGGTTTTTTTAATTCTTTTAGATTGATGTTCGTCAACCTCGCCCAGGCTCCCACATCGTCCAGCCGCCGGAGCCACGATCGTGGTGGTACAATTAATCCGTGAACAAGTCACCACTTAATTGGAGGAGGGTGTCTTTGGCCTCGGTGGGAGGAACACTCGTGGTCATGGCAATACTCTTCGGAGCATACCGCTACTCAAAACTCGAGCAACAGAAAACTGCTCTTGAACAAAGCGTCGCGGTGCTGCAAACAGAAGTTGCGGGACTTGAACAATCACTTACGACGAGCCGCACAACGCTCAATGAGACCATTCAAACATTGCAGGCGGAGCAAAATAGAAACAATGCCTTCTCATCCCAAATCAACCAACTTTCGGGAACGGTGACAACCCTGCAAAGATTGACCGCAACAGACCCACAGCTTCTTGAAAAATACTCCAAGGTCTACTTTTTGAATGATAACTACGTACCCGCTTCGCTCTCGGCCATTGACTCCCAATACCTCTTTGACAAGAACAGGCCGGAACTTGTCCTCGGGGGAGTGCTGCCGTATCTCCAAGGACTTCTTGCAGCGGCCGCGCGCGATGGCGTCACACTGCAGATCGTCTCGGCGTACCGCTCCTTCTATGAACAAGCATCCTTGAAATTGGGCTACAAGATCGTATATGGAGCGGGAACGGCAAACCAGTTCTCGGCCGAACAAGGTTATTCCGAGCACCAGCTGGGCACGGCGGTGGACTTCTCCACTCCAGAGGTCAAAAACACCTTTTTGGACTTCGCGACGTCGACCGCATACCGATGGCTCACGGATAACGCGTATCGATATGGATTCATCCTTTCCTATCCGCCGAACAATACCTATTATCAATTTGAACCATGGCACTGGCGCTTTGTGGGCGTTACGCTCGCGACCATGCTCCATGTGAACAATGAATACTTCTACAACTTGAGCCAGCGCGACATCAATCAGTATCTCATTTCATTTTTTGACTAGAACCCATCTCAAAAATAGACACATGAGGATTATGAACTATTTTCCAGCGAGAAACGTGAATCCCGACGAAGGAATACCTTCTCACGGGAATACAATATGAGGATATGAATAGAAAAATTATCTTGTTGATCGCTCTCGCTGTCGTCGTCATCTCAGGAGGGGCGTATTGGTATCTTACCCAAACCGAACCGGTGCGTACGGCATGCACCCAGGAAGCAAAACTGTGTCCTGATGGGAGTTACGTAGCGCGACAGGGTCCGAATTGCGAGTTCGCCGCATGCCCCGGCGTATCATCCACCGCAACGTCCGCGAAACCCATGGGAAGCGGCATCCACGGCACGGTAATGCTTGGGCCAACCTGCCCGGTGGAACGCATCCCTCCGGATCCGAACTGCGCCGATAAACCTTACCAAACGCTCGTTGCGATTTTCCGCGCGAGCGATCCAGTGCATGCCGTCGTAATCACGGAGAGCGATGCGAGTGGAACTTTCTCGGCATCTCTACCGCCAGGCGAATACCTAATAGGCGCGGGTGAAAGTAATTTACCGCGCTGCAACCAGGTCCAGATTGCGGTTCCAGAGAACAGTTACACCTCAACGACCATATCGTGCGACACGGGTATACGATAGGGCCTGCACGCACTATCTCCTCCACCTGGCATTACCAAATTGGCGCGAGCCGGAAGGTGATCGCCGTGGAGGGCCGGAGCGCGGGCTTGAGCGCGAACCCGAGTGCGGACGGCCGAAACGAGAATGAAATGGTTGGCGGTCCGAAGGCGCAATTGCGCGCACAGGGGGAAGCTCGGGAAGTTTTGAAAGGGGCAGCGTGGAACGGATAAGGTGTTCAATGGCGCGCACGTCGCCTTTTTGGTCCGGAGTGGCGAAGGAAATTGCATGCCCCGCGCCGCCTGCGCGCGCCGTGCGGCCGATGCGGTGAACGTAATCTTCCGAACTCTGCGGAAGGTCGTAATTCAAAACAAGCTCTATCCCCTGCACGTCAATGCCGCGCGCCGCGATATCGGTTGCGACAAGCACGCGATACTTGCCGTTTCGAAATCCCTCAAGCGCTTCTTTGCGCTGACCGAGCGAGCGGTTGGCATGCAGTTCCGCAGACGCATAACCCAAGCTGCGTATTCCCGCCGCGATCTTTTTCGCTCCGTGCTTCGTACGGGAAAATACGAGGACTGAACCGCGATATTCCCCCAGTATTTTTTCCAAGAGTCGCGGCTTGTTGTGCTTCTCTACAAAGAAAAGCTCTTGGGTAACTTTCTCCACGGTCGTGCCGGACGGCGCGATCTCAACGCGCGTGGGAAGCTTCAAATACACTTGCGCTATCTTAAGAATGTCGGATGGCATGGTGGCCGAGAAAAGCATCGTCTGCCGCTCGCGGGGAAGAACGGCGAGAATGCGCTTCAATTGCGGCATAAACCCCATGTCAAGCATCCGATCCGCTTCATCAAGAACAAGAATGCCGACCGATTTCAAGGAGATCGTCTTCTGCTCCAAGTGATCAATGAGCCGCCCCGGCGTGCCGATCACGATCTGCGGGTTCCTGCGAAGCGCCTGGATCTGGCGGCCGATGGATTCACCGCCGATCAAAACCGCGGTCCGGATGCCGAGGGGGGTGCCCACCCGGCGGAACACGTCGTCCACCTGCAACGCGAGCTCACGCGTGGGCACGATGACAAGCTCCTGTTTTCCGCCGAGCGCCGCTTGTATCATGGGCACGCCGAAGGCAAGCGTTTTCCCCGTTCCCGTCTGTGCGATGCCAATAAGGTCCTTTCCTTCGATAGCCGAAGGGATGCATTTTTCCTGAATGGGCGTGGGAACCGCAAAACGAAACTTATCCAACACCTCCAATATGTTCGGAGCGATCCCGAGATTATAAAAGCCAGACGGAGAACCCATTAGTTAGTCCACGTTCAACCTCTCGTATATTTCACCGGCCAATTTTCTGAACAGTGCCCGTTTTCTCCAGAAAAAGTTGTTCTCGGAAAACTCTTGATTCCGGATCCGACTTAGGTCCCGGACGTTCATGTAGCGCGCATGTCCAAGATCCTTATTGGTTTTTATATCAGTATCCTCCAGCCCTTGATAAATTTGCCGCAGATAACCATATTTGGTCGGGATATTGAGCTCGCGGCTGATCTTCGTGCGGTACGTGAGGCCGTCTGAAAAGGCCGGATTCAGCTCAATATATTCAATAAAACCGTGGATAGCCTCAAAGAGGCCGAATCCCTCGGGCGCTTGTAAAACCTTTTGAAATTTCTTATCCAGATCAAGTTTTGTCTTTTTAAGGAGTTTCATGCTGGTATATGAATACTAACACGTTCCGGATCAAAAAGCCACCGGGGTCTCCTCCGCGGCAGATCGCTCTGCTGCGGAGCTTCTTTCCACCTTCTAAGATTGATACAATCAAACCATGGTTGACGAAAGGGTTCTAGTCATTCCGGGGGCGTTCCAGCTTGTGAAGAACTATGGCGGCTTTGATGGTATTGATATTTGGGTTGCGGACAACGTTCGGAAGAAAATGAAGTGCCCGACCTTTGTGGTAGCGCACAGTGCCGGGGCAAATTTTGCCCTCACCGCACAGGATTTTTCCAACTGTAAATTCATACTGATAAATCCACTCATAAAGAAGAGAGGCTTCGCCAACCTCGTGATACGAGACATCCGATACCTGCTCTCCAAAGAGATTGCAATGGAAAAGATCGTACCACCTCATAATTGGTGGTATGCACTCAAGAAGGCATATCGATTATCAAAGATAGACGTGCTCGCATGCATCAAGAAAATACCGCGAGAAAATATCGTAATAATAAGAGGAGCAAGGGATATTTTTTTCTGCGAAGAGGAATCGGCTGAAATTATCAAAAACGAGAACCTACGGCTCCTCACGGCGGATGCTGGTCATGACTGGAATGAAAATATCGCGAATTTGGTCAAAGAAATCGTGAACGCCGGAGAAGATAAAAAGTAAGGATAGCGTGATAAACTAATCTCAATCAAGCCGCCTTGTTCTGCGGATAAATCTTTTGTCTCACGAGATCGATAAGCTCCTTGGACGGCTGACCGGTCGTAAAATCAATCTTATCGGAAGGAATAACGATAAAATATCCTTTGACGTCGGCGCCAAAGCTTCTCAGCTTCGTTTTGAACGAGCGGAGGTCGCTGTCAAAAAGCTTTCTGGTTTTCCCGTCCTGAGAGATTTCCACGGGGGCTGGCCCAACCTCGTCCGTTTCAAAAATGCCGAATGATTCATGAGCGGATCCTTTCACCTGCACTGCATGCTTGGCATCACTCCATAGATCTATTTTTTTGAACGCGTCATCTCTTGGATGGGAAAATCGTGGCTGAAACCCAAGTTCCTTGAATATCTTATGGGTAGCAACCTGTGTGACGATCCCCCTTTGGAACATATTGAAGTTCTGTTCTTCTTTCTGGAGCCTCGCCTTCTCCCGCAACCGGCTCCATAGCTCTTTCAATGCAGGAGCGTTCTCCATTTGTGAGGCGACATAGTGCGTTACAAGAAATTGATATTCGGTAACATCCTTATATGCCGCGAGAAGCTCTTCTTCGTCTTCTATCTCTTCCATTTTCAATTTTCGCTTGGTCTCTAAGAACGCCGGAAACGAAGATATAACCGCAGTCCTTTCTGTAGCTTCTGGAGAGGTTTCCGTTGGTGCGGCAGAAACGGACTTCTCACTAATCATGTTTATAAGTATACCCCATCAAACAGGTCCCCACGTCCTCCAGCCGCCAGAGCCCTGAATTTTAGGTTTGAGTCCGCTCTATTCTATAACCCACGCAAAACCTTACTTAGAATCGAAGAGTGCCTTGGGGTTGCACACATGAATTCAAATTTGATAGAATGAAGGCGTGGTAAACTCACATCATCACGACGGAGTAGAGCATGGCGCGCAGGCCGAACATAAAGGAAAGAATTCGATAGCGATATTCGCTTATCTCTGGATTCTCATTATTATCCCCTTCCTTACGGGCGTAAAAAATGATCCGTTCGTTAAATATCACCTGAAACAAGGCCTTGCGCTGATCGTTTTTGACGTCATTGGCTGGCTGGTCGTTGTGCTGATCGGTTGGTTTCCGATTATCGGATGGCTGATTGTGTGGCTGTTCTGGATCACTTCTCTCGTCCTCACCATAATCGGCATCATGAACGTCCTGAACGGTGAGGAGAAAGAATTGCCATTGATCGGCCACTACGCAAAAAATTTCAATTTCTAAGAAACGATAAAAACCGAAGTCTTAAGTTGTTCTGCTCCAGGCTCTGAGGATAATGATATGAAAAGCAACCACAATCCCAATCGGGTGAGGAACCGCACCCGTAGAAAGCGTCGGCTGAAGAGGATAGACCGGCGGTGGAAGAACAGGAAAAGGAGGAAGAAATAGAATAACCGCACTCTCACGCGTTACCCATCATCCCTGCTGTCCCGCCATCGACATAAGCTGCCACACCAGATCTTCTTTGGAAAATCGCTCGTAATTTATGGCAATGCTGCCGGGTAATGTGCACACACATATGGCGGACTCCCGTACAATCGGGGAATGTCGATCCATATGGCTGAGAATATCAAACAAGAGCGGGTGCGGTGGGTGGAACCCATTGTAAAAGGTCGCACAAGCACCACCGAAGTGATGAAGGTGTTTCCGTATGGGAAGCGGACCTTGGAGCGGTGGCTGCAGGCATACCGGCGTGGCGGTGAATCAGCGCTTGAACCGCGTTCCACCCGGCCGAAGACCTCGCCCAAGGAAACACCGATCAGCATCAAGGAAGCAATCATCGCGTTGCGCAAGAAGAGAAAGGTCTGCGCGCTCAAACTGCATTGGAAGCTCGAAAAGGTGGGCATCCATATCCATGAGCGCACCATCGGAAAAATCTTGAAGACAGAAAGGCTCGTGCGGAAGTATCGTACCAAAAAGATCACGTACAAATATATCAAAGCCACCTGGAAGCCTGGCGACCTCATGGAGATCGACGTGAAGCATGTGCCGGGAACCGTTGCGGGACGTGCATATTTTCAATATACGGCGATCGATTGTGCCTCCCGCTGGCGCTACCTCCGGATTTTCGAGGAAGAGTCCACGCAGAACACCCTCCTCTTTCTTGCGGATGTCATCCGGCGATTTGAATATCGGATCACCGGCGTGAAGACGGACAACCATGCGACCTTCACCAACCGGTACACGGGCACGTACAAGCGGGCGGATCTTTCGCCTGCCCATCAACACGCTTTGGACCGCTTCTGCGCCGAACGCGGCATCGTGCACTACCTCATCGATCCGGGGAAGCCCGCGCAGAACGGCAAGGTCGAACGCTCGCATGGGTCGGACCAGAGAACGCTCTACCACGAAACAACATTTGCTTCGGCAAAGGATTTGCGCCAAAGGGTACGATGGTGGAATACTGAGTACAACAACCTTGAACACTGTGGCCTGAATGGCAAGACGCCGAACGAAGCGCTTGCCGAGTTCAAAACCTAGTCCGCCATATGTGTGTGCCTAAAACAGCCGTCACTCACGTAGGTGATTCTATTTCCGAAAACGATCAAGGTAATCCGTAACTTCTCGAAATTGCTGCGTCCAATCCGCTTGGCCGTTTCCTCAAATGCATCAATAAGTTTCTGCAACTGACGCTGCTCCTTATCGTTGTCTCGAGAGATGAACCCCGCGAAGTCCACGTTCGGATAGCGGATCACTAACTGCTCAAGGCTTGAGATGGTCGGGACTGCACCGTGAGGATTTTGCCCTGTTGCCGACGCGTCGCGAGTCAACATCTTCTTAAGATACTCCATGACAAGCTCTTTCTGGGCGCTGGGGAGGGAAGAGAGTTTCGCTATAAGTTCCTCAAAATCAATTCCCCCATCTTCATGGTGTGGAGAGTTCACCTTTGTAGTATACTCCTATTCCCCGGCGTTCAGCGCCGCGCGCGTGCTTGGGCCGACATAACCAGCCGGATCAATGCCGTGCGCGGTCTGATACTGTCCAACGGCGGTTTCGGTGAGCGCCCCATAAAACCCCGTGACCGGGCCGGTATAGAATCCTTTTTGCGTGAGATACTTTTGAAGCGCCGTGACCTCCGCGCCTTGCGATCCTGCACTCAAAAATTTGGTGAAGGTGTACGCATTTGCGGTGGTAGTGGTGGTGGCAACGGATGTGCCGCTTGTTGTTGTTCCGCTGCTCACGTTTCCGGCGAGCTGGGTGAGCGTCGTTGCCATGGATTGAATCTGCGTCACAATCTGTGCAAGCTCACTTTGCATGGACTGAATTGCGGCGAGAAGCGCGCTCGCCGACGTATTTTGCGTTGCTGTTGTCGTTTGGCCCGTCACCATAACGTAGAGCGTGTTACAACTGCCGCCCGAGGCGCATACCACAATTGAGTCCGAACCGACGTTCACACCGTAGAGCGTAATCGTGCTGCCGTTCACGCTCGCCTGTGCGATATTGGAATTCGCATTTGACGAAACATAATAGCTCGCGCTCCCCGAGAGGGAAACATTCATACTCCCCCCGACGGCGAGGGTCGGGTTTGTAACGCCAAACGATACCTGACTGGTGTTCGTGGTACCGACGGTAATAGGGAGCGAGCCGCAACCGTTGGAAGCGGAACACACCGTGATCGTCGTCGCACCGTTTGTGAGCCCGGAGATCGTGAGGATGCTGCCATTCAGGGACTCCGACGCCACGCTGGGACTTGAATTTCCGGTCATATAGTAGCCGGACCCGCCGGAAATGGTAATAGGAACGATCTGGCCGACTACAATAGATGGATTGGAACTACTGAAATATAGAGAGCCGTTCGTGGCGGTGCTACCGACAGTAATGTACAGCGTGCCGCAGTTGCCGGATGTGTCGCATACCGTAACGTTCACGCTGCCGAGAGCCGAAGCGGTTACTGTTATGGTATTCCCGCTTAAGACGGCAGAAGCAATGCTCGGGTTGGAATTGCTCGTGACGGAATAGCTGCCGCTCCCTCCGGTCACGACGACCGTCGTGCCCTGCCCAATGGCGAGTGTGAAATTATTCTGGCTGAAGGAAAGCACGCTTCCGGTCTGGACGACAACATATAAATTCGCGCAGTTGGAAGCCGTGCCGGTGTAACAGATTGTGGCGTTCGTCCCGCCGGTTTGGTTCGCAGTAATGGTAATCTGCGTTCCGTTCGTCTGGATAGAGGCAACGGATGGATTAGAATTCGTCGCCATGTATACCGACGCGGAACTGCCCTTTGAATACACGGAGGCCGACTGCCCGAGGCCGAGCGTGACGCTCGTTTGATTGAGCGACGGCGTTCCCGTAGGGGCGGGCCATGTCTGCATCGCGGACTGTTGGCCATTCACGATGACGTACACGGACTGGCCCGCATTGATGCCATAGGAAGACACACTAATGGTCGTTGAAAGATACCCGCTTGCATTCGTCGTACCGAGCGCCATCGTCTGCATCCCCGAGGCACTTGCAATGTTGTAGTAGAACATTACGCTCGCGTTCGGATCTCCCGAAACGCTCACCTGAACGGAATTGCCCCCCGTACTGGAAAGCGAAAGCGTCGGCGTCGCCGCATACGCGCTCGTCGCCGCAAGGAGTGAGAGAACCATCCCGACAATCGCTATTTTGATAAATTTCATGGTTATCTATTCATGATACCTCGGGCGCGGACAGTCTGCCAATCGCGGAGTCCCGCCTCGCGATTTCTTCATTGGTCGGTTCCAATATCCTATTTACGATCCAGAAAGCAATAAGGTTGCGCGCCTGCCATGCCCGCCGCATCGCAGCAAAGCCGGGCGCGGAACCTCGCTTGGCAAAAAGGGTTCTGATATAATGATGGAATGAAAAAACGTAGGTGCACTCTCAGGCGGCGCGCAGGAAGGCGTCAGACACAGGGAGTAAATTTTCACAAATAAATTCGCCCATGACCGAACAAACCAATCCCAAGTACAACCAATCGGAAGAACCATGGGACCGCACAGAAAAATATCGCAAAGCGGCGGAAAAATTTAAAACCAGTGGTCCGTTCGGGGTAACCGCCGAAGACCACAAAATCGTCGGCAGCACCCCGCCGCCGGAACTCGTGGAAAACCCCGGAAAGACCTTAGCGGATATCATGAGCGACGCGGAAATTATTGAATTTCTCAAAAGAGGACAAGAAGCTCTGAAAGAGATTCGCCGCCATCAAGAAGACAACGCCATCCCGCCGGGAAGTTCTCAAATTGCGGAGAAGATGCTAGAACGGACTGTCCATTACCTTGCGGCTATAGGACGCCTGCCGAAAGAATTCGCCAGCCCGGAAAACACGCCCTAGTGCAGTTTAATGGCATGACCCTCCGCGTCAATAATCTCCAATACAATTTGACCGACCTCGCCCGTACGTTGGGTTACCGACCTCTCGGCTATACCGAGAAAGGCGAACTGAACTGTGTCCGGCCGCTGGGCGCTACCTATCCCCGCTTCCACATCTACCTCACGACCACTCCCGAGATTGTTACCATGAACGTCCATCTTGACCAGAAAAAGGTTTCATATGAAGGCACCACGGCGCACAGCGGCGACTATGACAGCGATACGGTGAAAGAAGAAGTGACGCGGATCAAGGAAATCATCTTCCGGATGCACTAGGAGCTGGCTCGATGCCTTCAAGTATCCTGACGAGCGTTTCTGCGATGGCCGGCGCCACATTGACCTCTTCCACGCGTCCACCCGTGGAACCCTCATATTCGGTTTCGTTAAACCCCCGCGGCCTCGTGTTGCCAAGCCAAATAGCGTCAAAGGGCTGCGGCTCGTTATGGGGGAACAGTTTCATTTTCCAGCCCGGAGAGCAAACGGGGTGGGTTGCCGCGAGCCGGACGCTTTTTGCTCCTATTTCGCGTAGTTTGTACGCCGTCATAACAGCGGTTCCGCCGGTATCCACCTCGTCCTCCCGCATTATGACGTTCATGCCGCGGAGGTCGTTCATGTCGCAGGTCACGGGGGCATCGGCGCCATATCTCTTGCGAATGGCATCCAAAAAATCCTTACTTTCCATCGGTGTAATGCGTCCATTGATTCGCTTCTTCGGCGTCGCGACCACCGCGATACCGAGCTCCTTTGCGAGCGCGATCGCCCGGCCCACCGAACCAAAATCCGGCGAATAGATCCTCACCTCGTCGGCTCCTCCCAACGTTTCTACGACGCCGCGCAATTTCTCCACAAAAAGTTTTGTAGGATCGCTTATGTAAAGCTCTAATCCGAACTCTTTGCAGTATTCTTCGGTGCGAACCACCGAGTGCGGCTCGCAGACGATGAGCTTCGTCGCACCCCAGTGTTTGAGATTGCTTATGAACCAACGGAGCCGCGTTATCTCGTGGCCATTCTCCGACCGATCCTGTCGCCGGTAGCGGAGGAATGGCAACACCACCATAACGGAACGTGCTCCATATTGTTTCTTCGCGCCCGTCACAAGGTCCATAAGCTCGCTCTCAAGCTTAACCGTGACAGGAGAAGAAAAAATGATCACGTGCCGGTCTTTTATCCGTTCAGGATTTTCGGGGCGGAACCCCGGCTCCCCATCCGGCCAGACATGGTACCACAGATGACCGAACCGGATGCCAAGGCCGGTTGTGGCATTCACGAGCTTCAATATTTCGTCGTCAAGCTTATGGTGACCCGTGCCTCCGTACACGATGAATTTTTCTCTCGGCGGCATAGAACATATGATAGCAAAAAGCGAGGGTTGTTGCATC
Source organism: uncultured bacterium (assembly GCA_963707865.1). Lineage (GTDB taxonomy): Bacteria > Patescibacteriota > Minisyncoccia > UBA6257 > 2-01-FULL-56-20 > CAVYIK01. The sequence goes on from OY970175.1 coordinate 552,090, forward strand.
GTCATGCTAACAACCCTCCACAAAAGCAATCTTCGATAGTGAGCCAGAATGCCCACCTTGATGTCACCTCAACATTCAAGGTAGGCTGTCCCCGGCGGACTTTTCCCAAACCCACGGAAACAACATACGCATTCATGAGCTCCCCTTTGGCACTGTCCTCATTAAAGAGGACAACGAGTTCCCCAATGGAGAGCTGGCGGCTCAGCGGAATGTCGGGGAGCCGCACTGCTCCATCTTTTCCCAGGATCCGCCAATGCTTCTGGCGGACCCAAATTTCCTGAGACGCCGACTGCAGCTCTACTGGTTGTCCGTCAACGGCGCAGAGAGCTCTCTCTTCTTCTGCTGCCGCCTCTTCCCTTTCCCCTTTTTCCGACTCGCTCGGAGAAAGGTCTAAGTCCAGTTCCTCCAAAAGAAACGTTGGCAAGTCTCTCTCTAAGTCTTCTCTTCTTCTGTTATGCATATGATATCCTCCTCTCTCCATATGATAGCACGCAAAAGCGGGTGTTTTAGGCACACACATATGGCGGACTAGGTTTTGAACTCGGCAAGCGCTTCGTTCGGCGTCTTGCCATTCAGGCCACAGTGTTCAAGGTTGTTGTACTCAGTATTCCACCATCGTACCCTTTGGCGCAAATCCTTTGCCGAAGCAAATGTTGTTTCGTGGTAGAGCGTTCTCTGGTCCGACCCATGCGAGCGTTCGACCTTGCCGTTCTGCGCGGGCTTCCCCGGATCGATGAGGTAGTGCACGATGCCGCGTTCGGCGCAGAAGCGGTCCAAAGCGTGTTGATGGGCAGGCGAAAGATCCGCCCGCTTGTACGTGCCCGTGTACCGGTTGGTGAAGGTCGCATGGTTGTCCGTCTTCACGCCGGTGATCCGATATTCAAATCGCCGGATGACATCCGCAAGAAAGAGGAGGGTGTTCTGCGTGGACTCTTCCTCGAAAATCCGGAGGTAGCGCCAGCGGGAGGCACAATCGATCGCCGTATATTGAAAATATGCACGTCCCGCAACGGTTCCCGGCACATGCTTCACGTCGATCTCCATGAGGTCGCCAGGCTTCCAGGTGGCTTTGATATATTTGTACGTGATCTTTTTGGTACGATACTTCCGCACGAGCCTTTCTGTCTTCAAGATTTTTCCGATGGTGCGCTCATGGATATGGATGCCCACCTTTTCGAGCTTCCAATGCAGTTTGAGCGCGCAGACCTTTCTCTTCTTGCGCAACGCGATGATTGCTTCCTTGATGCTGATCGGTGTTTCCTTGGGCGAGGTCTTCGGCCGGGTGGAACGCGGTTCAAGCGCTGATTCACCGCCACGCCGGTATGCCTGCAGCCACCGCTCCAAGGTCCGCTTCCCATACGGAAACACCTTCATCACTTCGGTGGTGCTTGTGCGACCTTTTACAATGGGTTCCACCCACCGCACCCGCTCTTGTTTGATATTCTCAGCCATATGGATCGACATTCCCCGATTGTACGGGAGTCCGCCATATGTGTGTGCACATTACCCGGGAACCTTGCGCAAGGACAATTTTAGTGTTAAAATAACATAGGAGGGTGAACAAGATGGAGTACATAGAGTTAGCTCAGGCTGGGGAACTTGCGGCCATGGGAGGAATCTTTCTTGGTTTTCTCGCGTTTGTGTTTTTGATTCTCCCCCGCGCCGAGCGTATGCCAGAGGTGGCGCCGCTCTGGAGCGCAATGCGGCGAAAAATCGCCATTAATTGGTGGAAGCTGCTCATTTATGACTTCAGGAGTGCCGTTCGTTCATCGTCTCCCAATCCCACGCGCGGTCTTTGTTGTGTTCGATCTTTTTTAAAATTTCATTCTGAATATCAATATCAAATATTCCGCAGAGATGTAGAATCCGTTGCACGACATCGCCCAGTTCTTCTTTAAACCCATCTTTGCCATCCATATTCTTATGGCGATAAGCCTCAAACGCTTCAGAAATCTCCGAATGGATGAGGGCGATCTTCTCGGCCACGTCAACTTCGTCCGGTTTCGTACCAAAGCCCTTTTCTTTGGCCTGTTTCAGGATAAGCTTGGTGAGTTCGCGTAGGGTGAGATCCTTCATGATATTAATGCTGGTAAAATCCGCGGGCGATAGCGTCGGGAACCATGATGAGCGGGACGCCGTACTTTGCGCACATTGCTTTCACGTCGTTGTCTTTCACCGAACCACTTGTGGCAAGGATGGCTTTGATGCCTGCTTTTGCAAGAACTTCGGGACCATCGGGGAACGGGAAGAAGCTGTCGCTGTAGGCGACCGCGCCCGCGACCTCGTGGCTGGCGTCTTTCGCGCGCTTGATCGCGAGCTCGCAGCAGCTTACTCTGTCCTGCTGGCCCACGCCGTTGCCGATGAGCTGGCCACCCGTGACAAGCGTGACGGTGTTGCTGTTACTTGTTGAGCCGATCGCCCACGCAAGGAGAAGATCATTTTCTTGTTCCAGCGTGCAATTGCCGTTCCGCTCCACGCGGAGATCTTTAAGATCCAAGACGAACGTGTAATTCGGCTGGGTAAGAAATCCGCCGCGCACGGCGCGGAACCTTGCTTCGTGGTTCAGGCTGTCCGCGGTGAGCGAGCCGAGTGCCGCGTTTTCCAAAAGACGACACTTCCCACCCTTCCGCGCAAGGATCTCCACTGCCTCGGGCGCAAAGCTCGGCGCAACAACACCATCCAAGAGCCGCCGCGCGCCAGCAGGCATTTGCGCGTGCATGAGCGTTTCAGCGACTGCCGCGTCAACGGGAAATGTCGTCATCACGAGCCCGCCAAAAATGGCGCGGAGATCACCCGCAAGCATGTTCTCTACAACTCCAATCGGATCATCTCCCACTGCGGCGCCGCAGGGATTGCCGTGCTTCACGCCGACCGCACTGTGCGGAACTTTCTTCCGGTTCACGTCAAATGCCGCAGCGATATGCGTGATGGTCTGAAGCATCCGATCTACGTCGCAGAGATTGTTGTAACTCGGCGCGTCTCCCGCGACCGTGCGGAAACGGAAAAGCGCGAGCGGATCGCCACTTACGCCCCGTGTCGCCCCCGCAGTGCCCGCCGAGTCAGATGTACCGCCCGCCATACCTTCCGTCGCATAGAGCGCCGCCGGCGTCTGCCAGGCGTTTTCTCCATATTTGCACGTGAGAACGCGCGAACCAATAAAGCCGTCGAATTGCCCACCGCTCCTATAGCGGCTTGCGGCCAAGCAATATTCTGCAACGATCGCGTCGGCTTTCGCGTCAAGATAGTCGGTGAATTTTTCCCTGTCGGGATATCCTTTATCAATCCACTCAATGATCTTCGGGCGGTCGGCAGGATCGCAAATGACAATGCGCTCCCCTTTTGCGGCAGAGTGAAGCATGGTCGGACCGCCCACGTCTGTCATCTCTATGACCGAGGCGCGCGTGGTGCCTTCTTTTGCGATCGCATCGTGCAATGGATAAAGGTCAACGCAGACAAGATCAATGCGTGGAAGGCCGAGCCGCTTCAATTCCTCAACGTCCTCGGGAATGTTCCGCGCGAGAAGCCCTGCGTGTATTTGTCGTGACAATGTGACCACGCGGTGCCCCAGGATCGGTTCGCCCACGATGTCGCTTACGTCCCGCACTGCGACGCCTCCCTCCTTGAGCACCTTCGCCGTGCCGCCGGATGCGAGAATTTGCCATCCGCGTGCGGCAAGGTCGCGCGCGAATTCAACGATTCCCTCTTTGTGATACACAGACAAAAGCGCCGTCATTTTTTATTTCATATAAATCGTTTCTTTGCGATCAGGGCCGACGGAAAGAATAGAAACAGTTACGCCTGCCCGTTTTTCCAAAACAGAAATTGCTTCGCGAAGTTCCTTGGGAAGTTTCGCGTAGCTCCGTATGGAACCGATGGGGCCTTTCCAGCCGCGAAGTTTTATATACCGCGGTTTGCAATATTTCATGATCTCAAGATCGGGTATCGCCACACGGATCCGATCGCCTTTTTTATACACCTTTCCACCATGCACATAATTCGGTCCCGTATATTCATATTCATCACACACCTTGAATGACCTGATACCATCCAAAACGTCTAATTTCGTGAGAATCACATTCGGCCCGGTGAGCTTGACCGCCGAATAGCGGACAAGGGGAAGGTCAAGCCATCCGGTGCGGCGTGCACGACCGGTGGTTGCGCCGTATTCATTCCCTTTTTGCCGAATCGCGATCCCCTGCACGAATTCGTCCGGATCGTTTATGGAAGCGTTTGGATAATTTTCCGCCTCCGTCCTTCGGCTCGCACGCCTTACATGCTCGGCAGATCGTCCACCCCCGAGCTCAGTTGGAAACGGCCCTTCGCCGACGCGCGTCATGTAGAAGGCCTTAACAATACCAAAAGTAAGATCAACGTTCTGCTCGCGGAGCCCTACGCCCTTCGCAAGCCCCTGGATGGAGCAATCCGACGACGTGACATACGGATACGTTCCGTAATCAACGGAGAGCATGTTGCCCTGTGCGCCTTCAAGAAGAATTTTCTTTTTGTGAAGGAGTTCGCGCAGCATCGCATCGGTATCTGCGATGAACGGGCGCAACGCTTTCCCATATTGCAGATAGCGCTTTGCGATGCGCTCGGTGTTAAAAATATTTTTCGGATGATAAAACTCGCCGCGGCGCAAAATATCCTGATACATGATCTCGCGGACGACGCGCGGATCGTACGTCTTGATCAATCGGATTTTCTCCTCCAAATTCCTACGCAATTTTTTCCTGAATACTTTTGGGTTCAGAAGATCGTTCACTATGAGCCCCAAGCGTGCGACGTGGTCGGTATACGCCGGCCCCATGCCGCGGCCCGTCGTACCTATCTTTCCGGTTCCTCCCGATGCTTCTCGGACGCGGTCCAAAACAACATGCTGCGGCAGCACAAGCCGCGCGTTCAGAGCGATGCGCAACCGCTCCGGAGAAAGACCCGCCTTCGTAAACATCGCAATTTCGTCTAAAATCGTCCCGGGCTCCACGGCGACGCCCGAGCCAATTATATTGAGCTTCTTATGTAGCATCCCCGACGGCAGAAGGTGGAATACAAATTCTTTTTTGCCCAATTTGACGGTGTGGCCCGCGTTCGCGCCACCCGTGCCGCGCGCGATGACGTCCGCCCAGTGCTCGGCGAAATAATCAACGAATTTCCCCTTTCCCGTGTCTCCCCACTGCGTGCAAACTATCCCCAGCGTCCGGACGCCCTTCAAAATATCACGCATGGTCTCTCCGATAGTTGGGCGCGTCGCGTACAATGCGTACTCCGTGGGGATGGGATTCTCTGATGCCGACGGCGCTGATACGGATGAACTCTGCCTTACTCCGCAGCTCTTCAATCGTCCGCGCGCCGACGTATCCCATCCCTTTTTGCAAACCGCCGACATACTGGTGCATCACGCTTTCCAATTCACCGATGTACGGCACCACTCCTTCCACCCCCTCCGGCACGAACCGGTCTTTCGCCGTATTCGCCTCGCGATACCGCTCGCGTGAACTACGGCTCTCTTCCATCGCGGAAAGCGACCCCATGCCGCGGTATCGCTTCATCGGCGTTTCAAAACGGAAATCGACTTCTCCCGGCGCTTCTTTGGTGCCCGCAAGCAGTTTGCCGAGCATCACCGAATGTGCTCCCGCGCCGATCGCGATCGGGATGTCGCCGGAATTCTCAATACCGCCGTCCGCGCAGATCGGCACGTCCGTTTTTTCAAGTGCTTTTGCCACTTCATAGGTCGCCGTGACTTGCGGACAACCAATCCCCGCCACGATCCGCGTTGTACATATAGAACCTGGGCCCTGGCCCACCTTCACTCCGTCAGCCCCCGCCGCGACGAGCCGCTTCGCCGATTCGCCCCGTGAAATATTGCCCGCCACGACATCAACGCGATACGCTTTCTTGAGCGCCTTAATCGTCTGGATAACGTCTTTTGAGTCACCGTGCGCGGTGTCAATGACCAAAACGTCCACAAATCCCTTAAGCGCTTCCGCCCGCTCCATCGCATCGTCATTCACGCCAATCGCCGCGCCGACGCGAAGCCGCCCATGGCTGTCAACGTTATATTTTCCCGATCGGCCGGATTTGATCCGCTTGAGATCAGAAAAGAGATACATACCGACAAGATTGCCCCTGTTCACAAGCGGAAGAACTTTTTTCTTCGCCTTGAGCATGACCTCATATGCCTTATCAATCGACGTGCCCTTGGGCGCCGTCACAAGGTCGCGCGTCATGACATCCTTCACCTTCTGCGATCCGTCGCCCGAAAAATCAAAATCGTTCTCGGTGATAAGGCCCGCGAGCTTGCCGCGCGCGTCCATGACGGGGAAACTGTAGAAGGAAAACCCCTTCTCCCTGCGCATCGCTTCCACTTCCTGGAACGTCATGTCCTCGCGGATCGTTATCGGCGTCTCTATGAGGCCCGACAGGTGGAACTTCACGCGGCGGACCTCTTCGCTCTGCTCCTTGGGTGTAAACCCTCTGTGGATTACGCCCAAGCCGCCGAGCTTCGCCATCGCGATCGCCATCCGGCTCTCCGTCACCGTGTCCATCGCCGCGCTTGTGATCGGAATTTTGAGCGGCACGTTGCGCGAGAACCGGCTCGTGAGCACCGTGGCGCTCGGCATCACATCGGAGTAGTCCGTCTTCAACCGCACTTCGTCGTAGGTCACCGCAAGACCGAGTCCGGCGAGCTGCTTAAAAAATGTATCACACTTCCGCATATATGCAGTTCATTATATTGAGTTTTCCAAATATTTGCAAAAGCAAACACCCGTCCCAAAATGGCGAAAGGCAGGTCGCTATTTGCAACCTGCCCATCATATTCGCCGATGGCATAGCATCCCAGATGATTCGTCTTGTCCATCATCATCTGTAAGCGCCTGCCCAAGGCCTCGGCGTGGGGCCTGTACTGAATTAACTTGCAACAGTAAGCTCGAGGATACCGAGGAGCTCCCGCGCGAGATCAATAGCCGAGCGCCATTCATCCGTGGTGCCCGTAAGATAGTGCTCGCGGACAGGGTGCTTCTTCTCGGAAGCACGACTCACCTCAAGTATGACCATCGAACCAGTGCGAAACACCAAGACAAACTTGACTTCCTCCTTGTGCACAAGGAGGTGCCTCGCCACATCGAACATCTCGACCGAAAATTCAGTGTCCGGAGCTTCCAAAATGACCGCCCGGCAGCTGTCTGGGATACACCGCGCGACCTCGTAAAATTCCGGTTCCCACTCCGGCCCCCAGCTACCAACGGGCGGAAAGTAGAAACGGGTTGGATTCTTGAGCGTGAGAACTGAGATATCTCCCATGCCAAGAATCCTTTCTTCTTCTCCTCTGCACGTTACCGCAGTAATCTCTCTCGACATATTTTGGGCTACCTCCAGAGCCGCCTATGTTATAACCTCTCCTGCCGTTTATAGCAAGGGTTTTGCCTATCCGGCGCCCGGCGGCGGTAGGGTGATATTTTCGGGTTCAAAAATGACTTCTCGGTTGCCTTCTTCCACGACGCCGAGGTCAAAAAGTTCGTAGCCGACTTTCTTGCCAAGGGAAACAGTCCGGTCAACTTCTTCCTTCGGCACAAAAAGATAATAGCCGACGCCCCAGTTGAAGGTCTTGAGGCAGTCGCGGAGGGAAACGCCGAGTCCGCGCATAAATTGAAAAAGCGGCGGCACGGCGGGCCAGTTTTGGATGCGATAGGTAAATGGCCTTTTATCAAACGCGAGCTTGCCGATGCCGTCGCCCGTGCCAGGCAGGATCGCCGCGATTCGCACGCCGGCACTTTGGAGCGCCTCCACGAGTGCGACGTATGAGCGGGTTGGAATCAGAGCTTCTTCGCCGAGCGTGGTACCGTTCGGAAGCTTCGTGAGAAATTTGTCGGGAAGTTCCATCGCGCGCTTGATGACGAGCGAGATACCGTTCGCGTGCAAGCCGGAGGACACGGCGCCGACAATATGACATCCCGGCGCGAGCTCTTTTCCAGTGATGAGATTTGTATTTGGCGCGATGATGCCCGTCGCGCAACCCGATAGCGAAGGTGCGGCAAGGACCGGCGGCTCGGATCTCAAGAGATACTTGAGCGCGGGCGATTCCCCTGCAGGCAGGGCCATCCCGACCTCTTTGCAAATCTTGAAAAACCCTTCGGCCAAGTCGCGGCTGCGCTTCTCGTCCGAGAACCACGCCGCGTCGCCCACCGCAACCTCGTCGGTAAAAATGACGGGCATCGCGCCCTGTGCAATGAGATCGTTCACCGCCATGAGCGCCGCATCAGTGCCGATCGTTTCATAGTAGGTCCTGCCGGTACCGGCGTTCTGGTACATCCATTCCGCAATCCAATTCTTGTTGCCGAGCCCTTCCTGCGTTTTGCACCAGAGGTGCGGCTGGCCGCCACGATATTCAAACACCGCGCCGTGCGCGTGGAGCACATCGTCATTCACGTAAACGCCGCGACGGTTCGGGAAAGAAAGCGTCCGCTTCCCCATCGCGATCATCGCCTGCTTGAAGGGCTCCAATTGCGTGTAATCCACGCCTGCTTTTGCGTATTCACTTTTCATTCCCGCGCAAGCTTCTTCGCAATGCCAAGATAATTCTTCGGGGTGAAGCTTTTGAGTTCCTTTTTTAATTTGTCCGATATCTTAAGGGAGTCCACGAAGGTGCGAATGTCGTCCAGAGTCACTTGTCGCCCGCGCGTAAGCTCCTTCAATTTTTCGTATGGCATGGGAACGCCCTCCCGGCGCAGAACGGTCTGGATCGCTTCGGAAATAATTTCAGGGTGTTCCATAAGCGCCTCTACAACTTTCGCTTCGTGTACCGAGATTCGTCCGAGGCCGTTCAGCAGATACGAGTAACCGATCGCACAATGCGCGAGCGCGACGCCGAAGTTCCGCAGGACGGTGGAGTCAGAGAGGTCGCGCTGCAGGCGCGATATGGGAAGTTTTGCAGAAAAATGAGCGAGGAGCGCGTTCGCAATCCCCAAATTGCCCTCGCTGTTCTCAAATTTTATCGGGTTCACTTTGTGCGGCATCGTGGAAGAACCAACCTCGCCTTCTTTTGTTTTCTGCACGATCCACCCGTCGCTTATGTAGCGCCACACATCCTGGTCAAAATTGATGAGGATCGTATTGATGCGGCGAAGGGTATCAAAAAGCTCGGCATAGGTGTCGTACGGCTCTATCTGCGTCGTTACAAAACTCGGCTCAAGCGCCACGGCACCGCGACCGGAATGCAGCTGGTTCAAGCGAGCGATAAATCTTTTCGTGAACGCCATCCAATCAACTTTCGGGTACGCCGCCACATGTGCGTTGTAATTGCCGCTCGCGCCGTTCAGTTTTGCGAACACACGGGACGCGTTCAGCTGTTTCACTTGCCACGCAAGGCGTGTCCGGAATACGTTCATCTCTTTGCCGAAGGTTGTGGGTATCGCGGGCTGCCCGTGGGTCCGCGCAAGCATCGGCAAGGCCGCGTACCGTCTTGCGGATCGTTCCAATTCCGCAGCAATCTTCTCAAGTAACGGTGCAAGTACTTCGCGAATGGCGTCGCCGAGCATCAAGCTGTTTGCAAGGTTGTTCACATCCCAGGTAGTGAGCGCAAAATGCAGCCACCCCAGGGAATCCTTGAGCGAAGTCCTCTTAAGCTTCTCGCGCATAAAATATTCCACCGCCTTCACGTCATGGTCGGTCGCCTTGATGCCGCGATATCCCACACGCTCAATGTCGCTGATTATTTTTGCGTCCCTGAGTGACAGCTTGTAAAGGTTGCGGATAAGCCCTTTCTCGCGTTTGGAAAATTTACGGAGACCAACGCCGCGCGTCTCCGAGAGTGCGATAAGATATTCGCCTTCCACGACGAGCCGGTAGCGCATGAGTCCGGACTCGCTGAAAATCTTTGCAAGGCCTTCTCCATAGCTCCGATATCGCCCGTCCACGGGGCTTATCGCTGCAAGCTGATCTATGCGCGTATCCATGTTGTTCGGGTTATTACAAAGCTTTTGCGCCGATATCCTTTCTATAATACATCTTTTCAAATTTTATTTTTCCCACCCCCGCGTACGCCCTGCGGAGCGCCTCCGCGAGTGTCGGTCCCGTTGCACTTACGCCGAGTACTCTCCCGCCTGACGTGACGAGTGCGCCATCCGCGAGCTTGGTTCCGGCATGAAACACCACAACGCCTTCTATTTTCTCCGCTTCGGGAATGCCCGCGACCGGAAATCCTTTTTCGTACGCGCCGGGATACCCGCCCGATGCCATCACAACGCACACCGCATAGCCCGAACTCCACTCTATAAAAATCTCTTTCAATCTCCCGGAAGCGCACGCATAAAAAATATCCAGAAGGTCGGCCTTCAAGAGTCGCATGAGTGATTGCGTCTCGGGATCGCCAAAGCGCGCGTTGAACTCAAGCACTTTAGGCCCTTCGGGAGTGATCTTCAACCCGGGATACAAACACCCCGAAAAGGTGCACCCTTTTTTCTTCATGGCGCGGAGCGTGGGATCAAGGATCGTCTGCGCGATCTGGTTTTGAAGCTCGTCGGTCACCCATGGCACAGGAGCGATCGTCCCCATGCCGCCGGTGTTCGACCCCGTGTCGCCCTCGCCCACCGGTTTGTGGTCCTGCGCGGTGGGCATCATCGCGCGCGAGATTCCGTCGGAGAATGCGTGAACGGAAATTTCCTGCCCTTCCAAAAATTCCTCTATTACCACTTCGTTCCCCGCATCTCCGAACGTGCGGTCAACCATAATGCTTTTAAGCGCGGCCTTCGCTTCCTCCATTGTATTACAAACCATCGCTCCCTTCCCAAGTGCAAGCCCGCTCGCCTTCACAACGATCGGCACGGATTGCGATGCAAGGTATCGCGATGCTTCGTCGTAATCCGTGAATACCTGGAACGCCGCCGTAGGAATATATTCTTCCTGCATGAGCTGCTTTGCGAACGCTTTTGAGGCCTCTATTTGCGCCGCCGCCTTCGTCGGGCCAAATACCAAAAACTTTTCTTTTTGAAATTGATCCACAATGCCGAGCGCGAGAGGATCGTCAGGGCCCACAACCACAAGATCAATGGACGATTTTTTTGCGAACGCGATAAGCGCCGGAATGTCGTCCGCTTTTATAGGAATGTTTTCGGCGAGCGACCCAAGCGAAGCAGTACCACCGTTCCCGGGCGCAATGAAAAGCTTCCCGAGCCGCGGCGACTGCGCAAGCTTCCACGCGAGCGCGTGTTCCCGCCCGCCGCTCCCTATCAAAAGCACATTCATCATCCCTGCGGAAAAAGAAGTATGGCGGCCTTTTTCGCTTCGTTAAGCATAGTTTCTTCTCCTTTGCGGACAAGCGGCGTTTCGCGCACGAGCTCCTGCACGCGATCGTTCATAAAATCCTCTAGGGTTGCGATCTGCGTTTCGTGCTCCAAGGGGAGCAGCCGCGCCGCGAGCGACTTCGGATCATCATCCGGCAGGATTGCGAGCCGCGTGCGCGCGAGGACCGCGCCTTCGTCAAACTGCACCGCCACGCGCTGCGCCGTTGCCTCCGTCCAGAAATCGCGGTTTACGCTCCGCACAAATAAGAGCCGCGCCGCGTGGACACGCAGGCCGAACATCCCCTTGCCCCCGAAATCGGGGCGGCCGGGATCAAGCGGCCCCGGGTGCTGGTTGATCATGGCATTGCGAAATGCGGCAATCACGTTGCCGGGCGTTTTGATCATCCATCCGTACTGGCCGACGATATCAACGGCTTGCTCCTTGAGGACTTTCAAAATCGCGCTTCCGAACTCTTCTTCGTTTGCGAATTTCTTCGGCTCAATAACAAAAATGTCCTCGCGCAACATTCCCAACCGCTCCATTTTTTTAATCGCCCCGGCATCGGATCTGCTTGCGACAAGGCACGCGGGAATTATTCCCGAAAGCCGCCCGGCGTGGCACGCCGTGACGATTGCTTCCGCGGTCGTGCCGCCCCCCGAAGCAAGTATGGCCAAACGAAACGTTTTCATGCCTTTCATGCCCAAGTTTCCTGCAGAGCCGGTATACCGACTTCCGCCTTCCGTTCACGGATGTCCAGGGGATATTTTCCGGTGAAACAGGACGTGCACAGTTTGTCTTCGGGAACACCGATCCCTCTGAGAATCCCCTGATACGAAAGATAGTGGAGAGAGGTCGCGCCCAGAAATTCCCTTATCTCGGGAATGGTCTTTTGGAAGGCGAGGAGGCGCGCTTGCCTAGGCGTGTCAATACCGTAAAAATCGGGAAAGCGCACGGGCGGAGAGTTCACTAAGAAATGCACTTCTTTCGCGCCCGCTTCAAAGAGGATCTTTACGATCTGCGGGCTCGTGTTGCCACGCACGATGGAATCGTCTATTACGATGACGCGCTTGCCACCCACGATATCGGGGATGGCCGCAAGCTTCGTTTTCACCCCCTGCTTGCGCATCCGGTCGTCCGGATCAATGAATGTGCGGTACACATAGCGATTTTTGACGAGTGCGAGTTCCAAAGGGATCCCCGACTCTTCTGAGTAACCGACGGCGGCGGGCAGGCCGGTTTCGGGGATGGGGATCACCATGTCGGCATCAATTTTCCGCTCCCGTGCAAGTTCAATGCCGCACCGCTTGCGTGCGGCGTACACCGAGGTCCCCAAAAGCACGCTGCTTGAGCGCGCGAAATAGACGAATTCAAAGATGTCCAGCTTTTGATCGGGCGGCACAAGTTGAACTGACCTCATGCCTTTCTCGTCCACCACGATCATCTCACCGGGAAGGACGTCGCGCATGAAAGTCGCTCCGACCGTAGGAAAGCTGCACGTCTCGGAAGAGAACGTAAACCCACCGTTCAACTGCCCCATAGAGAACGGCTTGAGGCCATAGGGATCGCGCACGGCAACGAGCGTCGTCTTGTCCATAATGAGAAGCGAGAACGAGCCGGTGAAAAGTGGGTAGGCCTTCCGCACCGCGTCCTCAAGCGGAAGACCCTGCTTCGTGAAATGTTCGATGGCGAGTGTCATCATGTAGGAATCCGAGCGGCCTGTCACGTCCACCCCTTCTTTTTTCAAAAATTCCTCAAGTACCTTCACGCTTGGCAGGTTGCCGTTGTGCGCAAGCGCGATATGCCCATCCCCCGTCATGATCGGCTGTGCGTGCCGAATGCCGGTTCCCGATGAAGTGGAGTATCGGTTCTGGCCGATCGCAATGTGCCCTTTCAAACTATCAATTTTTGCTTCGTCAAAAACCTGCGTGATAAGACCGTTGCCTTTTTGGCATTCAAGGCGTGTGCCGTCGGCGGTCGCCATTCCTGCACTCTCCTGCCCGCGGTGCTGGATGGCAAGAACGCCGAAGAACGTGATCCGCGCCACATCCATGCCTTTTCCGTAAATGCCAAAGACGCCGCACTTCTCATTGAGTTCGTGCATGTTGTTCGTACGTTACGGTTTATGCAGGACAAACGCCTCTAAATTTTTTCTTATGCGATCCAACGCCGGCATCGTGAAGTCCGGCGCGAACGTCCGTCCCGTGATCTGTTCAAAAATCTTCACGTACCGGCTCGCGAGTTCCACCACCATCTCGCGCGGCGCCTCGGGCAACACGGCGTCCTTATAAGGATCGCAATGTTCCTTGAACCAAAGCCGCAAAAACTCCTTGTCAAAATTTTCTGGCTCTTCGCCCTTTGCAATGCGCGCCTCGTAACTTGCCTGCTGCCAATAGCGGGAAGAATCAGGAGTATGTATCTCGTCAATAAGCATCACTTCTCCTTTTGGAGAAATGCCGAATTCATATTTCGTGTCCACAAGGATCAAACCGCGCTGTTTCGCCAGTTCCTCACCGCGCGCGAAAAGGCGCATCGCCAAATCTTCAATTTGCTCCCATATTTCTTTCTTCACAAGCCCTTCGTTTATGATCTCATCCCGCGTGATCGGCCGATCGTGCGTATCTGATTTCGTAGCGGGCGTGAGAATGGCGTGCGGCAGTTTTTGGTTCTTTTTCATCCCTTCGGGCAGGGTAAGGTCGCCAAACCGTCGTTCGCCTTTTTGATAAAGCGTCCAAATGGAGGTCCCAGTAACACCTGTAATGTAGGCGCGCGGGACAAGCTCTATTGGAATCACCTCGCACCTTTCCGTCACCATCACGTTCGAATCGGGAATCGCAATCACGTGGTTTTTCACGATATCCACGGTCTTTTCAAACCAAAACGTGCTTACTTGTGTAAGCACGTTTCCCTTGAACGGGATGAGGCACAGATTCCTGTCAAACGCGGAGTAGCGGTCGGTTGCGACAAGGATCAGCCGGTCAGGCTGCACGTACACATCACGCACTTTCCCCGAGCGGCGCTCGCCAAGGTCGCGGAAATCGGTCTTCTCAATAACATCCCCAATGTGCGCTTCTATGGTTGCCTTATCCATTGGTTTCCATTTTCTTTGCTTTTTCCATCACGCCGTCGCCAAGCTTCCGCTTGTAATCCAAAATCTTTTTTTGGAGCGCCGCATCGCCCGCTCCCAAAATCTGCACGGCGAGGATGGCGGCGTTCTTCGCACCGTTGATCGCCACAGTCGCGACGGGAACTCCGGGCGGCATCTGGACGGTGGAATATAACGAATCAAGACCATTCAAGGTCTTGGATTGTATGGGAACTCCGATCACAGGAAGCGGCGTCATCGCGGCAGTCACTCCCGCAAGGTGCGCGGCGCCGCCGGCTCCCGCGATGATCACTTTCAGACCGCGGTCCACGGCGCTCTTTGCGTACTCATACGCCCGGTCCGGCGTGCGGTGCGCGGAGATAACCGTCATCTCATACGGCACGCCGAATTCCTTGAGCGCGTCCGCCGCCTCCTGCATCACGGGCAGATCGGAATCGGAACCCATAATAATACCTACGAGGGGCTTAGGCATTGTTCTCGGTCAATTATGCCCTTATTCTACCATACCCGTGGATTGCCACGCCAGCTGGCCGCTCCACCACCGCATCGCTATAGCTAAATCATCTTTTTCTTCCGGGCGGAGACGAGCAGCCGTTCATAAATCGTGAGGATTTTCTTGTCGTGCAACATGTAGTCGCGTTTGTATTTTTGAAGCTCGGCCTCGGTGATCCCGTGTTCCTTCCACGGAGGCGTGCCGGAGGCGAGACCTTGGAGCATGGGCTGCAAGCGGTCTATGGAAATCGCCACTTTTGCCTCCTTGGTGCGCCCGGCTTCAAACTCCGCCCAGAGCCGGTGGAATTTCTTTTTGAGATCCGGCGGCAAACGCCCAAAGAGCTTTTTTGCCGCCACGTCCTCACGAGCCTTTTTGGACCTGCGCGCCGCATGGTCAAAAAGAAAAGTGTCGCCCGCGTAAATTTCCACAAGATCATGCGCGAGAATCAGTTCCAGTGTCCGCAAAAGATCGAGGCTGCGCGGCAAGTCCCTAGAAAGAACCATGGCCCACAGGGCGAGGTCATAAGAATGTTCTGCGCTGCTCTCCGGACGCTTCCCGCCGGCAATCCTCGTCCGCCGCTCAACCAACTTCAATTTCGTGGCCTCTCCGAGAAACGAAAGTAGGGTATCAATTCTATCTTTCATTTGAAATACCCGACGGCATTCTTGAAAACCTGGAGGCCGGGGCCATGGATGGGAAGCTTTTTCCCTGCGCGCTCCAATTTCTCTTTAAGGTAAGGCCAGTGCGGGAGCTGCGTGAAGAACATCGCGCGCTCGGGATGCGGCATCGTTCCCAAAATTCTCCCCTCGCGGGCGGTGATGGAGGCGATGTCCCTCATTGCGCCGTTCGGATTCGCGGCGAGATCTTGATATTTGCAAACTTCCCCTTTTATGTATTTTGCGGCGATTGCATGGCTTTTCTCCAAAACGGCAAGCGTCTTCGAATCCGCAAAGTATCTCCCCTCGCCATGCGCGATCGGAACCATAAGCGTCTTTATCCCGCGCATCCACGGCGTCTCGCCCACAATTTTCAAATCAACCCAACGGTCGGTGTACCGCGCGGAGGTGTTTGGAAGCAAAGCGCCGGGCAAAAGGCCGAGGTTCGTGAGGATTTGAAAGCCGTTGCAGATCCCGATTACGAGCCGGTCGCCGCTCACGAACTTTTCCAGTTCTTCGCGAAGATGATTCTTTAGCTTGTTGGCATACGCCTTGCCGGAGCCCGTGTCGTCGCCGTACGAAAATCCTCCGGGGATCGCAAGAATCTGATAATTTTTCAATTTTCCCTTTTCCGCAACAAGGTCGTTCACGTGGACAATGTCCGCACGCGCACCCGCGAGGTCAAACGCGTATTTGGTCTCGTCCTCGCAATTGAGGCCGTATCCAGAAAGCACAATGGCGCGCGGTTGTTTCATGGTTAATATCCTTTGAACATAGATTTATATGCGCGCAGCATCAGGGCGAGCGGCACTTTCGCCGTTTTTCTGCGACAGATGGAAACGTAGCTTTTGTTCGTCACGCGGCCGATGCAGGCGAACGAATTGCCGCGCATTTTCTTCTCAAACTCACGGCGACGGCGCGGGGCGATAGTCGCGACGATTCTCCCTTGGCTTTCGGAAAACATCGCCGACTCATCGCTTGAAACCATTCCCGGCAGCTTGGCGAACGAAACATCCAAACCGAGCTTCCCCGCCATCGCCGTCTTCGCGAGCGCGACCGCAAGCCCACCCCTCTGCACGCCGATGGCCGAAGCCACCGTGCCTGCGCGCACGCACGAATAGAACGCATCGTACAACCGCTTGTTCTTCTTCGCGTCCACGTGCGGAACCCTTCCGGTTGAAAAATATTCGCTGCCACCAAGCTCATCAAAGGTATCGCCCAAAACATACACAAGGTCACCCGCCGACTTCGCGTCAAGCGACACCGACTTCGCGGCATCGGGAACAACGCCGATCGCGGAGATCAAAAGCGTGGGTGGGATCGAAATTTTCAACGGTTTCCCGTTCGCATCGTACCCTTTGAAATCGTTGAACATACTGTCCTTTCCCGAAATGAACGGCGTCCCGTATGCGACTGCGTAGTCGTAACATGCCTGCACGGCGCGCTTCAGTTGGAACAGCCGCTCCGGCTCATTGGAACTGCACCAGCAAAAATTATCAAGTAGCGCAAGATAATCGGGGTCGGCACCCGCGGCCACGGCGGATCGGATCGCGGTATCAATCGCGCACGCCGCCATCGCGTAGGGATCGCGCTCCGAGTATGAGGGAACTATGCCTGACGAGAGCACCACCCCTTTAGGAGAATCAAGAACCGGGCGGAAAACCGACGCGTCCGCGTTCACCCTTCCCCTTCCGACGAGCGGCTTCAACACGGAACTTGCCTGCACCTCGTGATCGTATTGCATGGCAATAAACTCGGAACTTGCAATGTTCGGATGCGCGAGTATGTGGAAGACCGCTGCGCCGAGGTCGCGCTCCTCGCGAAGCGGCGAGTCGATGTCAGGTGGCAGCGGCTCGCGGGTCGTGAGCCGCTTCGTGGGCAGTCCTTCGTGGAGAAATTCCAAATCAACATCCATCGCGGTCTTCCCTTTGAACTTCACAACGCACTTCCCGGAATCCGTAAAGCACCCGATTACGGTTGCCTCAACACCGCGCGCGCGCAAAAGCTTGGAAAGTTCTTGCCAGTTGGATTTCGGAACGGCGAGCGTCATGCGCTCCTGCGATTCCGAAATCCAGATCTTCCACGGCTCAAGGCCAGGATATTTAAGCGGCACCTTATCCAAATCAACAAGGCATCCGTTGCACTCCTTCGCCATCTCGGCCACCGAGCACGACAGCCCTCCGGCGCCGTTGTCCGTAATGCTGTGATAGAGTTTACGGTCGCGCGCTTCTTTTATCAGGGCGTCGCTCATCTTCTTTTGCGTGATCGGATCGCCGATCTGCACCGCCGTCGCAGGACTTCCCGAATCCATCGCTTCCGAAGAAAATGTCGCACCATGGATGCCGTCCTGCCCCACGCGGCCGCCCGTCATCACGATGTAATCCCCCGCCTGCGCCCGCTTTTTATACAAAGACCTGCCCCCGTGCACGCGCGGGATGAGCCCCACCGTCCCCACAAAAACAAGTGGCTTCCCTCGGTAACGCTTGTCAAAAAGGACGAATCCCTGTGGTGTGGGGATGCCGGAGCAATTTCCACCGACGTTCACGCCCCTCACCACACCGTCCATGATCCGCCGCGCGGAAAGCATTTTCTGCTTTTTAGCCGCATCCCGGTAGAGCACGCTCGTATCGCGCGGGTCGGCGAAGCAAAAGCCGTACAGGTTCGCGACCGGCTTCGCGCCGAGCCCGAATCCCATCGTGTCGCGGTTCACGCCGACAATGCCCGTGACCGATCCGCCAAAAGGGTCAAGCGCGGAAGGACTGTTGTGCGTTTCCACCTTATGCGTGATTAAATATTTATCATCAAACGCTATCGCGCCGGAATTGTCAGTGAAAACCGAAACACAAAAATCTTTTTTGCCTTTCTTCTTGCGGATGTCATTCGTCGCTTGTTTGATGTACGAACGAAAGAGGCCTCCTTTCACCTCGTCAATTGGATCCGCGAAGATTGTGTGTTTGCAATGCTCCGACCACGTCTGCGCGAGTGATTCAACCTCCACGTCAGTCGGCTTGCGCTTTTTCTTCGTGAAGTAATCGCGAATCGCCTTCATACTCGGAAGATCAAGCGCGAGCGGCCCGTTCCGCGTCCCGTCTTTGTTCTGAATCCCTTCCTTCCCAATGCGGGAGAGCTCTTCGTCGCTCACTTCCAAATTTACGGCCTCCACGGACGGTTTCGTGCGAAGATTCACCTTTGGAACCGCCGCCCCCATTCCCTTATCGCGCTTGAATTCGCTGGCGCTCTTGATCCGCGCACGCTGGATGAGCGGGTTATAAAGACCTTCGGCAATTGCCGCTACATCCTCTTTGGGCAATCTTCCCGAGAGGAAGAGAACCTGCGAGGAATATACACCCTGGCCGTTTTTACATTTCCTTCCCAGGAAATCTTCTATCGTTTCGCGGGCGGTCGTGCCCACGTTGTCGGTCACGCCCGGGAGAAATCCGACCTCAACCGCCCACGCAAACTTCTTTGGCGCCTCGGCAGAATTAATTACCGCTCGTTCAACGAGCGGGTTTTCAAAAAGTGCGGCGACTCCCTTGCGCTCTTTTGTCGTGAGCGGCATGTCCACCACGTATGAATCCGCAAGCGCGACGCCGGCAATCTTCCCTTTGAAGCCGCGGTCTTCAAGCTGCCGCCGATACACCTCGGCCCGCGTGTCAGGTACTTTATATCTGACGTCTATGCGCACAGCCATTTCCTTAATTCAGAGTATATCACATCCCTGCCTTAATCCATTACTCGCACTACAGATAACAAACTAAGGTAGAGAGGGAATCTGCGCATACGATCATTGATCGCCACACATACTCCCTCACCCAACCTTCCTTCATTCCTCCTTCTACTGAGAAACAACAGTGGCCCTTGTCCTCGCTTGGGCCATGGCGGTGAACTGTTGCCCAAGAAAGAGTAAAAAGTCGCCCGCCATCTCCTCGGCGACCGTCACTTTTTCATCCTTCGGGTCATACTCAGCCGGCATCACCCAGGCGACCTGAGTAATCCATGAAGCCCGGCCCTTCATGATTTCTCGGACTATCTCCTCCGGCTCGTGGACATACGTCTCTTCCCAGTCACCATGGTGAGACCGCAAACACCAATTGCGGTCGATGTGGCAATCCCTTGCCTCGTTCAGCAAAACAAGCCCCTTCATGATTCACCCCAAGCAGAATGAAGTCAGACGATCCTCTGTCCGCTGCGGAAAGCTTATCAAAACCAATACCGTTGTCAATATAATTTGCGTCCCAGATTGCAAGGTCTGTTAGAATGAGGATATGGAGAAGGGCAAACCGCGACCCGGACTTCCACCGAACGCACATCTTGTCTTTAAGGGCGTGATCTTTGAAGTGTGGCAATGGGAACAGGAAATGTTTGATGGAACAACAGAAATTTTTGAAAGGGTATGGCGGCCGCCGGCAGTAGAGGTCATCGCAACAGTCGGCGACAAGATCCTTATCGAAGACCAAGACCAGCCCGACCGGCCAGACAATATCAATTTCCCGAGCGGCAGAGCGGACAAAAACGACGATCCGCTCTTAGAAGCGAAGCGGGAGTTACTTGAAGAAACCGGCTATGAATCGGCTGACTGGCAGTTATTCATGAAACACGCAAGAGACGGAAAGGTAATGCAAGACAGTTATTTCTTTATCGCAAGAAATTGTAAAAAGACTGGCGAGCCGCACCTTGATCCCGGAGAAAAGATAGAAACGAGGCTCGTCACGTTTGACGAGCTCATCGCCCTCGCCGACGAGCCACGCTTCTGGATATTTCCCGAATTCATCAGTTACCTCCTCCGGCTGCGGCTTGACCCCGCGAAGAAACAGGAATTCAAAATACTGCTCTTCCCCTATACACATTGACTGCGTTCTAATTCGTTGCTATAAATTCTCATAGATAGAGAGAGAGAGAAGGGAAAACGGGAGGTGATCCTGATGGTCACTGCAAACATTCGCAAGGTGGATGGCATCCGTGTTGTTGATCTGATTGGGCGACTCGTTTTGGAGGATGAGGTTGCCCGTGTCAGGGAAGTGCTTTGCGATCTGCTGCTTGAAGAAAATCGCAACGTCCTTGTAAACCTCGAGGGGGTTTCCAGCATTAATAGCATGGGCATCGCAGGCTTGATCCGCGCTGCCACCACCGCGAGATTTAGCGGCAGAGACGTAAAGCTACTCAAGGTGCCTGTTGTCGTCAGAACCTTGGATGTCGATCGGCTCCTGTTCTCCTTTTTTGAAACATTCCAAATAGAGGAAGCAGGAGTGGCCAGCTTTCATTAATCTCATCCATTCATAACGACCACAACGCGAACGCGGGCATACCTCAACTCAACACTTGCCCGCACTTCCTAAGCACGGAACGATGGTTGCGTTTTTAGGAAGAGTTGGTATTGACGATTGCGTCACTATTTGCATATAGTAGTGGCGGGAGACGGAAGGAGGAAAAGTTATGATCATAGATTTTTCCGAGCCGATTGCCATCTGGGAGATCGGCCTGGCAATGATCATCACCGCCAACGGGGGGAACGGTGGATTCAAAGATTGTACCGGTGTTCTTGAAACTTTTTTCCAGAGGCACCGGTCGTCAATGTCGTTCATCTTGCCGGGATACGTAAGCCCCGAGGTTTATCAAGCGACCGCAGAACTTGATAAGCTTGAGCGAGCTAACTACATAGTCCGTCAAGGGGGCCTGCTCACCGTAACGCCCATCGGAATCAATTACTTCAAAGAGCACCTCGCATATCGATTCCATGGGGCGAAAGGAGAAGAACTCCACAAGCTTGCGGCGGAATTCCGCAAGCAGTTCGCCACCGAATAAGGCGGTAGACCGCGACCGGCCCGTTGAGAGTCTTAACCTCCGGCGGGCCGCGTACTTTATTTGTTAGATTTATGGGTTGCCCCTCTTGAGGTATATGAGGTATATATAATGAACGCAAATAGTATGAAAAACATCGTCACTATCGGAGGCGGTACCGGCAGCTTTAATGTCTTGAGCGCCCTTAAGGGATACCCGGTACATCTCACTGCCATTGTCGCCATGTCTGATGACGGCAAATCTACTGGCCTCCTGCGCGATCAATACGGCGTCCTTCCGCCGGGCGATGTCCGGAGAGCACTCGTCGCCCTTTCG
Organism: uncultured bacterium; assembly: GCA_963707865.1. Classification (GTDB taxonomy): domain Bacteria; phylum Patescibacteriota; class Minisyncoccia; order UBA6257; family 2-01-FULL-56-20; genus CAVYIK01. The sequence continues at coordinate 573,733 of OY970175.1, forward strand.
GAGTCAAGCGCGGTTATGCGTGATCTTTTTAATTACCGCTTCGTAAATGGAGGACTTGAGGGATATAGTTTCGGCAGTCTGTTCATCGCAACCCTCGAAAAGGTAACTGGTAGTTTTTCGGCAGCCCTCAAGGAGGCATCAGGCATCTTGAAAATACGGGGAGAAGTGGCGCCGGTGACACTAGATAATATCCGCCTGTGCGCGCGTCTTCAAGACGGAGAAGTCATCCACGGTGAAAAAAATATTGACATTCCTCACGTGCCCCCCCGTTCCCCCATAGAAAAAGTGTGGCTTGAGCCCGCCGCGCGTATGAACCCGAATCTGCGGCGCATTTTCAAAAACGCCGACCTGATCGTGATTGGTCCGGGCGATCTCTACACGAGCGTAGTACCGAATTTGCTGGTCCGCGGCGTGCGGGAGGAGATCAAAAAATCAAAGGCGAAGAAAGTGTTTCTCTGCAACCTTATGACAAAGCAGGGCGAGACGGACAATTTCACGGCGGAGGACTTTTTGAACACGATTGAAAAATATCTCGGTAACAACGTACTTGATTTTGCGGTTTTCAACAAAAAGCGGCCGCAGCGGCAGCTGCTCAAAAAATACGGGGAGGAGGGCGCGCGCTTCGTAACTCCGCCAAAGGGATCCATAAGAAACCGCAAGCCCGTCTATCTCATCGCGGATGTTCTTGATGGTTCCCGCTTCATCCGCCACGGTTCTCCTCAAAAGCTCGGGAAATTGCTTTTTTCCCTTCTCTAAACGAAAATACCTCGGGAATGCGGAGCCCACTCGCATACGCCATAGCCCCTATGGCGGCTTACGAAAGGAGCACCCCTCCGTCAACGACAACCTGGCTTCCTGTCATATAGGAAGACATGTCGGAAGCAAGGAAAAGCGCAACCTTGCCGATGTCATCCGGCTCCCCCATCCGCTTCATAGGAATCCTTGCGAGAAAACTTGCGAGCATCTTAGCCATATCAACACCCCCTGGCGCCTGCGCCGCCTTCTGCATTCCGGTGGCCCCAGGCGTCGCAATCCCTCCCGGCGCGATCGCATTCACCCAAATGCGGTGCGGCGCGAGTTCCAACGCCACGTTCTTCGTGAATCCCCACGCACCATGCTTTGAGGCGTCATAATGCGCAAGACCGATGGACGAAGGATGGAGAGCATCAATGGAAGTGATATTAATGATCTTCCCCCCGCGTCCCTGCGCGATCATCCGCTCGGCAACTTTCTTCGTGCACAGAAACAGGCCCTTCAAATTGATGGCGAGCACCCGATCAAAATCGGCGGCGGTCATGTTCATCACGAGAATGCTCGGATAGATGCCCGCATTGTTCACAAGAATGTCTACGCCGCCGAACGCCTCCGTTGCTTTCCCCACCATGCGCTCCACGTCCGCCTCATTGGACACGTCAGCCTGCACCGCGTCCGCTTTCCAACCGTCCGCCAGAAGTTCCTGCTTCGCCTTCTCCGCGTTCTCGGCATTCACGTCCGCGACGAGCACGTTCGCCCCCGCTTCCGCCAACCGGCGACTGATCCCGAAGCCAATGCCCACCGCCCCGCCCGTCACAATCGCAGTTTTTCCCGAAAGATTGAGTAATTCCATGGGATTGCCATCTATTGTACCACAATAATGCCGGCGGCCGGAAGTGGTATAATGGCAATGTGCGGAAAAAGGATGCCATCTATGATGCGGAGAAACTCGCCCGGTTTTTTGGCGTCACAAAAAAGACAGTGTGGGACTGGTGCAAACGCGGCAAGCTCCCCGGTTTCAAGATCGGGAAACAATGGAAGGTGCGCGTGGCGGATTTACAAAAGATGATTGACCGGAAAATATGGCGCCAAAAGGAAGGTGCGTCGCCGGCAACCCCGAAATTATTTTAAAGGTCGAAAAAAATCATTCATCATTCCCATGTGGAAGCAATGGGTTAATTTCATCCTCGGCATTCTCGTTGTGGTTTTCGCGTACGCAAGCAGTGGCCATACCTTGCGCTTTGTGATCGCTGGTGTTTTGATCGCAGTGCTCGCGCTCTGGACCGCGCTACAAAAGAAAGCGTAAACCACACATGAAAGTCCGCGAGGTAATGATCTCGCCGGTCGTAACGGTATCGCCGAAAACGACGTACGAAGAAACGGCGGCGATTCTCCATAAACATCAGATAAGCGGCGTGCCGGTCGTGAATGGTCGCGGGAAGCTTGCAGGCATCGTTTCTGAAAAAGATCTCTTCCGCGCGATGTATCCTCTTTATGAGGAATACCTCCTGGAACCACACGCGTACTACAATCAAGAGCTCCAGGAAGAGGAAATCCGAGCGATCCGCACGCAACCCGTAGAAAAATATATGAGCACGCAGGTGGTCACGATTGATGCCGAGGCCTCCATCCTCCACGCCGGAGGCCTCATGCTCGCACGAGGTTTCCACCGGCTGCCGGTGCTCCACGAAGGCAAGCTCGTCGGTATCGTAAGCCGCGAGGACATTTACGGCGCCATCCTCAAAAAACATCTCAATTTGTGACCCCGAAAGCCCCCTCTTGCGTTTTTTAACGGCCTGTGCTATCATACCATTACCTACAAAGTAGAAATGTGATATGCCCCGAAAGGGGCGTTTTTGTTGGAAAACATGCATATTACCTTACATAGATTCCTCAAAAGGATCTACATTCTCGTAACTACGGCGGCAGCCTTTGTGATGACCGTTGCTCCGGCCATTATTAGGGCTGATATCCTGCCGCAAGCGGACATTTCGGGGCAAAAACTCCAACCCAAAGCGACGCCCACGCTTTACCTACGCGTGACGGCATATTCAAGTTCGCCCGACGAGACCGACGATACCCCCTTTATCACCGCAGCGGGGACGAGGGTTAAGAACGGTATCGTCGCAACAAACGCGTTCCCCTTTGGAACAAAGCTACAAATCCCCGCACTTTTTGGCAATCGGATTTTCACCGTAGAAGATCGTATGAATCGCCGCATGAAAAATGTCGTGGACGTCTGGATGCCGACGAAATCCGCCGCAATCACATTCGGCGTGAGCTACGCGAACGTCATTATTGTAAAGGACAAGGCACTCTCTCAAAAGTAATCCGCACTAAGCAGCCCTTGCAGATTGAAGGAATTCGTAATCCTTTCGGAAGATATGCTTCGCCATGCAAAAAATGCCGAACGCGATGAAAAGCGCGGAGAACACGTCTATGGAATAGTGGAGGTGCCCAAGAAGCACGGAGACGCCACCGATCGTGGCGAATGCGAAGAAAAGGTATCGTAAATATTTTTCGTCCCAAAAGACGAACGCAAGCATGAAGGGTAATCCGGTATGCGCCGAAAAGAAGAGATCGTCGCCGGAGCTGAATTTATAGAAGAAATCGGTGGTATCAAGATAGGAATGTACCTCTGGCGGCGCGATATGGGTAAGCACCATAAAGATAGAACGAATGAGCGTAAAGAGGGCGATGCTTTTCAGCACAAAGGGGATTCGCCGCGGCTCATAAAAAATAATGAGGAGCACGACGACATAGAAAATGGTGGCTCCCTCCGTGAAGACAAAGTTGACGTTCACGACGGGGATATTATCCAAGATAACGTCCGTGACGACATTTGATACATGCGTCACCGTAAAAATATTCGCGTAATACGTGGCGAAGAGCGCAACTGCATAAAATATTACACCGAAAACCACCCCGATGAGGAAGCGCTTTTTTGTCCAAATACCTCTATGTTTTTGGATGAATCTCTCCATCAGCGACCGTGAAGTTTTGCTGCGTGCACGAGTCCGGAAACGATAACGTTCATATCCAACATCGCCACCGCGACGAACTTGTCAGCTCCCCCGTAATACACATAGAGCTGATGCTTCATCATAATCGCTCCGCAGGGAAAAACAACGTTCGGAACCACACCCTCTTTTTCGTAGGGCATCATAGGCTCCAAAAGCGGATCGTGCGTCCGGTAGAGTACGAGCGAGGGGTCTTTGGCGTCAAGAAGCGCGGCGCGGATGCTGTAATGGCTCGTGCGGCGCGAAATGCCGTGATAGAAAAGCAGCCATCCATATTCGGTTTCTATCGGCGGCGAAGTGCCGCCGATCCGTTTTGAATCCCATTCGCTCGGGCGCGGCTGCATAAGAATCTTTCCGCCGAGGAACTTCGTCTCGCCGTCAAAATTCAAATCATCCACGGAATCAATCCAGATATCCGACCCAAGACGGTGCAAGAACCAATACTTCCCCCCGATCTTTTTCGGAAAGAGCGCGGCATCTTTGTCGTCAAGTCCGGGCGGCGAAATCAAGACCGGCTTCGTCCAATGCCACTTGTGGTCGTCAAAATCCTTCGCGCCGATTGATGTGAATGCGACGCGTGGAGGATCTTTCCCGTCAAACGCGGTGTAGCACATGTAAATCGTATCTCCTATCTGCGTGAGCCGCGGATCCTCACAGCCGGAATTGCCGCCGGGCACGAGTTTTTGCTCAAAACCTTCGCGCGGCGTGTAAATCGGATCCTGAAGCCGCTTGGTAACATGCACGCCATCCACCGAACTTGCGTATCCGATAACCGACGTATTGTCATCGGACATCGCGCGGTAGAGAATCCTCACTTTGCCGTTCAAAAAGATCGCCCCGGGATTGAAGGTCGCTTTGGCTTCCCATGCATGTTCCTTGACGGGTGCCACGATGGGATTGCCTTCAAAGCGAACAAGTTCCCGCTGTCTCGTAAAAACCAGTTGTTCCAAAAGGTCACCGAGCGGCACCACTGCGACGCAAGAAACCGTGTCTGCGGCACCGTAGTACAGGTACACGTCCTTTCTGTGAACGAGCGCACCCGACGGAAATACAATGTGCGGCACGCGTCCGTAATATTCGTATTCTTCCTCCGGCACAAGGAACGGCCGCTTCACTTCGCCCGCAATCCTTTTGGGATCGTTCATGTCCAAAAGCACCGCCTGCACCCCGAAGATCGCCGGTGGCGAAAAGTAATTGTAAATATAAGAGTAAAAGACGAGCCAGCCATCCTTGGTTTTCAAGGGCGCCGCGCCGACCTCCACTTGGTCCTTCTCGTCGTTTTGCTCAATATCAATAACGTGGCTCTTCCAATCGGCATACCATACATTCCAGTATTCTTCCGACCAAATGTCTTCAATGCGATCAAAAAGTGCAAGGCAGATCTTCGCCGGCGGCCGATCGGTGTTCACCGTAAGAATCGCTGCGATCTTGCCCTGGACACGCTCCGGAAAAAGCGCCATCGCTTTCGCGTTGAAAGGCGTCACAAGATGTTTCTCTTGTATCGTCCTGCAATCGCGGGTGACGGCGACGGCCACTCTGATGCCGTCCGCGGAAAATTCCCTGACCGCCGTATAAAAAACATAGTGCTTTCCTTCAAACGTCGTCGCACGGGGGTCTTCGCAACCGTAGCGTTCCCAATCGTGCTCCGGACCGAAGAGCCGCTCGCGGTTCTTGAAATGAACGCCGTCCTCACTTACCGCGTGACCGATCACAGAAATTTCCACTTCGCGGTCTCCCACTTTTTGCTTCGCGCCCGTCGCACGATAGAGCATGTGGATCAAGCCGCCTTCCGTGACGACGCACGGATTGTACGCGGCGACGGATTCCCACGCCGACTGCGGATCGGGCGAAAGCACCGGATTTTCGGATAGGCGCCTAACGAGCGGCATTGCGCAGCTTTGGAGCGCCATAGCGCTTCAATTCCTCAAGGAACGCATCGAGTTTGGCCATCGCGACGCAGACCACGGAATCTCCCCCGCCGTAGTAAAGGTAGAGCTCGCCATCCTTCGTGACCGCACCGCAGGAATAGACGACACCCGACTTGAATCCATTGTTCTCGTAATGCATATCCGGCTCCAAAACCGGCGCGCGCGCGCGGTATAGCACTTTCGCGGGATCTTTGAGATCAAGGATCATGGCGCCGATCTTATAGCGGTCGGGATCGCGCACGTCCATTGCGTGATAGAAAAGCAGCCACCCGAGTCTTGTCTTCACGGGCGGCGGCCCCGCGCCGCGGATCCAGCTGTCCCAACCCCCCGCGCGCGAAACGCGGTCATAATGGCTTTGGATGACCGTTTCCTCATTTTCCAATTTTTCCAAGCTGTCAAAATATTCAACTTCAACGCGCGGCGAAATGCTGTGCAAAATGGCGAACTTGCCGTTGATCTTTTCGGGGAAGAGCACCCAGTTTTTGTGAATTTCTCCAGGCGGAGAGATGAGTGCCGGTTCCTTCCATGTCCAACGTTTTTTCAAAAAATCCTCCAAACTGATGGAAGATAACGCGATGCGGATGGAGCCCCAGCCATCAAACGCGGTATACATTAGATATACTCTATCGTCGAGAAGCGTGAGGCGGGGATCCTCACAGCCACCGTTCCATCCCCCACCCGATAAGTATGCGACGGGCGAAACGGACGCCTCCGCCCCGGATGTCGGCTTCTCACGGCTCACGGGGATAAATGCGGGCCGCTCCAAACGCTCCGCAATGGTCACCCCATCGTCGCTTCGCGCGTACCCCAATACCGACATGTCGTCCCCGCCGATGGCCCGATAGAGAAGATGCACGCGATGATCCGCATATAAGGCACCCGGATTGAATGTCGCCTTCATTTCCCAATACCGCCCTTCGTGCGGCGCGATGATCGGATTGCCTTCGTGCCGTACCAGCTGATGGAGTTTTGGGTACGCCCGTTCTCTCTTTTCCCTCCGCGCCCGCGCGAGCGCCGCGCGGCGCAAGGTTCGCAGCAATACGACGTGATGGGAATTAGATTTTTTTGCGTGACCCCGCGGCGTGCGCTTTTTAGGAGATGCACGGGCGGATTTTTTCCTGATTGCTTTGCGGAGTGGCGGCATTGTATTAGCTACACCAAAACTTGGGGACAAAAACCCCAGTCTTATTTACAATTATACACTACGCAGTACGCCGCGAAGGCCCCTTTTAGTGCATAACACTCCAGGTCGCGGGGTCCAAATCCCCATCCGCCTTAAAAAGCATTGCTCCGCGAAGCCCGTATTTCTTAGCTATAGCTATCTTATCCGCCGTTGACTGTGCATCGCTCACGGAAGCAAAGAAGGTAGTGGAGGCGTTGGGATCTTTCGTCACGAGTGCCGTAGGAAGCGTAGAGGCGACAAGGGAAGTTAGACTGGGGCCGACGTTTATGTGTGTGCTGGAAGCGAAGGTGAAACTTAACTCGCCGGCATTATTGCGGTACGGCGCGATGCCCAAGTTGTCCGCCCGATCCATCGCTTGGAAAAACGTGAAGCTGCGCACCCTCTCATACGTGGTCGCCCCCATGTTCCACGAAACCTGATATTCGTAACCGTACGTCGGGATGCCGAGTACAACTTTCTTCGGACTGATCGTCGCGATCGTATTTTTGATCACTTTTTCCACCCATGCCGGATCTGCAGTCGGCGCGTAGAGCGTGCCATTCCCTTTTGACGCGTCGAGGTTGATATCAATCGTTCCTTGGTCGTAGGCCATAACGCGCACCTCGTCACAATATTTATTGAGCGCGGTGTAATCTTCAGCATACGATACTATGGGCAATGGGTTTGAATCATAGAGCGAACTCACGGGCGTTCGCGGCACGACAGTGCAGGCAAGCGCCTTGTTCACCGGGTGCAACCGGAGCGCAAGCCCATAGATAAAAAGGGAATAATACGGCTTTGTGCTGGACGTCATGCTTTCAAAATCAATATCAATGCCGTCAAATTTTTTCGCTTTCACGAGCGCGGCGATCGTATCTTCTTCCGCCTGGCGCTTTTTGGTATTGGAAAGAAGTCTATAGATATTCGCGGTATCAAACCAGGCAATCGTGGGAATGATCTTCACGCCCGCGTCGCGCACGGCGCCGAACCACGCGTCCCATGAACCATTGCCAATGTGGAGATCGTCGATCAAGGCACCACTGGAACTCAACTCGTACGAGAATGGACTTACCTCGTGAAGGATATCAAGGTTCACCGCAATGTTCGCCGCACCGTCCTGGCTCTTCCAAAATGGCAGCCAGACACCGTAGTAAAATGGCGTCTTTGTGGCCGCGTGCGCCGTAGCCGTGCCTACCGCACCCGCGAAGATTGCGGCGGGCGTCGCAAGAAATACTATAAAAATTGTGGCAATGATTTTCGTTCTCATGTTTGTTTCCGCGTGATAAATCCTTCCCGTGCGAGCGTGCGCACGATTTTCCGGATCCGCGGAAGGGGCTCTCTGATTTCCTGGTTGACTCTCCGAACAAGCGATGTTTGAGAAACATTCCCCAAACCTTTCCCCAGGAGCAGTATCCGCAATATTTTACCACGCAATTCGCGGTCCGAGCCAGCAAATCGCGGCTGTTTCCTATAATGAGCGCTCTTCCAATTCGGATTTTTGATGTCACGCCCGCTGCCGTTCTCGCCCCCCGAGACAACTCGGCTTGCTGCACCGAGCGACGCGCCGTAATCCATAAGCGCCCAGTACCACTCGCGCGCGTTCTTCCGCGGGAGGGTTCGTTTGATATAACGCGCGAGTTCCCGATCGGTTACCCACTGTCGGCCCGGTCGGCGCGAAAAGAACGGTCGGCGCGAAAAGAAAAAATGAATGAAAACGCGGCGGATGTTCGTTTCAATAAAAACCTCCGGTTCATCCCACGCAAACGCGCGGATGGCGCCCGCCGTCGCTTTCCCTATTCCAGGCAGCGATTCAAGATCGGCGCGGTCGCGCGGGAGTTCGCCATTAAATTTTTCTAAAACAATCCTTGACAAGCGCTGGAGTGCAAGCGCGCGTCGGTTATACCCCATCCCCTGCCACGCGCGGAGCACCTCCGCCGTCCTTGCCCGCGCGAGCGCCCGGACATTCGGAAATTTTTTGATGAAAACCGGATAAAACTTCATCACCCGCGCGACCTGCGTCTGCTGAAGCATGATCTCCGAGACCAAAATACGGTACGGATCGCGCGTCCGCCGCCAGGGCATACGGCGCCCCTTACGGCGGTAATAATCCCAAATAACCCTTCTAAAATGGGCCGTGGACATCGTATTCATCATAGACCAAAATTGGAGCCCCCGCGGGACTTGCAATATTTGGTGACGTTGTGGTATAATACAAACGTTGTAAGTGTTCTTAGTAGGTTTGGCTTGTCCAGCCGTAGTTTTGCCCGTGATGCCTTGCGTGAATGGCACGCATGATAAGTAAAACTACGGCTAGATGAGAAAGCAGAGGAGAAGTAGGTCGCCTTACACAAAAATAGCAACACAGAGAACTCAGCACCAAATTGTTTTCGCGAGAAGGCGCTGGGTTTTATTTAATGGCTACAAAATTATACGTTGGGGGTTTGCCCTACACCACGACGCAGGATGAGCTTCAGGCTGCGTTCGCGCAGGCCGGCACCGTTTCGTCCACAACCATCATTGTGGACAAGATGACAGGCCGCTCGCGCGGGTTCGGTTTCGTCGAAATGGCATCCGACGAGGATGCCCAGAAGGCGATCGAGATGTGGAACGGCAAGGACTTCGGCGGCCGCAAGTTGACCGTGAACGAAGCCAAGCCCCTTGAGCAGCGCGCTCCCCGGAGCGGCGGCGGCGGCTATGGCGGCGGACGCCAGAGCTGGTAGGATCCGCTTAACTGCAGAACCAAAAATCCCGCGACAACGCGGGATTTTTGGTTTGTCCTCGTCTTATGCTTTTCGGAGCCCGCTTCGGACTCGAGAAATCAACTCGCTCATAACGAAAATCCGCCACCCTGGTCGCTGCTCCCGGGTACCCGGTGGATTTTCTATTCGCTCGCGATTTCTACCTCGTCCTCTCGCTAGGCTCCTCAAAACACAAGACGAGGACAGGCACAAGACTTCGCAACCCGAGTACTTCTGAATAGTTTAGGATGGGACCATCTTACTCATCTCGATCGGGATGTTAACCCGTGACTTTATTTTTGTGATAGCCAAGCCGGTTCATAATCCGTTCTTGCATTTTCCCAATTGTTGTACCGAAAGCTAGAAAAGGAGACATTGACCCCACAACGATCGGCCAAAGTAATGCCAAAATACCCCACAGGTATACATGATTATAAATTAAATATCCACCAACGCCGATCGAAGAAAACCATCTTAACTTCACAAAAATTGGGCCGAAGTACATTAAGTTTAAATTAATAAGCATCATAGAAACTAAATTCCAGGCGATGCCTATAATTAACAAAATAATCACCACAAACTCTGGTTTATAAAATATAAACAATAGAGGAACAATCGGCTGGGTTATAAAAAAAGGCCAAGCACGCCACTCTATTGCTCGCAAAAGGGCCCATCTTAGGTTCTCGTCATCTGTATAACTTGTTGGATCCCAAAACATTTTCGTAATTATTGAACGGGCAATTCTAAAATCGTTAGTACGATGAAAAGTCATCATTACTTCTCCTATTCTGATAATCAATATAAGCTTGATCTGGATGAACTTGAACGCCTTTATTTTGACAATTAGGGCAATCGAAGTAAGCAGGATTTCCGCAAGGCTGCATTCTTATTAACTTTTTGTCCGAATCCCAACAACGAGAGCAAAATGGTCCGTCGTGACCCTTTTCTTCTTGAAACCAGTAGGCATTTTTTTCGTATCTGAGCTTTCCTTTGATTTCCAGTTTTTCCTTCAAATCACGATTCTCAACTTCAAGATCACCTATATGTTTCTGCATCTCGATCATTTTTCCCTGAGCATTAAGAATCTGGCGGTACTGTTCAATTTTCCCGCTCTCCTGTAATACTTTCGCCGCGTCTTTTAACCCATCATATACACCCATTTGAGCTAATTATAATCAAAATTTAGTAATCCCACATGCCCCACGGTTACTTGGATGCTACGCAACGCTGCCGCTCGCCTCTCGCACCGCGCGGTGGTAAAATGAACGCATGGAAATCGCGCTTTTTGCAATTATTGTGGTTGCCCTCGCACTTATCGCCTGGCGCCTCTTCAAGCCACAACCGCCCCAAAAGCAGGATGACCAGGCGCTGCTTCTCATTCAAAACCAAATCCAGGACCAGCAAAAACAGATCCGCGACCAGATGAGCGAGCTTTCGCGGACGCTTGATGCGCGGCTCGGCGATTCCACGAAGACCATGCTCGCGCAGTCGGACAAAAGCGTGCAGATCGTGCGCGAAATCACAGGCGAGATCACGAAGGTGACCGAGGGACAAAAACAGATTGCCTCCCTCGCCGACCAATTGAAAGGCCTGCAGGACATTTTAAAAAACCCGAAACAGCGCGGCGTGCTTGGGGAATATTTTTTGGAAACGGTTTTAAAGAATGTTCTTCCGCCCGGCGCCTACCAATTGCAGTATCCCTTTGCAGATGGAACAAAAGTGGATGCCGTCATTTTTTACCAGGACCACGTAATCCCGATTGATTCAAAATTCAGTTTGGAAAATTATAATCGTTTTGTGGGCGCGGCCACCGACGAAGAACGCAAGCGGTTTGAGGATGCCTTGCGCATGGATCTCAAAACGCGCATTGACGAAACCGCAAAATACATCAAGCCCGCCGAGGATACGCTGGACTTCGCTTTTATGTTCATCCCGTCGGAGGCGCTTTATTATGACCTCCTTGTGAACAAGATTGGCGCTGCGGCGGAACGCGACCTTATCCAATATGCGGGCGAAAAGCGCGTCTATCCTGTTTCCCCCACCACGTTCTATGCCTACCTCCAGATGGCGCTCCAGGGAATCCGCCAGATGGAGATCAACAAGTCCGCCGAGCAAATTCGCAAAAACGTTGGCGAACTGCAGCGCCACTTGGAACGTTACGAGGAGTATCTGGAAAAAATCGGTACGCACCTTTCGACCACCACAAACGCCTACGACACCGCCTACAAAGAATTTGGGAAGATAGACAAGGACATTTTGAAGATCGGCGGGAGTGCCGAGTTGGATGGTCCGCGGTCGCCGGAAAAACCGCTCTAAAATTTAATAATCTTTTAACGGCTGGTCGTGTTAAATAAGAGGCGTGACTACTCACGCCTTCATTGACGCCGCAAACCTTTTCTACAGCAGGGAAAGGTGGATAGAAAATATAGATCATCAGAAATTGATCGATCATCTTCGAAACCGATACAACGCCGCAGCGATTTTTTACTTTAGCGGGGTTGAGATGCACAAGACAGGAGAAATGGCGTTTTATCGCCACCTTGCATCGCTCGGATACACCTTGCATTTGAAACCGGTGAAATATTACCGCCAAAGAGATGGCTTCATAAAGAAGAAGGCGAACTGCGATGTTGATATAACGTTTCTCCTTATGAAGGAGCAGAATAATTTTGACCGGCTGATATTTTTATCGGGAGACGGGGACTTCCTGCCGGTACTGAAGTACCTTCACGGTTTGGGTAAAGAGATAATTATCATCGCGAAGGAGAGAAAAACCGCCCGCGAGATCCGAAAATTCTTTGGGAATAACTTTATAAATATGGACATCCTATAATGCCGCAAGGCACGATGGTAATCGTGCCTTGCTTAACGGGAGGAACCCCGGATTTCCGGGCTCACCCTCCCCGTACTTCGATTTCTATTGTACCGGCCAATGCCCTAATGTCAAACCTCTTTTAATGAAATTTTAATCCCTATTTCTTCCTCCGCCGGAGGAACGCCGGGATGTCCCACGCGTCGCTTTCCTTCTCTTTCTTTTCTTTGTTTGATTTTGATTCGGCGGGAGCGGCGGAGGCCTTTGCGGGAGTGTCTATGGAGGAGAATATCTCGTTATCCGAAGACCGTTCGCGTTCGGTGCGAAACGTAGCGGCAGTTTCCTTCCCTGCCTGCGGTTTCTTCGTTGAAAACGATTCAGACGCGGGCGATCCGACGCCAGGCCGGGCGCCTCCGCCGCCGCTCATCCCGCCGCCGAACATGCCCGGTTGCCGCTCGTAGTGGCTCCCGCCGAAGAGCGCGGTGGTGGAACCTCCGTTGAAACCTGCGGCAATCACGGTTATTTTGATCTGCCCCTGCTTCAAATTGCGGTCGTGATACGCGCCGAAGATGATGCGCGCGCCGGGATCGGCGGTCTGCGCAACGATCTTCGCCGCTTCATTAATCTCGGTCATCTTCAAATCTCGTCCTCCCGATATTCCCAAGAGTACCGCTTTTGCGCCTTCGGGACTCGTCTCCAGTAGCGGCGAGTGGAGCGCTTGGTTCACTGCCGCGACGGCGCGGTCCTGGCCGGAGGCCACCCCGACGCCGATGATCGTCACGCCTGCGTCCTGCATGATGTTCTTCACGTCGGCGAAATCCACGTTGATAATGCCGGGTGTCGCAATGATCTCCACGATCCCCTTGAGCGCTTTCCGCAAAATGTCGTCAATCGCCTCAAACGCCTTTATGATCGGCGTGTCCTTGCTGATCACGGTGAAAATGCGGTCGTTCGGCACGACGATGAGCGCATCCACTTTATCGCGCAATTTCATAAGCCCCTCTGCGGCAATCCTCTCGCGCTGGCTCCCCTCAAAGGTGAATGGCTTTGTAACAACGGCGATCGTGAGCGCCCCCGCCTGCTTTGCGGCTTCGGCAACGACAGGCGTGGCACCCGTACCGGTGCCACCGCCAAGCCCCGCCGCGAGAAACACAAGGTCGGCTCCTTTCACGATCTCACCAATTTCGGAGCGGTTTTCTTCCGCGGCCTGCCTGCCAAGATCGGGATTCATGCCCGTTCCCAGCCCCTTCGTAAGCCCTTTCCCTATGTACAACCGATGCTTGACGTTACAGTGATCAAGGTCCTGGTGGTCGGTGTTGATTGCTACGAAATCAACACCGCGGACGAAATCGCGCGCCATCCGCGCGACCGCGTTCCCCCCTCCCCCACCGATGCCGATCACCTTGACGTTCGTCGTGAGCGGCTGAAATTTCTCTTTCTTCTTGTTAGAGGAAGCCATTTAACTCAATAGTAGCAAATCTTCCTCCGGCGTGCCACCTGTGGATACCTACTGCGCACGGACAAAAGCTTATATCCGACGCTCTTTGAAACAACTCATTTATCGCACAATAATTTATTGCCCGCTTCCTTTCTTTGTCCAATCTTCAAATTTCGTATCTTCCGAATAGCCGAGTTCGAGCGCAAGCTTTCTTAAGTCTTCTTTTCGAATATCGGTAGATTTGTCAGGCTCCAAAAGGGAACAAACAAAATTATAAAGTATCGATAAATCCTTTTTTTGTGCTACGTCGGTTTCTCCGACTTGCGTCAAAGCTTTTTCAATAGCCGTTTTTTGGTTTTTAAGAAAGTCTTTGTTCATAGCTCAATGATGATATTTCTTCATTAAATGCCAATTAAAGCGGATGTGTATAAGTGCCTCTTGTTGCATTATAGCTTATCTGGGCGTATAATATTACTAAAGGTTCCACCCCGCTAACAAGAGCTCTCGGGCTCTTTCCCGAAAGGGAATAGGCGGGGTGGTCATTTTTTATGTTGGTAGTAAATCGTGTCACCCTTTTCAAAAACGTCAAAGCAGCTTTTTATCTTGTCTTTGATTTCGGCGTGCGGGCGTCCTTCGTTCCTTTCCACCTTCACATAGATTGCCCAACCACAATAGTCGGCGATTTGGCAATTGATGTCCATTCCGGTGTTATGAAAATAGACGTAGAAAGGTTTTTGAAATGTCTTGAAGTATCGCTTTAAGCTCTTGAGCACATAGCCCCGCTTGTTATTTGTGAAAACCGAACCCAAGACGACCACGATTTTTTCCACTTTGTTGGTATATCGCCTAAATATATACTGCAAAAGTATCTGAGATATTTTGTGGTAGAACTTTTCTTCGTAGTGTATGGTACTGATTTTAAAGCCTTTGCCGTCTTTATGCGTTTTAAGGTCGTATTCCAAATATAAAGACGGGTTAGCTTTATTCTTTTGCGCGATAACGCAATCGATTTCGAAGTCGCCTAAGCCTTTGATATTTTTGAAAACCACATCCCTCACCTTTTGCTGGTCTTCGGTAGCGTGGAAATATTCTTGGTCAACCCCATCACTTAAGAGCTCATACTTTAATTTAGAAAAGACGTCCCTTGCCTCAAGCGGCTGGACGGTCGATATGGCCGTGAGCACGAAATATTTCGTTCCATTCGGGCTGAAATCGAAATTGCCCGACTCGTCAATAAAAATGTAAAGGGTTTTGCCATCGAGCTCTTCCATCAAACCATTATAAATCCAAAGAAAGTTTTTATACCAGTAAATCGTGGACTTTGGGGCGCGATGACACTGTTCGAAAACCATAGCCATAGCAGTGCCTTCTCGAGCGAAGCGATGAATGCGGAAGTGTTTTAGGCACACACATATGGCGGACTAGGTTTTGAACTCGGCAAGCGCTTCGTTCGGCGTCTTGCCATTCAGGCCACAGTGTTCAAGGTTGTTGTACTCAGTATTCCACCATCGTACCCTTTGGCGCAAATCCTTTGCCGAAGCAAATGTTGTTTCGTGGTAGAGCGTTCTCTGGTCCGACCCATGCGAGCGTTCGACCTTGCCGTTCTGCGCGGGCTTCCCCGGATCGATGAGGTAGTGCACGATGCCGCGTTCGGCGCAGAAGCGGTCCAAAGCGTGTTGATGGGCAGGCGAAAGATCCGCCCGCTTGTACGTGCCCGTGTACCGGTTGGTGAAGGTCGCATGGTTGTCCGTCTTCACGCCGGTGATCCGATATTCAAATCGCCGGATGACATCCGCAAGAAAGAGGAGGGTGTTCTGCGTGGACTCTTCCTCGAAAATCCGGAGGTAGCGCCAGCGGGAGGCACAATCGATCGCCGTATATTGAAAATATGCACGTCCCGCAACGGTTCCCGGCACATGCTTCACGTCGATCTCCATGAGGTCGCCAGGCTTCCAGGTGGCTTTGATATATTTGTACGTGATCTTTTTGGTACGATACTTCCGCACGAGCCTTTCTGTCTTCAAGATTTTTCCGATGGTGCGCTCATGGATATGGATGCCCACCTTTTCGAGCTTCCAATGCAGTTTGAGCGCGCAGACCTTTCTCTTCTTGCGCAACGCGATGATTGCTTCCTTGATGCTGATCGGTGTTTCCTTGGGCGAGGTCTTCGGCCGGGTGGAACGCGGTTCAAGCGCTGATTCACCGCCACGCCGGTATGCCTGCAGCCACCGCTCCAAGGTCCGCTTCCCATACGGAAACACCTTCATCACTTCGGTGGTGCTTGTGCGACCTTTTACAATGGGTTCCACCCACCGCACCCGCTCTTGTTTGATATTCTCAGCCATATGGATCGACATTCCCCGATTGTACGGGAGTCCGCCATATGTGTGTGCACATTACCGAAGATGATTGACAGTGCCGGCATATTATGTTATCATGTCCCCAGCGCGGGTAAGTAAGATAAGGGGCGCATCGGGCTCATTACGGGCCTCGAAAATAAGGAGGACGCTATGACAGGCAAGGTTTTTGTGTTGATCGTATTTGGTTTAAGTTTCCTCTGGTACTCAATGGAGCGAGACCACGAGAGAGCGGCGGCTACGGCTGAGAAACTGATGGCATCCGCACCCGTTTACACGGCCTATGGATCTGTGATCTCGGCGCAGGAAGTTCCGAATGACTACGATGGCGGGAATCACCCGCAATCAATCATCGGGTTCGCCTGCGACAATGGCAGCATCATCACCTTTCGGTTTGCGACGGTTGAGCCGCGGCTCCGGCAAGGTCTGCGTGCTAGGATTGTTTACAAGCCGCTCATAAATGGATACACCCAGAGGCAAGTTGTTTTAGCCGACCAACCGTATTTCCTGTTAGTTAGTGCCGAACGCCTTGACCGCTGACTGACCAGATTCGGCGGAACGAAGCGCAGTCCACTTCTACCTCGTTCTCGTTTTTATCGGCACTTTGGAAAGATGGCGTCTTGGGGTTGGTCATGGACCAGCCCCATTTCTTTTCGTGGCTGGAGAATTGGTGGAAGGTTCGGTGTCCTGGCGAGGACGGCGATATAAAAATCGAACTAATTTTGAAAAAGTAAAAAATCAAGGCATCTCGGTCTGTCCGATACTAAATGTAGCCTGCTCTGTTTCTAGAATCCGAGCCGATCGCCCAAACCACTACGGCGTGAAGTAGCGGATGATCTTCCTCAAGCTGAAGCTTGAAGACGTTCCCTCCTTGCTCCAACCTTCGCCGTCCACGCCCCAGAGGACGAGGCCGAAAGCATTTACAAATTCGGGATCCTCAAGGAATTCCTTGAAAGGACCGCCGCTTGATTCCCATTCATCGCTGACCGCGAAGCCAATTTGCGAGGAAAGTTTCATCTCCTGTTTTGCAAGATCGGTGATGCCGGGGAGTTTCGCACCGCCGCCCACGAGCACCGCGCCGCCGGGAAGCTCACCGAACTTTTGGAACAGCTTCAGCTCGTCGTTCACAAGATCAAAGATTTCCTCAAGGCGCGACTCTATGATCTCGGCCGCAAAGCGCCGTGAGATGACGTTCTTCGCTTCGGGCAGAAACTTCTTGAGATCGATGGACTCTTTGCTGCCAACATCTTTGGGAAACGCGTAGCCATAATGCAGTTTTATTTCTTCCGCCGCGTCCACGGGAATTTTCAATCCCACGGCGAGGTCGTTCGAAATATTCCCCGCGCCGACGGGGAATTTCGCCACATCCACGAGTCGCCCCTCTTCATAAACCGAGAGTCCCGTCGTACCGAAACCGATATCAACGAGCGCCGTGCCCAGGTCGCGCTGGCGTTTGGAGAGCGCCGCACGCGCGGCGACGAGCGGTCCGAAGACGAGCCCGGAAACCTCGCCACCGCCCAGTTCCACCACACGGATTAAATTTTTTATGTGTGGCGAGAATGCATCAATAATCAAACTTTGCACCTCCAAGCGGCTGCCCGAGAGCCCTAGAGGGTCCGCGATCTCCCCCACGCCGTCCACGACGAATTCTTTGACCAGCGTGTGGATGATCGTCCGATTTTGCGGGAGATTGACCGCCTGCGACGCCCGCACCGCACGATCAATGTCGTCTTGATAGATCTCCGCGTCGGCGCGCGAAACCGCGACGATCCCGCGTGAGGATTGCATTTTCGCTTGCGGCGTACCGATGGAAATATAAACGTTTTTGAGCGCCGATTTGGAAACCTTCTTTGCGCCCGCGAGCGCGCGGCTCACGGCTTGCGAAACCTCACTCATCTCCACGATCACGCCTTTTCGCATGCCGTAGCACGGCACTTTCTGCACGTGCACGAGCGCCGGCTTCCCATCGCGCCGTTCGGCAACCGCTATCTTGATAGAGGAAGTGCCAATGTCCAAGCCCGTCACAAAATTGCCGCCCGAAAGCCCCTTAAGCTTCATATCCTCCTTATTCTATGCGGCGCAAGGGGCGTCCGCAACTGTGCATTGGCCGCACATTAAAAAATCATTAAGGAATGCTTGACTTTGTTCCAACCATTATTATCATGGAATCATGCCTGCGGGGTATCCATTCCCCTATCGCCATTTGAGGCGGTGGCAGGCATGTCAAAAAGAACCTCAGGCGAGGCTCTTTTTGATTTCATATTTTAACTCATGATGCTGTAAAAATGCTTCTGGCCGGCACCGACTTGTCTTGCAATAAGCTTCATCTTCCGGCCGTCGATGTGTTTCACAAATGACCAATATTGAACAAGGGTATACTTCCTTAGCTTGCGGTATCCCACATGGGCGCGAGGATCTGTTAATATTGCTCTTGCGTACCGCAACAACGATAAACGTTTCATCTGTTCCGATTTTGGACAAAATTTTCTCCCCCTCCGGAGCAAGTGATTAAATCCGGCGTTCGCAAAAACGACCCTAGCCCCTCCAAGCGCAGGGCTTTTTACGATCCCTATTTTCTCGTAAAATGCTTTTGCGCGTTTTTCGGCTTCCTCGTAATCCCGTGGCGAGGGCATTCGCCCATCATGCCACGCCGGGCATTAAAATTTTCTAAGATACTTTTCTCTAACCGCACCATCTTTATAATGTCAGTTTTCTTCTTATGATCGTATCCAAAAAGATGCAGTATGCCGTGCAGCAAAAGCGGTATGGCACGTTCAGGGCTTTGTTGCAAAATGTCGCGATTCAGGTAAATCTCGCCGAGATAGCGCCGCTTGGTCTCTGGATGAGGAAAATGGAGCGGCTCTGGAAAAGACAACACGTTCGGCTCGGAATACTTCACGAAGAAGCGTCTCTTGAGCGCCCTCATATCGCAGCCGGGTAGAAGAAAGATATCAAGCGTCGCATCCCGTACGGCAGCGCGGCGCGCGCCGAGGACCTTCAAAATCCTTCTTGCAAGGCGATGTATTTCTTTCTCCATCCGCGTCGTCACGGTTATTCTCGTCACCGCTGCATCAGTCAAGTTTCTTCCTCACGATTTCGCCCACCGTCTTACCGTCCGCGCGGCCCTTCGTGAGTTTCATTGCCTCGCGCATGAGCGAATTAAAATCATTGAAACCTTTCCCCCTGAGCTCGTCCACCATCTTTTCAATTTCCTCCGCAGAAAGCCCCTTGGGAATATATTCATAGATCACCGCGAGTTCGGCCTCCTCTTTTTTTACGAGGTCGTCCCGCTTCCCCTGCCGGAAGAGTTCAATTGCCTCCTTGCGCCGCTTCGCTTCCTTTTGTAAAACCGCAACGGCTTCGTCGTCCGTCAGCGCCACGCCCGGCTGCTTCGCGTATTTATCCTTTTGCACGTTGTAGATGCCGGAAGACATGAACCGCAAAACGGCAACGCGCTCCGCATTGCCGCTTTTCATTGCCGCTTTCAGGTCGTCGCTCAATTTTTGGACAAGCATCATATGCTCCTGCATTATAGCGCGATTGCGCATCAAAACAAAAAATGCCGCCCGTTATGAAAGGCAATTTGGAAAATGCAACAACGCATACAAAGGCAGAGGCCTTAGCCTCTGTTTGTACGCACTGGCTCCGGCGGCTGGAGGACACTAGAACCTTATCCCAGCTTTTCTAAGATCAGCTTTGAGATGATCGTTGTCTGTAAAAAGGATTGGTAGATAACCAATCTCTACAGCTTTCTCCAAACTCTTAGACGTGTCATCCACAAAAATAACTTCTCCAGGGCGGACACCCAACTTCTTGAATACGGCATCGAACGCTTCCTTGTGCGGTTTTTGAAAACCGATTTCGCTGGAAATAATAATTTCATCCACGAGCTGCGAAATCCCGTTTTCCTCCAGTCGTTTCCTAAGTTCGGTGGTCGCGTTACTTAAGATGGCAACTTTCAGCCCGGAACGACGCAGTACGGGGAACAGGGTCAATAGGTCGGTGTTAATGTATCTCTTTGCATCATGCCTCCGTACCATTTCCCTCACGTGTTTTTCGGTTGCAGGATTTTTATCGAACACGCGGACGACTTCTATAGCCACATCTTCCCATGGCATATTCTGCACATTCGTAAGGTGATTGCGCTCGTGATAGGCCCTTCGGAATTCATCAATGGGGACGCCGACAAACCGAGCGATGTGTTCCAATATGTTCCCTTCGTCATTTAAGTGAATGACGCCGCCGAAGTCGAATACAATTGCTTTGATCATAAGCAGATTATAGCAAGGAGAAAAATATCCGTTCCGGCGGCCGGACGAGAACCTAACCCAAAAGTCCAAGTTTCTTCATCCGTTCCACCTCTGCCCGCTTCTCATCGCGGTGGATTGCCGAGAGCTTGCGCTTGATCCGGCTCACCGATCGCTTATGGAACTTACGCGCGCGCGCTTCCTTCAAAATGCCGCTCCGCTTCACTTTCTTTGTGAAGCTGAAAAGTATGCTGTTCGGGGATTCACCCTCCCGTTTTCGTACCTCAACTGCCATGGGGAGAAGTATAGCAGAAAGAGAGAGGCATAGTCAAGAAAAAATGATGGATAGGGTGATCCGCGCACGAATTGCTTTTGGGAACCGTACGGAGGCCGAGCGAAAAATCCGCGAGCGAATAGAAAAAATGCCGGGTGCCCGGGAGCCGCGACCAGGGCGGCATTTTTTCGTTACGAGCGAGCTGGATTTTTGCGAGGCCGGAGAGGGTTCCAAAAATCAATTCGTGCGCAGGGGCCCTATCCGACAATCTTCTTGTGTATCTCTTCCAGCGTTTCCTTTGGCTTATTATTGACCACCACTTGTATTGGCCCTCCTCCATCACCATGCCATCGAGGCATCACATGCACGTGGAGATGGTCCACTTCCTGGCCGCTCGCGCGGCCCTGGTTGATCCCGACCGTGATGCCGTCACACTTCAATTTCCGTGAGAGCATCTCCGCCACTTTTTTTACCGCCGTGAAGAGCGGCGCGATCTCGGCGTCCGGCAGTTCAAGCAAATTCGGCGCATGCGTTTTCGGGATCACCATGGCGTGCCCGGATGTCCGCGGCGTGATGTCCAGGAACGCGAGCGTGTGGCTGTCCTCATACACTGTCTGTGCCGGAATTTGCCCGGACGCTATTTTGCAGAAAATGCAATCCTTGTCTCGCATGGTTCCTAGAACCGCTTTTTGATCTCGTCCACGACTTTGTGCCGCGGCACCGCTTCCTGCAGTCCGGTTTTTAAATCGCGAACGATAACGCTGCCCTCGTAAATCTCCTTTTGGCCAAGAATGAGCGCGAGTTCAATCCCTTCCTTATTCGCGGTCTTCAGCTGTGCCGCGAGTGATTCCTTCGCAAGCACTTCGGAAACGGCGATGCCGCGTGCACGCAGTTCCTTCAAAAGGCCGAATGATTTCTGCTTCGCCAAATCGCCCGCGTGTACAAGAAACACCCTTTTTTGGGCCCGCGCAGGCAGGGCAATCGCCTTTGCCTTCATAACGGTAATCAGGCGCTCCACGCCGCATGCGGCGCCGACGGCAGGAGTGAGATGCCCTCCAATCGTCTCCATCAGATAATCGTAGCGGCCACCAGCCGGAAGCGCACCGATTTCGGCCTCCTTCCCATCGGCATACATTTCAAACACCGTCCGACTGTAATAGTCCAGTCCGCGCACCAAGTGGTTATCAAGCTCGTACGGGATTGCCGCTTCCTCAAGATATTCGAGAACTGATTTGAAATGCTCGGCGCACGTCGCACACAGCTTGTCCAAAAAGATTGGCGCCTTCTCCTTCAGTTGCATGCAATCCTCTTCCTTGCAATCCAAGAGGCGTAAGGGGTTCGTCGCGAGCCGCTTCTTGCAATCCTCACACAATTCCTTCTCATGATTCTTGTAATAGTTCACAAGCTGTTTCTTGTATAGCGGGCGGCACACGCGGCAGCCGATGGAATTTATCTTCAGTGTGAAATTCTTTATCTTGAGTTCGTAAAGGAGATCCACGCAGACAGAGATGGTCTCCGCGTCATAGATCGGATCGTTCGGCCCGGCAAGCGTTTCGAAACCGATCTGCGTAAATTGGCGATAGCGGCCGAGCTGCGGCCGATCGTGCCGGAAGACAGGGCCGAAGTGGAAAAGCTTCTGCGGCTGGCCGAGGCGACTTAAGCCGTTTTCGAGGTAGGCGCGCGCGATACCGGGGGTATATTCGGGACGGAGCGCGAGCACATCACCACCCTTCGTACGCAACGTATACATTTCTTTCGCGACCACGTCGCTCGCTTCACCGGACGTTTTATTATAGAGGTCCGCAAACTCCAAGACCGGTGTCTCTATCCGCGCGAACCCGTAGGACCGCGCAAGGTCCTTCACTGCGCTTTCAATCCGCTCCCAATAAGGCTGGTCGGCAGGCAGCACGTCGTGCATACCCGTCGGGGCACGAAAGGTCCTCGCCCCCTGCTTTTCATTAGTTTTCATTTTACTTATATTGCGGCGCTGCGAACGCGGTCACGTCGGTGGGCGGCCACAACCGGACGCGCACGAGGCCAACGATATTCTTCGCGGGCAGCGCCTTCCACATACGCGAATCATAACTGGCGGGCCGGTTGTCGCCGAGGAGCACATACGTGCTGGAAGACAGCGTGAAATCGTAACTCCCCGACGTGTCCGTCCCTTTCGGCAAATAGGACTCGTCAAGCACAAATCCCTGCGGGTGATCGGCATTGAACACCGTAATCGTATCGTTCTTAATCGTGACGCGCTCGTTCGGCAGGCCGATGACGCGCTTGATAAAATAGGTGGAATAATCCTGCGGGTCGTGGAATACGACCACTTCTCCGCGCTCCGGCGCGCGCAGGTCATACGTGAGCTCGTCCACAAGGACGTAATCGCCGTTTGAAAAATTCGGTGACATGCTTGAACCGCTCACAAGGAAGGGCTGCACAAGAAACGTGCGCACAAGGAAGACGGCGCCCACGGCGATCACGGCGACCTCAAGCACCTCCAAAAAAGCAGCGAAGAACTTTCTCATGTAGTACTCATTATATCCCGCGCATTATGGTAAAATCAAGCCAATGAAAACGGAGAAGACGATCCTCGTGGGTCTCGGCAATCCCGGACCGGAATTTGAAAACACGTACCACAACGTGGGCCGTGCCGCCCTCGCTGCGATCGCGCGGCGGCTTCCGAACGGCGAATCCCTCACGTGGAAAACGCACAAAAAGCTATTCCGCTACGCCGCCGGGAGCACTACGGTGCTTGTGGCGCCGCTTATATTCATGAACGAATCCGGCAGGGCGGTGCGGGAAGCGATAAAGAAATTCAAGGCGGCGCCGGAGGATCTCGTCGTCATCCACGATGAGAGCGATCTACCCGTTGGAACGTATAAAATATCGTTCGGAAGAGGTTCTGCGGGTCACAAGGGAATCCAGTCAATCATGGACACGCTCCGCACGAATCGCTTCACTCGCATTCGCGTCGGCATCCGCGAAGCGGGCGAAAAAAAACGCAGGAAAGCATCCGCGTTCGTCCTTGCAAAAATAACTCCGAAGGACCAGATCGTCTTTGCCGCGTTGTTCTCTCTGATCGCCCGCGGGCTTCCTCACTGCCCCTAGGAACCGGTGGACGGAGATTCCCGTAACCCGGGATTAGTGGGCATGCGAAAAAGTCATGGAAAAGGAAGTAGTGAGGCCGTTCGTTTGCACCTGTCCCAATGGAAGGTTGACGGAACTGAAATCGGAATCGCTCTTGAGCGCCGTTTCAAACGCAAGGATCGCATCCTGCGTCCGCGCGGTCCCCGAGAGCGCGATAGGAGTGCCCATGGACTGAAACGCAACGTGGTTCACGGTCACTTGATTGCTCCCTGCGATATCCAAGATTTTTTTCAAAATGACGCCCTTAGGGGCCGCGGCGTTCAGGGCGGCGGCGACGAGCGCCACGGAACCGTTGAAACCGCTGGCAGTTGCCTGCAGTGCGGTGGTTTCCGCAACCTGCGCGCTGCTCAAATTAAATGAGGAACGTGATTCAATGGTCGTCTTTGTTTCCGAGAGGAATATATCTGCTCCTGCGAAGGTAACAACGAGAAGCAATAGGGCGGCGGGAATGGCGACGCGCCAAAATCGCATAAAGCCCAGAAGTTCCTCCCCGCGGAACTTGTCTTGCAACTCCTTTCCCAAGAGGTTGATCTCGCGGTCCTTCACTTTGAACCCCGACTCGCGCAAACTGCATCCGAGCGCGGTAAACCATGCCGACGAAACCGGCTGGCCCATCGTGAGCATGCAACGTACCGCAGGAACCGAGGCGCTCTCCGTGATGACACGCTCGGTCTCCGCTTCTAAAACCACGGCGGAAAAGATGATCGCATCCAAAGATCCGGCCCAGTGCTGGTAATAAAAATTTATGACGCGCCGCACGCTTGCCCCGAGCGTTTCTTCGAATTTTGGAACGGAGATCTCCCCTTTGTCATTCATAAGATCCTGCCATGGAACCGCGTATTCAAAATATGGCACGCCCTTGCGAATGATCGCGAAATCCAGTCCGGCATCATCAATGTTCACAAAGAGGTAGGACTTTGCCATGTCAATGCCAGCCCCTTTTTCACGGAGCAGCCGCGCGAGCGCAAACGCCCGTGATTCCACCGCCGTTATGATGAATCCCGCCTCAAAAAACGCTTCCGCCATCCCATCCACCACGCCGCGTTCAATAAACGCAGAGAGGATCTGAAGCTGCAACGTGTTCTCGTCACGTCCCACAAACTCCCAGTCCGAATATGCCTCGTCTGCCTCAAGCGGCGAAGTCATCTTGAGGTTCAACTCCACCGCCCTTTCCAAATCCTTTCCCTTAACCGCGGGGAGTGCGAATACCTGCGTATAGGTTTCCGCGGAATTGAAACATACCGCCACGCTCATTTTCCCCTTTCTTCCTTTCTTTTGCGCTTGTTCCTTAAGCGCCATGAGCGCCGCGACAAATCCCTTGCGGTCGGCAATCCTTCCTCCCTTCACTACGCCGGGCTCAAGGCGCACCGCATGCATCTGCCAAGCTTTCCCGTCAAAACGCACGAGCCGCACCACTTGATCGCTTACGGAAAGTCCCGCGGCCGCCGAATGGACGCGAAGAAGTAAAAGTAATTTTTGGAACCAGCGTTGCATAGTTTGGTAGTTAGACCCCATCCCCAAAATAGACCACACGACTCTTATGGCCATTTTCGGCTGCGAAACGTGAGTCCCTCCTCGCAATACCACAAGGTATTCCTTCGTCGGGATTCACGTTTCTCGCTCGAAAATGGTTCATAATCCTCATGTGCCTATTTTTGGGATGGGGTCTAGAAAGAACTCGTGAGCTGGTAGATCGGCACAATGATGGAAAGCGCGATGGTCACCACGATCAATCCCATACCCAGGAGAAGAATGGGCTCCAAGAGTGACACGAGCGTCTGGATGCTGCTATCAATGTTCGCACCGTAGAAATCGGCGAGGGTGGCGAGCACCTCGTCCAAGTGACCCGCCTTTTCCGAGATGGCGATCAGATTGCTCAACGTTTTCGGGAAGACCGCCTCGCGCTTGAACGATTCCCCGATCGTAAGGCC
The DNA here is from genome assembly GCA_963707865.1 of uncultured bacterium. GTDB lineage: Bacteria > Patescibacteriota > Minisyncoccia > UBA6257 > 2-01-FULL-56-20 > CAVYIK01. The sequence goes on from OY970175.1 coordinate 599,537, forward strand.
TTTCGCCAAACCTTCATTCGCAACCCGCATGAGCGCATATTGATAATCGCGGTGATTCACGGTTTCCGCCGCGACCGTGATGGTTTCAATAATAGGCAATCCCGCCTTGATGAGCGAACTGATTGTAGAGGCCATGCGCTGCACCCCAAGGTCGTTGTAAACTTTCCGAATGACAGGAAGATTCGCCAAGATGCGATGAAGGATCCTTTTTCCTGTCTCCGTCTTTTGTGCCCCCACCACGCACACGATGATCGCTGTAATTAAAATCGCGTAGATCGGCACGATATTTGCGCCGACGAAAAGCCCGACGCCGAAGACGATGCGCGAGAAAAGCGGCGCACTGATGCCTCCTCCTGAAAATGCCGCGGCGAGTTTCGGCAACGCAAAGGTGACAAGAAACGTAAGGATAGCGGCTGCCATGCACAAAACAACCACCGGATAGATGAGCGCCGCGCGGATTTTGGATTTTAACTCCGCATCGCGCTCAAGCGAAACGGAAAGGTCTTCAAAGGTCTTCTCCAAGTTGCCGGAAATCTCTGCGGCTTTGACCAAATTCACGAATGTCGGCGAAAAAGCCTCCGGATGCCTCGCAAACGATTCGTAGAACGGCTGGCCGCGGCTCAAACTGTCGTACACTTCAAGGAGAAAGTTCTTGATGGAAGGCTTGTCAAAATCCGCGATGAGGATGTTCACTGCGGAAAGAAGGTCGGTGCCCACGCGCAGCATAAGCGCAAGGTATTTGGTCAAAAACACCTCGTCGGACGTAGTGATGCCTCCCCAAAACCTCGGCGCGCCGAACCTGCCACGCTTCAATGCTTTGACCGAGATCGGGCGGAGCTCTTTTCCTGAAAGATAGTGCAGAACGTCGTCAAGCGTCCCCGCATCAAAATCGGCTTCTTGCGTCTCTCCGGAGCGGTCCACGGCGACATAATGATAGAGCATGATCTTATTGTACCAGAACCTACATCAAAAGTAGGATTCGTCTATTCCGTGTCAGTTTCGAGCGAGAAAGGTGAATCCCGACGAAGCTGTAGCCATGCCTACTGCGAGGAGGAATTCGCCTTTCGTAGCCGAAACTGGCCGGAAGAGGCGATTGATCTACTTTTGATATAGGTTCTCATTCGCGTATCACGCGGAGCACTTCTTCCAATGTCGTGAGCGCAAGCTCGGCTTTCTGAATGCCGTCTTCAAACATTGTCTTCGCGCCTTCCTTTCTCGCGACGGCGCGCAGGTTCTCAAGATTGAAATTTTCCGCGGTGATGACCCCTTTCACGGCATCGGTCACGCGGAGTAATTCAAAAATGCCAAGGCGGCCGCGATACCCCGTCATCCCGCAGGAGCTGCATCCTTTCCCACGATAAAGGGTCTTTGGTGTAAACATGGCATCTTCCGGCACGCCAAGCTCGTGTAATTGGATCCGAACGGTCCGGGCGACATCGGGACCGGCGTCATACGAATAGATACAGGCTGGACAAACGCGCCGGACGAGGCGCTGGGCAATAATGAGGTTCAGCACCGATCCGGCAAGAAACGGCGGCACTTTTAGATCAAACAGGCGCGGGACTGCGGTGGGAGCATCGTTCGTGTGGAGCGAGGAAAGAAAAAGGTGGCCGGTCAAGGCCGCTTGGACAGCGATGTCGGCGGTTTCCGCATCGCGGATTTCACCGACCATGATGATGTTCGGATCCTGCCGGAGGAGTGCGCGGAGTCCCGATGCGAACGTGACCCCTGCCTGCGTGTTGACCTGCGTCTGGTTCACGTAGCGCATGTTATATTCAATTGGGTCCTCAATGGTCACCACATTCACCTGCGGCTTGTTCAGAATGTTCATAAGCGCATAGAGTGTCGTCGTTTTCCCGGAGCCGGTCGGACCACAAGAAAGCACCATGCCATAGGCCTTCTTGAGTTCTTCTTTCGCTGCAGCGGCATCTCCTGCCGCCATGCCTATTTCTTCAAGCGAAAGAGGTTTTTGTGACGACGTGAGCACCCGCATCTCCGCCTTTTCCCCATAAAATGTGGGCATCACGGAAACGCGCACGTCAGTCAACTCGTTCCCCACCTGCTCCCTGAACCGCCCGTCTTGCGGCTCGTAGTGTTCATCAATCTTGAGACCCGCCAAAAGCTTGATACGCGCGACGATCGCGGGATGGATGGTCTTCGATACGTTCATCACTTCGTAGAGAATGCCGTCAATGCGATACCGTATGAACATTGATTCTTCCAATACTTCTATATGGATGTCCGAGGCTCGCGAAGCAATCGCGTAGGAGAGGATGTTGTCCACAATAGCGACAATAGGAAGATCTCCCGCTGCTTCTTCGGCACTCTTCGCCCGCGCCGCAAGCGACGCTTTGACATTCTCTCCGATGAGCTTTTTGAAATCCTGACCGAGCTCGTAGCCGAAAACCGAAAAACCGCGATTGAGATCTTCTTCGGTAGCAAGAAATGGTTTGACTTTCGCTTTCAGGCGCTGTGCGAGGAATTCTATCGTCTCAAGGTTGGATGGATCCCTCATGGCAACGTCGTATGTCCCGTCGGCTTCCTTGGCGAAGAGGACGACCTGGCGCTGGCGCGCGATATCTTCCGGAATGAGTTTTAGCACGTCGTTCTCCACTTTCTGCACACTGAAATCAACGCGCGGGACGCCAAGCGCTTTCGCCACAAGGTTGTTCAAATAATCCGCGGTGGTGAACTGTTCCGAAATAAGCACGTCAAGGATATTCTGGCTCTTCCTCTCGGCTTCGGCAAAAAGCTCGTCAAATTTTTCCGCCGAGATAAGCCCTTCGTCAACAATCAGTTTCTTAAGCTGGAGCGGCGGAAGTGGTAATCGCATAGTTATATAATACCAAACCAGCCGTAGTTTCAGAAGAAACTACGGCTGGATGGATTTTGTTCAACCAAAGACCCCTACAGGCTGCTTATGGTCGTCCCCGCTTCGTAGACGTACGAATTGAGGCCACCGTCATTGGAAGTCACGGCACTGCCGCCCCCCTCCGCGAATTTTGCGCTCTCCATAAAGGCAGCGAGTTTGTAATTCGAGCCACTCATGATGTAGCTGTAGAAAAGAGAACAGTTCGAAATGGTAACCGAACTGTTCAGCCCGCTACAACCACTGGTGCCTCCGGAGTTTATCGAATCAATTGGTTCCTGCCCGATCGGCGAGCCGGAGCTGATGGCCGAGAAGTTTATCGGAAGCCAGCCGGTGAGGGCACCGGAACCAGGCATACTAGTGATGCCCCTTGACGAAGTCGCCACGACACTCGCTGCAGTTACCATCCAGTTTGTACATTGCGCAGTGGTAGGAGCGCTCCAAGTCGCGTTGGTGCTGGATATGGTAGCAAAGGTTGTAGTCGCAAGGCTTATGTAGCAAACCGTTGATGTCCCGATAGCCGTAGATGACACATCCACAAGATAGAGCGAAATAGCGCTTCTCAAGGTTGCCATATCCGAGATGCGGTTAGAATCCCTCGCTTGGCGCAAAAGCTCCACCGGGTTGAGGGACAGAATGACGACAACCGACAAAATCGCAATGATTGCGATCACGATCAGAAGTTCAATGAGAGTAAAGCCCTTTTGGTTCTTATGTTTCATACACTTTGTCTGATAAAAGCGACCTTTTAAGGACCAATTCATTATAACAACCTTCGCGGAAGTATGGAAAGGCTGGGTGGGGATAACAGCTGTGGATAACTGGCGCGTCATTCACGGGCGCCGTTTGACTCTTTCGTGGGCAAGTCGTTCCAAAGACCTCCCGGCGGCTCAGCTTCAAATTTCATGCGCGCCCCGCTTGCCGAGGTAAACTCTATGGAAAGCGCGTGCAGCATCAAGCGCTTCGCCCACGACGGCTGCGCCTTCGGGCCGTAGAGGCGGTCTCCGACCACGGGGAGGCCCACGCTTGCAAGATGAACGCGGATCTGGTGCGTACGTCCCGTCTTTGGATTCACCAAGAGGAGGGAGTACTTCGCTTCCGCGCCGCCACTTTCATTTTGGCCTCTCTTTAACTCCCCACGTGCGCCCGCAGAAGTTTTTGTAAATGTCATAATGACGCGGTATTCCGTGATGGCGGGCTTTGCCATTTTCGCGGAGCTGACACTCCGTTTCGTCGTCCCGTTCCGGATCCCAATCGGCGCGTCAATCGTCCCATGTTTTTGGTGCGGCACACCCGCAACTACTGCGAGATACGTCTTCAGAACCTCGTGCTCTTGGAAAAGCGATTTGAGATATTCAAAACTTTTTTGGTTTCGGGCGACAAGCATGACGCCAGAAGTTTCTCTGTCAAGCCGGTGCACGATTCCAGGCCGGAGCGCGGGATTGTCGCCGACCGTTCTCACTTCCGGATAATGCGCGGTAAGCCAATCAACGAGCGTAGGCTCTGAGGCACCGGATTTTTTTGCGGCGTGCACCTGTAATCCCGCTGGCTTCATGATCGCGAGAAAATTTTTGTCTTCGTAGATAATAGTAGGTTCAAGTATCACAGTATGAAAGGGTTATAAAATCTCCGGCCGCCACAGTTCAAATGCAACCCCCATCGCAAATCGTATCAAAAGGTACATTATGAGCGCGCTCGCAGTAACCACAATGAACAGCCGGTACTGCTTCCTCATTATTATAGTATATCGCTTTCCGCAACCTTTCTGATGGCCGCCCGCGTCTTCGGACCCAAATATCCCGAAACGGGCGTGATTTTTTCTCCCGTCTGATACTCCTTGAGCGCGTTTGTGGTAAAGGCGCCGAAGAAGCCGGTCGGCCCAACCGCGGCGAGCGAGCGCGCCGCCCGACCGCCGCCGGTTATGAGAAACACCTGGAGCGCCCAGACGTCATTGCCCTTCGCGCCCACGGACAAGGGTCTCCTGGAATTCATGGACGCAAAAAGCTTGGCGGCGAGGAGTCGCAATCGGGCAAACAATTCAGCGAGCGATGGGACGACGCTTACCGTTGTTGAGGCGCCCAGCACCTGCGGATTGGGCGCACCCGGAGCAGGGTACGTTGCGCCACTACTACTTCCCTCGCCACCACCGCCACCACTTGCGCCGGTTGTGCCGGTGCCACCTCCACCTCCGCCCGCGCTGTTACTGCCGCTGCTGTTGTCACCACCGCCACCATTACTACTCACACTGCCACTGTTATCATCACTGCTTGCGCCGTAAGTGGTGCCGCTGGTCCCACCCCCATTATTCCCTCCACTATTATCTTCCCCGCTTCCTGTATCTTCCCCATTCTCTGTCCCCCCGCCTCCCGCGCCACCACCGGCATCCGCAGGCGCAACCACCTGAAAATCAATTTCATAAATCCGCGGGTTTCCCGCCTTGTCAAATGCGGTGATGATCAAAACGTTTTTACCAACATCCTTGAACATCACTATTTCACCATTCGCGACCGGATTGCCGTTCAACGTTGCCGTCGTAGTCGCAACGCCGGACCCGGCATCCGTCGCGCTGAAATAAAGCGTCGTCGTGCTGTTCTGGAATACCTCCGCAGGAATAGTCGGCGGGACGATCTCCGGAGGCGTTACATCGGCGATCGCTTCGGCGGCTGAAGTGGTTGCGGTAAGAACCGCAGTCGGCGAGCTTGTCGCGTCGACATTGCCATCGCCATCATTATCAATCGCGAGCGAAAGATCACCGTCAAAACCGGAGAAGTCCAGTTCCGCCGTTGCGCTCACGTTTTGGAGCGGCACCGAAACATACGTCGCGGTATCGGTTACCTGATCTGTGGTACGCTTCTTCACCTTTACGGTGGCGAGTGTTGTCGTAGTGGTTGTTTTGGCGGTGCTCGTAGCGGTGGTACTCGTGTCGGTGGTACTCGTGTCGGTGGTACTCGTGGCAGCCGAGCCAGATGTGGCAGATGTGCCAGTCGTGCTCGAAGCGTTCGCGGCGGTGCTTATCTTTCGCTTTGTCACTTCCACCTTATAGGTGCTCGTGCTCAAAGAAGCGCCCGTGCCGAGAGAAGTGCTCGTGCTCGCCGGCACCGTGACGAACGTGTTGTCGCCGATGACATCGTAGCTGCTCCCCGGAATGCTCACCTCCACGGAACCGTCATATAAAATTCCCGTATGAAGCCCCGTCGGATCCGAAATCTCAAGATCAACGGAGCCGTGCGCGCTGAATTCAAACCAAGCCCCCGTGCCGCCGCCGCCCGCCGTGCCGTCCGTACTTGACGCGTGATGCCATCCCGCAACGCAATCTGCAAGTGCAGCCGAGATGCCCTGCGGCAGATCAGCGTCGGCGATGGCGCCGTCATCAATAAGAGCCACAATGAGCGAAATGGGGCGGGCATCAGCGACGAGTCCCCCATGGTCAATCCCCGTCGCGCCACCGTCCACGAAATAATTATGAAAACTGTCCGCAAGGTTCATGGCGCTCACCTCGGGCACGGTGCCGTCGCCCGTCGTTTGCGCAACATCCACCACACCGCCGTCGTAAAGATCAAATTCGGAAATGGTCGGCATGCGGCAACCCAAAATGTTGTACACGCTTGGCGCGCTTGCGGTACTTATGCCGTTTGACGCGCTCACCGGCTGCCCGTCAAGTCCCGCATGGAACGCGGCGGCGGCGTCCAAAAGCGCGGCGTTGCGGCTGTCCGAAGAATTGCTCGCCATCAGGCGGCGTATCGCATCATAGTCCAAAACCGAGCCGTTGTTTCCATTGCGGAAATCGCGCACATATCCCCCGTTCACTTGCACGTACCGCGAACTCGGCAGGAGTTCATAGAGCGACGGCATGTTCTCTGCGATTTTCTTGATCTCGGAAGAATTTAAAATATCAAACGGACCGAGCGCAACGCCAAGATTATCGCCGTAGTTCAAAACCTTGAAGGCCTTCGGCGCTCCGAGTTGCGGCACGCCGACCAGGACCAGCTTATCCAAAAACGAACTGCCGGGGCGGTCTCTCAAATACCGATTTATCAAGACGCCGCCCATGCTGTGCGCAACAATATTGATTTTCCCGTCCGGCGACGCCGCGACCGCTTGCTGTATTCTCGCGTCAAGCGCGCCTGTCTCCGCATCCATGCCCAGCCGCCAATCATACGGCGCCACAAAAAGATCTTTGTTTTCCACGTATCCATCAGAGACAAAAGCGTTTATGAGATCGCCGTAAAAATCCTTTTGAACCGCGAGGAAAGAAATTGTGGTCGTGACCGTCCTTAGGATGTCGGGCGCACTCATGGCAATCGTGGAATGGCCCTGCGCGTCCAACGCAAGATCATCAAGGTACGCATCGTGGGAAAGAACGCCCGCGACGCTCGCCATCTTGCCTATGTTCGGCCACACCTCTTCCCCATCCGAAACGCGCGCGAGGGCCGATCCCGCGATGCCGGGGACGATGACCACCGGCTCACGCGGTCCGCCGCTGTCAAGCTTCATGAACGGAACGCCCGCCACGTCCGCCGCATAGCAATAATTGTTGACTTGCCACGTACAGGCATAGGTGGCGCCGGGTGCCGCGGCAATGGACACCGGCCTGCCAAAATCACAGGAGTTGAAACTCAACGCGTAGTAATCAAATGGATTGATCCTTCCTGCGGCGGTGCCCGCGATGACGCCGGCATAATCGCGCGAGGCGATGGGCGCGCCCGAGGCATCGGTCCAATTGCCGAACGCGGCGGGTGGACCATCGGCAGCTTGATAATCGCTGTCGGAATATCCCTGGAGGAGGTAGGCAGGCATACCGCACTCGGACGAGCCTTCCTGGTACATTGTGAGAGAAAGCGTTGTGCTCCCTGTGCCGCCGAGTGGCTGGCCAAGCTTGATCCGCACCGCAAGCGGACCGAAGGACGTCCCCGCTTGAGCGTTGTCGGTACCAATGCTTCCTGATTGATCATTCCAATGGTAGAGATAGTAAGCGCTATTCCCAATTCCAAAATCAACGTCTGCCGGCGGATCGCTCAAGGTACGCCAGGAAGAAACGTTTCCTTCTTCGTCTGCCGCCCTCGCCTGCCAATGATAACCGCCCGGCGCGAGGCCGCTCACAGAAACGGCGGCGCGGACGCCCGGCGCGGCAAACGTGCTCGTCGCGGTGGGCACCCCTTCAAAAGGAACGTTGGAAGGTTCAACCTCAACCTGAAGTTGGAGCGGCTTTGTGCCCGCGGACTGCGGTACGCCAGAGAAAATAATCGTGGTAGTGGCCAAGCTTCTTTCCACAATCGCCGCCACGCCGTCGGATTCGTATTGGCCAAGTGACGATGCCGCGATATCCGGAATCACCGTCGGATCCGGCACCCAGATGCCGATGGTGATTGTCTGACCATCCATAAGATTGGACGGCTTACCGTCATACCACCACCCCACTACGTCATACGAACTCCCCGCTTGAAGCGCGTAGGTTGTGGTCGCCCATAACAACGTTTGAGAATTCAAGATAGCCCATGCCGAGGTCGTCGCCGTTCCCCGAAACTGCACAGCACCGCCATCCCCAGGAGGGTCAAGCGCGGCCCTGTTATCGTGAGAAAAGACAAACGAAGTCCCGGTCTCCTGCCCGTTGTACAGCTCGCTCGTCACGATCGCCGGGTCGTCAATGGAAATCCCGTATGCCTCGGCGATGTCCTTGTCCGGCGTAAAAGTGACAAAAAACTCATTGTCCGCGCAGGGGCGGCCCGTCACGGAACAGCTCCGAAAGTTATGGTACAGATGGAATGTTACCTCCTGCGTGAAAACCTCCCGATATCCCGTGGGATCGTTGAAATAATGCCCGGAATAGCCGCGGCCGTAATCGGTGATAACCGCAGCGTGAGCGAAAAGAGAAGGCGGGAACATTAACCATGCGCTACAGGCCCCGCCGAGCGCACAGACAAAGAAAATAATCTTTTGCATGCCCGCAATCGTAGCACGGCGGGCATTAAAATCTTTTTAAAGAACGCTTGACGGGGTATTATCGCAGATAGTTTTGTAACACCGCCGAGCCGGGAGTGATCGCCATAGCTCGTATCCATTCGTCCGCTGCCGCCGCGCGGTCCTGCGCGGGAATGTCGCCCGCGCGAACAAAAGGACTGATATAGCGATACGCGAATGCGTCAATCAGAGATTTGTTTTGCGGATCGTCGCGCGCGAGGATGATCGCCGTGTCGTCCCAGTAGACGAGTTTGAATCCCAGCTTGCCGGTAAGCCGCGCCGTGAGATTGCCCACGAGGTTCACAAGTGGCGGTTCATACCAAAGGATAAAGTAATTGACCCGATATTTTTGGTTGACGAGGGCTTCCCAGCCGGGCGCCGTCGTCATGATCGAAACATAATCGTCCGCGGGGGTTCCCGCATACACATCGTCCCGACTGTCGATGAAAACCGGCGTTTGCGGCCAGAGCTTCCAGATAAGATAGCCCCCGAAAGACGCATCGTCAAAAACCGGGCCTTGGATATTTTGTTTTTGGATGAACTGCACGGCGTTTACGGGAAGCTGATCAGCATTCACTGCGGGAATCGTCCGGGCCCGCGCGATGCCATAAGCCACCACAAGGAAAATAAAAAGTAAAATGGTGAGGCTGGGAATTATTGATTTCAAAAGGGCCACGCGGGGGAATTTCTTTTCAACACAATAGATGAAGATGGGGAACGTGATAAGCGGGAAAAATCCGACGTGGCGTATGGAAACGATGGGTAGGACGACCGCGACGAGAAGAAGGAAGAACGCTGGCCAGTCAACCACGCGGTATGGTATCCACCGATCATTTTCCCAGAGAAGGGTGTAGGTACAAAAGAAGAAAACCAGGAGTGCGAGCACAAGAAAACTCCACGCTTGCCAGGTAATGAGATAGTCGAGAAGCGAGCGCCATTCCTCAACGCCCAATTGCTGCACGGTCGGGCCAATAATGGAGGAATAGGCGAGCAGGCGCCAGCCATTGGGATTCACGAGCGTTACGGCAAAGGAAAGCGCGCCGATCAAAGCCAGGCGTATGCGGTCCGCCCACCGCAGTGCGAAAAAGATGAAGCCATGTAAAAGATAAAGTCCGGCGATGCCGATGCCGAGAATGACGCTGGCATGCATGTTGGCCCATACGAGGAGCACGAGCGGGATCGCAATGAGGAACCGAAAATCTTTGCTGCCGCGCCATGTTTCAAAAATAAAAATGGTGAGGGCGGCAAAAAAGTAGCTGAAGATCTGCGGCCGCGCTACCCACAGTTCGTAGGTAAGCAAACCGTAGGGAATAAGAATGACGGCGGCAAGCGGCACGTTCCGGCTTTTCCGGAATGCAGTAAGAAGGACGATGCCGTACGTAAGGAGACTTACGAGCGCGACGAGCGCGATAAGCCCCCCACCGGCTCCGGCGCGGTAAGCAAAATAAAAAGCGACGTCTGAGAGCCAATAATGATTGATCCATAGCGCGCCTGGCGCAGTATAAGAAAAAATATCGTGCGTGGGAACAAAACCGTGCGTTACGATGAAGGCACCATTCTCTAGATGGTAGCCGGTGTCGAAGTCGCCGATCGTATTGAGCGAAAGAAGAAAAACGGCCGCGAGCACTGCGGCGACGAGCAGGCCGTACCCAAGCTTCCGGTTCATTAGTCTAGTATACCAATCCTAATGATACGAAATGTTGTTGGTGCGCGTGGTAGGAATCGAACCTACGACCTCGTCTTTATCAGAGACGCGTTCTGCCACTGAACTACACGCGCAATATCTTCTTTTTTACATCACAACTATTCAAACTGCAAGCGTTGCAGCGAGGGGGCGGGGCACAGACATGGACGAGCTTCGAACTATCTCGAGCCGACTCCTTAATACCCCGGCTGAGATGGAAACTTTTACTTATACGTGAGTTCACTGAAAGTAATTACCGTAATGCTGTCCAAATCATAGCCATAATGCCGAAAGACCTCTCGCGCATCGCCGTCGAACCTCTTTTCCCAGTCCATATCCAATTTGCCGCAAATTTCTCTCAAAGACTCCACTGATGGTCCTTCTATTTCTGCATAAGCAGGGATTTTGGGCCAGGTATCAATGTCGATAGTAACGCCGTTAAGTTTAAAGGTGTGTCGATATTTCTCTAGCTGCCTCATTGGCGTTAATCCAATCTTACTTAAAAGCTCAGAACACTTGCCTAAGTCGGATACCTCTAGCTCGATTTCTTGCGCACTATCCACTGCCTGCTCCACATTTTCTTTGTACGTCAGCTTTATCTTGTCTTTTGTTTTTCGGAGCCGTACAAATTTCCTTTTCCCGACCCATGACATATCTGCCGCATGGAAAATTATTTCTTCAACCTTTTCTTCGTCTTTATCAATGGCACCCAGCAAGGCGATTTTCTGTGCAAGCTGATCTTTATTTATATCGAGGAACCTTGTTTCTATTTCCTTCTGCATAGCTTTCATCGTACTAATTTTCAGCGTTTAACACAAAACATTAACGCGCACGGGAGTGGACGATTTTCGAACGATTTTGGCTTTTAGCCAAAAACAGGCCTGTTTTGTTGATACTTGACAACAAAGTTAATCATATAGTAAACGTGCTGGTGGACTCCGGCTGGGAGCGCAGTAGAAGCTTCCCGGGGAGGTATACTAGCGTTGCTGTACCTTGTTGCAGTGTTGGTCGGACCGTTGTTAGACGCCAGATCCGAGAGGCCCAATGGTGGAGAGCGAAAGCTCATCGAAACCGGGCCTTCGGATCTGGCCATTATAATCAAAGGCTTCGCACATCGCGAAGCGCTTTGTTTTTTAGGAATACAATCATCAAATTTCAGCGCACAAATGAGGATTCGAACATAAGCTATTAAAGAGAGGGACTATCCAAGGGGATCGGACCTTGCGCAGCACCCCGACCCCCGGTCTGGGAAACCCACGGTTTCCCACCCGCCAGCCATAGTTCACTGCGAACTACGGCTGGCTCCTTCCTATACGGGGTGCTGCTCCGGTCCGCTCCCAACAAAACAGACAAGCAGGCAGAGTATATTTTGAGAGGACCGCGCAGCCCCGCTCGGCTCGGTCCGAAATGCCATTGCGCGCATTTCGGCGAGCGGGGCGAGCGCCAAGAAAAAATTGCCGCTGGAGCAATTTTATTCTGTCTCTCAAAATATACTCTGCCTGCTTGTCTGTGCCCCCTCTCGGTCTTGGACCTTTTCGGGAGCAACCTAGCAAGCGTTTCCGAGGGTCTTCTTCTCCTCTTGTTTGAAGCCTCACGGTCGCTAGGCTCGGGAAATACTATAAGGCATTTTCAGAGATTTTGGTAGGGCTGACGCCTCACGGTCGCCTCTGCATTGGTGCTTCGTAAATGTTACAAATGTTACACTTTTTTGGCACTTTGGCGTGTAACATTATCTGATCTTTCCGGCCTTATCGCGATCCGGCTCATGCATGCCGCCTTGAACTGTTTTACGTGCTTCGGCAAAGCTTTTATCATCCGTCGGCGGTGTTGATTTCAATAATTCGTTGTAGCGCTGGTGTAAGTTTTCTATGGCGATAACCAACGCCTCATCAGTCAGCCTTGTCGACTGCGATTCGCGGAGGAAACGGGCGTCGTGCTTTAATGTCGTGAAATTCTTCGCTGCTGCGAGATGATCTTGGTATGTTTTGTTGGGATTTAGAACGGCTGTGACCGCAGACACCGTGGCGGAGAGGATAGTGAACGGCAAAAGCCATTCGCCAAGCCAATGGACAGCCACAAGCGTGCTCGATAAAGCAGCGCAGATGGCTGGAACAACTTCAAACCAAGTCGCCTTCCTCTTTGCCCAAACGGCGAGGCGATGATGGGCCTCCGCCGTATACGTGCAGTTCTGCTGGATAATTCCACACTCTTCTATATATTTTTCTCTCATGGTTTTATTTTATAATTTTACAGCGTTGCAGGGAAATGATCCGGAAACAATTCCCTCCACATTTCAATTTTTGTGCCCTGTTGCGGAGCGGCGTTGATACCGCGGATGTAGTTGGCGATCGTGACAAACGTACCGCTGAGTTGCCGCGCTTTATCGGGATCGAACACAATGGGCGTCGACTTACTGCCGGGTATTCCAATCGGAGCCGAGAGCTGAGCGGACGCGTCCGCGAAAAACTCCCGGAGAAGGTCGTGATAAAACACGGACACGTTGTTCGACCTCTTAACCACCACCGAAAGCGGGATGTTCTTCGTCGCAAGTATCTCCAGTGGGAAAGAATCCATATCCGCGAAATATCTCTGCTTGAGGGCTTTGAGCATTTTGATCGCAGGAATCAAGTATCCCCCGCTCGCCTCGTTCTGTTTTGAAATATACTCGGCTTCGTAATCGTAATCCGCCATCTGCCACGTACCATTCTTAACAACCCAGTAACCACGACCAATGGAACCGAGCTCTCTTCCGGCGGAATCTCTCCCGATCATATCAATATACGCCGGAACAAGCTGCGCCTGAATTTCATCGGCGTATGTGACGGTAACGGTGGGCGCATCCTGAAAAGGGTTCATGTCGCCATACCGGGCGCTTTCATTAACGGTAGAATGCAGCTGATCCAGTGCCGCTTGCGGGGTCACGCCGCCGGATGCCACCCATGCGGTAAACTCTCCTGCGATCACGAGAATATCAATATCAAATTTTTTTCCGCTGCCCGGATGAATTCTTGTCTTGCGGGCAACCGAACCGATGAGCTTCGAATCCTTGAAGGACGGGTGGTGGTTCTGAAGGTATGTCCGCATGGCGGTATGCCGCGTAGAAACGGATTCCGCGAGCGTAGGATCAAGCTCGAGATTACTTTTCAGTTTTAGAAAATATTCGTGCATGAGGTTATTTTATGTTTATGAAAAACTTCCCGCTACGGGCGATGCACAAATCATTCTGCACGAGGAAGCATTCGATCCAATGCTTGCCTGGATATTTCGTTGATTCCCAACGGATTTCCTTGCCCTGAAAAATGTTTCCGCGCAAACCTCCAGCGGCAATCGCTGCTGGGCCGGTGTTCACGACTTGCCAATGGTAATCAAGCGGGCCGCTCGCTGCGGTCCGCGCCTGATAGCGGAGCTGGAAACCGGATCGCAGGTTCCGACCATCCGAATTGATGCCTCCAAGTTTCTTTTTTCCCGAAGCATCGTAAACGCTCGCATCAATGTGAACCTTTGCCGCTTCCGCAATCGGCCACTTTGGCAGTTCACGGTGCGAATAGTCCGCCAGCGCAGGCAATGCCTCTTCGGCTGCCAACGCTTTTTGAATCGTGGCTGGAAAATCGTCCCCGAAAATCTTCCTCCACTCATCAACGGCATCTCCTAAGCCGTCTTCCTTCTTTTCAAACTCGCACGCTTTCGTCGCCCGATTAAGAGCGGTATCCACGTGACTCCTAAGATCGGGGTCGGTAACCGTTGCGGAAAAGTAGGCGAAAAACTCCTTGAGTATTTCTGGGTATTCCTTACCCGCAAAATCGCCGGAGGCGAAGAATGCTATGACCTTGTTTTCAATCTCGTAGGACTTTATTTTTGCGGTACAGTTTTCTGACCACTTCTTCACCATGCGAACAAGCGACCTCGTTTTCCCCGTTTCCGCGTCAGAATCCTGTATACGTTTCATTTCCTGACGTGGATCCCATTGTTCCCACGAGCCGTCGTTTTCAGAATTCGGAATGCGAAATGTCCCATCATCATTTTCCCAGGCGGGTAAAAGCTCAACGTCGTGCTTGGTCTCGGCAAATTCCAGGACTACGACCTTCCCAAAAGCCCGGATTGTCGTATCCGGATATTTTTCCTGCAAGATATTCCTGACATCGTTCAGAAGCTGTGATTGCTTATTGGACTGGTTGTCGTCATACTGCGCGAATTTTTCGGGCGGCATGATAAAGATAACATCAATGTCTCTTGCGGGACGGATATGCGTATGTTTTCCATAAGATCCAATGAGCAGCCTGGTGGTACCATCGTATTCCGTACCCGGGTAATAGTAATCGTGGAGTTTTTTACAGACCCCGGTATGTTTCGCCACCGCATCTTCCCTCTGCGCGGCCGTCAGCTTTATGTTCTCCAAAAATTTCTCGAATTGTTCCTGCATGGTGATTACGGTTTCATGTTTCTGGCTTTCTTGAGAACCTGCGAGAGCGAATCAACGCCGAGCGATTTCTCCGCGCCACCAAGCGTCTTGATGTTGCCGTGCAGTTTGCTTAGGACGGGATATTCTTTCTTCAGGTTCTCAATTAAGGAATCTGCCCGCTCTTTGCGGAAGCGGCCCTCATTTGTTTTTTCGTGTTCTCCAAGTTTCATAGTATTAATAAATATTTTCCGGAAGCGTTGCGACGACGATGCCTTGGATCATGAACTCATCGGACAAGACGATCGGTTTGTGCGTCGGGTCGGTTGAGTTCGGCCTAAGGACAGTGACTCCACCCTCTCGGTGGAAATGCTTAACCGTTGCATCGTCATTGATCAATGCCACTACCTTATCGCCTTCTTCGGCGGTCGACTGCTGCCGCACGAGCAAAAGGTCCCCGTCATTAATCCCCGATCTATTCATTGATGTCCCTCGGGCGCGAAGAATGAAGTACGTGTGCCCGGGATGGGCGATCTTTGTGGAAACCTCAACCATCGCTTCCGAGTCCTGCTCCGCAAGCGACGGCAAACCACAAGCGACCGATCCCACAAGCGGTACGTTCACGGTTTGTTCGGACAAGGAAGGCATTCGATTGCAGAGATGGATCATGCCCTTCGTGCGCTTGATAAAATCACGTTCCTCCAGCCTGTCAAGCATTTTTTCCGCCGAATGGCGGGATTTATATCCCACCGCCCCGGCAATATCTCGCAACGAAGGGGTCACCCCGGTGCGAATGATCTGATTCCGGATAAAGGCGTATCCCCGAAGGTCGTTTTTCTCGGTTTTGTTCATTGCCTCTTATTGTACCCCATTGCCCACCAGAGTCAAGAGGGTGTAGAATAGGGGAATGGCAAGGATAAATCGCCCGAAATTCAAGATGGCCCGGCCGAGACGCATATACGACCGCAACTATTACAGAGCACAGGCAATGCTCCGCGATCCCTGGTTCATAAAAAAAGTGGCATGGCTCAAGGAGCGGTTTGCCGAAGTTGGCTCTCCCCTTCCCAGGCGGCCGTTCAAAAGATACATAGACTATCTCGCATGGAACGATCGCTATTGGAAACGCTTCGCCGAGATGGAAACGACAGAAAAGTTTCTGGAGGCGAAACAGCGGATTACCGGAGGGAAGGAAAAGATGTCGATGGAAGAATATTATGCGTTGGAAGATTTCCGGAAAGAATTCCTACCACCGGTTTACGGCGAAACCTACAGCGAGATATTAAAACATTTCAATATTGATACTCAGGACAAAGGTTTCCGGGATTTCTTGGAATTTTATCTTTTCTTTGGACAAAAATATTATCACACGTCGCCGTTCTCCGTCGTGTGGCGGCGCAACGAAAAGACCGACGAGATGGAATTGTTTTTGCATCTCCACGGCCATACGAAAAAGGAGGATATCGTGCGCCATTGGAGCTGGGTCGCTTCGGATCAAAAACACCTCAAGGATTTCATCGGTAAGAATAAAGCGTGGAAGACCTTTGACCGCGACATCGAAATTTATGGCGTGTATAAGCAACTTCGGGAATCCGGCGTTAAGCGCCACGGCGGTAGCGATCCCTTCGAGGGCATAACGGCTCTCGACAAAGATATCTGGGCGCAATTACACAAAAAGTATCCGAAGATCACAACAGAAAACATCCGCAAGGTTGTGTCCCACACCCGAAAAAGACTCGGCGAATTCTGACGAATCCGGCTAAGCGGTGCGTTTAGCCCTCACATAGGAGCTATTTTTTATATCTATGCTTGAGGTATGGCAAAAAATCAACTGACATGGCGGACGGAGACGCGAACGGTTGCGGATTTGGTTCCCAATCCGAAGAACCCCCGCACGATGAGTCCGAAGCAGGCCGAAGACCTCAAGAAAAGCATCACGAAATTCGGCATCGTGGAGATCCCCGCGGTTGATACCGATAACCGTGTGTTAGCGGGCCACCAGCGTTTAATGGCGCTCAAACTCCTTGGGCGCGAGAACGAGACGATCCCTGTCCGCGTGCCGAATCGCAAACTCACGAAGCGCGAGTATGACCAGTATCTCTTGATCAGTAACCGCGTCCACGGCGAGTTTGACTGGGACAAGCTCGCGGAAAACTTCGACATTGAAACGATCCTCGCGAGCGGGTTTGAGGACAATGACCTCTCGCTGCTCTATGACGACGTTTCCATTGAGGACGACGAGTTCCGCGTGGACGAGGAGATTAAAAAGATAAAGAAGACGGATGTGCGGCCCGGGAGCTTGTACCAGCTTGGCTCCCATAGAATCCTCTGCGGAGACAGTACGGACCCGAAAGCGGTTAAACGGCTCATGGCCGGAAAGAGCGCGGCGGCCATCCTGCAGGATCCTCCCTTCAATATCGGCTTGAGTTATAACAAAGGCATCGGCGGCAAAGGTAATTACGGCGGCAGTACCGACGACGCGAAATCTGACGCCGAATACGAGGTACTTCTCCGCAAAGCACTCGCAAACGGCCTTGCCGCGTGCGCGAAGGACGCGCACGTTTTCACCTACCACGATCCCCGCTACACGTGGTTACTGCAAAAGCTCTACAAGGATCTCGGCATCACCTACCGCCGGACATGTTTGTGGATAAAGAATAATTCCACGCCCACGCCGAACGTCGCGTTCAACCGCCAATACGAGCCCGTCCTTTATGGCACCGTCGGGAAGCCATATCTTTCCGAACGCGCCTTCAACTTCTCCGAGGTTCTGAACCATGACGTAGGCAGCGGCAACCGTACGATCGACGACATTTACGACCTGATTGATATTTGGCTCGTGAAACGCCTCGGCGGAGCGGCATACGAACATCCGACAGAAAAGCCGCCGATGCTTCACGAGCGGCCGCTGCGCCGCTGCACAAAACCGGGAGACATCGTGCTCGACTTGTTCTCAGGCTCGGCGAGTTTGATGGTCGCGTGCCACCAACTGAAACGCATCGCGTACATGGTCGAGCGTGAGCCGGTATTCGTGCAGCTTGCGATAAATCGATATGAGAAACTCACCAATGAAAAAGCAAAAAGGATCAAATAAAGCGGGGGCGATCTGGCAACTCGGCAACCACCGCTTGGCGCACGGCGACTGCCGCGACAAGGAATTGCTCAGGCGGCTCATTGGCGGGGAGAAAATAAATCTTCTCTGCTGCGATGTACCATACGGCGTTTCCGTTGCCGCTTCAAAACGCAATTTCCGAACCCTCTCAAAGGATAAGGATATAGCGAACGATCAACTTCAAACGGATGGCGAGTACCGAACATTCACGCGCGAATGGATGGAAGCAATCGCGCCCTTCCTCGCAAGCAAAAATTCAGCGTACATCTTCAATGCCGATAAAATGGTCTGGCCGCTGCGCGAGGGCATGATCGATGCCGGATTCAAGGTGGCGCAACTTCTTGTGTGGATAAAATCGCAGGCGGTCGTGGGCCGTCTTGATTACGCCCCGCAGCACGAGCTCATCCTCTACGGCTGGCGCGGGACGCACAAATATCGGCACTCCAAGGACAGGTCCGTTCTCTTTTACCCACGCCCCTCGAAAAGCAAACTCCATCCAACGACTAAGCCCCTGGGCCTTATCCGAAGATTGGTACTCAACTCCTCGGAGATCGGCGGCATGGTATATGACGGATTTCTCGGATCGGGCACGACGCTCCTCGCATGCGAACAGACGAAACGCAAATGCTTCGCCGTCGAGCTTGATCTTGAGTATTGCATGACCGCGATCCGGCAATGGGAGCGTATGACCGGGGAAAAAGCACAACGCATATGAAAAAGAGCGATCCCAAAAAAGCATTATTACTTGAGCAGCTACGGAAAACGCCGATCGTGGAAGCGGCGTGCCAAAAGGTCGGCATCTCCCGGACGACCTACTATCGGTGGAAGCAGGATGATCCGGAATTTGCAAAAGCCACGGACGAGGCGATGTTCGGCGGGCAATTGCTTGTGAACGACCTTGCCGAAGGACAGTTGATCAGCGCGGTCCGGGAGCGCAACCTCCACGCCATCGTGTATTGGCTGCGCCACCACCATCCGGACTATGCGGACACGATCCAGATCAAGCATTCCCTCCAAGACGAAACGCTCACGCCCGAGCAGGAAGCCCTTGTCCGGGAAGCCCTGCGGCTCGCGGCCCTGAGCGAAGCGGAAGTCATAAAACATAACGAACAAAATAATGGACACACCAACACAACATCTCCCGAGCAACCCCCTGAAACAGCGAAACCCGATTCCCAAGGAACTGGTGGAGGCGATGATAAAGGACAAGAAAGTAAGAGTGGCGATCACTAAGGAAAGCCACTGGTACTTCTTCCACTTTTACTTCGCCCATTACGTCAAATACCCGACGGCGCAGTTCCAGGCGGAGATTTTCGACCTCACCGAGAATGAGGCGGTCGGTAATTTCTTCGTGGTCGCGTTCCGGGGCAGCAGCAAATCGACCATCCTCACGACCTCCTACCCCCTCTGGGCGATCTTAGGCAGACAACAAAAACGGTTTGCCCTCATTCTCTGCCAAACGCAGAGCCAGGCGAAGCAGCATATGATGAACCTGCGGCGCGAACTTGAAAGCAACGTGATTCTCAAACGTGACCTCGGCCCGTTCAAGGAAGAGTCCGATGAATGGGGATCGTCCTCGCTTGTTTTTTCAAAGCTGAACGCGCGCATTACGGCGGCCTCTTCCGAACAGAGCATTCGTGGCTTGCGACACAACCAGTACCGCCCTGACCTCATCATCGGTGATGACGTGGAGGACCTTGCCTCCACAAAAACCCGTGAAGGCCGGAACAAAACGTACCAATGGTTCACGGGAGAGGTCGTACCGACCGGAGACCGGAATACGCGCATCGTGGTCGTGGGCAATTTGCTCCATGAGGATTCCCTCCTCATGCGGATCAAGGAAGATATTGAGCAGCACCGGATTGACGGCATATTCAAGGAATATCCGTTGATCAAAAGCGGCGAGATTCTCTGGCCGGGAAAGTATCCGTCCGTTGAGGATGTGGCTACCGAGAAGAGGAAAGCTGGAAACGAATTCGCGTGGGAGCGGGAATACATGCTCCATATTGTTCCCGATGAGGAGCAGGCTATCCATAAGGAGTGGATCCAGTATTACGACGAGCTACCGCGCGGCGGGACGGACTGCCAGGGATATCCCACACACCGGGAAGTGCGGATCGGCGTTGACCTCGCGATCTCGCAACGCGACACCGCCGACTACACCGCGATGGTGCCGGGGCTTGTCTATGACGAGGACGAGGATACTCGCATCTACATCCTCCCGCAGATCGTGAACCGCAAGATGACCTTTCCCGAGACGGTGGAACTCTGCAAGCTGCTCCATAACTCTTTTTACAAAGAGGACAGGCAGTATCCCACGTTCGTCATCGAGGATGTGGCGTACCAGAAATCATTGCCGCAGCAACTTGAAGCGGAGGGCGTTTCCGACGTGGAAACCACGCGACCGGGTAATCAAGACAAGCGCACAAGGATCGTGCTTACCGCGCACAAGATAAAGACGGGGAAGGTGCTCTTTCCCCGGCATGGCGCCGAGCAGCTCATCAACCAGCTCGTCCACTTCGGCGTCGAGAAGCATGATGACCTCGCGGATGCATTCTCCAATCTCGTTTTGCACGTGATTGAGAATCCGCCAATCGTGCCGCGTATTTGGTTCCTCTGACCTATTTTGTAGAACTCGCCCGGCGCATCGGGATCTCACCTCCCAGAAGATACTTGAACTGAATACGGCCCTTCGCGCTCAGCGGGTTATCGCTCATGATGACCTTGAAAGGACTTGACTGGCCGGGCAAGAGCGGATCGTAGTCGATGAGGGCGTCATCGGATTTGATGAAGGTGCCGTCCTTGTCGAGCATGAAGACCACGGCGGTCACTTGGCGCTGCGGTTCGGAGCTGATGTTCTTCACGAGGCCTTCGCCGATGAAGTAATTGCCTGCTTCGCTTGAGTAGGTTACGTTCTCCAGCTCAAGGATCGGGCTGGACGGAACGGCGGGGGCCGAAACGCTATTTGTGAGCGACGGGCTGCGGTAGGTACTGCTCCCGTCGGAAAACACGGCCTGGACGAAGCTCCAAACGATTGAAAACGCTACGAGGATGAGGATGGTGGCGATGATCGGATGCCGCCGTCCCCAGCTTCGCAGATCGCCGTGGCAATGCGGACACCGGGTAGCGGTCTTGGGGATCTCCGACTGGCAGAATTTGCATTTGATGGTTTCCATTTTGGTTAATTATTTTTGAGATATCGACCTTGGTTATTCGCAAGACGCATGGAGCGTTCTCGACGGATACGCGGCAAGGAGCGCCTGCTCGGAAGGATACGATTTCAGATATTGCGATGAGAGCGATTTCCATCCGGGATCGGTATCGCAGTAGTAGTACTTTGCGGTGTAGTAGGTGCTGAGATAGAAAACGTGGCCGCTCGATTGCGCGACGGGCGTTGGTTGGGTCGGTGTTGCGGGCGGCGAGGATGTTGCCGCTGCGGTCGTCGTGTTGCCGTTGCACGTTGCGGGATTCCAAAGACCGAGCTGCGCCTTTTGCGCGGCCGCTTGCGCCGCCTTGTACTCCGCTTGGTATTTGTATGGCAGATCGTACGTGTACTCGTGCGCGTATCCCTGCGCGATCATCATCTTGTTGTATGATGTGCCGTCCGCGAGAAACACGTAGCGGAGAAGGCGTTGATATTTATCAAGCTCGCCCTGCGTAGGATCGGATTCCAAACGGACCATCTGCCCGGTAAGGATTGCCTTCGCTTTGTCGGACGCTTCTTTGCCGAAACACTGGACGGGCTTCCGGGGATCGACGACCTCAGGCGTATCCATGCCGATGAGACGGAGTGTTTGTGTCGTGCCGTCAATAGAAACCTTGATAGTGTCGCCGTCGACGACCGAGATAACTTTAACGAGACCGGATTGCTGCGGCAAAGACGAAGCAGAGGTTGCGATCTGAGAATCTGGCGCGACCACTTCTTCGGACGATATTGATGGTGCTGCGGGCGAAGTGGTAGTGGCCGCTTGCTCCGCATTCACGATGAGCTGATCTGTTTTGGGTTGTTCCGGCACGGCCGAAACGATTATCAGGAGCAGGACAAAGAGTCCCAGAAGTATGCCTGCGGCATACAGCACTTTTCTTTTCATTGCACTCTAGCGGGTTATGCAACGGGAGGAGTCTTGCTGAACAAAAGACTCCCCGCCATCGTGGCGAACCTTTCGGCCCGCCCATGCCCCTTTCGAGGTATGACCCGCTAGAGTGACTCTGACGAGGAGTCTTTTATTCTCTAGCGGGATTTGGCGACCATGCCTTAGGGCTTTGGAGCCACCAAGGGTTAGATCTTTTTTATTAAGTTGTTAAGGAAATCATAGCGCTTTTCGACCTTTCGCGTCCACCCTAGCTTAGATCGGGAGGGTTGCGAAGGGGCTGGACTTAACGAGGCATTCGTCGCCTTATTATTTGCTGAGCTTCTTTTTTATCATTTTCCAAAAACCTTTGATCGCGACCCAATCAAGATGTCCGCAGATGAGAAAAAATGTGAGAACCGGCATCGCGAGCGCCGCGACCAACGAGACCTCAAACGCCAACGCATATCCTCCAGGCAAAGCCTTGTTGTAATACACGACCGTGATGAGAATTGCCGGAATGAACGCGAGAATACCGAGGATGAGGGACGCCCGAATCCACGCAAACCAGTTTTTCTTTATCTCCCCGCCCGACAGGTCGATCAGGAGATAGTTCAAAATGTGGATCGCGACCGCGATGCCCCAAATCAGACCGTTACTATTGGCTTGAATGTCACTTGATCCGCCCGCCTTACTCGCCATATAGAATAGGGACGAAAAGAAGATAGCCACCATGATGGCAAACTCTATCTTCCCCCGGACCTCCTTAATGAGATCGGCCCTGGATTTAACGACCATGTGAATACGCAAATCATACGCCCCACGGAGAACTGGCGTCAATTTAGAAAGCCTTGGCTCCACCCACCGTTGCGTCATCCATTGAGGCATGGCAATCCAGTGGGGAAAGTTCGTTCGGTGCGGGCACTACCGCTCATTTCTTATCCGGACTGTAATTAACGATGGTATCCGTTTATTAGGGAGCGATTGTCTGCGGATTGCCGCTCGCGTCAGAGATCGTGATGGTTGGCGTTCTACCCGAGGTCTGGCCAGTGGCGGCGACGGTAAGCGTCGGCGTGTTGTTATCCGGATCGGAGGTCGTCATGATGGCAAACCTATGGATGCTCCCGGGCGTTGCGTCGGACGCGACATCGCCCCGGAGGGTAAGCGTCATCGAGTTTGCCTGCGGGAGGATCATGGGCGATACGAAATGGAAGGAATAGATGTATCCCGCTCCTGCGGCATCGGTGACAGGAGATCCAGCGCTCGTGAGGATAGACGATCCGCCCCAGAGTTGGAGATTGTTGAACGAAGGATTTGTCGTGGCCGTCGAATCAACGACATCCACTATTTTGAGATCAGTAATCTTGATGCTTTCGGCATTCGCGGTTTCCGCAAAGCGGAATGCGGCGAGTGGATTGCGCACAGTGTTCAGCGCGACCTGTCCGGCGGGAGGGTTGGTGGAGTCCGCCCCAATGGAGAGCGCCGGGGTACCCGCGAAGGTCAAGCTCTGGCCGCTCACGGGATTCCCGGTAAAGAGGATCGAGCTTCCTGATCTCGCTCCGGTGGCCGTAAAGCCGACGAACGTCGTGGCGGGTGCAATCGTTCCTGTGCCACTAAGGAGTGTATCCGCATAGACATCGATCGTGACCGCGCCTCCTGCACCGACGTTGGCCGAAGGGCCCGAAAAGACATAGGGTGTTCCCGGTGTTACGGTGGCTTGGGTTGTGCCGAATTGATCGGTGCCGAGCTTCACTCTCAGATTCTGGAAGTACGAGCCGCTCACTTGAATCTTTACGTTCGTGAGCGTGACATTCTCCGTCGAAGAAGCGGAGAGTGAATACGAACCGATCTTGAGGCCGGTTGTTCCCGGAGGAGCGGTTTGATTTGGAAGGCTGTCGCTTGTGGCGACCGTAAGCGAGCCGACCGCGACGGGAGCGGGAGTCGTGCCGCCTGAGAATGACGCTCCGGCAACGCTCACATAGACATTGCTCGTGGCGGTCAATCCGGTGGACCCGGAGCAGTTCACGCTATAGACATAGTTCACTGCCGTCGTGCTGTACGGTGTAGCAAGTGTCTGGCTACCGGAAGTCGGAAGCGTTCCCGACCAATTGCCGCTCGCGTAGCAACTCACGGCATTTGTTGATCCCCAGGAAAGTGTAAGTTGCGATCTGGGAGCGACCGAGATGGGATTCGAAGATCCGTTTGCGGAGAACGTGACGGTGGGCGGAACGACAGATGTCGGTGGCAGGACGTACGGTGTCGTGGTGGTCGGGATTATTGGAGTCGGTGCGGGCATTACGGGTACGGTGGTATTGCCGCATCCGTAGAGCGAGTTCAGTTTCGCCCGGGTAGATACTCCCGCATATCCCGTCCCGTACTGAAGGCCGTTCGGGGCAAGAATCGTACTCGCGTACTTTTCTTGAAAACCGGACACCGCTGATGCGGTTTGATCGTCGTAGTTTCCAGTAATGCTTACGGTGAGGTTTTCTTTTTGCAGGGCGGTCTGCAATGCGGTGACGCCGGAACCGCTCGCGCCGATCTTGAGATTGGCGTTGAAAGTATAACACCATTGGGCGACGCTTCCTTGCCGGGCGGCGAGCTGTTGTTGGAGCGATTGCAGGATTACAAGCAGCGATTGGATCTGCGCCTGAAGCTGGCTTGTGCTCAACGTCTGCGCCGAGGAGATGCTGGGCAGGGCGAGCATCCCGATGAGCGAAAACATGACGATATAACGAGATAGTTTGTTCATGAGATTAATTTAGATTTTCTTTATTTTTTTTCTTTAGACTTTCTCGACCTTTTCCGAGCTCCTGCACCCTAGCTTCATTCGGGGACCCCGCGAAGGGTAAGTTGTCGACAGCTTATCGACAGGGGTCTCTCACGAGGTTCCAGGGGGCCTTAGCATATGATGATGACATCAGTCGTAGTAAGTTGTTTTTACTTCGACCTTTGCGGAGCGGCATGTCGGCCCTCCAACAACATGCAACATGAATGACGCAACGGGCATGAAAGTCCAGCCGTTCAACAAGGTCCAGAGACACTGAACCCCGCATCAGCTGGCCTTGTCGGCCCATAGCCCTTTCGAGCTATGACTCCACGAAGAGTGCTGAACGCGGGGTTCAGTATCTTCGTGGAGCTTTTGGGCCATGCTCCGCAAGGGCGGGGTTTAGGCTGGGATCATTCCCTATTCAGTTGTTAAATTTATGATAATCCGATGGAGGCAATTAGACAAATAGGCCAAGACTAAGAAATTTATTAAGCGAGAAGGTGTATTAAAAATTGTTTTCTTCTTGTTGGCATCCTACTCTAAAGCCGTCTCCCGGCCGGGCAATGCCGCGCGGTTGGCATAACAAAATAAAATATGAGACGAAAAAACGTAAAGGATGGGCCGGACCGAGAATCCGGTACTTCTCCCGAATCAAGTGGGTCGGCGATAATCGTGCGTCGGCGCGGTGGCAGGCCGAGAAAATTCGCTGCTATGCCTGCGCCAATATCGGACGAACGGTGGCGTCCAGTGGTATCCCATGAGGTCGAGGAAAAGATAATCGCGCTCTACACGAAAGGATTGACCACGCGGGATATCACGAACTATCTCCGCGAACATCATCGGGTCGAGGTGTCGCAGGCGACGATCTCGGGCGTTACGGATAAAGTGTATCCACTGATCAAAGAGTGGCAAGCCAGACCTCTTTCATCGGTTTATCCCTTAGTTTATCTCGATGGCCTGCGATTCAAGGTCCGCGACGCTGGGAAGATCGTGAACAAGTGCGCCTATATCATTCTCGGCATCAACGATCAGGGCCATAAGGAAGTCCTCGGCATCTGGATCAATGAAACCGAATCAGCAAAGTTCTGGATGGGAATCCTGAATGAGCTGAAGAATCGCGGTGTCGAAGAAATCCTCATCGCCTGCATCGACGGACTCCGAGGATTTACGGATGCGGTGAAAGCGATTTATCCCGATGCGGAGGTGCAGCGGTGTATCGTCCATCAGATTCGGAACACCATAAAATTCATGCCGACGAAGGATAAAGATCAGTTCTGCGTTGATCTTCGGACGGTGTACGGTGCTCCAACGGAAGAAGCAGGACGAGAAGCACTCGAGGCAATCAAGCAGAAGTGGCCGCGCTACCAACCATACCTCAAGTCGTGGGAGGACCGCTGGGCAGAGCTTGCGCCATTCTTCGCATATCCGGAGGCGATCAGGAGGTCGATGTATACCACGAACGCCATTGAGTCATTGAACGCGCAATTCCGGAAAGCGACGAAGACCACGCAGGTATTCCCGCACGACGAAGCGCTCGAAAAGCTTCTGTGGCTCGTGCAAGACGATATCGCAAAGAAGTGGACAAAGCCAGTCAGGAACTGGGGAGAATCATTAATGCAACTCGTGATCCTTTTCCCGGACAAGTTGGTTTTGTAAGAGTCGATAAAATATAAACCGCTAATCGCGCGACGAAGCCCGGACGGGGAGACGAAATCGAGAACGAATTCGCTCGACGGATTATCTTTTGACTTTCCTCGGATACAGCTTCTTCGCTTCGGCGATGATTTCTTCGGCTGCAAAATCGGGGAGGTCTTCAAAACTTTCGAGGTTTTTTCCGTCAGGGTAATACGTCGCCTCCACTTCCCTCGCACCCGATCCGATACCAGCGGCCTTCACGACCGCGCCCGTAGACTTCAAGGATTCCTTCGCTTGCATTGTCGCCGACTTGTTGTCGCTACCACCGTCGGCACCAACAATAACGAGCCGCAGCCGCTTTTTCTCCTGTGGATTTTGAGCAATGTCCTGTTCAATAACCTGCTGCGCCGAGTTCAAGCCCAAATTATCTGGGGTACCGCCACCGACATTCTTCTGGAGAGCCCTCCAGACTTGATACTGCTCTTTCGGCCCCCATGCGGAACCGAGCGGCAACTCTATGGCCGCACCACCCGCTTGGAAACTAACGAGGCCCGAACGAATGTCAATCGGGGAAACAAGTTTGATGCGCTCGCGTTTGAACTCCTGCGCCGTAGCGTAGAGCGAGTCCATGAATACGAAAACGAACTTTTGCTGTTCTTTCCATTTAGGCAAGCCGCTCTTTGAGTCGGTTTCGCCCATCGAGCCACTTTTATCAACGACGAAAATCGCGTCGAAGCCGCCATAAATTTGTTCACGCTCGATTTTTTGCTCGTGCTTCGCGAATCCGCCGGGTTCGGCTTCTCCGGCTTCAATGTCGAGAGCAGCCTCTACCGGATCAACGAGTTCGTCAGCATCGGGCAGACGCACTGGAGCTTTGTAGCGGAGACGCTCCACCATGTTATCTTTGACAATCTTTTGAAATTCTGCGACGATGCGATCCCTAATCCGGCGGCCGCGCTTGTCGCGAAGTTCTCTCGCCC
Source organism: uncultured bacterium (assembly GCA_963707865.1). Lineage (GTDB taxonomy): Bacteria > Patescibacteriota > Minisyncoccia > UBA6257 > 2-01-FULL-56-20 > CAVYIK01. The sequence goes on from OY970175.1 coordinate 627,005, forward strand.
CTTCGATTTGCTTCAATATTTCTTTCGCTTCTTCCGGCGTGCAACCGGCATCTTCTGCAAAGCGGAGAGCTGCGGTTTCTCCTTTTTTGCCCTCCTTCTTATCAAGTTCCGCTTTTGCGTCAGCGATCATTTTTTCCAACTCTTCATTTGAAATCTCTTCCGCATCGGTTTCGCCGAAATCGCCTTCCAACACCGAGTCGTCTTTATTCTCATCCATCTCTTCGTCATCCATATTCGGATCGCCGGGCGGCGTGGCGTCGAGCTTTTCCCACGACTGGCCGTTCCATACTTCCACCCAGGCATGTCCGGTGCCGGAGGAAATTGCCGCGTTGCCTTGTCGATTTTTCACCTGCACATAATGGCCGGTTACCATGCGCGTCGGAATCTCAAGGCGGGAGAGAAGCGCCGCGAAATAGGTATTCGCCACATCGCAATCTGCTTTCTTATGCTCCTCAATGCGACGGAAATAATCTTTGGGATTTCCGCCTTGGTACACAGCATTCATAGCTGATTCATTCGAATAATGAAGCGTCTGTTTGACGTATGCCTTGAGAAGTCGTGCTTTTTCAGGAGCTTGGGCTTTCAGCTTCTTGATCTCATCAAGTTTTGCTTCCGTTTCACGCGAGAGTTTTCCCGTTTCAAGCCGCAGTAACCCACCCGCCTTTTCCTCGCGCGGAATGATTCCTCGGGCGAGTTCGACCGAGAAAGAAGTTAATCCATCGCCTTTTGTCTGAAGGACATACCCTCCGTGCCCGTCCTCAAGAATATCCACTTTCCCTTTTCCGCTGATCTTCAATGTTCTCTCATCGGGACGAAAGCCGTACGGCATTGGCAGGGATGTCTGCGCTCCGGAGCGTATCACTCCTGCAATCACGCGTCTTGTTCTTTCGTCGAGATCGCTTTTTTCAAGATCCCTCATCGCTCTTCCGCGATTCTCCCATGAGAGCGTCTTCTGATTCCACGTTTCATAATCTCCCTCTTTGTAATAGCCACCATAGAATGGCGCGACCGTGAAGAATGCGCCCGGCTCGCCTTCTTTAGAGCGCATCATTTCTTCCATTGACGGCCTGAAGGAATCACTCGCGGGCGGGGGCACATTCTGGGCTGGAGCTTCTTCCTTTTTCTTCGATATTTCTTCGGACGGGGGCCCTTCAGCCTTGCGCTTCGCGTCGGCAAGATCCCTGCGTTCCAGAAACTTCAAACCCGAAAGAAGCTGCGAGTCGAGCCACGATGCTTTTGTTTTGAGTGGCACTCGCGAGGACGTAAGAAGATCGGCGACATCCACTTCGCCCTCGCTTGAAGATACCCGCGCGAGGGATTCGAATATCCTTTTTGCCTCGCCACGAACTTGTGGAAGATCCTCGCCAAGTTTTTTGGCAAGTAGTAATCGGGTCAGCTCTTCTTGTCGTGTGAGCGCCGATTCTTCTCCGCCAAGTGATTTTTTCATTTCTTCCGCGAGCAATTCTTTCGCCTGCGGATTTTTTCTCGCAGCCACATCGTATGCCGAAAGAGCATCGAGAAATCTCCGCATGCTGCCTGCGGCTCTGCTCTCTCCGTCAACCTCTCGCCACGCCTCCAGCCCTTCGATGCCTTCCCGAGAAGCGAGGGAATTGCCGACAAGCTCCCGTTCGGCATCGCGCAAAACCTCCTTCGCGTTTATCTCCTGCAACTCTGGAGATGCTCCAGCTTGAAATTTTTCTCGATTGTTCATGATAGTTGTGCAAGACGCAATTTCTCGCGCAAAAAGAAACTTCGCGTATGACCCAAGAGCCCCAGATAAGAAACACTACTCCGCCATCCATCTTCAGTATAGCCGTTTTCCATTGCCAAAGCCGCCGTTTTTTCCGTCGCTATTCGCAAGCGCGAACGAGGAACCTCTCCCCATGGGAAAACTACCGTTCCCAGCACGTCCACGCCCTGACTGAGCCGCCGTATCTTGATTTTATCCGGCGGAAGACTGAGTTGAAGTTCATTAGATAGAAACTGCTTGATCTTCGAGGCTATGCCCGTAAGCTCTTCGCGGTCGTGTGCGACGATAAAGAAGTCGTCGTTGTATCGCACGTAATAACGAATACCAAGTTTCTGTTTCACGAAGTAATCAAGCTCGTGAAGATAGACGTTCGCGAAAAGCTGGGAGGTGAGATTGCCGAGCGGCAAGCCTTTGCCAGGGAGGCACGAGAAACTTTTGATAATTTTTTCGGCTAAATTGAAATAGTGCGGATCCTTGATGGTTCTTGCAAACTTTGCGAGAAGGATCTCGTGATCGATCGAGCCGAAAAAGTCCTCCACGTCGCCGTGGAATATCCATGCCTCTTGCCGACCGTTGTGATTTGTTTTACGAATGAAGGTGAGAAGGCGTGCGATTGCCCGCATTGTGCCTTTCTCCAACCTTGAAGAATATGAATCAAAAAAGAACTTTTTTTCAAAGAGGGGCTGCCAGATATCATAGAGCGCCTGATGCACCACGCGGTCTCTCACCGCCGCCTTGTGGATCATGCGGTATTTGGGGTCGCGTACGTAAAATCGGTGGTACTCACCGTGAGCGTAGGTACTCCCTGCGAGGTCCGCCGAAAGGGATAGTAGCTCATCCTCGAGGTGACGCTCGAATACTAAGATGTCTTTACGCAGGCGCTTGCCACGTCGGAAGCGACACCACGAGGCGTAAAGAGATCTCGGATCATAAAATTCTTCAAATGTCTTCATAAATTTATACTACTACAACATGACCAACGACACCTTCGAACCACCGGTAGCGGTAGCCGTCTACCGACTGTATCTTTCGTTCGCTCCCCAGGTCTTCAGCTTCCCCAAGCTCTATCGGCATTCTTTGGGAGGCGCGATTGAAAAGAACTTTCTTGTGCTCCTCGAAATCATCTTCGAAGCGAACGCCATGCCCCGGCCGCTCCGCGAGGCACCACTCTTGCGGGCCCATGCGAAATGCGAACTGCTGAAACTCCTTGTCCGCATGAGTTTTGAGCTGGGCATCGTCACGGACGAACGCTATTTCGAGCTTGCCGCTGGTCTTCGCGAGATCGGGAAGATGCTCGGCGGTTGGATGAAATTCGTACGAAACGGCCCTTACGCGAAAGCGGAATAATTTGAAAGAGCATACAGTAACAACGATCGCGGGACGCGCACCCAGCTTGTCATTCGAATTCCCGGACTCATTCCAGTTCACATTGACCTGCCGATTCCTCGGATTCCAGTTCGCGTGAACCACGCCTTGCGGCACGCGCCCCGTGTTCCTTGATCTCGTCGTATCACACAGAGCCGCCCACGGGCAACCCCTGGCCGCTATTCTCACAAGGAACGTCGTTGTCGTTAGGTTCGACCCGGCACGTTTAGCTTTTGAGGGCTAAGCCGTATGTACATTAGCCGGGAACGAGGCGAACCAACCCGACCCCCTGCGCTCATGCGCAGAAAGCACGGTGGCTTCGGGAGCCCCGCCCTTTGGGTGCTAGAAAATTGGATAGCGCCAAAAGGGCGAAGTTGCCGATTTATTCTAAATTATTTTTTCATAGCTTTGTTGTGTTAGAAAAATCGCGCGGAATTCAAAGAAAAAATAATATAAAGAAAAGATTGAATATCAAACTTCAATTTCGACAACGACCGCGGGACGCGCACCCAGCCTGCCACGCGAACCCCCGGACCCACCCCAGCGCACACTGACCCGCCGATCGCCCCGGATCCCAGACCGCGTGAACCACGCCCTGCGGCACGCGGGAATCGAGGAGCCAAGTCCACTTGGATTTTTTGGCATCGTCGTCATAGGCATCGAAGCTATGGTCCTTTCTCGCTTCAAGCTCTTTCCGTTGCAACATCAAATATTCTTCGAGTGTAAGACCGTTCCATTTTTTCTGCGCGAAAAGCTTGTCCAAATCTTCCGGCTTTTTCCCCATCGTCTCTTCGGGCAGTGGCCCCGACTGGTACAGCAGGAGATATGCTTTCCTTGTGGGCCGATTTCGGGACGTCGCGTTTTTCGTCACGTCGGGTTCGTACATGTAGTGCGCTTGGCTGTATTGCTCGGTATCTTGCAGACCCGGAAGCTGTTTATCGGCGAGTTCGGTAAGCAGCTTATTAACGCCGCCTTTCTGAAGGTCGGTTGAGGGCAAAAGCATCGCACTATCGAACCCTTCGCGGAGGGCTTCGCGGAGCCGCGCTTCGGATTGCGGGGACAGTCGTACTTCTTTCGGCAATTCTCTCAAGAAATCTTTGAGGTCGTGGTTGGTATAAAATCCGACCGATTCTTTAAGTACGGCTTCGGTATCCAGTTTTATTTCCCGCTTCCCGTCTTTTGTTTTTTCCACATAAACCCGCCGCGAGCGTTCATAGCTCCTTTCAAACTCGCGCTGCGAGATGGTAATCCCTTCGCCATCTCCGGTTTCGAGAACGACGTTCCCATCCCTTGTTCTCCCCTTGAACACCCACGGCTGCTTCGTCCGGTCGCCGCTCTTTATAAATTGGCTGTCCGGAGTAGCGTCACCCACCGCTTCTGGAAGGTATACGACCTCCTTGCCGTCGGCATCAAAAATCCTTGCTTCCACGGGCTTCGGTACTTCGCGAAGCATTTCGGCCCGCCTCGGCACACGCGGACTCAATGCCCCGATCTCGGATGGGGTGAGAATAGGGCTTTCGTTTTGCTCAGCCTGCCCCTCGAAGTTTTCTGGTGATTTTTTCATGATCTATAAAAATTTTCGCGGAAGAAAAAATAATGAATTAAATACAAAAGATCAAACTTCAATTTCGACAACGACCGCGGGACGCGCACCCAGCTCGCCAAGCGAATCCCCGGACTCATCCCAGTGCACATGGACCCGCCGATTCCCCGGACGCCAGTACGCGCGAACCACGCCTCGCGGCACGCGGGAATCGAGGAGCCAAGTCCACTTGGATTTTTTGGCATCGTCGGAATAGGCATCGAAGCGATGATCTTTGCTTGCCTCTGCTTCTTTTCTTTGCGTCAATAGGTATTCTTGGAGCGTGAACCCATTCCATTTCTTTTGCGCAAATAATGGATCGAGTTGATCCGGCGACTTTCCTTTTGTCTCGTCAGGAATTGGGCCGGACTGATAGAGTAGGAGGTAAGCTTTTTGCTTTGGCCTGTTCCTCGTTTCCGCAGTTTTGGTGCCGCCCTCAAAGTACGGTGCCGTGTATTGCTCGTTCGCCGATAGGTTTGGGATCTCCTTGATAGCGGTTTCAGAGGCGATGGTTTCGATATTCGCGGATTGCACCTCAGTTTTTGGAAGAAGCATCGCTTTGTCGAATCCCTCGCGAAGGGCTTCGCGCAATCTCGCTTCCGATTGCGAAGACAGCCGGATTTCTCTTGGTAATTCTTTCAGAAAATCCTTAATATCGTGCGCGGCGTAAAACCCGACGGACTCTTTGAGTACTGCTTCCGTATCAAGACTCACTTCCTTGCCCTCTTTTGTCCGTTCCGAATAGATCCTCTGGCTTCGCTCATAACTTGCTTCGAGTTCCCGTAACGCGATTGTGATGCCCTCGCCGTCCTCGGTCTCGAGGACCACTTTCCCGTCTTTGGTCCTGCCTTTTACAACAAATGGTCTCTTGGCGCGATCTCCCTTCTTGATAACCCGACTGTCCGGGGAAAAGGCCCCTGAGGACTCGGGGAGATATGCGATCTCATTACCGTCCTCATCGAGAATTTTTGCCTCGATTGGCCTCGGCGCTTCGCGAAGCATTTCCGATCTGCGTGGTACGCGCGGACTTAAGGCCCCGATCTCGGAAGGGGTAAGAATGGCATTCTCACTTTCCATAACATCTGACGGCCGTTCCGGATTTTCGGGCGATCTTTTCATGGTGTTATCACAATTGAAATTCTTCTTGAAACTTTTTTACAAGATTGCGATCCTCTTCAGGATAGATTTTTTGGGATCCCCACGCGGTGATTTTCTCCGCGAGGAAGTTTTTGAGAGTCTCGTTGGACCTCATGGCTGATTTTCGGTATTCCTGAAGCCAAGAAATGATGAGACCCGGATCAAGCACGGCATGACGAAGATAAGAAGCATCACGCAGGGTTGTAGTGAGTGCATTCTCTTCGCCTTTGTAGCTTTTCTGGATAGCCGCGACGAATTCGGCAAACCGCCAGAGCGTTCCTCCCGCTTTGGGATCGGTGTCAATCTCGGGATGCTTGCTATTGGTTCGCGCATCCACTACTTCTTTCCATTGCGGAGGCAACTCGTCCTTCGGTACGCGAATTCGATCGTTCTGGTCCATAAGCGCCGCGAGCATCATTTCATAAAGCTCGGGATCTTCCGGGGATTGCGGCGGATAATCTACCTCAAGCGAGCCGAGTTCCCGCGCCACCTCGACCGGAAGCTCGGAGCGATCCGGATGTTTTTCCGAAGGAAGGTTGGCTGAGCCAATAAAACCGAATTCGGGAGCAAGTTTTTCTGAACTGCCTGCCCAAGCTGCAAAGCTGATTTCCTCTCCCGCGCGGCGGCCGGAAAGTTGCTTGATTAAAGAACGCAAGCCTTCCGGAGGGTAGCCGTTCATTTCGTCCATATAGAATATTCCGCCAGCTCCGGCTTTCGCATCCCGCGAGGTCTTTTTCCCGGTCACCGCTTGACCGAGCGGCCCGTAGGTGACGAATGTTTCTCTGTCCTTATCTATACTTCGCAAACCTAAAAGCGGTCGGATGTCAGTTTTCGCTTCTTCGCCTACTTCATAAGGCGCACGTTCGGTAAGCCGTTGCGAAGCAGCACGAGCGAGACGAGTTTTTCCGGTTCCAGTTTCTCCATAAAGGAGGAGTGGCCGATTCTGATTCACGATCACAAGGTGCTCGAGAATTTTCTGGAATAATTTTTCTCTTGATGGAGTCCAAATAAAGCCGCCCTTCTTAAGCTGCTCCCGATATGTCTTCAAGCGTTCAAAAGAAAGCCGCGCTGAGAGTTCCGGATCTTCGCGCTCCATCCGTTGCATCGAGCCATCGGTTGCTTTCACGCGAGCCGCGAGATCGGCAAGCTCGAGCAGAGTAAGTTCATCGGATTCTTTTTCCCGATGGGAAAAAATATCTGAATAGAGTTCGAGACGACGCTCGTCCGCTCCGTCCCTCTGAGCTTTTTCCCGGAGATAATTCTCGTACGAAGGGGCAAGTTTTTCCTCTTCTGCAAATTCACGTTCCAAGGTTTTCTCAAAGATTCCACGCACGTTGGTATCTTTGAAGCGAGGGCGTATGGCGGTGCGGAGCGGAGCGAGTTTTGTGTCGACTGCAACCGTCGCTCGGATACGCCGGGCACGATCCGCTGGTGATTCCTGATCGTTCTTGGGCTCGGCTCTTTTATCTCGATATTCTTTGGCAAGCTCGTCTCTCTTGCGCTGATAGTCGCGCCAAAGCGCATAGAGCTCCTCAGATCCCTGTTCGGGAGAATTCCATGTCTCGGCAAAAGAAACGACGCCTTCTTTTTGCGGAGCCTTTTCCGAAGCTTGTTCCAGCTTATTCTCTATTTCCTCGAATTTGGGGCTCTCCTTCATGTTGATTTGATGGCTAGATTATACATCGGAATGACCTGCAAGTCAACAGGCGCTCCTTTGTTTTTGCTTATATTAATACTTCAAGTTTACATCATTACCAAGTCGAAAGAAATATCCTTAAATCTGGGGCGTCGGAGCACTCTGGACTTTTCCCACCGTTGCGTCATCCATTTCAATATGGACGACGATATTGAGGCGATCATAAGGGCGGCGAAAAATATCCGCGATGATAAAAATGGGGAATCATTCCTCAATCCCGCTTCTTCCCTTCCGTCTTCAAAGCGGAAATTGAAACTGGCGATCAAGGAACGGATCCGGCTGCTTTGCGCCGCGTATATTTCGCTGGCTTCTTTCGTACCAGATGAGGACGTTGAAGCATTTACCGATCTGAAGAAGCAAGGGCGAGTCCTTAAGCGCGTGCTGCAGGAAATGGAGCGAAACTGCAAGGAAATTGAGGACTTCCGGCCGCTCGACTTATCAACCTGAGGGCTCCTGGACTCTCTGGAGGGGTTGCGTCATCCCTTGTCTTGATGACAAACCTAACCAAGGGGTCGGCAGGAGCGGCGACCTCAACCAATCAGCCGCTGCCAGTAAAGGTCGCCTACTGTCTGTATGCAAGAAAGAGTACAGAATCAGAGGAAAAACAAATTCTTTCGATTGATAGCCAAATCACGGAGATGATCAGGATTGCCGAGCGAGACGGATTGGAGATCGCGGAGATCAGGAAGGAATCCCACTCCGCGAAAGATGTCGGCCAACGCGAAGTGTTTAACTCGCTCCTCACAGACATTCGCGCGGGTAAATTCAACGGCATCCTCACGTGGGCACCGGATCGCTTGAGCCGCAATGCGGGCGATCTCGGATCGCTCGTCGATCTCATGGATCAGAAGCAGCTCGTCGAGATACGAACCTTCTCGCAAAAGTTCACTAACAATCCAAGCGAGAAATTCATGCTCATGATCCTGTGCTCGACGGCGAAACTCGAGAACGACAATAAATCGGAAAACGTGAGACGGGGCCTGCGGGCGCGGGTGGAAATGGGCCTCTGGCCAGGCATCGCGCCTACGGGATATCTGAACGAAAAACGGAAGGATAAGAAATGCGAACTCCTGGTAGATCCCGTGCGAGGTCCCATCATCCGTCAAATGTTTGAGAAGGTGGCGAATGAGCAATGGTCGGGACGCAGGCTCTATCTATGGCTCAAAAACGAGGTAAAGTTCAAGACGATCACCGGAAAACCCCTCTCGTTATCGAATATCTTCATCGTCCTCCAAAAAACCTTCTACTACGGAACGTTTGAATTCCCCGAAAAGTCGGGCAAATGGTACACCGGCGTCCATACGCCCCTCGTCACAAAAGAACTATTTGATCGAGCGCGGGAGCAGATGAAGCGGAGCGAGGTCAAAAACGACAAGGAATTCGCCTTCACAAAGCTCATCACGTGCGGCCTTTGCGGATCAGGAATCACTGCATCTGAAAAATGGAAATATCAAAAGAACGGCAATACCCATCGGTATGTGTACTATGGATGCACGAAGAAGCGTGACGTAAATTGCCAATGCGGATATATCAAAGAAGAAGAAATTATCGACCAGATTCTCGCGATGTTCGACACGCTCGATATCAACGAGCTGGGTGTCAAGCAGAAATTCAAGGACGAAATCGCGCGGTACAACAAATTCAGGAGAGTCGCCTTGGGCAAGGGCCGAGAACAGAACGCCGAACCGGAAATCTTCGATGCCAAGGTCTATGCGGTCTACGTCTTAACCGAAGGCACGATTATCGAAAAACGCGAGCTGTTATCAAACCTGAGGAGCCGCTTGAAATTCCAGAACAAGACGCTCGCCTTAATGCCGCAGGAAACGGCATAAAAGGAATTGTTGATAATACAAAACACCGCCGCAAATTTGCGGCGGTGTTTTGTATACAGCATGATCGTGCAACGACTCAAGGGATCTGACTCGCCCGCGAACGGTAAAGAGGTTTCAGTGTACTAGAGGGTCATCCCTCAAGGACGCGCTGGAACCTCAGGAATCACGGTCTCAAAACACCTATCACTGGACTGTGCGTCCTGGAGGGATCGGACCTCCGGCCTCTACAGTGTCATTGTAGCGCTCTACCACTGAGCTAAGGACGCCAGGGGACTCGGTTCATTCTACGGTCTCTTACTGCGGTTTGACAAGACCGGGAAGGCGAAGGGCCTCCGCACCCTCCAGATTGAAACTGGTATTCGCCCCCGCCGGCACGTTCGCCTGGACCGCGCGATTCACTTCCACGATTACATCGCCGATCCCCCAACTGAAATACGCGACGATAATCGCAAGAAAAACAATCGCGAAAATGGCGAGGGTGGTCTCTGGATAGTGTCTGAAAAATGCTTTCATGATCCTCTGGAAAATGCTCGGCCCTGCGCGGTGAGGAGGTACGCCGTTCCACTGCTCGTAAAGTCAAAGGAATCGATCGCAATGATGAATCCGGACGCTTCCGCCTCAAGATCATTGAGAAACGCGACGAGATCGCTCGGGGCTCCGGTCGCGACCAGGGAAAAATCATCGCTGCCGGGAGTGGAGGTGGTGGCCGCGGTCCCCCCTCCCTTGAACGCGAACGAAACCGAAACATTGTGCGCCTGCCCGAGAGTATTGAGCGCCTGCGGGAGCCCCACAAGCTTATCATACGTCGGCAAAATTGATTTCAAGACGGGTGTGTAAGGAGCCGCTTGTGCCGCTTCGCTTTTGAGGCTCGCCAGAATGCCGACTGCCGTATTTTCCTCCGCGATGCGGGTCCGATCGGAAACGATCTTATCCGTCTGCGCCGCAATGTCGTTGGAAAAAAAGTAAATGGCAATGGACGCTACCGCAATGGCCGCCGCGATGATTCCGATGCTTATTTGCAATTGCCGCTTGAGATTCCTCATTGCACCGCTTCATTCTACCATTAAAAAATTGTGAACGCACACTTTACTTTTGGAACGTTTTCCGCAACGCTTCTCTGATGGATGAGGAAGCATACTACTATTATAATGCGGTCGCCGTGGGCACGGGCGGCGATTATCGGAAAATCGCGCAGTTAAAAAAGAAATATGGCGACTGGAAACGCGCGCACGAAGCACTCGAGCATTTCGGCATCCCTCCGCCCGATGCCGAGACGGAATGGAAAAACCTTGCGCGCGCGGGCGTCGCCCTCATACTTTTTGAACATGAAGAATATCCTGCACCGCTCCGGGAAATAAATGATCATCCCTTCGGCATTTACCTGCGCGGCGCACTCCCGCCGCAGAACGTGCCGCTTTTCGCGATTGTGGGCACCCGGCGTGCCACGCCTGAAGGAAAAAACATCGCCCGGTGTTTCGCGCGGGAGCTCACGCAATGCGGGTTCGGCATCGTAAGCGGCCTCGCGTTCGGTATCGATGCCGCAGCACACGAAGGATGTCTTGATGCCCGGGGTGTGACGATCGCGGTGCTTGCCGGAGGGTTGCATGCCGTGTATCCCCGAGAGCATGCGCGCCTTGCGGAAAAAATCCTTCAAAGCGGCGGCGTACTCGTCTCCGAATACCCGCTCGGCGCGCCTCCGTACGCAGACCGCTTTCTGGAACGGAACAGGATTGTGAGCGGCCTTTCGCGCGGCGTTTTGATCGTAGAAGCGCCACAGGGATCGGGCGCACTCGTGACCGCACACCTCGCTCTTGAACAAAATCGGGACGTATTCGTCGTACCCGGTTCCATCGTCCATCCGAACTTCGCGGGCTCCCACGCACTCATCCGTCAAGGGGCAACGCTCACGACCACTCCCCACGAAATCATGGAAAGCTATGGCATCTCTCCCGCGGAGAAGATTGCCGTGCAAGAAAAAACGGCGTCACTCGAAGAAAGACTGATTTTAAAGGCCTTGCGGGAAGCTTCCGTACCTCTTGCGGTTGACAAAATCACGGCAATCACTAAGCTGGAACCCCAAATCGCAAACCGGACGCTTTCGTTCCTTTTGCTAAAAAATCTCATCAAAGAACGGAGTGAAGGGTATACAATATAACAACACAACCAACCATGGACCTCATCATTGTGGAATCGCCGACGAAAGCAAAAACCATCGGAAAGTTTGTGGGCAAGAACTTTACTGTGGAATCGTCCTACGGGCACATCCGCGACCTCCCTAAAAGCAAAATGGGAATTGATACGGAACACGATTTTGAGCCGCAGTATGTGATCCCCGTGAAGGCAAAACCCGTGGTAGCCAATCTGAAAAAACTGGCCGCGAAAGCTACGAAGGTGATCCTCGCGACTGACGAAGACCGCGAAGGCGAAGCAATTGCGTGGCACCTGGTCGCGGCACTCGGCCTTCAAAGAAAAAAAGGCGGGGTGGAACGGATCGCATTCCACGAAATCACCGCATCCGCGATCAAAGAAGCGCTCCTCACGCCGCGCAGTCTTGATGTGAACCTGGTAGATGCCCAGCAAGCGCGGCGCGTGCTTGACCGGCTCGTGGGCTACGGCCTTTCGCCGTTTCTATGGCGGAAGGTACGGTACGGACTCTCCGCGGGACGCGTGCAATCAGTCACCGTGCGGCTCGTTGTTGAACGCGAGCGCGAAATCCAGGCATTCAAAAAAGAAGAGTACTGGTCCATTGAGGCGATGTTCCAATCGCCCGAAGCCAAAACCACATTCCCCGCCTTCCTGCAATCCATTGCCGGAAAGGCAATCGGGAAAATGGGCATCAAAAACGAGAAGGACGCGAAGCGCATCATAAAAAATCTTGACGGCGCACATTACAGCGTCAAAGAGGTCATCACAAAAGAAGTCCGGCGATATCCCGCACCGCCGTTCGTGACCTCCACGCTCCAGCAGGAAGCGGCGCGCAAGCTGGGATTCTCGGCGAAGCAAACGATGGCCATCGCGCAGAAGCTCTACGAGAACGGGCACATTACGTACATGAGGACGGACAGCGTGCACCTCGCGGAGGCAGCGCTCGTCGCCGCGCAGCAAGCGATCGGGAAAGAATTCGGGAAGGAATATCAGCTCGCGGAACCGCGACGATACGCCACGCGGACGAAAGGAGCGCAGGAAGCGCACGAAGCCATCCGTCCCACGAATCTCAACGCCGCCTCCGGGCACGCGCTCGGCATCAAAGAGCATAACAGTGAGCGACTCTACGACCTTGTCTGGAAACGCACCGTCGCATCACAAATGAAAGAAGCGCTCCTTGAACAAACCTCGGTGGACATTGAAGCGGATACTGCGCACAAAGAAATCTTCCGCGCGAACGGGCAGGTTGTGAAGTTCGACGGATTTATCCGCGCCTACACCGAAGGCCGCGACGAAGGCGCGAACGGCGAGGGCGCGGCCGCGACGGAAATAGAAGGGCAGCTGCCGAAACTCACGGAAGGCATGGCACTCGCACTCCAGAAGATAACGCCCGTCCAGCATTTTACCGAACCGCCGCCCCGTTACACCGACGCCACGCTCGTGAAAGCCCTTGAAGCCGAAGGGGTGGGCCGTCCGTCCACGTACGCGCCGACCCTCACGACCATTCAGGACCGCGGCTATGTGGAAAAAATGGAGAAAAAATATCATCCGACGGAGATCGGCACCGTTGTGAACGATCTCCTCGTAGAAAATTTTCCGGAGATCGTAGACATCAAATTCACTTCACATATAGAAGAAGAATTGGACGATATCGCCGAAGGGAAAATGAAATGGACCGAGGTCTGTCGCGAATTCTACGGCCCGTTTAAAAAAGAATTGGATGAAAAGGAAGCGTCCGTCACAAAGCAGATGGAAATTTCGGACACTCCCTGCCCGCACTGCGGAAAACCGATGGTGATCAAGTTCGGCCGCATGGGGAAATTCCTGGCATGCCCCGATCCCACGGTGAAGGTGACGCTCCCGATGCCCGAGGAGGCGGCGAAGATCCGCGAGCTTGAGGAAAAAACGGAAGACGAACGCTGCCCCCTCTGCGGCAAACCAATGAAAGTGCGCCGCGGACGCTTCGGCTTTTTCCTCGGCTGCACGGACTATCCGAACTGTAAAGGTATGTCAAAGATCTGGAACAAAACCGGCTTCGCGTGTCCCGCGTGTCGCGACTCCGCCGACCGCTGGGAAAAGCCCGGCGACATCGTGGAGAAAAAATCCCGCGGCCGCGGACGGCCGTTCTACGCCTGCACGCGCTATCCCGCCTGCACGTTCATCATGAACAAAAAACCGGAGTCGGAGGCCGACCTTGAGGAAGCGCTAAGACATTGGCGAGAAAACCCGCCGAAGAAACGGGAGCCACGAGGAAAAACAAAAGAAAGGGAGGGATAAGAATTTTGCACCCCACTCCGCGCAAGCGCAGAAGTGGGGTGTCGTTCCTAATGGTGAAGGCCATCGTATGACCCATAAACGGCCTCGTGGGTTCTTACATACTTCTGCCAAGCTTGCGGGCCCGCATGCAAAATTGCATCGCTGACCCTGTGCCTTAGCTTTGACCGACGCCGTTCAATGCGTTGCCGGTGCATCTCACCGACATCGTCCGTTCGACTATTTTTCTTCCCCTTATTCTGTCCCAAGAGATCCTCCCTCAAAGAAGACGTTAGAACAGCCGAATATTGCCTAATTAGAAAGGTAATAGATTCTAATAATCTCGTCAACCAAAAAACTGTGAAAAACTTATGAATAGACATACAATAAAAAAACAACGGTTATGTCCACTTCCATAAAACAACTTATCAAGCAAAACCCACAGAGCATCCCCGCGCGGGCTTTCTCCTTCGCTGAAGCCGTACATCGCGGGCAAAAAAGGAAAAGCGGAGAACCGTATTTCGCGCACTCCCTTGCCACCGCGGAAACGCTGAATGCGTGGCATCTGGATGAGGCGACCATCGCGGCGGGACTTCTCCATGACACCGTGGAAGATACGAATATATCGATCGAGACCATCAAAGAAAAATTTGGCGAAGAGATGGCGTTCCTTGTGGACGGCGTGACAAAGCTCGGCCGCATCAAATACCGCGGTGCGGAGAACCGGGCGGAAAATCTTCGCAAGATGATCCTTGCGCTTTCGCAGGATCTGCGCGTCGTCTTCATCAAGCTCGCCGACCGCCTCCATAACATGCAAACGCTCGCGGCCCTCCCGCCGGCGAAGCAAAAACGGATCGCGATGGAGACGGACGAAATCTACGCGCCGCTCGCCTACCGCCTCGGCATGCACAATCTCTCCGGCGAACTGGAAGATCTCGCATTCCCCTATCTCCATCCTGCCGACTACCGATGGCTGCTCTCTACGGCAAAAGAACAATACAAAGAACGGCTCGCGTATCTCGAAAAGATAAAGCCGCAGGTGCGCAAGCTCCTTGAGGAACACAATATCAAGCCACTGGATATTGAAATTCGCGCCAAACGTTACGCCAGTTTGTATAAAAAACTTCTGCGCCGCGACATGAACATGGGGAAGATCTACGACCTCGTCGCGATGCGCGTGATCGTAGCCACCGTCCCCGAATGCTACGCGGCACTCGGCGTTATCCACGAAGCGTGGCCACCGGTTCCCCACCGCATCAAGGATTACATCGCCTTGCCGAAACCGAACGGTTACCGCAGCTTACACACCACAGTGATCGGTCCAGGTGATAAAACAATTGAATTCCAGATACGGACGAGGGAAATGCACGACGAAAACGAATATGGTATCGCCGCGCACTGGCTCTACGATCAGAAACGCCGCGGCGAAAAAGTTTCCGGGAAACAGCTTGCGGAAGACCTCTCCTGGGTGCAGCAACTCCGCACATGGCAAGAGAAGTTCTTCGGTGGAGGAGAAAAACCGGAAGAGTTTTTGGACGCGATGAAAATTGATTTCTTCCGCGGGCGCATCTTCGCCGTCACGCCGCGCGGCGACGTCATTGACCTGCCGCAAGGCGCCACGCCCGTGGATTTCGCATACCATATCCACTCCGCCGTCGGGAACACTGCCGCGGGCGCGCGGGTGAACGGCACGCTCGTGCCGCTTGACCACAAGCTGAAATCGGGAGACGTGGTCTACATTATCACCCAGAAAGGGAAAAAACCGTCGGATGATTGGCTCCGCTTCGTCGCGACCGGCATCGCCCGCGATCACATTCGCGCGGCGCTCCGCGGGAAAAACAGGTTCGTGCGCATGGCGAAAGCGCCCACGCGCGCAGAATTGAAGCTCACGGTGGAACCCCGCATCGGCCTCATCAGAAATATTTCAGAGGTAATCGCACGCCAGCACCTCGCCATCGTGAACTTTTACACCGAAAACCCGCGAGGGGGCCGCTACCAGTTCTATCGAATTGAAATCAAAACCGCTGATAAAGACAAAATTGATAAGCTGATCGTCAAGCTGAAAGCAATAAAAGAAGTGAAAGAGGAAAGTTATAAATTGAATTAGTTCTAGCTCTCTTTCCCGAGCCGCCGCAGAATATTTTCCAATTCTTCTTCCGAATAAAAGGTGATGGTGATCTTCCCGGTATTCGCGCCCTTGTGAATCGTGACGGGTGCGCCGAGATCCGTAGAAAGTGACTCCTGCATCGCCTTGAGCTCCGGCGGGAGGGGCGCCTCTTCGCCTTTCGGCGGGCGGCCACGGCGCGGCCCCGTGCGTCCGCCGAGCTCACCCACGCGCTCTCTTATGTCGCGCGTTGTGAGCCCATGCTGCACGATATCCTCAAAGAGACGCTGTTGCGCGCCCGGATCTTCAATGGCTAAAAGCAGTCGCGCGCCGCTCTCGGAAATCTCCCCTTTTTCCACCGCCATCCGGATGTATTCGGGAAGATCCAAAAGCCGCACGGCATTCGCAACCGCCTCCCGCGACTTGCCGAGCTTTGCCGCAATTTCGCGCTGGGTCATGCGAAATTCCTCCTGTAATCGCTGGAATGCGCGGGCGGTCTCTATCGGATTCAAGTCCTCACGCTGGATGTTTTCCAAAACCGCGAGCTCCAATTTCTCACGCTCAAGGTCCACGTTCCGCACGATGGCAGGCACCGTTGCGAGCCCAAGCATCTTTGCCGCGAGGAGCCGCCGTTCGCCTGCGATCAATTGATAGCTAATGCCCACGCCCCCGGGCATCTCTTTCTCAACGCGCGAAACGACAAGCGGCTGGAGAAATCCAAACTCGCGGATGGAATGCGCGAGGTCACGAAGTCCCGCTTCGTCAAAATTCCTGCGCGGCTGGTTCGGATTCGGCGTTATTCTATCCACTTCAATATGAAAGACCGAGTCTATTTTCTGTGGTTCCTCTTGGAACGCTTTTGCTGCAACTGCTGCCGGAGCGACCATTGGTTGCGGTTGGGGTTTAAATTGGGGTTGGGGTTGCGAAATCGGCGCGGCTGCTGCCACTATTTCAGCTGGCGGTGCCGCTTGCGGTTCTTCCCGCATCTCGCCGGCACGCGCGGGCTCCGACGTGAGCGGTTGTGAAATCGGCAACTGCGACGAGGGATCGTTCTGTCCGCCCCCGCCATTGCCATTTCCATTCCCCTTCTGCGGTATCAATGATTCAAGTCCTTTTCCAAGCATGGTCGCGTATCAAATATTGAAATTCCCAAAATTTTCGCTCGCGACGACCTCTCGCGGCAGGTTGTAGTCCCTTTCCTGCATGATAATCTCATCCGCGAGCCGCCTATACGCCACAGCGCCCGGTGAGTCGGGCCGATACAAAATAATCGGCTTTGAAAAACTCGGCGCCTCCGCGAGCGCGACCGCGCGCGGGATCTCCACAGCAAACACGTGATACGGAAAATGCCGCCGGAGGTTTTTTGAAACCTCACGGCTCAAATGTTCACGCTTGTCGTACATCGTGACGAGCGCGCCCGCGACGCGGAGCGGATGTTTCAAATTATTCTTGATGAGCTCCACGGTCTCCAATAGCTGTCCAATACCTTCCAAGCTGTAATATTCCGTCTGCACCGGGATCAAAATTTCGTCTGCAGCGATCAAACCGTTCACCGTGAGCAAACTCAAGCTCGGCGGGAGATCGATCAAAACGTAATCGTAATTATGGCGCAGGCGGTTCACAAACTTCCGCAAAAAATATTCTCGCTCGGAAACATCCACGAGCTCTACGAGCGCTCCCGCAAGATGCGGCGCCGCAGGAACAAAATGATAGTTAAAAATAATGGTCGGCTTCACAATCTGCTCGTACGGCACGATTCCCAAAATGCCGTGATAGACGCTCAGCTCCTCTTTTATATTGTGGCCCAATGCCGAACTCGCGTTCGCCTGCGGGTCAAAGTCAACCAGGAGTACCCGCCGCCCCGCGGCCGCAAGATACGCGCCCAAATTAACCGCGGTCGTGGTCTTCCCCACGCCTCCCTTCTGATTGCAAATCGCGATTACGCGCGCCATATAACCTTGATTTTAGCGTGTAAAATAACTATTATCAATTGGCGCAGATCATAGCGAGCCCGGGTGGCGGAATGGCAGACGCAATCGCCTCAAGAGCGATCGGCCGCAAGGCCATGCGAGTTCGACTCTCGCCTCGGGCACCAAGATATTACGAACCGCAAGAACAAACTCGAGAGACAAAATCGGAAAGACTGCCATTAATGGCGCTCCTCTTCCTCCGTTCCCACGGATTCCGCCTTGCTCTTTTTACCGTAAAATCCTTTCTCTTCGGGCGGCAACATCCGCGCGATATCCGCGCCGATCATATCCGCAACCTTATGCAGTTCGTATACCGTCTCGCTAAATTTTCTTTTTTCGTCCGAGGTGACCATTTCTCCGCACTTCCTTTTCCGCATGATACTTTCTACAAAACCCGCGTCAACGCGCGGAACTTCCAGCGGGACCCCTATCCTGACTGTTGCGGATAATTTATCCTTAAAAGCTTTCAAGATTTCTCCAGCGCCTTCCATACTTGCTCCAGACCCTTCCAATACAATAGCGACGGGGATTACAAGCGCATTGAGTTTTTCTGCCAAATACGCAGAGCCGACATTCGCACGCGACATTTCGCGATCCTTTTTTAGATTATGCGCTGTAATCCACGGCACCTTATTTTCACTTTCGGTCACCTTTTGAATAGTTGTGAAATCGTCGGGGTTGAACATAGCGCCTTCATTGCGACGGCGGTAGGAAATCGGAGAAAATGATTCCTTGCCTACGGCAGACATCATAAAATTCCTTACATCAGTAATATCGAAATGCGTGGACATAGCCGCCAGTTGCAGGTTCATGCCGTCGCCGAACGTATCAATGATGAGCGGGCCATCGAGATTGGAGAAATGAGAACTGACGATTACCACGCGCCGGTCCGGCGGAATTTCGGTGAGATGTTCTCTGCCTTCTACTTTCTTTTCTTTAATAAAACTCTGAAGAAGTTTTTCGGCTGTTTTTTTAAGGCGTGCTGGCGTTTCGCCCGCATGGAGATTCAACTGCTCGACTTGGGGGGATGGTCCTTCAAGAGACATTTAATCAAACTATAACAAACTTTGTGAGAAACAATGTGGCTCTGTACCAGTCCGCTCGACTGTATTTTGAGAGTCTACCATAGCCGTTTTACCCCTACATTCCGAAGCTGTTTACCCCTTCAATTACCCCTTCAATTGGGTATGCTCAATTTGAAGGGGTAGCGGGCGCGGATTGCCCCGTGTTGCTTGGTCTTTTTGACCAACCGACCCGAAAATCCAAAGTCCTACTTCACTCCGGTTTGCCTAGTCAATCACCCCGTCAATCACAGTTGACTACCCTGACGGCCATCTGGCCGTTGCAGAGCTTAGCTTTTCTTGAAAACCCCGACCCCCGACAATACCCCCGATTGGGTATGTTCAGCCCCCTCCGACACTCGCGCTACATTGGCCACAATGTTGCTCGTGTCTTCGGGGGCTTCACCTCGTCCGGTGGTGCCAAAATTTCTCCCCCAACCCCTCCTTTTGGCACGCCGCCGGAGGCGGAAGGTCAGCGGTTTCTTGCCCTTGCCCCAGCCCTCCCATTGCGCGGGCAAGAGGCGACTATAGCTCCCCAAAACTTCTTAAAAAGTTGTAGAATTATCTCATGGCACGCAGACGCAGAGACGACGAAGAAGGTTCTATTTGGGGATTCATAGGTGGAGTCGTTTTGCTCTATCTCCTCTATATCGCCTTTCTCTATAACACCAACCGCGCCGCATACTGGCAACAGGTTTGGTATTTTGCGGCGTTCGTCATTGTCGTTTGCGCGGCAATCATCGCGTGGCAGATACTCATTCGTCGCTGGCGTGAAAAGCGACTGAACGACCTTCTTACGGCGGCAAAGCAGAACGGTCTAGAGGAATACGTCAAGAACTTCATTGACCGTTTCGGTATGCAAAAGGGGAAGAAGACCGATTGGACGTTTCGCGGCCACTACTTCGACTGGCAACGACTAGAAGATTTTAGGAAGATATTGAACGAGAAAGGGATGCGTCTCTCCGCAGACAAATGGGATGCCACCCTTATCATCCTCAAACACTACATCCAAGAGAAAGAAGAACGTTTGACCCGCGAAAGCGTGAGCGTCCTGCCTCAAAAATTCTCCACGCTTTCCGGCTCCGATTTTGAGAATCTTTTGTACCGCCTGTTCACGGCCATGGGCTACGCCGTCCAGAAAACGGGCAAGACCGGAGACCAAGGGGGTGATTTGGTTGCAAACATGAATGGGCAGAGAATTGTCATCCAAGCCAAGTGCTATTCAAACACAGTCGGCAACGCCGCCGTCCAAGAAGCCGTGGCCGCGCAGAAATTCTACGACTGCAACAAGGTTATGGTCGTTACAAACTCCAGCTTTACCAAGGAAGCCATCGAGTTGGCTAAGGCGAACAACGTCGAGCTTATCGGCGGTGGGAAATTAAGCGAATTGTTACTCCAAAACCTTAAAGAAAATTGGGGTTAAAATATTGATTATGAATCAGCGCATAAAAAATTTATTGAGAGATAATATGAGATGGTTTGTGATAGCTCTCGCGGCATTATTAATCGTATGCGGGCTTTCGATTTATTTCTTTTATTCAAACGAATCAACCAAATCGGTCGCGGCCAGAACCCCTCAAGAACTTTTAATTGAAAACGTTGGGCTTGCCGAGTTCAACCCGCAAAACGATGCAACTGCCACTGTTGTGTCGTCCCAAGAGAAAACGATGGGTCAAGCGGTGATAACTGCCGGACAGCTTGCCGGAGATGGTACTGATAAAGCAAAAGTTCAACAAGCCATAGATGCGTTGGGCGGGATTATAAAACAATATCCTGATTTCTCGGCCGTTTATATGCAAAGGGCGATGGATTTATTACTCCTAGGAAGTACGGATTACCAGAGCATCACACAAGATGTTGATAATGCCATCAAGTTTTGTGGCAAGGGTAAATACAACATAGAGTCGATTGGCTGCGACTCGACTGCACCAATGTATGCACTAAGAGCGAAGGTGGACGTACTTTCCGGTAACTACCAACAGGCGATAAATGATTTAGAAACAGCCGTCGATATAGACCCGAGCAATTTGGGAGATGTCTTCAACACTGGAGGAGTCAAGCCTAGCGACACCTCAAATCCGACGGCACTACAGGAGGCGGACTTCAACGCTATGGTCGCCCAATATCCAAACGATTACCGTTCTTATCTTTTCCGGGGGCTATTTTGGAATGAATTTTCTTTTTATGACAATTCATATTACGCTCCTGCCGTCAAAGACGTGAAAGAAGCTATAAGCCTAAACCCGAATTCGTGGGTGGCGAATTATATTCTTGGAAGCATCTATCAAAAAGGGGCGACGTGGATTTACTCATGGAAACTCAGCGGCGGAACTGCGGCTTACGATAGTGCTCGCGCTACGGTGAACCAATCTGCCGTGCAATATTTCAATATAGCCATACAACTGAATCCTAGCTCCACTATTGCATACAGCGACGCGGCGGAAGCTCTTTCGGAATTAAACCAATATCCGCAAGCTATAGCCGATTATAATAAAGTTACGGAACTAGACCCCACTAATTTCGGGGCGTTCAATGATAAGGCGCTGGCGGAAGAATCCACTAGTTCAAATAGCGACTATTATAGTGCGATAGATGATTTTTCCGAAGCAATCAATTTACAATTAGCGACTTCCTCTCATAAGTATTTGGAAGGAAGCTATCAAAGCCGCGGAGATGCCTACGTTCACCTCAACGAATACGCTAACGCCATCGCCGATTATAGTAATGCCATAGGCCTCACTATTGCCAACGATGCTATATTGATGCCAGTCTCCCAGTTTAGGGCTATATATCCGGAGTTTAGCAGTGTATCAGATGCAAACTTAGTCGAAGGGTTGCGCCAAAAATATGACCCGAATATCAGCCCTACAGACTTTGCAGCTCAGATAGCAAAAATTAGCCAACCCTTTGAGGACTCAATTTTGGCTGGCCTTTATTCTAGTCGTGGGGATGCGTATTGGAGTGAAAATAATTTCAAGAAGGCCGTGGCGGAATATACTAGGGTTGCTGGTGCCGATTCTACTTACGACCTTAACAGATGGAAGATGTTTTCTAGCAACCTCAATACTACTAGCTACTTAGATACGCAAACGTTAGATGTCTCTACGAGTACGGTGTCCTTGTGGGTCAGGACGATTAATAACAATACCTCGAACTACAACGAGCAGAATTATCAGATTGATTGCGCTGGGAAAAGGATACAGTCCCTTACGTCCGTGAGTTACGATGCTTATGGCAATGAATTGAATACTCTTGGACAACAGGGTTGGGAGAGCGTTATTCCTCAAAGCATGGGGGAGGTTCTCTATAACGGAGTTTGCTCGTCTCAGTAATTATTATTTTGCACGTCGAAAAAATTCACGGCCATGCGGCCGTGAGCTATTTTTTGTGGGGGAGAAATTTTGGCACCACCGGACGAGGTGAAGCCCCCGAAGACACGAGCAACATTGTGGCCAATGTAGCGCGAGTGTCGGAGGGGGCTGAACATACCCAATCGGGGGTATTGTCGGGGGTCGGGGTTTTCAAGAAAAGCTAAGCTCTGCAACGGCCAGATGGCCGTCAGGGTAGTCAACTGTGATTGACGGGGTGATTGACTAGGCAAACCGGAGTGAAGTAGGACTTTGGATTTTCGGGTCGGTTGGTCAAAAAGACCAAGCAACACGGGGCAATCCGCGCCCGCTACCCCTTCAAATTGAGCATACCCAATTGAAGGGGTAATTGAAGGGGTAAACAGCTTCGGAATGTAGGGGTAAAACGGCTATGGTAGACTCTCAAAATACAGTCGAGCGGACTGGTACAGAGCCACAAGAGTAGAGACTAAATCCTTATTATAAAAATTCAGCCGCGCTTCGCGGAGCGAAGCGTATGGTGTGGTGGGGGTAAATTCGATACGACGATTTTTGAGAAGTATGTTCGAGCCGAAGATTTTTTGGGCGGACGATTTTTGGAGGGGTAAGGAAGTCGTTATTTTTGAGGATGAGAAGAATCCCAGATTTTTAATATCTCTACATCGGCAGGAATATCATAGTCCGGTGCGAACTCATTGATTTTTTGAATCCGGCGCGTAGCTCTCTGCTTGCTAGCGTACTCAACATTTCTTTTACAAACATCAGGTTTTTTCTCGAAGCACTGTATTTTTATTTCGACGCTAGGCACCGCTTTTTTGATTATGCTGATAAATTGTTCGCGTCTTTCTTTTGCACACCAAGCTATATCAGCAACAGCGCAGTTCTTCCCACTTTTTAATTTGGCGATTAGCTCGTCGTAGTGCAAACTATCTTCGACTTCGTCCGATGGAGCGTCAGCATGATAGTCGTGATAGACGCAATCGCTGGCAATTTCACCCGATTTAATGAGTTCTTTAAGACGAAATGATTTCCCCGAGCCGGGCAAACCGATGATAACATTTAGTTTTGCCATGTTTTTTAATTAACTTTTAAGCACCATCCTCTAAAGAGCGGTCATCTAACACAAAGTTGATTTTGTCGCTCCTCTTGATAATAACCTCTAAATCTAAGTCGTCGTTACTAACTCTAATCACGGGGGTAATGCACTTGAAGCTAAAAATAATTTCATCCCCATCTTTAATAATTAATTGAATGTCTCTTATGACTTCGTAAAGACTAGCTCTGAAATTTTCCCAATCGAACTTGCCATCATATCCAATCTCTGGAAAAAAGTTAATAATATCTTCCTTTAAGCGGAGGAGTCCATAGTCGCGGAAACAATCCCGTATTTTATTGGTCATTGCATCTAACCAATCGAGATGGCCTAATGCGTTTGGTTTGTTCGCTTCCGCCTTAATTAACGCATCGACATCTTTGAATACTTTATAGGAAGCTCCGTGGAGGTACGAGTGGCAGACCCAATCTCTGTAAAATTTTATTTGATTGTATTTACCATCGCCGAATTGTTTATCGTATTTCCGTTCCAAAAATTTGTATGACTCTACAAAGAAATAGACCACGTCTCGTTCAGAATAAGTCTTCTGGCATATAACGTCTTTTATCTTCGTTTCTATGTCGCGTGTCATGTTTTAATCAGCTTAATAATCTGTTTATAGGCACAGCTAAGGCCTTTGCGATTTTCTCAATTCCTCCTATAGATATATTCCGCACGCCGCGCTCGACACTACTTATGTAAGCAGGGTGAACGCCCAAAATCTTGGCGAGGTCGCCCTGCGACAGCTTCTTTTTGAGGCGCACCTCTTTAACTTTTTTGCCAAACCTTGCTGATATGTCGGTCATATTTAGAGCTTGCGTTAATTCTACCGCCCATTATATGATTGTTCTATATAAAACAATTGTTTTATACTATCCTTATGACCTCATATTTCCTCTACGCCCGAAAATCCACCGATGTCGAAGATAAGCAGGTGCGCTCCATCGAAGACCAGCTCGCCGTCTTGCGTGCCTTGGCTAAGCAGGAGAACCTTCATATTTCCGAAGTGTTTGTGGAGAAACAATCGGCGAAGCGTCCGGGTCGTCCCGTGTTCGGCGAGATGGTTCGGCGTATCAACGAGGGAGAAGCGCAGGGCATCCTCTGTTGGAAGCTCGACAGGTTAGCCCGCAATCCGGTGGACGCGGCGCAGATAAGCTGGATGTTGCAGGAGGGCATCATCGAACACATACGGACGAACGACCGCGACTACCAGCCAAGCGACAACACGCTCCTTATGAATATGGAGTTCGGGATGGCGAACCAATATATTCTCGACTTGAGCGCGAATACGAAACGCGGCCTCCATGAGAAAGCGAAGCGGGGAGAGTATCCGAGCGTTGCCCCATTGGGCTATCAGAATGACTCGCGCACAAAGCAGATTGTCGTGGATAGAAAAGAGTCGGTTATCGTCCGCGAAGCCTTTGAGCTGTATTCCCGCAATCAGTCCCGCCTTGAGGACATTTCAAAGTTCCTTTTCGATAAGGGCATCCGCACCAAAGCTAACAACCGATGGATGAGCGAAGGCGGCAGGACGTGGAAACGCGACCAGATTACGGCGTTCCTATCGAACCCCTTTTATTGCGGCTTGTTCCGCTACGCCGGAGAGATTTTTGAAGGCAAATATACACCTATCATTTCCAAGCAACTGTTCGATAAAGTCCAAGCCGTCTTGAAGGAGCGGAGCAAGCCGCAGGTGAGAACCAAAGAACCGAAACCATTGTGCGGTTTGTTCCGTTGCGGCGAGTGCGGCCGGATGATTACGGCCGAAGTGCAGAAAGACCACACCTATTATCGTTGCAGTAAGAAAGGGGTCGTCTGTTCCCAGCCCTATATCAGAGAGGAAGTTTTAGCAGTTCAACTATCCGATATACTAAAAGATTTCGCCGCGCCTTCGGATTGGGCGGTAGAACTTTCAAGAATGGCTGATGCCGACGAAGCGAACGCCATGCAATCCTCAATCGCGGCGAGCCAAGCCGTCAGAGAGGAGATGCGGGTCATATCCCAAAAACTCCAGCGACTCCATCGGCTCTATTTGGACGAAGATATAGAGCGCGAGACCTATCTCGCGGAGAAGGAAGACCTCCTCTCCCGCCGGAAGTCGCTGGAAGGGAAACTCACCGGACTGGGCAATGGGTATCTGGCTTGGCTCGAACAGATGCGAGAGTGGATAAAAGACACATCATTACTTGGTGAAACTAGCGTTTCATCTTCCTTACCCCTCCAAAAATCGTCCGCCCAAAAAATCTTCGGCTCGAACATACTTCTCAAAAATCGTCGTATCGAATTTACCCCCACCACACCATACGCTTCGCTCCGCGAAGCGCGGCTGAATTTTTATAATAAGGATTTAGTCTCTACTCTTGTGCCCGGGGTCGGAGTCGAACCGACACGTCCTTGCGGACAGCTGAGTTTAAGTCAGCTCTGTCTACCGGTTTCAGCACCCGGGCAAATCGGGTTGGAGGCCACGGCGGGAATCGCACCCGCGTATAGCGGTTTTGCAGACCGCTGCGTTAGCTACTTCGCCACGTGGCCGTGCCTCAATCTTACTTTTTTAAGAGCGCTTTTTCAACCGCCGCAGCGTTCTCCACGCCATGATCAAGGGATATCGATATCCGCGGCATCGGTTTGATATTGATCTTTTTCATCAAAAGATACTGAAGATAGCCCGCGCGTTTTTGGAGTTCGGCGAGTGCGGCGTCGCCCGCGGACGACGGGATCGCGCTCACGCTGACCTTTGCACGCTCCAACTTTTTATCCACCGTGACCCCGGTGATCGTGACGAACGCATCGGGAAACTCAACCTCGCGGATTATGATCTTCGCAAGCTCCTCGCGTATCAATTTGCTCACCCGCTCCGAGCGAAAGTTCATTTGCGTATGACCAAGGTGTCTCCGACCTGCACGGTAACCTGCGAGCTTAAAAGAACGCCGATCTCTTTCCCTTTCTCGGCTTGCGCTATTTCCGATTTTTTCTCCCGCAAGCCAAGTACTCTTCCTGTGCCAACTGACTTCGCGGGCTCTTCGATTGCGGCGGCTCCCTCGGCTCCTCCGACCACTGCGGTTCCCGCACGTCGCATTATCTCAAACGTGGACTTCCCGCGGAAGATACCCTTCGTCACGCGACCGCCGACAAGCTGCTTGTCTAATTTTTCCTGATTGAAAACCGCGAGCACCTCAAGTTCACCCGCCGTCGCGGGACCCAGTTTCCCCGTGAGGAAATCCTCCACGGCTTTTGCAAGATCATAGACGATGTCCGAGGTAATGATCATGACAGTCTGCGCCTCCGCAAGGTTCCTCGCTCCCTTCTCCACTTTATTTTTGAACCCGATGATCGTAGCGTTCGTCGCCTGCGCGCGGCGCACGTCGCCGTCGGTCACTTCGCCCACGGATTCCTCAACCACATTGATCTCTTTACCTCCCTGCTTATTGACACCCTTCAAAACAACCGAAAGCGCCTCAAGCGACCCTGCGTCAGATGCTTTAAGGATCAAGTTCAGGGTGTTCGGCTTGGACTTTGCGATCTGGGTCGCGGCCGCGTCCTGTGCCTGCGGCGATTGTGCTTCCCTCAATTCTCCCACAGCGAACACTTCGCCCACCTTGGGCAATTTCTCAAAACCAATGACTACCGCCGGGGCTGACGGCTCCAAGGCAGAAACAGCTTTCCCCATAAAATCCTCAAGTATCTTCACCTTGCCGCTTGAGGTGTGCGTCTTTATCGCGTCGCCGCGGTGGAGCGTTCCATCTTTTATGATCACGCTTGCTTCAATGCCCCGCCGCGGGTCGCGCCGCGTCTCAAGCACGTAGCCGGAGGCCGGCGCTTTTGGGTCATACGTCAAATCTTCCATATCGGAGGCGAGCAACGCAAGGTCAAGCAGCTCGTTCACTCCTTCACCTGTTTTCGCAGAAACCCCGTGATAGCTCACCTGTCCGCCGTAACCCTCCAGCATCACGCCCACATTCATCAAATCCGTTTTCGCTTTTTCAAGATTGCCGCCCTGCACCTTGTCAATCTTATTGAGCGCCACAATGAACGGCGTTTTCGTTTCGCCCAAAATTTTGATCGCCTCCTTTGTCTGCGGCTTCACACCTTCGTCCGCAGCGACCACAAGTATTGCAAGATCCGCCGCCTGCGCGCCCCGCGCGCGCATCGCCGTAAAGGCCTCATGCCCCGGCGTGTCGATAAAAGTGATCTTGCGCAACGCGCCGCCACCCGTCGGCTGGTGCGCAATCTCATACGCACCCACAGCTTGCGTGATACCGCCCGCCTCGCGCACTGCAACGTTCGTCTTCCGAATGCAATCCAGAAGCGTCGTCTTTCCATGATCCACGTGTCCCACCACGACCACGATCGGCGGCCGCTGTTTTTGATTTTTCACCGAGATTTTGTCCACCATAACGAATGAAATGTAGCAGAAAATCTTGATAAAAACAAGTTTCTCGTGTACCATGACGAAGTAGTTTGGAGGCGTGGCTGAGCGGCTTAAAGCAGCATCCTGCTAAGATGTTAAGGGAGAAATCCCTTCGAAGGTTCGAATCCTTCCGCCTCCGCAGACAACATTTCTTATCGTGGAGCGCCTCGCTTAAGGCGGTAGTGCGACCGAGACATATTTTCTCTTAAAGAGGTCCAGTGTGAGTAAGTAAAGAATGATATAATTCTTGAAAGGTCGCGTACTTAATTAACCTCATTTTAAAAACATGGTAAAAGGAAACTTTCTTGGTGCGGCGATTGTTGCAATAATCTACACGATCTATATTTTATGGAATCCCCTTCCACCGACCCCACAAAAAGCATTATTAGTGATTCTTAATGCTTTAACTATCGTGTTGATGGCTTTTGCATTCAAAGGGTAAAAGGGGGAAATAATAGCCGTGCAGTTCGAGTCCTAGCGCGGTGCGGTTTATAAAATCAAGATTTTGCAATGCTATTTCGGGATAGGACACTAGTACGACCGAACTAGTTCGAGTCGTAGTGCCCCCGCAGGGTTGCGCGCCCGTTCGAGGGACAGTCCCCCTACATTTTTCAATGCTTAGAGAGGTTCAGATTAGGCGACGAATTTAGGGGTTTGTCTGTCAGTCCAGAACTTTCCATATGTAGGCAGCATAGAGGTTTCTTCCGAGTCGGCACAGGCCTTCCAGAATAGGTATCCCGGTCTTGATCCTCTGTCCTAATGAGCAAACTTAAAGGTAGAAACAAGTTGGTCAAATAAACTTATATCTTCGCTCTTTTCGCTGTTAACATAAATATTGTAGATTTTGCCATCTTTTAGTAAAACCACCTCCGTGCCGCTTATCGAAGAACCTTTATAGTGGGTTCGCACTGCCGGAATGCCATCAACCGCAATATTGATCTTGCTATCGTATTGCGCAGCCACACCTCCAAGGAACGAACTTATTGACGCCTGGTTCGGGAAAACTTCCACGCCACCGAGTCCGGAAGCGCTATCCGCGCTTGGACCAAATAAAGAATTGCTATTGTTATATTGGTTAATCGCGACTTTCCAAGCTGCCGGATAATCAAAACTGTAGCTGCCATTAGGGTTGGTGAATTGAGCTCCGTTCTGTGTCGCTACTACGCAATTCGAAAAAGTGGTCGTGCCGTTTTCTGTTATGAATGCGGTATCGCCCTTATTCCAAAAGACGAACGATTCATCTGCTTTTGCGTAGCGCGCACCCGAAGCCGAAATGGCGTGGGGCACGGACAATTTCCTTCCGTCGCTCAAAACAAGGTCGACATATTTATCGTCGGTTGGATAAAAAGTGGCGGAAATGGTCTTTGAATCATCGCAGGTAAACACGGCCGGTTTCGGCGTTGCGGCAGTGCAGTATTCTTCCCACGGCCTCACGCACGCCTGTTTCGCGCCGCACCAGGAATATCCAGCTGCCACAAGGCATCCATGTGCATCCTTTTGTCCACCAATGAGTTGCTCGTGGGTGATCGTGAACGGTGCACTTTCGGCAGTTATCGGATTGGTTACCGGCACGGAAACGTAACTAGTCACTCCAAGGATATAAGTGCCGGTCGGATACATATCCGAGATCGTCCAGTCCACACTCCCGGTATTTTCAAGATTCACAAAGACGATGGGGTCGAACTCTTGTCCTTCGGTGGGCAGGGGCGGCGGAGGGATTCTGCGCAGGGTGATGGAAATTTTATTTCCCGGGGAGATGTTTTCCGTAGTCCACGTAATGGTGTGCGTGGAGCTGGTTGTCCAAGTGTCCGTGCCGGTCGGAGAGATAATCGTGATCGATGATGCAGGCTGGGTCTGCCGATACCGCCCCCAGGCATATAATCCGCCGCCAATGATGATCATTGCTCCTACGACTACAAGAATGATGACGAGAGGGGCAAAACCATCACGAGATTTTACATTGCGGAGCACGTCAATATCTTATCACATTTTTTATTAGGCATCACGGTCGCGCTGGAACCTCGGCTTACGAGGTTGGTACGATAGTATATTATACCAAATGCCCTGTTGGTCTGCCGCTACCCAGACCGAGACGCCTCGTATGGGTTTCTGAAACGACCCCAAAAGTGTTTGACGCAAATTGTCTCGACCGAGCTCACTCAAACCAGTTTCAAAATCCGCGCGATAGGGTTAAGATAACTTTATGGAAGGGAAGAACGGTGGCGCAAAAAAGACCTCGTACCCTAAAAACAAGATCAAGGTTCTGCTTTTGGAGAACATCCACGCGGACGCGGCAAAGACGTTCGCCGCCGAGGGATATCCGATAAAAACAGTGGACAAGGCTCTGGACGAGGCGGAACTCGCAAGAGAACTGGCCGATGTTTTAATTCTCGGCATTCGCTCAAAGACCAAGATTACCGGCCGCGTTTTGGCCGCAGCCCCGCGACTCCTTGCCATAGGAGCGTTCTGTATCGGGACGAACCAGATCAATCTTGCCGAATGTGACAAGAAGGGCATCGCCGTTTTCAATGCGCCGTATTCCAACAGCCGCAGCGTCGTGGAGCTCGCGCTCGGCGAAATACTGATGCTTTTAAGAAGGGTTTTCAACAAGAGCGAGAAGCTCCATGCGGGGGTTTGGGATAAAAGTGCAGCCGGCAGTTTTGAGGCGCGCGGCAAGCGCTTAGGCATCTTGGGATACGGCAATATTGGTTCGCAACTTTCCGTCTTGGCCGAAGCGCTCGGCATGGAAGTGTATTTCTACGATATTGAGGAAAAGCTTGCCCTTGGAAACGCGAAACGGTGCAAAACGCTCGCGGAACTCCTCCGAAAATCCGACGTCGTTTCGTTACATGTTGACGGCCGTGCCGAAAATAAAAATTTGATCGGGGAAAAAGAGCTTGCACACATGCGGCCTGGTTCGTATTTCGTGAATATCAGCCGTGGCAACGTTGTAAACCTTGATGCACTCGCGAGGCACCTGAAAGCGGGCCACATAGCCGGTGCCGCCGTGGACGTGTTCCCTGAAGAACCTAAGAGCAACACCGAATCTTTGGTAAGTCCCCTGCAGGGCCTCCCGAACGTAATCCTCACCCCGCATATCGGAGGCAGCACTGAAGAGGCGCAGAAGAACATCGCCGGTTACGTTGCGGGCCGTATCATTGACTTCGTAAACACCGGTGATACCAGCATGTCCGTCAACCTCCCCAATGTTCGGCTGCCGCTTTTGAAGAAAGTCCACCGTATCATCCATATCCATGAAAAC
Organism: uncultured bacterium; assembly: GCA_963707865.1. Classification (GTDB taxonomy): domain Bacteria; phylum Patescibacteriota; class Minisyncoccia; order UBA6257; family 2-01-FULL-56-20; genus CAVYIK01. The sequence goes on from OY970175.1 coordinate 658,010, forward strand.
ATCCCCGGAATGCTCGCGCGCATCAATGAAATCTTCGCCGCGCACAAGATTAATATCGCCGGGCAATATTTAAAAACCACCGAAATGATCGGCTACACGATCACAGACATTGACAGCAACCATGGGAATGAGGTTATCGCCGCGCTCAAGGCCGTGCCACACACCATCAAGGCGAGAATTTTATATTGAACGCTGACCACCACTCCCCGCGACCATAATCATGAACCCCGCCCAAAAGCCCGTTTATTTCACTGTCGGCCCAAGCGAACTGCATCCGAAGTTTGAGGTCTTCATCGGCAGGGCGAATCAAGAAGCAATTGGCTCCATTTCACATCGCAGTGAACGATTTTGCAAACTCCACGCCGATCTCACGCAAAATCTGAAAAAACTTTTTGTAGTGCCCGAGGATTACGCGGTATTCTACGCCGGCTCGGCGACGGAGTTCATGGAGCGCGCCGTGCAAAATTGCGCCCAAAAGAATACGCTGCATTTCGTGAACGGAGTATTCTCAAAAAAGTTCTTTGAGATCGGGCAGGCGAACGGCAAGGCGGCGGTCGCCGTCGCGCCGAACGACGACCAGTCTTTTTCTCTTGACCGCGTGCCTTCGGGCGCACAGCCGGAACTGATCTGTCTCACGCACAACGAAACGAGCAACGGCACGACGCTCCCCCGCGACCTTTGGGAAGGAGTGCGGAGCATGTTTCCCGAGTCGCTCCTTGCCATTGATATCGTCTCCTCCGCGCCGACAAGTGAAATTGACTGCGCCAAATTTGACTGCATTTTCTTTTCCGTGCAAAAAGGCTTCGGATTGCCTGCGGGCCTCGCCGCGATGTTCGTGAGTCCGAGAGCGATCCGGAAGGCGGAGCAGATTGAAGGGCAACGCACCAGCTCGGGCGGCGGACAGTACACCGGCTCGTTCCATTCGTTTGTAAATCTCTTGAAACACGCGGAAAAGCATCAAACGCCCGAGACGCCCAATGTCCTCGGTATGTATCTTTTAAATGAGACATGCCTTGATTTTCTCGCGCGCGGCACCGCAACGCTGCGGGCCGAAACCAAAGAAAAAGCCGCGTTGATCTACGCCGCGCTTGAGGAACATCCCGCCCTCACGCCGCTCATAAGCAATAAACAAATCCAGTCGCAAACGGTCGCGGTTGCCGAGGCAAAGCACGGCTCAAGAGAGATCATAGATGCGCTCGCACAAAAAGGATTCGTGATCGCTACCGGCTACGGCGCCCAAAAAGAATCCCAAATAAGAATCGGAAATTTCCCGAGCCATACCAAAGAGCAAGTGGCAAAGCTCTGCGAGGCATTTCGCGACTTCCACTCTCAATCATAAGGAACATACTGAAAAAATGCGCATCACTAAGAAAACCGGACCCTATCTTGTGTTCTTTGCCGCAGTGCTCTGGGCAACGGACGCACCGTTCCGCCTTTATCTCACGAAAGGGTTAAGCAGCAACTTTATCGTTCTTGCGGAACACTCGGTGGATCTGCTTTGCCTTCTCCCGATTTTAATCGCGGGCTTCGCGGGCATTAAGAAACTTTCATGGAAGGGGTGGCTCGCGGCGCTCGCGATCGGCATAGGCGGGAGCGCACTCGCGTCGGTTGCCTATACGCAGGCCTTCCACTATCTGAATCCCTCGGTCGCGATCCTGCTCCAAAAATTGCAACCGCTGATCGCGATCTCGCTCGCAGCCGCGCTTCTCAAAGAGCAGCTTGGCAAAAAGTTTTGGCTTTGGACGGTTATTGCGATCTTCGGCGCTTATCTTATTTCGTTCCCCGATTTAAATCCTCAAATCTCCTTCGGCGGGGGGCTAAACCCCAATCTGCTCGGCGTGGGGCTCGCACTTTTCGCCGCGCTTTTGTGGGGCACCTCAACGGTGCTTGGGAAATATGTCCTTCGCGAAATTGATTTTAGACTCATGACCGGCCTACGCTTCGCGCTCGGGTTTTTATTCCTGTTGCTTTTAAACTTCTGGCAGCAAACGTTTCCCGCTCCCGGCCAGTTCTCCCCGCGGGACGCGCTTTATATCCTTATCATCGCCGTCGCCTCCGGCGTTGTTTCGCTCTTGATCTACTACAAAGGCCTTGAGCATACGAAGGCATCTGTGGCGACGATCGCCGAGCTTGGGTTCCCTATGGCGGCCGTGGTCGTGAACTGGATCTTCTTAAGCGCCTCGCTTGTACCGATGCAAATCGCGGGCATCGCAGTCCTTCTCTATGCCGTCTTCAAACTCACGGGCGGCAACGCGAAAACGGATATAGATGGGGCCGCGGGCAACACCGATGCCGAGCTAATCCCCATCGCCGCGGGCAGCGTGGAGGTCACGAGCTAGGAACCACCACCGCTTGATCTTTTTGACATCGCGAGCAATAGCTGCGATGAGACCTTTTTTGCTTTCGAATTTTTTCACCTCCCGCATTTTTTCATACGCAACGACGATGAGCTGCTCACCGTACAAGGCACCGGAAAAATCAATGAGGTGCGCCTCAACCACATTTCGTCCATCCTCTTTGTAAATCGCCGCGGGATACGCGATTCCCTTCCGCGTTGCCTCTCCCGCAAAAATGCCGCTCGGCACAGATTGTTTCACACGGAGATTTGCGGTTGGAAATCCGAGTTCGCTCCCTTTCCTGCCTCCCCGCTGCACGATACCCTTCACTCTGAAAAGAAAGTTACGGCTTGAGCACATAGGTATTCGTCTCTTTCTCCTTGAAGCCGAGTTTCAGATAAAGCTTGTGGGCCGCAATCCGCTCCGCGCGGCTTGAAAGTTCTATTATGCGCGCCTTCCTTTTCTTCGCAATGGCGATGAGGTGCCGCACCAAGCGCCTCCCTAAACCCCTGCGGCGGTATGCCGCATCCACGATCACATCTTCTATCCGCGCGCGGATCCCAAGGACAGTCGGCATAAGAACAAGCGTCCCCGTCCCAACGACTTTCCCGCCATCTTTCAAAACAATAAGGTGAACATTCCTATCGCGCGTGATCGCACGGAGCGCGGTGTACGACAAAGTTTTCCGTGAGGAAGAAAGCTGATGGACAAGGCGGCCTATCATGCGGGCTGCACTGCGCGACGGCCGGATAAGCCGTGAGAGTGTCATACTTCAATTTTACCACAACACCGCTCGCGTTTTTGAATTCGCACGCGAAGCGCGGAGGGGGTATAATGGAACCATGAAAATCACGGTTGTTCTTTTTATCCTCATCTCGGCGGGACTGATTTTCTCCAGCTACTTGAGCGCCGTGAAACTTTTCTCCGGTGCCTGTGCATTCAATGAAACGTGCCCGTACTTTCTTGGCTATCCCGCCTGTTGGTACGGATTCTCCATGTATCTGTTTATGTTCATTGTGACGGGCATAGGACTCACGCGGAAGTTGCCCCTCGTCGCACTATGTAAGGCGGATGCGACAGTATCGCTCCTCGGTATCATATTCGCGGGCAGCTTTGTCGTCCAGGAAATCGCGGCGGCACAGGTTACTGGAACGCGCGGGTTCTCCACCTGTGCGTATGGCCTTATTTTTTACATTGCCATTTTTGCAACCGCACTCGTCGGCCTTCGAAAATCCCGCACAGCCATGTCCCCCGCCACAGAACGCCCCGTCACAGAACACCATGTATGAGCGCATCCTGAAGCCGATCCTTTTCCGTTTTGATCCGGAAAGGGTGCACGATTTTTTCGTATGGTTCGGTGAGACGCTCGGAAAATTTGCATTCACGCGCCGCATCGTAGGCGCTTTTTGCGAATACGATCACCCCGCGCTCCATACGCGGGTGCTCGGCATTGACTTCAAAAATCCCGTCGGGCTTGCGGCGGGTTTTGACAAAGACATGCGCCTTACGGAGATCATGCCGTCGGTCGGATTCGGTTTCATGGAAGTTGGCGCGGTGACGCACCATCCCTATGAGGGGAACAAAGGCCTCCGGCTCGCCCGCCTTCCGGCCGACCAGTCGCTCATTGTCTATTACGGCCTCAAGAACATCGGAGCGGAAGCCATTCAGAAAAAATTGCAGCGCCTGCATTTCGCGATACCCGTGGGCGTAAACATCGCAAAAACGAATCGCGCGGACATCGAAGGAGAAAAATCGGTTGAAGATTACGCGGCGACCTATCGGATGCTCGGCAAATATTTCTCGTACATGACGCTCAACGTTTCCTGCCCAAACGCCCAGGACGGCTGCATGTTCCAAGATCCAAAATTACTGGACGAGCTGCTCGCGGCGATCGCAAAAGAGAAAAAACCGTGCCCGGTACTCCTCAAGATCTCCAATCACCTCACCGAAAAGGAAGTGGACGAAATCCTCGCGGTCGTAAAGAAATATTCTTTCGTGGACGGGTTCGTTGTCGGCAATCTTTCCAAGCGGCGCGACATCCTCGCGCTCAAGTCGCCGAGGGAACGGCTTAATCTCATCCCCGCGGGCGGCATTTCAGGAAAACCGATCCGCGAGCTTGCGACAGGGCTCATCCGCCATATCTATCGCGCGACTGGGGGGAAATACGTCATCATCGGACTCGGCGGAATTTTCACCGCGGAAGATGCCTATGAAAAGATCAAAGCTGGCGCCTCGCTCGTACAGATCATCACCGGACTCATCTATGGCGGACCGCAAGCGGTGAAAAAAATAAATAAAGGGCTTGTCGCCATCCTTGAACGGGATGGCTATACACACATAAACGAAGCGGTTGGGAAAGAAACCGGGCGGCCTTAAGTAACAGTCGCAGGCTCGCGCGCCTCGTATAACGCCTCCCTGCTTTTTCTAAGCAACCAGCGCACAAACCATGCCGAGGCAAAGCCAACGAGCGCACCCCCTAAAATATCAAGCGGCCAATGGACACCGACGTAGATGCGCGCAATGCCCATGAGCGCGGAAAGCCCGAAGAACCACCATCCCCATTTCCGGTTCGCGTACCACGCGACGAGCGAGAGCGCGAAAAACCACGCCATGTGCCCCGAGGGAAAAGACCAACCGGATTCCGCGACGAGCGGCGCGAAGTTATAAAACGAGAATGGACGCTCGTGATGGTAAAAAAGACGGATGATCTCGGTGAGCAATCCGCGCGAGAGCATGACGGCAATCGCGCCCTCGGCAAACAGGTAGAGTTTTTTCCGTGAGCCGCTTTCGTACCACACAAGCACCAAAAAAGCCGCGACGAGGAGGTATGGCAGATACTCCGCAAGAAAGATGCCGAGATCGTCAAGGAAAAAATTTCGACCGGCGAACTGATGAACAAGTTGAAAAAACGCTTGATTGAATGCGGCCATATCACTTAATTAAAGCACATCCGCCGAGCGGGCTATTTAGTAACGTAGGCCAAAAGGCCCATATACCGTGCGCGCTTGATCGCCTGCGCAAGCTTTCGCTGGTGCTTTGCGCAAACGCCCGTGTGGCGCGGATCAATGATTTTCGCCTGACTTGAAACAAAACGCCGCAGGAGATCTATCTCCTTATAATCAACGTTCTTCAAGTTCTGCGAACAGAAAAAACATTGTTGGGGCATCGTATTTTTAGAAATTAGTAATTAGAAATTTTTTACACCTTCTTCACCTGCAATGAATCCAGTTCCACTGCGGTATCGCGTCCAAAGATCGGCACGAGCACCTTTACGCTTCCCTTTTCTTCATTCACCTCCGCAATCTTGCCGTCGTAGTCCTTGAACGGCCCGTCGGTTATTTTTACCAAATCGCCCACCTTGAGGTCAAGAACCATCTTGCTTTCAGTCGCACCCGTGCGCGCGAGTAATTGGTCCACCTCTTCCTTGGAAAGCGGCGTTGGCGTTGTGTTGTCAGGACCGACGAATCCTGTCACGCGCGGCGTATTCCGCACCACATACCACGAATCCTCGGAGAGGATCATCTCCACAAGCACATAGCCCGGGTAGATCTTCTCCTCTATGGTCTGACGCTTGCCGCCCTTCACTTTGACTATCTTTTCCTTCGGAACCAAAATGTTGAATATTTTGTCGCCCATCTCCAATGACTCCACGCGCTGTTTCAAATAACGCGTAACCGCTTCCTCATAGCCGGAATAGGTCTGTACCGCATACCATTGCCGCAATTTCGTCTTCTCGCTGTGCATACCGGGACGCGAAGGATATAACGCCATGTTAGTGAGTAATCAATATTTTTATGACGTTGGTAAAAAGATAATCACACAAGCCGAGGAACGCAGCGATTCCGAGAGAAATGCCGATCACGATCGTCGTGAGCCGCACTGCTTCCTCGCGTGTCGGCCAGTTCACATGCCGCAGCTCCTGCCGCGACTCCGTAAAAAAATGTTTGATGCGTGCAAACATAGTAATCACTATACCTCCCTAAATAAAATACCGCTATATCTGCGGCATTCGGGGGCATTGAGAGGAGTATAGCACCATACCCGCTGCCCGTCAATTATGCTTGGAGGTCCAAGTTCTGCACCGTCGCCGCGTGCGCTTGGATAAAATTCTTGCGCGGTTCCACGGCATCGCCCATCAGTATGTCAAAAAGTTTGTCCGCCTTTTCCGCATCGTCCACCATCACCTGCTTCATTGTGCGGTTCTCCGGATTCATGGTCGTTTCCCAAAGCTGTCCTGCGTTCATCTCCCCCAAGCCCTTGTACCGCTGGATGTTCGGGAGGCGCGTATTGCCGCCCACACTTCCACTCTCTGGCATCACCTCTCCCTCTATTACAGTCCCCTCTGTAGCGGCCGCGGAAGAAGCATCGTTGGTGGCTGGCGCTTCTTTTTTCTTCGCGGACTTTTTCTCCGCCGGTTTTTCTTTCTGCATCTCCGCGATCACCTTATCTTTCTCTGTATCCGAGAACGCATACCGCACGGCCTTGCCAAGCTGTATGCGATACAGCGGCGGCTGCGCAATATAAAGGTAACCGCCTTCCACTACTTCCTTAAAGTAACGGTAGAAGAGCGTGAGGAGCAGCGTCCGGATGTGCGCGCCGTCAACGTCCGCGTCCGTCATGATGATGACCTTGTGGTACCGAAGCTTCCCTATGTCAAACTCTTCGCCAATCGCCGTCCCGATCGCGACCACAAGTGCACGCACTTCGGCATTCGCGAGCATCTTGTCCAAGTGCGCTCTTTCCACGTTTAAAATCTTCCCGCGCAAAGGAAGAATCGCCTGTGTGTGACGATTTCTCCCCTGCTTTGCCGTACCTCCCGCCGAATCGCCTTCCACAATAAAGAGTTCCGACTCCGCGGCATCTTTTGAAATGCAGTCGGCAAGCTTGCCTGGCAACGTAAGCCCCTCAAAGGCACCTTTGCGCAAAACAGTTTCCCGCGCTGCGCGTGCGGCAAGCCGCGCCTTCGCGGTAAGCAACACCTTCGCGACGATGGACTTCGCTTCCTGCGGGTGCTTCTCCAAAAAATCCTTCAGCGCCTCGTTCACCACGCTCTCCACCGCCGTCCGTGCCTCTGGATTGCCGAGCTTCGCTTTGGTCTGCCCTTCAAACTGCGGCTCGCGGAGCTTCACGGAAATCACGGCCATCAACCCCTCGCGCACATCGTCGCTCGTCAGGTTCTCGTCCTTTTCTTTCAGGTATCCTTCTGCACGCGCATAGGCATTCAAAGAACGCGTGAGTGCCGAACGGAAACCGGTGAGATGCATCCCACCGTCCGGCGTGTAAATGTTGTTCGCAAAGCTCATCTCCTGCACCTTCGTGTCGTCCACGTACTGGAACGCCGCTTCCACGTCTATCTTTTCCTGTTCTTTATCAACGTAAAAAATATCTTCCTGCAGCTTGTTCTTCTTTTCGGCAAGGAATCGCACGAACGAAAGCAATCCGCCCTCGAAATAAAATCCATAGAATATCGGTACTTTCAGACGGTGGTCAAACACATTGAGCCGCACGCCTTTTGTGAGGTACGCCTGCTGGCGTAAATGGTCCAATATGGTCTTGTCGTTGAATTCCATCTCGGAAAAAACCTGCGGATCGGGGGAAAAAGTGACTTTGGTGCCATGCCATTTGGAAGCGCCTGCTTTCTTCACTTTGTATTTCGGTTTCCCGCGTTCGTATTCCTGCACGTAGAGCCCCCCGTCGCGCCCCACTTCCACTTTGAGCCATTCCGAAAGCGCGTTCACGACAGATACACCTACCCCGTGCAGCCCACCAGAAACTTTGTACGATTCGCCGCCGAATTTGCCTCCGGCGTGGAGCGTCGTCATCACGGTCTCAAGTGCCGACTTCTTCGTCTGCGCATGTCTTTCCACCGGAATGCCCCGGCCGTCGTCCGTCACCGCCACTTTATTTCCGGGCAAGAGCTCAACCACGATATTCTTCGCGTATCCCGCCATCGCCTCATCAATAGAGTTGTCCACCACCTCCCAGATCAAGTGGTGCAATCCGATGGACCCCGTGGAGCCGATGTACATTCCGGGCCGCTTGCGCACCGGCTCAAGCCCTTCAAGAACGTAAATGTCCTTCGCGCTGTAGGATGCGCTGCCTTTGTTGGTATCCTTTTTGACCTCCTTTTTCGCTTGTTTTTTGGGCATTTTCGGGCCTCTTCAAAAAATAATCCCGCCGGAACGGATGTCTTATTCTAGCACATTTTGGCCCCGCTTTTCAAGCTAAAATTGTGCGGTTTGCGGGACGCCGAGGCCGGTCACGTAGTCGTAGCGGGCGCGTGCGTTGCAATAATATTTGCAGGTGCCATTCGCGCCGCTCGTGATGTCGCGAAAATATTTGAGTGTATTGCCGGATGCCTTGTCCGAATACAGTTTGGAAAGCGAGACAGAAAGATTGAGCGCATGAATTGCCGCCCATTGCGGCGCCCCTGCGGAGGTGCCGCCGATCGTATACCAACCATTCTTTGAGGAACCAGTAGTCCTGTAAACCACATAACCGGATTTTGGATCGGCGTTATAGGCCACGTCGGGGACCGCGCGATGGCCGCTCGCTTTCGGAATGTTGTACGCCCTTTGATAGTCCGGCTCCGGCTCATACGCACTCACGCCGCCGCCGCTTCCCGACCATGCGGCCTCCGAAATGAACGCGCCGCTTTTAAAAAGCTCCAGCGAGGTGCCGCCGACGCCAACCACGTTCGGCGATGCAGCGGGCCACTCCACACCCGCGCCGTCGTCACCCGACGCCGCAAAAAATACCGCGCCCGATCTACTCACGAGATGCGAATCAAGCGAAAGCTCTTCGGGAAACTCATCGCCGCCCCAGCTCATAGAGACCGCGGCCACATCTTTTCGCGCAGCAGCATAATCAATCGCCGCGAGCAGGTTCGCGCCACTCGCCGTCTTTGCCTCCACGAGCAGGATCTTCGCCTGCGGCGCTATCGCGTGCGCCCATTCAACGTCAAGTGATTCCTCCAATGCCCATCCGCCGTTCGTCGCCGTTGAGCTCGCCATTTTATGTTTTTCGAAGCAACCGTTTTTTGTGGTGCACGCGGGCAATCCGTAGATTTTATTGAATACTGCGAGATCATTCTCAATGTTCGGGGCGTCATATGCATCAATGATGGCGATCGTCCCCTGCCCGCCCGTGGACGGCAAGTTATAAATCCTTTTAATCTCCGCCGGCGTGACGCCCGCGGGCGCCTTCTGCGCCGACCGGAAAATGCGAATCGGCGGCCTGCCTAAAAAGCCGGAAAAATGATAAGCGGCCTCCGCCGTCCGCAACGGCGGCAAAGCCGACGACCAAACCGGCATCCACGCCCAACCGCCCGCAACCGCAACGCATAAAAAACACGACAAAATTTTGTTTTTCATGCCGCAATCCTAGCACAAAGGGCATTAAAACTATCTTAAAGGAAACAAGGAAACATGGAGTCAGGCATAACCTTCTGTAAGGGACGGCGTCGTTTCCTCCGACAGGGAAACGCGTCCCTCTCACCACGGCAGGCGACCTAAGGGTCGCCTCAAGCCGCCGTGGCTCCAAGACACCCTTACAAAAGGTTATGCTTGGTTTTGCTGTCCACTACACTGAATCGTTTTTGGAGCTGTTTCTCCACATTCCGTCTGTGGTGTCAGTCTAGCGCTTCGGCCAACCTATGATGACCGACGTGGTATTGGGCGAAGAAAAAGTGCCCTGCGGATTCAACGCCGAGAGAACTTCCCGAGCTCTTTTATCAAAAGCATCCACCTTATTTCCAAATAACGCTTTGGATGCAAAAGAGCTGGAGTATAACATGCCGAGGATCGTATCAATATCAATTTCCCCCTGCTCATTAAACTTAAACGTTTCGGTGGAAAAGTTCGCGTCTTCTAGCATCTCTTTATAAGGTTTTCCCGGCGGAGCGAAGGTGCCCGATCCCGCACGGCGTTCTTCTCCGAGAAATTCTTTTACCGCGCCGATCACCTCCTTCTGCCACTCCTGCTTTCCATTCCACCAACTTTCACCATTCACAAGCACGAGCCCTCCCCCGGAGGTAAGCGAATGATGGACATGCGGAAGAATGGCCCTCTGGTCCATCCAGTGAAATGCACTTCCGATGCCGACCAATCGAAACGTGTCGTCGGTCGGGAAGAACTCCTCCGCGGTCTTCAAAACCCATTGGATATTCCTATCTCCCCGCTTTTCTGCTATTGTGCTCCCCATCGCAAGCATTTCTGCATCAGGGTCAACTGCAATAACTCTTGCGAAATCATGAGTAAGTGGAAAGGTTAATCGTCCCGTGCCACACCCGAGGTCAAGGAATACGCCTTTGCCGTCCAGATGAAACGTGGAACGGATGAACGCAAAAACTTTACCCGGATATTGGAGACGATATCGTTCATAATATGAAGCAGTTCCTCGAAAGAGATTTGGATCGTTCATTAGGCTAGATTATAACAAAGAGAGAACTACCCCTTCGTGCTGCGGTCGTTCACGCTCACAAAGCGGAACCCTTCCGAGCGCATGGCGGGGAGGATATAGGGCGTGTCATCATTCTCCATAGAAAGCGTGGGGTGCGAAGGCGAGAGGTGTGTGACGCGGCTCAGGGCCTGGGGCAAACTTTCGTCAAAGCGGAGGTGCTCAGTGGGACCGACAACCTCGCCATCCTTCACGAGGAAAACGCCGTGGAGCGTGGTGCCGGTGGCGCTCCCGTCCTGCTGGTGCGTCGCGCGGATATAATGGAGCGTCGTGATCCAGAGCGCGGGCTTTTTTGACGCGCGGATCATTTCTTCCACGTTTGAAGCGCCGCCTTCAATCGCAAGGTGAAGCGGCAGGGCGCCGAAACTCCTCATGGACGCCGGTAGAGCGTGGCCAGTGGAAACCGTACCGTATTTTTTCGCGAGCGCGTTGTCGTACGCCACACCCTTCGCAATGCCTTTTTCCACAAGCACAAGCTTCTGCTTCGGAAATCCTTCGTAATCAAACGCTTGTGGAATGCCCTGCGGATTTAAAGGGTCGTCCACGATCGTGATGTTCTCCCCCATCACGCGCGTGCCGAGCTTTCCGGAAAAAAAGCTCGTGCCTTCCTGGTACGCTTTCCCATTCCACGCTTCCGCCTGCCCCGAAAAAATCGCGAGGAGCCCCGCCCAACATGACGGCTCCATGATCACGTCCAATCGCTGCGGCCCCGGTTTCCCGCCAAAGGGATCAATGCGCTTCCCACCGTGCGCCGTAAGATATTTTTTTTGGATCGCGAGTTTCTTTCTCACATCCTCCGCGACCACGGCGACACCGAATTCCTTGAGCGATTTCCCCGCCACCGTGCGGTATGCGGAAATAGAACGGTCATTCGGATCAAAACCGAAGATGGAAAGTTCCGCGCTCGTGGCCTTCGCATTCTGGAGAGTACCTGCAGAATTCGCGAATGTGAGCTCGCTCACGCCCTGCGCAATCGCGCCGTCAAATACGAATCCCGCCGGTTCAATGATTCCGTTCACTTCCTGTATGGTGCGCACGAGCTTTCCGTCATCCATTTGCGCGGTTTCCGCGTCGTAGAGCAGCGCCTCCGGAACGGATGCTTTGGGGAACGGTTTCGCGGGAATGAAAAGTTCCTCCCTTTCGCGCGGCAGGAGGCGCGCCTTCAAAAATAAATTTTCAATTTCGCCCGGGAGCGCGCCCAATGAATCGCACGATGCGTTCACCCGCTTGCCGTCAATGATGCAGCTCACCATGATGGAAATCCCCTCGCCCGCCGTCGGCTGGTAACTCTCGCCGTCCGTGATGCGCTTGAATGAGTGTGTGCCTTGCGAAACCATCGCTTCCGTAAACGCTGCGCCTCGTTTTTTTGTATCCTCAAGAACTTTTGCGATAATCTCCTGTGCGTTTTTCATGTTGGGGAAAATTTTTGAAAATATTCGGCGAGGTGTACGTGCTATTTTTTCACGGCGGTCGCCGAACGCGATGAATCAACATTGATATCTTTGTACCAGGTGGGCGGCGTACAATGCCCGGTGGCCATACTTTGCACCGGCCGTCCTTTCCCGCAATTGCCGACGCCGAGCAAGAGCGCACTCTTTGCATCTGCGGGCGTCACGCAGTTCCTGAAAAACTGCTTCAAATTGTCACCACGATAAATAGGATTGCGCCGCGGCTCCCATACCGCCCTCCCGTTCCGCAAAACTTTCTCCCATCCGGTCTCCGTGCCGAACTGGAAATCGCGGCGGTAGGGATCAATGGACCAGCTCTTGTTGTTGCCGAAGCGGATCGTTCCCGCGGGCACGCGGTCCAGCATCTCCTCATACGAAATTTCGCCGGGGAGGAGAGAAATATTGTTCATGCGAATAAGTGGAAACGCGGCATAGCTCGCCGCGCGCATGGCGCCGCTCGCTTCCGTGAAATAATTTTTGCCGAGTTTGCGATTGAGCGACGGCACGCTCTCGCGGGAAACAAGAAGTCCCTTCCAGATGCCGCGATCCACGAGCACCGTCTTTTTCGCAGGAACCCCTTCGTCGTCGCAGGCGAACGTCCCCACGCCGCCCTCCGTCAAGCTGTCGGCAACGATGCTCACTGCGTCAGAACCAAACCGAAACGAGCCGATCTCGGGGAGCACAAGCGAGAACAAGCTGCCGCCAGAGAGCGACCATTCTTTGTCGTCCACGCGATCACCTTCCGCGCCGTGTACCGTTTCGTGCGTCGCATGCAGGTTATTCTGTTCCGGCATCAAAATGATGTCGCGCACGCCAGTCGGGGTTTCCGACGCATCCAAAAACCGATCCGCCTCTTCCGCAATCCGCCCCGCGTTTCCCGCAAGATCAAAATCAAGCACCGCTTCCCACCCTTTTTGCATGACCGACGGGAAGTGCGACGGGTGGGAACAGGTCTGCTTGTCCGGATCGGCATGGTCGCGTTCTGCGGTCGCCGTGACGCTTGCGCCGACGCGCGTGAACATTTGGTCGGCGAACACCTCGTCGCTCGTGAGCAAAATCTTTCTGAAGCGATAGGAGTTTATGCTCCCCTTTCTCAAAAACACGCGCTTGCTCGCATCGGCCATCGCCCGATCCGCGCGCAAAAGCAATTCCACTTTTTTATCAACCGCAATGGAAAATGGATCGGTCTCATATTTGGAAGCGTAATGATAATCCTTTCCGCGTTCGTCCTCGCAAAGCGGCAGGAGCGCGACAGGATGCTTGCGCGTCGCCGCATTCGCACGCGCGTTCGCGAGCGCGCGGTCCACTACCTTCCCAATCTCCGCCCGCTCCAATGTATCGGTCGCATAAAATCCCCAGGCGCCCTCGCAAAGCACACGCACGCCGAATCCCGCATGCGTGCCCGTACTCACACTCGTGACTTCGCCGTTCTCCGTTTCCACTTCTTCAAAACGATCCTCGGGGTAAACTCGTATATCTGCATAGGAAGCGCCCCCGCGCCTTGCGCGCTGAATCGCTTCCTCGGTGAACGAACGCCAATCCTCCATAATGCTTTCCATTGTAAGAAAATTCGGGCCTAAACGCCAGAGCCCACCTGCGGGCCCTGGCACCAATTCCCTCACGCTTTTCGTATAATTATCCAATGAAAAAATATTTCCTGTCTTTTTTCCTCGTCATCGCTTTCGCGTTTTACGTTATGCTCAACAACCAAAGTTCGGTGGATATCGGTCCTTCCGCCGGCGCGCCGATAACGGCGAACACCGGTGCCAATGCGAACAACGCAGCGGGCTTGCCCGCCGAGCCGACGCAAAGGAGTACGGGCAGCGGCACGACGGGCCAGACGGAGGACAACGGCAGCTCGGGGAACGGAGGAACCGCAACGCCGTCGCCTGCGCCGACACAAACGCCAACCCCGACGCCGGCACAAACTGCGGGCGCATATAAAGACGGCTCTTACACTGGAAGTGTGGCCAACGCGTACTATGGCAATGTCCAGGTGAAAGCAATTGTCCAGGGCGGGCAACTAAGCGACGTACAAGTTCTCCAATACCCGAGCGACCGCGGCACTTCGCGCGAGATCAACGGCGCCGCAATGCCGCAGCTTGTGCAAGAGGCGATCCAGGCGCAGAGCGCGAACGTAAACGTCGTTTCGGGTGCTACGCAATCAAGCGGAGCGTTTCAACAATCGCTCGCCTCGGCGCTCGCGCAGGCAAAAGCATAGACCGCACCGCACGATGAAAGAAACGAGGATCCTGATGGACATGCCGATCACGGTGGAGATCGCGGATGCGGCGGACGCAAAAGCCGCCGAAGAAGCCGTGCGCGCGGCGTTCAATTATTTCAAATACGTGGACGAAAAATTCAGTACCTACAAAGATACAAGCGAGATCACGGCGATCAATAAGGGAAACCTCCCATCCGAAAAGCGAAGCAAAGAAATGAAAAATATTTTCAAACTTTCGGAAGAAACCAAAAAACTTACGGATGGTTATTTTGATATTAAACGCCCCGACGGCATGTACGACCCGTCAGGCATAGTGAAAGGATGGGCAATTTGGCAAACCGCAAAAATGGTTGAAGAGCGGGGCTTCAAAAATTTCTACGTGGACGCGGGCGGCGACATCCAAACGCACGGCGCGAACGCGGACGGCGGGAAGTGGGCGGTTGGGATAAAAAATCCGTGGGACGAAAAAGAAAATGTGAAAATAGTATATGTAAGCGGCGAGGGTGTTGCAACCTCGGGCACTTACATCCGCGGGACACACATATATGATCCCACGACCGGCAGGGCGGCGGACGAAATTGCGAGCATCACGGTCGTTGGCCCGAACATCTACGAAGCGGACCGCTTCGCGACCGCCGCATTCGCCATGGGCCGCGCGGGCATTCGTTTTATAGAAAAACTGGATGGCCTTGAGGGATACATGATAGATAAAAACAAAACTGCCACCATGACGAAGGGCTTTCCGAACTACACGCATGCTTAAGAAAATAGACAATCTTCTCAACCAGATCACGATGTACCGGCTCACGCTCTACGTTTTGATCGCGTTCCTCGTGATCGCCGCCGCGTTCGGCGCCCTGGGCATTCTTCCCTATTCGCCCGTCGTAATCGCGTTTTCAACCGCGGTGCTCCTTGTTGTTGCATGGATCACGAACCAGCTCTTCGCAAAAACCTTCGGCGCGCAGCCGAACGTAGAATCGGTCTACATCACGGCGCTCATTCTGGCGCTCATCATCGCGCCCGTCATGCCCTCCGGCACCCCGGCAAGCATGGCCGGTGTTTCGTTCCTTATCTGGGCGGCAATCTGGGCAATGGCGTGCAAATACATGCTCGGGAACAAGAAAAAACACTTCTTCAACCCGGCAGCCTTTGCGGTCGTGCTCACCGCCCTCACCATCAATCAATCTGCGAATTGGTGGATTGGCGGGAACCTGCCCATGCTTGCCTTCGTTGTAATCGGCGGGTTTCTCATCGTGCGGAAGATACGGCGGTTTGACCTTGTGACAAGCTTTCTTGCCGTTGGCCTCGCGACGATCTTCCTCACTAACACCGGCGAGAATCCGCTGACCGTGCTCCAACAGGTGTTCCTCCACACGCCGATCTTTTTCCTCGCATCAGTGATGCTCACGGAACCCTTGACGACACCCCCCACACGACCGGGAAGGATCGCTTACGGCGCGCTCGTCGGATTCCTCTTTGCGCCCGCGATCCACATCGGTTCCATTTATTCCACTCCGGAGCTCGCGCTCCTCGTTGGCAACGTTTTTTCCTATCTCGTAAGTCCGAAGGAAAAATACGTGTTCTCGCTCAAAAAGAAGGAACGGGTCGGTACCGACATTTACGACTTTGCGCTCGCAACAGAAGGACCGATCTCTTTCCGCCCCGGCCAATATATGGAGTGGACTCTGGGCCATACGAAGAGCGACAGCCGCGGCAACCGCCGTTACTTCACCGTCGCATCATCGCCCACCGAATCCACCCTGCACCTCGGCGTGAAATTCTACGAACCCTCAAGCAGTTTCAAAAAACGCATGCTTTCCCTGCAACCGGGCGACCTGATCGTGGGCGGACAACTCGCGGGAGATTTCGTGCTGCCAAAGAGCAAACATAAAAAACTTGTCTTTCTCGCCGGCGGCATTGGTATCACGCCCTTCCGCAGCATGGTCAAATACCTCGTGGACCGCGAAGAGAAGCGGGATGTCGTGCTTCTCTATTCCAACCGCACCGCGGACGAGGTGTCATACCGCGAAATTTTTGACGAGGCGGCGCGCACGATCGGGCTCAAAACGATCTATGCCGTAACGGGCGCCGACGGACCGCTCCCGCCGAACAGCTACCGGGGGCGCATTGACGCCGATCTCATTGCAAAAGCCGTCCCCGACTACCGCGAACGGACTTTCTATATTTCAGGGACGAATGCGATGGTAAATTCGCTCCGCGACACGCTCCACGCAATGCACATCCCCGACCGCCGCGTGAAAACCGACTTCTTCCCGGGATTCGCGTAGATTGGCAGAATAAATAGTGCTTTTTATGCGGTGGCCAACTGCGCCATTCTCAGACCCAGCCGGATTTACAGCCGCCGCGGAAACTGTAAGAATATCATCATAGCGCATGGCACACTGCGAACATTGCTTTCCGTTCCCACCACGCCACTTTGAGAACTGGTTCAACGACCTTCTGGAGCTTTTGTTCTATCCTCCTTTTGAACGCATAACGCCGTCTCTTTTCAATTCTCAGTTTTTTGAAAAGGCGATCACGAACTGCTTTGTTTTTGTCGGCATCGTGCGGAAAGAGAAAGAATTCCCGCTTAATGAGATAAATCCCATTGCGGCGCTCTTTATACAACACGGGAGGGCGAGAGGCATAGAATTTGAAGCCCTGCGGGGACCCTTCGGCTATCTCACGTTTTTCCGGATGCGCATTGGAGGGCAGTCGTACGAATTTGACCGCCTCCCCGGCGCCTCAGCGAACTCCCTTGCCGCAGACGACAAATGGCACACGAAAAAAGCGCTCCGCAAGCTGGGCTACCCCGTTGCAGAAGGAATGCCGTTCTGGTGGTTCCAAAAACGCAAGGCGGCGCACTACGCGGAAATGCTCAGATACCCCGTCGTCGTAAAACCGCGCAAGGGATCTTTGAGCCAGCACCTCTTTGTCGTAAAATGCGCCTCCGAGCTCCTGCCGGCGCTCCACGGCGTCGCGCAATACTCGCCGGTATGCATGGTAGAAAAATTCGTTCCCAGCGCCACTTTGTACCGCATAACGATCGTGGACGGCGAGAAAATGTTCGTCGTGAAGCGCCTCCCCGCAGAGGTCACGGGCGACGGAAAAAGCACGCTCCGAGCACTCATCCACAAAATAAAATTCGATCAAAAAAATCTTGACAAGGTCATTCTCAAAGAACAAGGGGTCGGCCTTGATTTGCTCATCGCAAAGGGAAAAAAAATATTTCTCCAGCGCAAGGCCATCCTCGCGCTCGGATCAAAAATAGAAGAGGTTCCTCTCTCCGAGGTACATCGCGATATCGTCGCCGCGAGCCAAGCTATTGCGAAGCACTTCCGCCTGCCGCTCGTCGGCATTGATATCCTTCTTCGCGACCACACGCGACCGCTCAAGGATCAAACCGCCGCGATCCTGGAACTCAACACTCTCCCAAACATCCTCATGCACACGTCCGAGAAAAACGGTGAAACAGAGAATAAAGTCGCCGACGCGCTCGTGGATTTCGCGCTCACGCACTTCGGCGGGCAGATAAATGACGGGCAAATAAATCAGCGTTAGCGCTCGTCCGGAAATTCAAACATTGGTGCGTCGTGATCTATGATAACGCGGCCGGTAATCTTTTCCTCGGAATCCCACAGAATTGCCCAATGGTGCTGTGTATTCTTATTGCAGCGGCACTCGGTTATCGGTTTCCCGGAAGCATCCTCTTTATGCCCATACCGAATGGGCTGTCTTCCCTCGCAACCGGGGTGCGGACAAAGAAATAATCTTGCAAGCGTTCCTTCTTTTCTTGTATCAAATGTTTCTCCGGGCTGAAACGGCTTCGGATTGGGCGTCAATGGTCCCTCCTGCCGCAGCTCGCGTTCCCAATCGTCGGGGGGAAGCGACGGCGGCCCTTCTTCGGACCGCTCCATCCGTGGTGAATGTGCAGTTTGTCTTTGATATTTGAACGGCGGCGGACCGGCGGGACATCGAGATACTTCGCAGTAAGGGCCGCTCGCTCCAGGAGATCGCGGATACGTTTCATCGGCCAAAGAGCGGCATTTGGTACGAACTCCAGAAGAGGCGGAAAGGGAGATCGTATGACGCTGAATATGCAAAGCACCTGCACTATGTGCGGATGCGACAAAAGCGGAAAATCGGCAAGAAGATAGCATTTCATGACGACCTCAAACGATTCGTTGATGCCGCCCTCCTGGATGACCAGGCGCCGGAGGAGATCGCAAAACGACTGAGGCGCATTGAACGGCGCCTGCCCTATGTTTCCGCTTCGGCCATCCGGCGCTACCTCAAAAGCGTCTACGGGCGGAGAATCGAATACCATCGGAGCAAAGTCTTCAAAAAGAAACGGCGCAAAGTTGCGGTGCGGAAACAGATCCTGCACAAGAGGATGATCTCCAAGAGGCCAAGCAAAATCAACAAACGGTGGGGTCTTGGCCATATGGAAGGCGACTTCATCGTATCGGGGAAAAGCGGACGAGGCATGGTCTTCGCCCTCCGCGACCGGAAGGTACGGAAGAATCTTTTGGAGAAAATACTGCCGGTGTCGCTCCGCACGGTCGATCAGGCGCTGGGCAGGATGAAGCAGCGCTACCCGGAGATGCAGACGATCACTTTCGACAACGATATCCTGTTTCTTGAGCATCAAACCTTGGAAAAGAAATATGGCATCAAGATATATTTCTGCTTCCCGCACTCCCCGTGGCAGAAGCCGAGTATCGAGCAACTGAACAAAGTACTGCGGCGCTACATCCCCAAAAGCTCCGACATATCAAAATATTCCCGCAGGTTCATCGCGAATCTTGAAAAGAAGATGAATCGCAAATTCATGGATGTCCTCCGTTCCCTCACGCCCGATGAGGCGTATGAGAAAGAGAAGAAACAAAAACAGCGCCGGAGGGCGCGTCGGAAAGAAAAAACTCAGCGTTCAAATTGAGGGGTTTGGGTGCCATGCCTTGGCATACCCACATTATACGAAACGACGAATGTCCCGGCAATATCAATTCTTCCATAAAGTTTATTTGGTCGCCATTCTCTTTACTGCAACAGGCTTATAGAAACGATTGAATTGTTCCAATGACCAGTAACAGCTGCCTCCCTCAATTGAGGTCGCATGCCAAATTTCCCGGCTTGGTTCATTGGTATAGATAGCCGTGTGAAGCGAAGTAATATATTCGTCCGTGTTGGGGAATGTTTTCTCACTTTTATGAACCGGTTCTCCAGCTTTGTTGCGAATTCCCTCGGCATAAATAACATCCCCCGCTTGGAGAGCGACAAATTTAATTTCCTGCCCTTTCTTGAATACGAACTCGCCCGTTTTATAGTACGCATCCGGGCAAAGCACTTCTTCCGGCGCCAGAAATAATCCCCTAGATACTAAAAAATAGAGCTGTAACGCTCTGCGGCAATTGCCGGTCTGCCAATCCCCTAATAATTCTTCCTTTGTAGAAAACGGACCCGCATCGTGCTCATAAGAAAATTGCTTTAGGGTCTTTTTCAAGATGGACTGGACGAGCTCCGGCGCGAGATCGGCGAGCGGCCGCAGCACGAAATCCCGTTCCGCGATGCGCGGATGGGGAATTTCAAGCGCTTCGTCATGGTACGTGAGGTCGTCGTAGAACAAGATATCAATATCAATTTCCCGCGGGCCCCATCGGTAACGCTCTACGCGGCCAACTTCCCTTTCCACGCGCTTCACAAAATCCAAAAGCTCGAGGGGAGAAAGCACTGTAGTGCCCGATAGCGCGGTATTCAAAAAATCGGGCTGGTCCGTAACTCCCACCGGTTTCGTTTTATAGAGTGGCGCCACTTTGATATCCGATATCTTTTCGCCAAGCAATGCAATCGCCCGTTCAATGTTCGCGCGCCGGTCGCCCACATTCGCTCCAAGCGCAAGGTAGATCTTCGGCACGGCTAGAGTAATTTTTCAAAAACGGCCAGGAATTTTTTGGTCGGAAGGACGTCGTGCGTACGGACAATCCGGACGCCTTGCATTACGGCAACGGCTATTTCCGCAAGCCCCGCTTCAACCCTATCCACGGGGGGCGGCGGAGCGGGGAGGCGAAGCTCGTCCCGTAAAATCATACCAAGATGGCTCTTACGCGACACGCCGATCATAACCGGCACGCCGAATCTCGTGAATGCGCCACAATTCTTTACAATCTGAAGATTGTGCTCCACGGTTTTCCCGAACCCAATGCCGGGATCAAGGATAAACCGTTCCTTTCTAATCCCATGCCTAGCGCCGAATTTCATCTGCTCTCTGAAAAAATCGCCGATATCTTTCACAACGTTCCTATACACAATCCTTCCCTTCTGCATCGTTTTCGGTTCGCCCTTCACATGGTAGATCGCGACGCGGCACCCGGCGTCTGCAACGACATTGGCCAGTGCGGGATCAAATATAAATCCGCCCAAGCTGTTCACAATACCCGCTCCCTCGCGCAGCGCTTCCCGTGCGACCGATGCCAGATTGGTATCAACCGAAATCACCACCTTCCTGCCAAGCTTTTTCCGAATCCCACGAATCACGGGCAGGACTCGTACGAGCTGCTCGCGCGGAGAAACCGGTTCCGAACCCGGCCGCGTGGACTCGCCTCCCACGTCAATGATATCCGCACCATCCGTCGCCATCCGCGCCGCATACGCGACCGCCCTCGGGACATTCTTGTAATACAACCCGCCGTCCGAGAACGAATCGGGGGTGACGTTCAGAACGCCCACAATAAGAGTCCGCCCACTACCACGTATCATGACGTAATGTTAACAGATTGCGGAAGGGGCGAGATTCGAACTCGCGGTACCATTTCTGGCACACGATCTTTCCAGGATCGCCAGTTAAACCACTCCTGCACCCTTCCATTCTTTATATAAATTGTTAATCCTAGGGTTCGCAGAACCGAAGGTACGGAGATACTTTACCACAGAATTCTCGCTGTATAAACATCGCTTTCAATCCGCGATTGCCGCCCCGAGGTGGTGCCTGTCAGAGATTTTTATCCAATAATAGTGCCCTGAAAATCCTTTCCGTTCAAGAGGTTGCGGAAATTCGTAAGATTGCGGCCATCCACGATAATCGCCGTGAGGTCCTCCCGCGCGGCGAGCGCGGCGCCTACGGGATCCACCGGCGCGTGGAGGCCCGGCTTCCATTTCCGGGGAATGAGCCGCTGATATTCCTTCCATGTGAGCTTGTGGAATGGTTTTGCGCCGGCAAACTTCATATGGTCCTTGTCGTACACGTGATCCGGTTTGCCTGCGACAATTACCTCTCCCACACCGAGATCCGCCGCAATTTGGATGGCGACGTAGTCCGTTGACCACCCTGGCCGCCATCCTGCCGCGAGGGTCACAGGATATTTCGGCCGCTTCACTTTCTCACGTGCGTCAATGATCACCGGGTCCGCAATCTCGCGGAAAACCGTGCGGAGGAAATGCGCGTTCAGGCGCGTCGCGTGGATACCGATCCAGTCCTTGTCCTCGTCGTTCACTCTTGTCACCTTCGCCGCCGCTTCCTGAAAACGGCGGGCCAATTTGCCACCGCCGATCACGAGCACGAACTTTGTCCCGCGCCGGAGATATGGCGCAATGAATTTTTTGAACTTTTTAACGAACGCAGTATCAATTTCATCCGGATAAACGATAGAACCGCCGAGGGCCATTACCACTGTTTTTCCGAACGAATATTTCATGGGCGTTAGACGGAAAGTGCTTTGAGCGCCGCAATACGCTCTTCAATCGGCGGGTGGGTCATAAAAAGCTTGTGCCACCAGGAGGTCTGGCCCCCCTTGAACGGATTATCCAGCCACATGTGTGCAGTGGAATCCTTCGCGGAACGCATAGGCGTGGAATCCTCTCCGATCTTTTCCAATGCCGAGATCAGCCCTTCGGGATAGCGCGTGAGGAGTACGCCCGAGGCGTCCGCGAGCGCCTCGCGGCGACGTGAGATCGCAAGCTGGATAAGCATCGTGCCGATCGGCGCCAAAATGGAAAGGACGATCGCGAAAATAAAGAACATTTCGCCAGCTTCGCTATTGTTGCCCCTCCGCCCGCCGCCCATGCCTCCAAAAAAGAGTGATCGCAGAAAGATATCCGCGACGAGAGAGATGATGCCCGCGAGGATCGCAGCGACGGTGGACACGAGGATGTCGCGGTTGCCCACATGCGAAAGTTCATGCGCAAGTACGCCTTCCAGCTCGGTCTTGCTGAGACGCGCGAGCGCGCCCTGTGTGACCGCGACCGCGGCATGCTGCGGATCGCGCCCGGTCGCAAAGGCGTTGATCTGCATCTCGGGCGTTATGTAGAGTTTCGGCATCGGTAAGCCGGAGGCAATGCAAAGATTTTCCACAACATTGTAGAGCATTGGATTGTCGCTTTTCTCAACCGGCTGCGCGCGCGCCAAAGAAAGCGCGATCGCCGCGGAAGAATAATAACTGATGAGTGAATAGACGACGCTGAAGATCAGCGCGAACACAATAAAACTCGGATCACCGTACGCCTGCGAGAAAACATACCCGATACCAACGACCACGACGAAAAATACCACGAACAAAACCCATGTTCTGCGGATGTTCGCAGATTGATATGTATACAGATTAGCCATGACCTAAAATTTCACCTGCACCGGCTGCTTCTCGGCTTCCGTAAGGTCGCCGAAGAAATCCATCTTTGTGAAACCGAATGCGTTCGCAAACATGTTTGTCGGGAAAACCTGGATCTTCGTGTTCAAGTCGCGCACCATGCCGTTGTAGAAGCGGCGCGCGGCCTGGATCTTATCTTCGGTGTCGGTCAACTGGCTCTGCAAATCCAAAAAATTCTCGTTCGCCTTCAACTGCGGATAATTCTCCGCCACCGCGAACAATGATTTCAAGGCGCCGGAGAGCTGGTTTTCCGCGCCGGCCTTCGCCGCGCCCGTCGCCTGCATTGCCTGCGAACGCGCCTGCGTCACTTTTTCAAAAACGCCCGCTTCGTGTGCCATATAACCCTTCACACTCTCCACCAAATTGGGAATAAGGTCATACCGGCGCTTCAACTGCACGTCAATGTCGGACCACGCTTCCTGCGCGCGATTCCGCGTCTGCACAAGGCCGTTGTACGCAAGAACAAGCCACAGCAAGATGATGACGATGAGAACCAAGATGATCCAAAGTGCAATCATGTTAGATGTTTTTAGTATACCACGCGACGTGAAGCGGGCAAGGAATTAATAATCCTCACCGCCCATCCCCTCCATGCCACCGCCAGGCATCGGCGGATTCTTCTTCTCCGGAACGCTTGTGATGGCCGCGCCCACCGTAAGATAATTCGCGGCGACGGAAACGGCATTCGCGAATGCCGCGCGCGTCACCTTCAGGGGATCAATAATACCGGCCTCCTTGAGATCTCCGATCTCATTGGTCACCGCATTGAATCCAATCCACGGTTCGCTCCTCCGCTTCCGGAGGTCGCCTACCACGCGATCCGGCGACTCGCCGCTGTTCGCGACGATCGCGCGGAGCGGCGACTCAAGCGCGCGCTCAAGGATATCCACCACGCCCTCGTTGACCGTCGCTATCGCGCGACCGTCATCACGCTTCGCGCCGCCTCTTGTGCCGCGCTTCTGCTCTACAGCCGGCAACACATTGAAAAGCGCGATGCCGCCGCCCGGAACGATGCCCTCTTCCATCGCGGCGCGGGTCGCGGCGACCGCGTCTTCCACGCGCTGTTTCAATTCCTTTTGTGCGGCTTCCGTCGGCGCGCCAACTTTGATCACCGCAACACCGCCGGCGAGTTTGCCCAATCGCTCCTGCAACTTCTCTTTATCAAAATCGGAGTCGGTCTTTTTTACCTGCGCCTTGATCTGCGCCACGCGATCATCAATCGCCTTCTTCTCTCCTTTGCCGCCGACGATCGTCGTATTGTCTTTGTTGGACACCACGCGATGCGCATGCCCAAGATCGTCAACCTCCGTGTTCTCCAGCTTCTTTCCGAGGTCCTCCGAAATGAATGTGGCGCCGGTCACGACCGCAACGTCCTGCAACATCTCTTTCTTCCGGTCGCCGAAACCGGGCGCTTTCACCGCAAGGACGTTGAAGATGCCGCGCAGCTTGTTTACGACGAGCGTCGCAAGCGCCTCGCCCTCCACCTCGTCCGCAATAATCAAAAGTTCCTTTTTCCCACTAGCCACGATCTTTTCCAGGAGCTGGAGGATATCCTGAATGGAAGAAATTTTCTTGTCGGTTACCAAAATGTACGGATCTTCCAAGACGGCCTCCATGCGCTCCTGATTGGTCATCATATAGGGGCTTACATAACCGCGGTCAAACTGCATGCCCTCCACGATCTCAAACGAATTGCCGATAGTATTGGAATCCTCAATGGTCACCACCCCCTCCTTGCCGATCTTTTCCATCACGGTCGCGATGAGCTCGCCGATCTCCCCGTCCTTCGCCGAGAGCGTCGCGACTTCTTTTATTTTCTTGTTATCATTGATAAGCTCGCGCTGGTCCTCAAGCGCTTTGATAACCGACTGGCTCGCCTTGCGGAGCTCCTCCGCAAGCTGGATCACGTTGAATCCCTTCTCGCGGATCACCTTCTCACCCTCATCAATCATCGCGTGCGCGAGGATCGTCGCCGTGGTCGTCCCGTCCCCCACGCCGTCGTTCGTCTTATCGGCCGCCTGCTTGATAAACTCCGCACCGACGTTCTCCCACTTATCTTCCAGCTCAATCTCCTTCGCCACATTAACGCCGTCAAACGTAACTTGCGGCGCGCCGTAGCCCTTCTCAATCACGACCGCACGACCCCTCGGACCAAGCGTCATCGTGACCGCCCTTGCCAACTTGTCTATCCCGCGCTTGAGCGCCGCGCGCGCGTCTTCGTTAAATTTAATTTGTTTTGCCATGGTTAGTAATTAGAAATTAGTCATTAGAAATTATCGCAAGGATGTCGTCCTCGTCGCCAACCAGATATTTCTTCTCGTCAATCTCAATCTCGTCCGGCCCATATTTTTTGAAAAGAACAATGTCGCCGACCTTGACCGACATTGGTTGCAATTCGCCTTTGTCGTTGCGCTTCCCGGGACCCACCGCGAGCACTTTCCCTTTTATCGGCTTTTCTTTCTCCGCCGTTTCCGGAAGAACGATGCCACCCTTCGTCTTTTTCTCTTCCTCCACTGGCTCAAGGAACAAATGATTTGATAACGGTTTGAAATTCATTGTTGTTTTTAAATGTTTTGGCACTCACGACCCTTGAGTGCCAATAGGTATTCTATGCCGAACGGCGACGTTGTCAAGCACAAGTCAATAGTTGCTATATTACGCTCCGGAAATTCTCTTCGGTAATCTCGGCGAGTTCCAAAACGCTGAGTAAAGTTCCGCGTGCCAGTTCCTTGTGTAGTGGGACAATTGAGGTAATGGTCCTCCCTGCGCTTTTCTTGCGCAATTTCACATGGCTTCCTTTTTGAGAAACAGGCGAAAAGCCAAATGCCCGCTCCAACACCCAAATAACCTTTTTGCCGGAGAATGTTTTTGCCACGGCCCGGTTCTATAATTCTACAGACGTAATAAAAGGAGCTTCCTTTGAAAGAATCCTCTTCGCCCGGGGATCATCTTCTAGATAAAGTTCAATGGCCTCATGCACATTACGGCGGGCTTCATCAATGGTTCTTCCCTGGCTCGCCACACCTAACTCCAACGAACGGGCGACAAACCACTTGCCCTCCTTTTGAATAATAACGATTGACTTATACGCCATGGTACCGTCATTGTATGCCCGCACCGTACCACCGTCAAATAAAAATCTCATACGGCGATTGTACCACGCCGACCATTAAATTTTTGTTAAACGCCTATGCGCGCTTCAACTGGTCGTAGATATTGAGGACGGCCTTCACGGCGTCGCCCACGGAGATATTGTTCTGCCGGTATGGGACATCCGTCACGTCCCCCACCGCCCAGATGCCCGGGCACGAGGTGCCCTGCGTACGCGCATCGATAACGACATGGCCAAAGTCGTCAAGCTTCACAAGGTCTTTCACAAAATCGGAGTTGGGAAGCAAGCCGACCTCCACAAACACACCGTCAAGCGCGAGATCTTTCTCTTCTCCTGTCTTCACGTCCTTCACGCGGATGCCGGTCACCGTATCTTTCCCCTTTACTTCCAAAACCACCGTGTTCCAAAGGATGGTCACCTTGGGATTTCCTTTCACTTTGTCCTGCGAGATGGGGTCGCCTTTCAAAATCTCCGAACGGACAATCAAATAAATCTTGGATGCATAGGGAAAGAGATCCATGACCGACTCAAGCGCGGAATTCCCACCGCCAACCACGGCGGTCACTTTATCCTTGAAAATGGGCGCGTCGCACGTGGAGCAATACACCACACCTTTCCCGTCAAATTCCTTCTCGCCGGGAACGCCGAGCTTTTTCCTGCGGCTGCCGGAAGCCAACAAGAAATATTTCGTTTCATATGTTTTTCCGTTCCGCGTCACAAGCGAAAAGCCCTGCCCGGCACCGGACAGGGCAGCATCCCTTTTTTGGATAGCAGCCACAAGATCATCATCCACAATATCAATATCGGTCTGCGCACGAAGATGTTCTTCCAACGACTTCGCAAGATCGTAGCCGGAAATGGACTTCGTGCCGATCCAGTTCTGCACGTCGGCCGAAACCACCGACTGGCCGCCGAAGCTGTCAGTGATAAGCAGTGTTTTTATTTTCTTCCTGGCGGCATACACGCCCGCAGCTACTCCACCGGGGCCACCGCCAATAATAACCAAATCGTACATTAAGAGAATATTATCTACTTCTTCGCGGGCAGGAGGAGACCTTCCAACGTCTTCTTATCAAAACCGACGATGATCTCGCCGCCCACGTCAATCACGGGAACACCCATCTGTTGGGATTTTGCGAACATTTCCTCCCGGGCCTTTTGATCAATGGCCACGTTGTGTTCCTCATACGCAATCCCGTTCTTTTGGAAAAAATCCTTTGCCATCCTACAATATACGCAGGTCGGCGTGCTGTAAATAATAACTTTTTTCATGGATTTGCCTGTGACGGACCTTTATTGCTTCGTTTCTCTCCGAAGAGCAACCAACTGTTCACAAGGATAAGAATAAGGCCGCAGAGGATGCTGCTCCACTTCGCGATTGAGATATTCGCAAATCCCAAAAGCCACGGCGAAAGCAAAATCCAAAGTCCGACGATTCCTTCTGTCCAATATGCCACCACAACTCTATTTTAGGAGTCGGCCACGCCCGAGTCAAATGTCGCCTTGCCTGTCCCACTATCCTTTGATCGCCGCATTAATGGCTGCGAGGATCGCGCTTCCGTTCGCGCCGACGCTCTGACCAAGCGCATCCGTCACTTCTTTCCCGTTCACGAACGTCATGGGCGTTGAATTGACTCCGGCGTTCATGGCAGCGGCGTAATCCGCAGTGACCGTCGCAGTATATTTCCCGCTGTCAATACAATTTGCAAAAGCGACGGCATTCATGCCAAGCTGGCCCGCGATCTTCAAGAACAGCGCACGGTTGAAAAATCCATTATCCTCTCCGCCACCCTTTGCCTCGTCAGCTGCCTTCGCGGCATAGAGCGCATCGTGATACGGCCAGAATTGGTTCTCATCTTTGGCGCACTCCGCCGCTGCCCCGGCCGCGTGCGACTCCCCCACACTGGACGAGGTGATTTCCGCACTGTCAAGGAATGGGAAATCCCTGAATACGAGCTTTGCCTTTCCCGCATTCACATAGTTCTGAATGATGAGCGGCTGAACCTGTTCGTAGAACCGCGTGCAAAAGGGGCACTGGTAATCGCCGTATTCAACGACCGTCACGGGCGCGCTCGCATTGCCCAAGATCACGTCTCGGGGCCCGAGGGCGAGCGCCGCGGCTGCAGCGGCAGAAGGAGCTTGAGCTGTCCCGCCGTTCGCGGTTGGGGCACCGGCGTTTCCCGCGCCGACGCCCGGCGTGCTCGCGCTCGGCCGGTACAAGGTTGCAAAAAGAACCGACCCGCCGATAAGCACTGCCGCGATGATGATGCTTATGGGGAGAAGACGATCTTTACGTCCCCGCGGAAGCTTTTCTTCAACGGATATTTCATACCCGTCGCCCCGCTTCGCTTTCTCAATAGTTTCTTTGAATGAGATTTTTTCTTCGTCTTCCATAACAAAAGTATATCAGCCCCCCTCTTTCTGCGTCAACAAGGAATGGCCGCGAGCCCTGTGGGCAAGTAGCGCGTAATCATTCGGGAAAAACTTCGCAGTGATCGCGAACACGCCGTACATGATGAAAGGCGCCGCAAACACATCAATGGAATAATGCACGTGTGAGAAAAGCACAGCGGCGCCGAAGACGACAGTGGCGGCGATGAAAAAGCGGCGCCAGAACTTTTCATTCCAAAAAATGAGGGCCATAAGATACGGAAACGCGGTGTGGCCCGAGAAGAAAAGATTCCCCTGGAACGTGAGGAGGTGATAGAATCCGAAGCCGGCGTTTGCAGGACTCGGCACGACGCCGCCGGGATAAATCCCTTCGCGGGTCAGAATCATGAAGAACGCGCGGAAGATGACGAACAGCGCGATTGCTTTTGTCCCAAACAACAAGTAGTGCGGGCGGGTAATAAGAAAAAAACAGGAAAAAATCCAAAAAAGAATGGTGACGCCCACGATGACGAATCCAAGATTGACAATGGGAAGGTTGTCCAGGAAAAGATCGCTTTCGGGAGGCGCCAAAAGCGCGTGGCGCGCGGAATAGTGCCCGGCGCTTACCTGGACGAAAATCGCGATCGCCACGAGGAAAAGTCCGAGGTACAGCGACCGCTTGCGCGCCACGGTCCAGAAACCGCCCCTATGTTCACGGAAAATATCGGGCACGAAAATAGTATACCATCGGGGAGAAAGCGGATGGAGTATAATAAATCGGTTATCTCATGCCATTCGCATCCCCTATCGTTTCGTGGCTCTTGGCATACCGCTATCCCATCCTCTATCCGCTCGCGATCGTGGAAGGGCCAGTGGTCATGATGATCTCAGGCTTTCTCGTCCGCCTCAATTTTTTTTCGTTCTGGCCCGTATATTTCCTGCTTATCGCCGGCGATCTTACGGGCGACATACTCTGGTACCTGCTCGGCCGTCACGGCGCGCGGTCCTTCATAGAAAAATACGGAAAATTTTTCAGCATCACAGAGGAGAACGTGGAAAAGGCAGAGCGATTTTTTAACAAGCACCAAGGGAAAATCCTCTTCATTTCAAAG
Source organism: uncultured bacterium (assembly GCA_963707865.1). GTDB lineage: Bacteria > Patescibacteriota > Minisyncoccia > UBA6257 > 2-01-FULL-56-20 > CAVYIK01. Next base: position 687,708 of record OY970175.1, read on the forward strand.
ATCACCATGGGATTCGGATTCGCGGTTGCGACGCTCATCGCCGCCGGCGCCGCCAAGGTGCCGTTCAAGAAATACCTGACCATCAATTTCCTCGGACAGTTCGTCTGGACGGGGGTGCTGATGGCGGTGGGATATTTCCTCGGTAACTTGTATATCATGGTTGATAAAAGCTTGCGCTGGGCGTTCGTCATCGCCTTGCTCGTGATCGCAGCCTTCGCGGCGTACGGCTTCGGGAAGTTCATGCGGAACCGGGTACGCGGAGAGACAATATAACACATCCTTACCCATGAAAATCTCCGTCATCATACCCACGCTCAACGAAGAAGAGGCGATCGAAAAAACGCTGCGCCAGATCCACGACAACCTCACGGCGTTTGCCCACGAACTCATCGTGACCGACAGCGGCAGCACCGACCGCACGGTTGCGATCGCAAAACGATATGCGCGGGTGGTCGTGGACGCGAGCCCGAGCCACACGATCGCGAGCAACCGGAACAACGGCGCGCGTATCGCGCACGGCGAATTCCTCGTATTCATTGACGCCGACGTCATCATCCCCGATCCGAATGCGTTCTTTAAAACTGCACTTCAAGATTTCGCGGCCGACAAGAACCTCATGGCAATCACCGCGCGGCTTATGGTGTTTCCGGAATCTGCGACGCGCATGGACAACATCGTCTTCGGCCTGGTAAGCGTTGACCACTGGCTCAACAACAACGTGATCCGCATGGGAAGCGCGTCCGGAGAGTTTCAGATGATACGGCGGAGCGCGTTTGACGCAGTCCACGGTTTCCAACCACAGCTCGCCGTCGCGGAAGACAACGACATGTTCCGCCGTCTCGCGAAGATCGGGCGGACCAAAATGGAATGGCGACTCACGGTATACCACACCGGCCGGCGCCCTCACGAGATAGGATGGCCGCGGGTGCTCTGGGACTGGGGAATCAACTATCTCTACGTGCGCCTCCTGAACCGCTCTTACAACAAAGTATGGCGGCCGGTCCGCCTCATGAAGCTAAGCTTCGTCATCCCCGCCTACAACGAAGCGCATTATCTCCCCGACTGCCTCAACGCCATTTTGAAGCAAAAAGAGAAGCTCCCGTACGATATTGAGATTATCGTGGTGAATAACGCCTCCACCGACCGGACGCGGAAAATCGCCGAATCGTACGCGAGCAGGGGAATCGTCGTGGTCAACGAACCGGAGAAAGGTCTTGTCCGCGCGCGGCGTGCCGGCTTCCGCGCCGCAACCGGCGATCTCATCGCAAACGTTGACGCGGACACGCGTCTCACCGACGGTTGGATAAAGAAAGTCATGGAAGCGTTCGCAAAGGACGAAAAGCTTGTCGCGTTCTCGGGCCCGTTCATCTATTACGATGTGCCGCGGAAGGTCAGAGCGTTCACGAAATTGTTCTACTATCTCGGGTACTTTTTCTATCTCATCAACCGATTCATCCTCCGCGCGGGCTCCATGCTCCAGGGCGGAAACTTCGTCGTCCGCCGGAGCGCGTTGGAAAAAGCTGGCGGCTACAACACCGACATCGATTTTTATGGCGAGGACACGGACGTGGCGCGGCGATTGAGCAAGGTGGGAAAAGTGCGCTTCGCGTTCGGTTTGCCGATGTATTCTTCCGGCAGGCGGCTTGCCAAAGAAGGAGGGCTTACGATGGCCTTGCGCTACGGACTCAATTATTTTTGGATGATCTTCTTTAAGCGCCCGTTCAGCAAGGTATCGGTGGACGTCCGCCTCACGAACAAAAATACGGCCTTCTACCGGCCGGAAAACCGCAAAAAGGAACTTTTGATTGCCGCGACCACAATCGTCATCTTCCTTGCAATCCTCTGCTCCGTGCTCTACCTCGTCTACCGCTTCGCGCGCTAGAACCATTCGCCCCGCCTATAGGCAATCTTCAGGCAATCTTCTACGCGAGAGGCGGTCTCGCGCCTATTTGTGAGACGGGTTTTAGTGTGCTAAAAGATAAGCATGGCGTTACGGCGGAAAGTGGCAGTTTTCCTCTTGTTTCTCGGAGATATCCTCGCGCTCTACGTGGCGCTTTTCCTCACGCTTGCCGCGCGCTACGGAACGGGACTCTACAAAGAATTCGCGGATGTGCAGTTCGCTCCCTTCACGATCATCTTCATCCTATGGCTTTTGGTTTTTTACATCGCCGGCCTTTACGACCTGCGCCGCCTCCGCAACAACCTTGATTTCTTAAAAACGCTTGCACTTTCGCTTGTCACCAATGCCGTGATCGCCGTCCTGTTTTTCTACCTCATACCCGCATTCGGCATTGCGCCGAAGACAAATCTGTTCATCTTCCTCGTTGTCTTCGCCGTCATAGAAATCTATTGGCGCCGTTTTTTTAACCGGATCACGGAATCCGGCGAAGCGCCGAACAGGGTCGTTCTTGTCGGCACCGGCCCTTCTGCAAAAGAAATTGCCGCAACTATCAAAGAAAACCCACAGCTCGGTTATGTGATAACGGCGGAACTCACCGGAGAGGAAGCGTCGCACACCCCGGGCGTGATTGAGCGCGCCACGCGGGCGCAGGGCGCGAACCTCGTGGCCGTTCCGCGCGAATTGAAACGCAAGGAGCCGCTTGCCATTGTTCTTTATCGGCTTTTCGGACGGGGAATCTCCGTGATAGATTTGGACAGTTTTTATGAGGTCGTCATGCGCAAGGTCCCCCTGGCTGACATTGAAGAAACCTGGTTCCTTGAAAATATAGAGAATACGGCTCGCTTCTACGACCCTTTCAAGCGGGCGGCGGAATTTTTCGTAGCCGCGATCATCGGCGTCGTCCTTCTTCCGTTTGAAATTCTGATCGCGCTTTTGATAACCATCACATCCCGTGGCCCGATATTCATCCGCCAAGAACGGGTAGGGAAATCGGGCGCACCGTTCACTCTCTATAAATTCCGGAGCATGGTAGCGCTTGCTCCCGACGGCCAAGCTGAAACGCAGGGAGCGCAATGGACGGCGCAGAATGACCGCCGCGTAACGCCCTTCGGAAAATTCATCCGCGCGACCCACCTGGACGAACTCCCACAGCTCTGGAACATCATAAAAGGGGACGTGTCGTTCGTCGGCCCGCGGGCAGAACGGCCGGAATTCGTAACGAAGCTCGCCGCGCAGATACCGTTCTATGAAGTCCGCCTCCTCGTGCGGCCCGGCGTAACCGGCTGGGCACAGATTAATTACCGCGCCGACCTTACCCCGGAAGACGTAAAACAAAAATTGCAGTATGATATATATTATCTGAAAAACCGCTCTCCCGTGCTTGACCTTGCCATCATTCTAAAAACATTGAAATCAATCTTCGTAAATCCGAAATGATTCCATGAAAATTGTAGTCACCGGCGGCGCAGGGTTCATCGGCTCGCACGTCGCGGACGCCTATGTGAAGGCAGGGCACCGCGTGCTCGTCATTGACAATCTTTCCGCAGGATCGCGAAGCAACGTGCCGCCAAAGGCGAAATTTTACAACGCCGACATCCGCGACGAGGGCGCCATGAACCGGATTTTCCTCAAAGAACGCCCCGAGGCTGTAAATCACCACGCCGCTCTCATCAGCGTGACGGAATCGGTCAAAAAGCCGGAAGAGACCTTCGCGACCAATGTTACGGGGACGCTGAACGTCCTGCTTGCCTTCGCGCGGCACGGGCGCGGGAAAAGGAAATTCCTGTTTTCCTCCACGGGCGGTGCGATCTATGGCAATCCGAAGAAGCTGCCCGCCGACGAGTCCACGCCGCCGCACCCACTCTCCCCCTACGCCCTTTCAAAGTACATAGACGAACAGACGATCGCGTACTATTGCGACGCGTACCGCATTCCCTATCTCATCTTCCGCTACGCGAACGTCTACGGCCCGCGCCAGCGCGCACAGGGCGGGGCGGGCGTTTTCCCGACCTTCATCTGTAAGATGCGGCGTGGCGCAGTCCCCGTGATTTTCGGCGACGGGAAGAAAACCCGCGACTATGTGTACGTGGGAGATGTCGCACGGGCCAACCTTCTCGGTTTGCGGCGCGGCGCGGGAGAGATCATAAACATCGCGTCAAGCCGCGAAACATCCGACTATGACATTTTTAAATCGCTCGCACGGGCAATCGGCTTTAGGAAACAACCGCGCTATACCCCGCAGCGAAAAGGCGAAGTGAAGCGGATCGCCATGAGTTTTGCGAAGGCGAAGCGGTTGCTCGGCTGGACGCCGAAAACCCCGCTCAAAGACGGCATTCAAGAAACTGTCCGCGCGTTTTAGCGCCGGCGCCCTGCCACGCGCACGGCGTGGCGGACAGGACGCCGATGCGCCCGCGTACCGCTCACGCGCTTCACGTATTTCTCCAGAAGCCGCGAATTGAACCATATTTCCCCGCCTTCTTCAGTCCGGCCCCCCGGCCAGCCACCTTTTTTACATACTCGTCCAAAAGCCCAGAGCTTGACTGCACCTTCCCACCGTGCCCAACATTGAAGACCATTTTACAACCAATTTCCCTGCATACCGGCACCTCCGGAATGTTTCCGAGCTTTCGGTTGCCTCCATTCGCGAAGATATCCGGCTTCAACTCAAAGAGCTCGCGGCACACACTTATATCTTTCGGGTTTTTCTTGTGTTTCGTAAGCACCACGCGGTCCACCGGCCGAAGCGCTTCAATAATCTCTTTTCGTTCGTGCTCCGGCATGAACACATGATGCTTCTTTTTTCGCAGCCAGTTGTCATTATTCAAAATCACCACAAGCTCGTTGCCCAGCGCCTTCGCGCGTTCGAACAACCGCACGTGGCCGATATGAATCGGATCAAAACCTCCGCTCACGGCGACTACGATTTTTTTTCTCTTGCGCGCCTTCATGTTTGAATTATCATATCACGAAACGGCGGTGGTATCACAATGCCCGCACTGCGGGAAACGCCGCCGGAAACAAAGTCACCTCATGAGCGCTACTGTGTAAGGGATCCGCTTTTATAGCAGTTTCTGATGCCGTTCTCAATATCAAACCATTATACAATTGGCTTACGCCCTTAACTAGATTACCATTAACGTAATGTGGCAACGTGTCAAGTCATTTCTTTTTGAGAACCGGAACGTAAAACAGACGGTGGCCAAAAACACCACCTGGCTCTTCATCTCAAACGCCGGCGGCCGACTTATCAAAGCCGTCATTGTAATCTACGGCGCGCGCGTCCTCGGCGCCGCGGGCTACGGCGTCTTTTCGTACGCAGTAACGCTCGCCGGGTTCTTCACGCTCTTCGTGGACCCCGGCATCAACGCCGTGCTCATCCGCGATGGAGCGAAAGCGTCCGTCAAAGAACGCTGGTCCTTGTTCTCAACCACACTTGTCATGAAAGCGGTCGCCATGATTGTGAGCATCGTTATTGTTATAGGAATAGCCCCTTTCTTCTCCACGCTCCCCGGCGCCAAAGCACTCCTGCCACTGGTCGCCCTGATCATCATCTTTGACGGCACGCGGGAATTCCTGGCCTCCCTTTTCCGAGCCGAGGAGAAAATGCAATGGGACGCCGCCGCATTTCTTCTTGCCAATCTGGGCATTGCCATCTTCGGATTCATTTTTCTCCATATTGCGACAACCCCGAAATCATTTACGGCCAGTTATGTTGCGGGCACCGCGGTGGGCGCGCTCGCGGCAGCTTGGTTCCTGCGGCACAATTTCAAGAAGATAATCGCGAAGGTATCGTTCGGGCGGATGGCGGGCATTATAAAAATCGCGTGGCCCTTTGCCGTCACGGGCGCCTTGGCGATCCTGCTCACCAACACCGACATCCTCATCATCAGCTGGATGAGAACGGCCGCCGACGTTGGCGTCTACGCGGCGGCTATCCGAATCGTGCAGGTACTTTACTTCATTCCTGCCATCGTCCAGCTGTCCACCCTGCCTGCCTTCGCGCGTCTCGCAAAACACGATAACGAAAAATTCAGGACGGCGCTGGAGCACACCCTAACGCTCATTTTCCTCGTTTCCATACCAATTTCCCTCGGGGGCGCCGTGCTCGGAACGCAGGTAATGGGCTTTGTCTTCGGCCCGGCCTACGTCGCAGGCGGCGTTGCGTTATCCATCCTGATGCTCGGCCTCCTCTTTGACTACGCTACCGCCATTGTTTCAAACGCCGTCTTCGCATACAACCACCAGCGGAGCTTAATCATCTGCGCCGCCATCGGCGGTTTCGGGAACGTGCTGTTTGACCTTCTCCTTATTCCGCGCTGGGGCATAGCGGGATCGGCGGTCGCCACGCTCTGCGCGCAGATTCTAAGCAACTCCTACCTTTGGCACATTATGAACAAGCTGAACCAGTTCCACGTCCTCCCGAAGGTCGGGAAAATCGCCGCGGCGGGTGCGGCTATGGCCGTTGCGACCGTCCTCCTTTCTGCCGCTCAGCTGCATGTGGCTTTGAACATTATGATCTCCGGCATTCTCTACTTTGTGATCCTTTTTATCACGCGAGAGCCGCTCCTCGCAGAGATACGAAAAATCATCGCTGTCGCAAAGCCGCCCGATGCTTCTTCGGGGTAAGTTCCGCTATAAGCGAGCGTTGCCGCTCACAAAACATACTTCTCCATCTCCGCAGAAAATCTCTCTTTTGTAAAGCGTTTTGCCACCTCGGCCAAAGCGTTTTCCGAAAACCGCCGATATTCTTCTTTGTCGGACAGAATCTCGCGTAGCGCGCCAGCCAAGGCCATCGTATTTCTCGTCGGTACTGTCCTTCCCGTTATCCCATCTACGCTCACTTCCGGCACGCCAGTGGGAAGGTTGGTATTCACCACCGGTTTCCCGCATGCCAGAGCCTCAATCTGCACAATGCCAAAAGCTTCAGAAGGTTCGCACGACGGAAGCGCGAATACATCGCAGGCATAGTAATACGGCACGAGATCGCGAACAGGATCAATGATGCGAACTTTTCCACCGAGGCCGCTCACATCAATCTCGGTTTGTAGAACGCTCTTCAGGGGTCCCTTACCCACGATAACCAAGTTGGCCGGAACATCTTTCATCGCCCTCACGAGATAAGAGAAACCTTTGTAATATACTAAGCGGCCCACGGAAAGCACGAGGGGCTTCCCGTATGTTTGTCGTATCTCCGCCGCTTTTCTTCGCATATCATCGGTCATTTTGAAACGCGCGGTATCAACGCCGAAATAAATCACCCTGCATTTTCCGGAAAAATCACGGAGCATCGCCGAAGTGCGGCCAAGCGCCTTATTGGAAACGAAAATATGATCCGCCCTGCAAAGCGCGAAATGGATGAATGGGGCGAACGGAATTTTCGCGAGTTTCTGCCGAATGATGTCAGAGTGATACCAAACGATCACTTTCTTCTTCTGCCCAAAAAGCCGGTACGCGACGAACGCGAGCGGGAACGGATGATGCAGGATAATCACATCCGCATTCTTCGCCAATGTTCGGAACAGGCGGAAAAAATCGAACGAGATTGGCATGCCAGACACCATCCCCCAGCTCCCCGCCCGATAGGTCAACACGCCGTTTATAGTATCAACCTGCCGCGTGCCGCGCAGCTGGCAGACAAGATTCGTCACGGAAACGCCATCTCTTCCGTTGAAATGTTCGGCGATGTCCCGCGCCACCGTTTCCACGCCGCCGATCCACGGATAATATAGCTTATTGACCTGAAGGATCTTCATGATTATCGAACGCAATATCTATAAATAATTCTCTGGATCCAATTGGGCACGATTTTCTTCCCTAAAATTTTTATGGGCAGTGCCCTGTAACAAAGCCTTCTCCATAACGTCAGTTCGTGATAATCCTCTAGTATCCGCTCATATTCCTTGATGGCTGCGGCTGTCTTTTTATTTGACACGCCTTCGTTGTTGAAAACGGCAACCACCATCGGCGCTTCAAAAAAAGTTTTCCGCGCTTTTACGGCGAAAAGTACCTGTTCGTAGTCAGCGGCCAGATGATATCGAGTATCAAAAGGGTGATCTTTCAACAAGCTCGTCCTGGCAAAAAGGCTTTGGTGGTTGAATGGCATTTTCACTCGAAAATCGGCTATCGGCCTCGGACGCCTCACGACGGAAAACCCATGATAGCGAAACTGCGTAGCTCCGTACACAAGATCGTTCTCTTCCGTAAGATAGCGGGAGATTTTCCCCAAGACGTCTTTATCAACAAAAGAATCTCCCGCATTCATGAAGTTTATCCACTGACCGGAAGCTAAGCGAATTCCTTTGTTCATGGCATCGTAAATCCCTTCATCTTTTTGGGAAATGAAGATGATGGGAAATTTTTTCTGGTATTCCTTCACGACATCAATGGTTCCGTCAGTCGATCCGCCGTCCACGACGATATATTCCAAATCCTTATAGGTCTGAGAAATAACCGACGCCATGGTCCCCCCTATGTTCTCACGCGCGTTATAGCAAACCGTAACAACAGATATTTTCATTGTTTAAAGTTTTTTTATCCAAACCAATTTCCCTTTTAAAAATTGCAGAAAAGAACAAAGCAAAAATTCCATGGTGATTTTTTTACTTTTTTCCGACCCTGTCTCTGCTATAAAATCAATCATCTTATTTTTGTCTTGCTCCCATCTTTTCCATCCATCAGAGACCGATATTTTGGAATTCCGCAGAACGTCAGCAAAATGACTGAAGTCAATATAACGCCTCTTTGCATCAAATAAATAACCGTTACGTCCGTCTTGAATGTATTCATTCATGGTGCCTTCGTTATACGCGACGACAACCTTCCCCATAGCCATTGCCTCCAGAAAGCTCATTCCAATCCCTTCCTTTTTCCTCGGCGCAATAAAAACGTCGGCAGCGTCGAGAAGCCGGAGGTAATCCTCTCGAGAATCGGCCTCAGAATTTCTTACTATTTCCATTTTATACTTTTTAATATCTGCTTCCGAAATTACCTCTTCCTTAAAAAACGGATCCGGCGCAGATCGATAGACAAGACGATTCACGTCCTTCGTGTCCAAAATTCTTTTAAGGTCGGAGAATTTAATGCCGCCGCGATACCAAAAAAGGAAATTTAACTTCTTTGCCGACTCCGCGTTGCGAAAATTCGGAGGCAAGTAATATTGTAAAGGCAACACCTCGATGCCAAACGTTTTGCACTTCTTATATATAACATCCGAGAACGATACCACCCGTACAGGCAGGCGCGATAAGGAACTCCAGTAGATATCCCGCAGGGACACCCCGTCATACATTGGCGCCCATATTATTTTCGCCGTTATCTTCCTTAACTGCCATAGGGGCAAAATCGATTGCAAAAAAAATACACGCGCATAGGTATTGGTCAGATCCACTGACGGCCCCTTTCCGCCCCACCAAGTATCATCCCAAAAAATATCAACCTCAAAATGTTTCTGCAAAGTGCTCGTCACAAATTTTGTCGACTCTGTCTTTTTGTGGAAAGAATGATCAACAAAAAGAATTTTGGGCTCGCCCATGTTCTTATTTACTGGTGTTTCTTTTTAGAAAGAGAGGCTCCGATTAACTTATTAAGAATTTCCACGATTCTCAGTTCCCCTCCTTTGCCTCGATTTGATAGCATGTTGATCACGTCGTTCCTGTTGAACTGCGCCGGATTGACCTCTCGCAATGTTTTCCATAAATATTTTCCTAACGTCGAGGAGTCCAAGGTGTCTTCTTTTGCATTATATTTCAGCAACAACGGCAGTAAAAGACGCGGCGCCCAGATGCGCGATGCGAGCACCGAAAAATAGTAGAATCCGCTCTGGTAATGAATAAAGGGTATCCTCCGACCTTTATAAATCAAATGGCCTTCCTCATCGCTCGCAACCTTCGCCGCTGCCCGATTCGGCATATAGGCATCCATCTGAAAAAAGCTCAATGGATTTTGGACATAATAGAAACCGCTCTTGACGATTGGGGGGGGCATTTTCCTGAAAAATTTTTCCGGAAGATATCAGATATTCAAGAAAATCCTGATCGCTCCCGAGAGGTTCCCGATAGAGCGAGGCGTTAAATTTCTCATGGTCATGAGCCCGGCACTCTTCTTTGGTTATGCCGCCGTTTTTTAAATATTCTTTTACGTTGCTGTTCAGTTTCCCTAGTTCGCGATCATAGGTCTCAAACCATCCCTTTCGGGAAATGGTAAGAAAACAAGGGCAATCAAGCGTCATGAAGGTGAGCCCCTTCGTTTTCTCCGCAAGTTCATTGAGGGAAATATAAAGCGCCATGTCGCTGTCAAGATGCCAAAATTGGCCCGCATCGTATTTTTCCCGATAGTCCTTGAACGCTATCCAGCGCAGAAAGCAGTTTCTTTCATAGCGGCTGTAGTGCGCGTCTATATTCGGATATCTTCCGACAATGGCGCCGAATTCTTCCGTAAAATCGACAACGTCTATGCTCCTTTCGGACAGCTCCCGCAGATAGTTTTGCGAGAGGCTCTCAAAGCCCTCCAAAAGAAGCACCTTGATTCTTTCTTGGGAATGAAACCTCAAGAGGGAATCTCCAAGGGCCGTGAGAGGGATGTTTTCCTTAAATCGCCGCTCTCCCTTCAGGCACCACGCAGAGGTGTAAAACATCGTTCATACTATCATGATATTTTTCCCTTTATAAAACAAGGGATTGGGGCGGCAGGGCGCGCAAGAACGCCTATTGCCGCCCTCGCACGATCGCGAGGAGAGTGTCCATGTAATTCCCGGCATTATGATATTTTACCCAATTAAGCATGCATGCGTGTGCGCGCTTTTTTGCATCTTCTGAATTTTCCAGGTAAGAGAGCATCGCCCTCCCAAGAGACCCTTCGTCATCCAAGCGGAATAATACTCCTCCGCTCTTGTATTTCACAAACTCGCGTTCCATCCACGTACCCACCGGGATAATCACTGATTTGCCGAAAGCCAGCGCTTCGCCGAAAATTCCCGATGTCTGCGCATGATAGCTTTCCGCGGTATAGGGAATCACGACGGCATCCGCCCGCAGCAAAAGCCCGTAATATTCTTTCGTGTCCAATACCCGACCAATGATTTCCACCCCGCCCCCCATGGCAAGCAACTCCCTTTTCGCCTGCATGACCCGCTCCCTCGGATACTTCAGGCAATTGGACTGAATCAAAAACCTTATCTGCCGGGATTTCCTGTTCGCGGTTACAAAATCGATCGCCGCAGGAAGCAAATGATATCCCTTCCTCTCGGCCGCATGTCCGATGTAAACAAAGGTTTTCGCATTCGTCGGCGATGCCGGCGCCTTGCGAGGCAGAACGGGGGTGTTCGGCATGGGCAGGACATGAACCTTGCGCCGGGCCATGGTTCTATACTCTTCCTCCAAGACATCGCTGTCGGTCGTAAAAAAAATCTTTCCGCTGCCCGGCAACCGCTCCAAAAGCTTTATCAAAAATTTGTAGAAATAGTACGATGGCATAGGCTTTTTAGGATGGCCATACTGCATCGTGGCATACCGAAACAGCAGCACCAGCCAGGGCCGCTCGGCCAGCGCGAATGAGCGATACCAGAGATACAGCGCGACGAGCGAGGTCTGGCTCAAGGTATGGACCAGCACGATGTCATCGCTTGCAAAAGGCCCCTTGCCGACTTTTTTTAAATCGCTCAAAAACGACCGGTTCCCCGCAATCGCATCGAGGGCTCCGTTCAAATGCAAGAACTTATTTGCCAATTGGGGGATGCGCACCGACGAATAATATTCGCGCGGATCAATGGAAAACGCAGGAACGATGTTGAACTTTGTTCTTACTGCTTCGTCGTCCACGGGCGTACAATAAATGCTCGCTTCGTTTCCCCGCCCAACCCATTCTTCATATACCGACCTGGTGTATTCAAAATGATGTCCCACCTTGCTCGCGAATCCGTTGTCGAGAATATGGAGTTTCATGCTAGTGTTCTTTTGAGGAAAGGCTTCCTTTTGCGATCGCGATGGCCATTTGAAGTCCCTGCTCCAGTGAAATCTTTGGCTGCCATCCAAGGCACTTGACCGATGGTTCACTGAAGGGCGGCGGACCTTCTTTATCGCCAAGCATAAAAGGGACGCGGCATTGTTCGCTGATAATCCGAACTACTTCGCGCAACGGCGTCCATTGCCAACTCGTAATATCTGCATAGGGCTGCTCACCTTCAAACTGACGAAGAAGTCCCTCCGCGCAGTCACTCACATATAAGAATTGGCGTAGTTCATCGCCGTTTGTCCCGCAGACAATCTTCTTATTGATAAGCGCTTGATATACCAAATCGGTCACCACATGGCTCTTTTCGCCTATTCCTTCCCATCCATAGACGTTCCAGAACTTCGCGGTCAACCCCCCGAGGTTTTTCGCGTAAATCTCCCCCACTGCTTTGGAAACCCTATAAGGAGTATGTGAACCGACGTTTTGGGAGGCGGTGATTTGAGAGGTCGTAAAGAGGAACGGTTTTTTTGTTTTTTCGAGAACGGCAAAAACGGACTCGCAAAGCCCCATGCTCCTCTTCAAAGCTTCGATTTGTTCTTCAGGGGAAGTATGGTTCTTCCACGCGGGAACATGCCATGCAAGGAACCAAACGCGGTCTGCCCACCGGAACGCCTCTTCAAATTGTTCGGCATGTTCAAGATTCTCGCCATTGCTCCGGTCTAAACTTCGCACAGCGTTGCCGCGCGACCGGAGCAAAGCCGCAAGACTCCTTCCGATAAAACCTTTGCCGCCGAGCACGAGATCGTTCATGTCGGCGTTACAGATTGGTTTTGTTCCAGATAGACCGCGTAGTACACCTCGACGAATAATATTTTCATTCGGTTCCTATGTATTTTGCGGCGGCGTCGCGCGGAGCTAAAATAGGATTTTTTATCGGCCAATTGATGCCGAACTTCGGGTCATCCCACCGGTAGGTAAATTGCCCCTTGGGACGATAATGCATGGATTGCTTATATTGGAAAACAGTCTTGTCGGTGAGCGCAAGATATGCAATGCCATACATTGGCGGCACCAAAACGCGCGCATGATTCTCGCCGTTCAGGTCAAAGAATTCCCACTCGCCGAAGGCGGCGGATTTCTTATCGCAATTGACGACCACGAAAAATACCTTTCCCTGAAGGCACGAAACCAGTTTCCATGTTTCATGGTCCCCATGGATCCCGCGGAGCGCGTTCTTTGTCGTTACCGAAATATCGTCCTCAACAAAATGGACATCTATCCCGTAGCTTTTATACTTTTCGTCATTATACGTTTCAAGGAACATGCCCCTCGCGTCATTGAACAATTCTCCCCGCCCATTCGAAAACGATTCGGGCCTGATGAACAATACTCCCTCCAGTTTTGTTTTCTCTACTTTCATATGCCATTACGAAATGCTCCGGAACCCATCCGGCCCGTTTTGCTAGGCATTCGCATATGGGCTCGTGATTTCTAAAGCCTGAACTGCCTTGATAAGCTCATCAATCCCTTCCTCTATCGAAATGGAAGTCCTGAAGCCGGTCTTATTCAGCTTGTCATACGATACCGCGTAATCTCTTTGATCAATGTCGTGGCCGATGTCCGCAAAGTGAAGATAATAATCTATTTTCTTCTTAAGGATGAGGCAAATATCCTCCTTGCTGTAATTCATGGAATCATCGCCGACGTTGTAAATTTCCCCTTTCATTGTCTCGTAATGCTCCATGGCGAAGAGAAACGCCCGCGCCATATCGCGCACGTGGATGAAAGTGCGCATGAAACTTTTCTCGTACACGATCAAGCTTTTATCCCTGACAGCGCGGTAAGTAAAATCGTTGGGCAAAAGATCCAATCGCATCCTCGGCGAAACCCCGAATGCGGTGGCGAACCGATAAATGACGAATTCCTTATTGCTTTTTATGGTGTCTTCAGCCTCCGCTTTTTGTTTGCCATAATCACTCAGGGGATTTAAGGGGGAGGTCTCGGTGCAGAAATCCTGGATAATCTTTCCATACGTACTCCCGGTTGAAGCGAAGATGATTGGGGTGCGGCCGCCTAATATCTTCACCAAATTCATGGTGCCGTTCACGTTGATATCCCGGGAAAGTTCGGGGTTCTTGCGGCAAGCCGGAAATCCGACAATGGCAGCCAGATGGATGACGGCGTCGGCACCGTCCACCGCTTTCGAGACATCTTCTTTGGAACGCACGTCTCCTTTTATAAAATCAAAATTCTTGTCGGCAAAAAACGGCATCAGAACGTCGCCGCCGAAATGAAGGGCGTCCAAAACCCTGACGCGATACCCTTTTCCCAACAACGCCCCGACTAACGTCGTGCCCACATATCCGGCTCCGCCAGTGACCAAAACAGTTCTGAATCTTTTATCCATGGTATCTATAGTACTCTAGCACGCGGGATGGGAACTATAAACTTCCCGCCGCGCTCTCTATAATCCTTTTCTCTCTCTAAAATAGAGTCAAAATAATTCCAGATAAGCAATAAATAAAGATCGGGTGGCCCGTCTTTTTTGATTATCTCGTCGGAAACTATGGGGATGTGCATCCCAGGCGTAAGCTTGCCGAACTTAAATGGGGTTTTCTCAATGCAATACTCAACCAGATCCGGCCCTATTCCGCAGAAATTGAGAAGGGTGTTTCCTTTCGCGGGAGCACCGTAGCCGACGATTCTCTTTCCGTTCCGCTTGTTTTCGTTAAGGATTTCGAGAAGCCCCTTCTTTATCTCCAAAACCTTTTTCGCAAAATCGTCGTAAATCCCGACACCCTGCAACCCTTCCTTTACTTCCATCGCGGCCAGCTTCGCCGGCATTTCCGTCACTGGATGCGCGCCGTTTTCCACATGGGTAGCGTAACACCGGAGTGAACCGCCTTGTGTCGCGACCCGTTCGACGTCAAATATTTTCATGCCACACTTTTCCATAAGAACGCTGAGCGGGCGAATGGTAAAGAACGATAAGTGCTCGTGGTAAATATTGTCGAATTCGGTATTTCTAATGAGTTCAAGACCGTACTGCACTTCAAAAACGAAAACTCCGTCGGCATCCAAGATATTCTTTACGCCCATTACGAAATCCAACGGCTCGTCGACGTGGGCCAGTACGTTATTAGCGGAAACGATCCCCGCGCGGCCATACTGCTTCTGAAGCGTACGGGACAACGCCTCGGAGAAAAAATCCCCGACCACATTGATCCCCCGCGCACGGCAAACATCCGCAACGTTCGTTGCGGGTTCCACTCCCAAAACGGTAAAGCCGAGCTTTTTCATTGGAGTAAGGAGCGCGCCGTCGTTGCTTGCTATCTCAATGACAAGTTTATTGGCCGCGCGCCCAAATCTCCGGTGAATTTCCTCCGCATACTGTTCAAAATGCTTCACAAGCGAGGGGGCGGCCGAAGAAAAAAGCGCATATTCCTCCGGGAACAATAAGCGGGGATTCACCACGTCCAAAATCTGTATGTGATCGCACCGACGGCACACCCCAATGCGCAAGGGAAACCGAAGTTCTTCTTTATTCTTCACCTCATCCGTGGAGACAAAAGCGTCTGCCAGAGGAGTGCTCCCCAGGTCCAAGAAACAATGGAGGTCCGCGCTGCCACAAATGCGGCACGAAGCTCGCGTGTAATAATTCTCGGTCATGTCTTGCTGGATATTATCTTCGCCTTTTCACTAGGCACGTTGATTGATCCGCTCCTTAATCCATGCATAGGTCAAAGCCAGTCCGTCCTCAAGCTTCGCGGCAGGTGCCCAGCCGAGTTTCTCCTTGATAAGGCGATTGTCTGAATTTCTCCCGCGGACACCCAGGGGGCCAGTGATATGTTTTATGGAGAGCTTCTTATTTTCAATTCTCATAATCATTCCCGCCAGCTGATTGATAGTTACCATTTCCTCCGAGCCGATGTTCACCGGTCCGGCGAATTCCGACTGCATCAAACGCCGTATGCCCTCAACGCATTCATCAATGTAAAGAAAGGAACGGGTCTGTTCGCCGTCGCCCCATATCTCGATCTTGCCGCCGTCCGGCGTTTCGGCAACTTTGCGGCACAACGCTGCAGGCACCTTTTCCCGTCCACCCGTCCATGTCCCCTCGGGACCGAAGATATTATGGAATCGCGCAATGTGGACGTCGATGCCGTAATTTCTTTTGAACGCGAGGTAAACATGCTCACTGAAAAGCTTTTCCCATCCGTATTCGCTGTCCGGCGCGGCGGGATAGGCGGAATCCTCGGAACATTTCGGATTCTTCGGATCTTCTTGATTGTAGGCGGGGTACATGCAAGCCGAGGAAGAATAAAATATCTTTTTCAGATTGCCGCTCTTCTGGCCGAAGTGAAGAACGTTTAAATTGATCGTCGCGGAATTGTGAAGGATGTCGGCATCGTGGTCTCCCGTAAAGACGAACCCCGCGCCGCCCATGTCGGCGGCGAGCTGGTAACCCTCATCGTACGGCTCGCTGAAAAGTTTTTCCACGACCGCCTGGTCGCGCAAATCGCCAATCACAAAATCATCCGCAGCCGTCGCACTAAATTCCGGATATTTCAAATCGTCGCCGCGCACCCAATAGCCTTCCTTTTTTAACCTTTTCACCAGATGGCTGCCGATGAACCCGCCTGCCCCGCAGACCAAAGCCCTTTTGTTATTCATGGTTGGCTTGAATGTTCCTAATCTTAGGGTAACCTTTATTGAATTCTTACCCGCCGACGTACCGACGCTTTTATTTTGATATAGCAGGCACTCATGTCTCCGCGGCGTTGCAGTTCTTCATATTGGCTTACAGATAAAATCCTCCTCGGCATCATGCCGCAGCTCGCAATGGTATGGGGCAATTGAGTTCAGAACAAGAGGAAGTTCCACCTTGTCGGTGTTCCGGTGATATGCGGACATGGCTATGATGGGCTTGTTTTTCTTTATGGTTTCCGCCGCGCCTTTCAGGACATTTGCTTCGGAACCCTCCACGTCCATTTTCAAGAAGTCCATTGGGATATCGAGGGAATCTATGGTCTTCATGGGAACGGGAGTACCGCCATGTCCAATGTAATTTCCATCCTCTAGGCCCCTGCACTCTATAGACGCTGCGCGATCGCTTCTCGGCACCCTAACCAAGGATGCAGTGCCGTTGAAATCGCCCAATACGCAGTTAAAGCATTTGATGTTCAAATAATTTTTCGTATTCTCCCGAAGAACATCAAACGTCTTTGGAGTCGGTTCAAAAGCGTAGATTGTGCAATCGGGATGTTTCTGCGCCGCAAAGACAGAGAATACGCCAATGTTCGCCCCCGCATCCACTACCGCGGCATTCGGCTTGATAAGTTCCACATGGTACTGGTTTTGGGTGATAATCTGAAAAATATGCCCTCTTAAGCTTTTTGGTCGCCAGATTTGGGGAAACATCATTCCGAGAGTTTGGAAAAAAGTAAGTTTTCCATCGAAGAACCACCCCCAAGCCATGATTCTTGCTTTGATATGTTTCATGCCGTTTTTACCATAGCCAGATCCCGATGATGCTTATTTTCTGCCTCATATTTCCCTGCGCCTATTTTGTCTGAACGCCCCTGGAAGAGGTTGCTTGCGATTGCGAGAGCATTGATCCGAGTGCTGCCTGTACGCTCGCGTCGCTCGGCCAATTGGAAAGGATCTTCTGCCCGATGGCGATCGCGTCAGTCGTATCTCCCGAGGCCCGGTAGAGGCCAAAAAGACCGTAGAGCGTCTGCGGGCGGTTGGGGCCAAGCGCAAGCCCTTCCAGATAATACTGCTTCGCGGCATTGAGGAACGAAGTGTCCTCCGTCCCCGCGAACGCCAATTCGTTCATGGCTCCTTCAAGATAGACGTCTTGCCCGAAACTCATTCCCTTGCCGCGCGCGATGATGGGGTCGTAGTAACTTTGCACAAAGCCGACGATGGCGGCCACCGTTGACGTGGAACCGACTCCGCGCTGCAAGAGCCCGAGGACGCTGTTCGCTGTGTTTCGCACGAGCTCTTCCTGGCCGATGGGCGAAGGATAATCAAGCGGCGCGGCGAGACGGCCCTCAAAATCCTGGAGCGAGGTGGGCGGCTGGGACTGGAAACTTCCCAGCGTATTGATAAAGAGCTCGGCCTTCCGGAGCGGCAGATACGAACCGTATGCGGCGACGGCGAGAATGATGATCGCGAGCGCCGTAGCGATAGTTCCCTTGACAGTCCTATCCATGGTGTTGGCGTTGACTATGATTCGCATGTTGCTCGGATCTTTCGTAAAAATAATAGTAGGCGAATCCCAAGAAGAGGAACAGGCAAAGGTACATCGGGAGCACATCAAAGATAGCGACGCCCTGCACCAAGTAGGCCACCGGCATTGCAAGGAGCAAACCGCGCTCCACGATCCCCGACGATGCCGCCCGAACGGCCTCGCCTTTCTTTGAAAAGAATTCCCACGCGAAGACGAAAAAGATGGAGAGGTAGCTCAAGAGCCCGAGCGCGCCGGTCTCCGCGAGATAATCAAAGAAAACGCTGTGCGCGCGGTCAAACCACGTTTCGCTGTTTTGGCCCGGCGTGAAGAAACGCGGATCAAAATACTTGTCGTAGACCGCGGTGAAGTTCTCCGGACCCCATCCGAGAACCGGCCGCTCCAAGAACCCTTTCCACGCTTCGCCCCAGACCCAGAACCGCGTCTGGGCAGTTGAATCAGAAAAGCTGATCTGCAAAAGCCGTCCACCGGGCAGAGTTTGCACTAAATTGGAGTTCCGCAACGAATAAACGGTCCCGGCGAACGCGATAAGAAGGATAAGTGCAATGAGCGACCATTTTCGGAAAGAACCGCGGCCGGCAAAGATGAAATACAGCACGAGGGCAAATAATCCCGCACCGAAGCCGAGCTCGGCACCGCGCGTCTGGCTCAAATAAAAGAAAATAAAGAGTATGAAGATAAGCGCCCCATAGCCAACATGGGACCACATTTTCATTGCACCCGCTGCTTTCCTTCTAATCCAAAGGTATCCGGCATAGAACATAGAAAACATGAGATACGGCGCGACGTACGCGGGATTTCCGAGCGAACCCTGGAAACGCCCGTCTATAAGCTTGTGCCACCACCCCGAGGGCGCACCCCCGCTCGTATAGGGCCCAATGAACCCGGAGAATAGAAAGTTTCCCCCAAGGCCGTAGAGGATCATAAGAACCGCCGCCGCAAGCGAAAATTTGAAAATATTTTTCCATTCTTTTTCGGTGCGCAGCAAAAGCACGAGGAGCAGGAAGAAGAGATAGTAGTGGATCATCTGGAAACCGCCTTCCCCACGCTCATAGTTGGCCCAAAACGCCGCATGCACGTCATACGCGAAGAGGCATGCAAGGAGGAACATAAACACGAACGCGGAGACGGCGATCACGAGCGGTTTCTTAAATGCCGTCCGGAGATGCGTCATCAACTCGCCTTCCCGCATCTCAAATGCCCATGCTAAAATGAAGAAAATAAGCGCAAGCTCAATCGCAAACCTGAAAAAATAATCCTTCCCGCCGATGAAGGGAAAAAATATTGAATTCATCACGATGACGACCGCGAACACCGCGACGTAGAGATACCATTTCGCGATGCGGCGGAGAGAAATGCCAAAAAGTTTCGCCACGATGCCGAGAATGGGCAATGCAACGATGACCGCGAGCGCTTCTGGGTGGTTAATGATGGTGTCCATAACAACGGCTAACGGGCGTATTCCACGGCCCGTATTTCCCGGATGACGTTCACTTTGATCTCTCCTGGATATTGTAACTCGGATTGTATCCGGTTCGCAATCTCCCGCGCAAGTTCAAGCGCACGGAAGTCATCTATCTTTTCGGGCACCACGAACACGCGGAGTTCGCGGCCTGCGGAGATAGCATAGGCCTGCTTCACGCCCTGAAACTCCGAGGCAATCTTCTCAAGGTCGGCGAGACGCTTCACGTAATTCTCAAGCGTCCCGCGCCGCGCGCCGGGCCGCGCCGCCGAGAGCACATCCGCCGCAGCTACGATGAACGCTTCCGGCCGCGCATAGGGATAATCATCGTGGTGGGATTGCATCGCCTCAATAACACGCTCGTCAATGTTGTACTTTTTGAGGAGTTTCATGCCGAGGTCTACGTGTGTCCCCTCCACCTCCTGATCAATTGCTTTGCCAATGTCGTGGAGAAACGCCCCTTTCTTCGCAACCTCCGCATTCAACCCGAGCTCGCGGGCCATCATTTCCGAAATATACGCCATCTCAACAGAATGCGTGAGTACGTTCTGGCCGAAGCTTGCCCGGAAATGCAGCCGGCCAACCATCTGTAAAATCTCCTTCGGCATGTCAAAAATGCCGAGGTCTTGCGCTGCCGCCTCGCCGATCTCCTGCGTGCGCTTACCGAGCTCTGTTTTCGCCTCCTCCACTTTCTCCTCAATCTTTGCGGGCTGGATGCGGCCGTCTTTGATCAAGCGCTCCAGCGCAATCCGCGCCACTTCGCGGCGATAGGGATCAAATGAAGAAATAATGATCGCCTCCGGTGCCTCGTCAATGATGAATTCCACCCCCGTTGCGCGCTCCAAAGCCCTGATATTCCTCCCCTCGCGGCCAATGATCTTTCCCTTCAGGTCATCGTCGCTCAAAGGTAACAGCGTGGTCGTAATCTCCGACACGTGCGAGCGCGCATAGCGCTGGAGCGCGGTCGTTATAACTTCCGCCGTTTTCTTCTCGATCTCGTCTTGCCCTTCGCGGTCCATCTTCTGAACAAGCTGCGCCAAGTCCTGCGCCCGGTTCTCCTTCACGCGGCGTATAATTTCCTCCTTCGCCTCCTCCGCGGAAAGTTTCCCGATCTTTTCCAACTGTGATTGGACCTCGGCTTCCCCCGTTTTTAATTTCTCTTCGCGGGTGCGGAGTTTCCCCTCTTCGGCGGAAAGCTCCTCCGATCGCTTCTCAAACGTTTCCTCTTTTTTGAGGAGGCGGCTCTCCAACGCATCAATTTCCTTCCTGTGCTCCTTTTCCTCGCTTTTGATATCAACCAAAAGCGAGGCGGCCTTGTCCTTTGCCTCTACGACAATCTCTTTCGCTTTGGCTTCCGCCTCAGCAAGATCCTTTTTTATTTTTTCTTCTACGTTCCCGAGCCGACTAGCCGCCCAATACCGACGGACGAAGTACCCTACTGCAATGCCAAAAACCGCCGCAACGAGCGGTATAAGTGCGTTCATAGTTAATGTTATTGAAGTATTTCATTTTAGGGACTTTTAATTATTACTATAATACAATACCGCGCCAGGCAAATACTTGTCAATTAAATTCTGCCTTTGCTATAATGGCAGTACAGCTGGTGGGAAGGGTTCCAGTCGCGCGCTGGACTGGCATAAAAGATCCGGAAACGGGTCTTTTGTGTTTTCGCACAGCGTTCGCGCGACCGCGCGCGCGCGGTTATAATAGAACCATGGCAAAGAAAACAACCGTCCTCATTGTCCTTGACGGCTGGGGCATCGGCCACAACAGCGAATCAAATCCGATCTATGTCGTGAAGCCGCCGGTGTTTGAATGGCTAAGAAACAATTATCCAATGACGAGCTTGCAAGCGTCGGGGATCGCGATCGGACTCCCCTGGGGCGAGGTCGGCAACAGCGAGGTTGGGCATCTCACGCTCGGCGCCGGCAAAGTCCTTTATCAGTATTATCCGAAGATTATGATGGCCATCCGGGACGGGACCTTTTTCCAAAATCCGGTGCTCAAGGCGGCCTGCGCTCACGCACGGGAGCATAATGCCGCGATAAATTTCCTTGGGCTTCTCACGAAAGCCAACGTGCATGCTGCACTTGATCATTTGAAGGCGCTCATCAAAATGGCTCAGGCGGAACAGGTACCGAAGATCAATCTGCATCTCTTTGCCGACGGGAAGGACAGCCCGCTGCACACTGTGGAAAGTTTCCTCGGCGAACTGCCGCGCGAATATCTTGCTTCCCTCATCGGCCGATACTACGCCATGGACCGGAACGGAACCTGGCAGCTCACGGAAACCGCCTATGACACCGTGACGGGCCAAGCGGGGAGGGTGGTGGATGATCCCGCGCCCATCATTAAGGCTACCTACCAAGAAAGCGGCACGGAGGAATATCTCCCGCCGATGCGCTTTGGAGAAGACAAGAAAATTCAGGATGGCGACGCCGTCATTTTCTTCAATTACCGCGAGGATAGCATCCGGCAGCTCGCGTCGTCATTCATATTGAAAGATTTTGACAAATTCCCGACGCTCAAGTTCCAAAATCTATACGTTGCAACGATGAGCCACTATGATGACACATTCAACGTCCCCGTCATCTACCCCGCCGACATTGTGGAAAATCCCATCGGAAAAGTGATCTCCGACCTAGGCATGGTCCAGCTTCGTCTTGCCGAAACTTATAAATATGCGCACGTTACCTATTTCTTCAACGGCCTCCGCGAGCCGCCGTTCAAAGGAGAATACCGCACGCTCATCCCTTCAAACTCCAGCCTCCACCCCGAGGAACATCCGGAAATGATGGCGGGGGCGGTCACCGACCGGCTCCTTGAGGCGATTCAAAACAAAACGTTTGACTTTATCCTCGTCAATTACGCCAATCCCGACACCATCGGCCACACCGCCGATTACAACGCGGCCCTGGAAGCCGTGCGGGTTATTGACCGAGAAATCGGCCGCATCCTCAAGGTCGCGATAAACCCAGACACCATCCTCGCTATCACAAGCGATCACGGCCACATTGAGGAAATGATCAGTCCCGTGACAGGGCTTCCCGAGAGCCAGCATGCATCAAGTCCCGTGCCGCTTCATTTTGTCGCAGACCAATACCGAGGCAGAAAATTCATCAACGCTGATATACTTGAAGCCGAAACGCTCGGCTCTCTCGCCGACGTCGCCCCCACCCTCCTTGAAGCAATGGGCATAGAAAAACCAGCCGAGATGACCGGCCGCAGCCTGCTGGACCAGATCGCATAGCGATCTCCCGCCAGAGAAAACGACCGCGACCCTTACGGGAGGAAATCCTTGGCGCCTACCGCGTGGTATAATAAATCCGTTATGCACTGGCTCGCGCGCATCGTCCTCGTGATCGCCGGCAACGCCCTTGCCCTCTGGCTCGCGAATACGTACGTACCCGGTTTCGTCCTGAACGCAAACTGGCTGGAGCTCATAATCATCGCGCTCATCCTCGCCCTGCTCAATTTTGTTCTGAAGCCGCTCCTTACGCTCATCCTCGGTCCCATCATCGTGATCACGCTCGGCATCGGCGTCATCGTCGTGAACGCGATTATCGTGTATCTCCTTCCCATCGTTGCCGATCATATTGACAAGCTTCAGGGAAGTATTAGTATTCAAACCATTCCCGCGCTCATTCTCTCCACGCTTATCATAAGCGCCATCAACTTTATTATTCATCTCGCCACCTAAATGATCTCCATTATCCAAATTTCCCTCGCCATCATCATCATCGCGCTTATTCTTCTCCAAGAACGCTCGTCGGGGATATCGGGGCTTTTGGGCGGCGAGGGCGGCGGGTTTTACCAGGCGCGCCGCGGGATGGAGAAGGTCATCTTCTACGCGACGATTGTGCTCGCCGTCGCGTTTGTCGTACTCGCGGTATACCGGCTCGCCGCCCATCTGTAACCACAAACGGAGAGGCCGGGCTGCGCATTCGAGAGACACGCATCATGCAACTCCTTAAGAAAATTTTTTTTGCTTTTACGAGGAATGAGCGTATTGCGTTTTTAATTGCTGCCTCGCTTGCCGCCGCGAGCTTCGTAGTGGTCATGAGCTCGCTTGTGGTCCAGGCAACCACCGTGGTCCCCGCCGCTGGCGGAGATTATACCGAAGGAATGGTGGGACAGCCCGAATACGTGAACCCGGTTATGGCGGCGAGCGAAACCGATTTGAGTTTGGTAAAAATGATCTACAGCAATGTCTATGACATTGCCGACAACGTCGCGGTTTCGCCGGACGGAAAAACCTGGACGGTGCGACTGAAGGAGAACTTGCACTGGCAGGATGGCGAGAAGCTCACCTCCGACGATGTCATCTTCACCGTCCAGTCAATAGAAAGCGCGGATGCTAATTCCCCGCTCGCGGCAAGCTGGCAGGGCGTCGCCGTGAGCCGCGTGAGCGAACTCGTGCTCCAATTCAACCTTATCAACCCATATGCTTTCTTCGGCGACGATTTGAAAAACCTCTATGTGGTGCCTAAGCACGTTTTTGCGAATACGCCGCCCGGCAATTGGCGCCTCTCCGACTACAATTTGAGGCCCGTCGGGAGCGGCCCGTACGAATTCGTTTCATACGAAAAGCAATCTGACGGCACCATCTCGGCCTACCACCTCCGGGCGTGGGGCAATTATTTCGGTACAAAACCTCTCATTCAACATTTTGATTTCAGTTTTGCAAGCAACCTCGACGCCCTCGTGAAAAGTTTTAACGCGGGGCAAATCAACGGCATGGATAACGTCCCGCCGGATCACCTTGCTGCGATTGAACGCCCCCATGATCTCTTCGCGTGGCGCACCTCAAGCTACTACGCGGTGTTCTTCAATCAGAGCAAAAGCCTTCCGCTCCAAGATCCCGCCGTCCGCGAAGCGCTTTCGGCCGCGGTGGATCGCAGCGCACTCGTCGCCCTCGTTTTAAACAGCAAAGGAACGCCGGAGTACGGCCCCATCCCCGAAGGCGCTCCATATTTTGTACCTGTTTCAGTGACGACCTCACTTGATTTCGCGTCGGCAACCCTTGATGCGGCGGGATGGCGCGCGGGCGCAGACGGCTTCCGCGCAAAGACCATCCAAAAAACCTCCGTGCCGCTTGTCGTGAACCTGACCGTCCCGCAGATAGATTTCCTCACGCGGACTGCACAAGCACTGCAAAGTGCATGGGAAAGCATTGGGGTCGCGGTGAACATCTCGCCCGCGGATCCGCAATCCCTCGCGGATAACACGATCAAGAACCGCGATTATGAATCGCTGCTTTTTGGGAACATCCTTGGTCCTGATTCCGATCTCAGCGCCTTCTGGGCCTCCTCACAAAGGTTCTTCCCCGGCCTCAACCTTGCAATCTATCAAAACAAGAAGGTTGACTCGCTCACTGCGGCGGCGCGCGCAGACATGAACGACGCCTCGCGGACGCAGGAATTCGCAAGTGCGGAAAACGCCATTGTCGCCGACAATCCCGCCGTATTCCTTTATTCGCCGGACTATTTGTACGTGACCGATAAAAGCGTACGGGGCATAGCGACCGGATTCCTTTCCGATCCGTCCGACCGATTCCGAAACATCGGCGCGTGGTATTTGAACACAGCGCGGGTGCTCAAATAAACAGTGCGGATTTTCCAATGCTTTTTGGAACTTAGTTCAAGTCGCAGCGCCGGAGCAGATAGTTTGATATCGGACAGACCGAGAGGCGTTAGAACTTTTTGAGATACTGAGTGGTAGGGTGAGATAAAATTTGCTATATTCGTAGGTATGAAAACTGCAGGAATAATCGGCGGCCTAGGGCCAGAAACAACTTCAGAATTTTATCTGGAGCTTATTTTTTCATCAAAAAAATTAAATAAAGAAAGTTACCCGCCGATTTTAATATATAGCGTTTCACTGCCATATTTAGTTGAGGAAGAAGCCATCGTTAAGGGAATTGGTGTAGAAAGGTGTCTTCCGCTTCTGATTGATGCGGCACAAAAATTGGAAATGGGTGAAGCAGATTTTTTGGCGTTGCCCTGCAATTCCCTTCATTTATTTATTAAAGACATTAGAAAGTCAGTAAAAATTCCTGTTTTGAGTATACTTGAGGAAACCACAAATTTTCTCCGAGAAAAATCAATAAAGAAGGTGGGCATTATTTCTACTGCTATCACACAAAAAAATAAACTCTACGAACAAGCACTACAAGAAAGTGACATTGAGGTTGTTGTGCCAGATGATTTCCAGCAAGCAAGAATAGGAAAAATGATTCATAATTTAGTTTCAAATAGAAAAAGCAATAAAGATAGAGAGGAATTGATTACAATTATCAATGACTTTGAAAAGAAGGCGGTGAAAAATGTTATTCTGGCTTGCACCGACCTACAACTTTTGATTCCTCAACATCCTCATCTCAAAATCTACGACACAATGAAAATCTTAGCAGACGCCACGGTGGAACGAATTTTGAAGGGATAGAAAGTTTTTCCTCAAGTGAGTAATTTTGCCGCATTTTTGACCGGGGTAACTATATCACAAAACTTGGAATGCTGAATTTGCTGGCCTTTTGTATAAAATAGGTTCTCACATCGTCCAATCGCCGGAGCGGATAAAAATCTACTTGCTCAAATACAGCGAATCTAAGTCGCTGAATTTTTCTTGTTTTGTAATTCTTTTCACCAACACTCTTCTTTTCTCTTTGAAAACCCTGTACGCGTTCGCGTTGGAGCGGGAAGCAACAATCCGGTATCGTCCACCGACAAATTCGATGGCACAATGATTATCGACCGCCACACCGAATCCGCCGATTTTCTTTATCATTTTTCGGAATGCATTCCTCCGTTTGACGCCCAGGGTCTGGCCATCGAAATGGGGACAGTATATCCCCCTCACCAATCCCAATCCTTTCACATTAATGTAGCGCCAGGATTTCGGATGATAAAACGCCATCGAATCGCTGTGACCGGATTCAAACCAACAGATCGATCCCGCACTTAACCCACAGAGGACGGTATTCTTCTTGTACGCCTCCTTCAGCAACCTACCTACTCCACGCTTCCTCCAAAGCTTCATCATCATGAGTGTATTGCCGCCGCCAACGTAAATAATGTCTGATCGTAGTATTTTTCCTTTGATTCCCTGATAAGATAATTTCTCACGGATCAAGAAGAGAACATCGGGCCTACACCCCAATCTACGAAAATGCTCCCTAACAGTATCCCAATAGCCCCGATGATCAGAACTTGCCGTCGGAATGAAAAGAAGGCGAGGATGTCGTTTTCCGGAAAGACGAACAATTTCTTTATCAATAGAAGTTGTACCTTTCTTTCTGATATCCTCTCCTCCGATGGCGACGATTTTACCCATAAATCTATCCTATCATGACCATCACCCAGGCTCTAACATCGTCCGTCCGCCAGAGCGGATATGTGATGTCAAACCAGATGGTTTTTGTTATCATTTTCGTATGAATGACGCTCGCGCATATTGGGAAGGCGCACTGAAAAAATATGGTGCTCAAGATTGGCATTTGACTTTTGACGGTCGCTCGTGCTACACTACAGTTTCCAAGGTAAGTTGCTCCATGCCATGCACCCTAGACAAAGGGAAATAACCTGGACAGCAGAGTTGGCCTATGCCGTTGGTCTTATTGCCACAGACGGCTGTCTTTCTCCCGACGGCCGCCACATCGACTTCACGTCAAACGACAGAGACCTTATTGAAACATTTGAACGGTGTCTCGGAATAACTAACAGGATTGTAGAAAAACGAAGCGGTTATACACGTAAACTAAGTTCTTATCGCATTCAATTTGGCAATGTTACCCTTTACGAATGGCTGGTCAAAATAGGATTGATGCCGAACAAATCAAAACAGTTGGGAGATCTTGCTATCCCGGACGAATTCTTCTTCCATTTTCTCCGAGGACATCTTGACGGAGATGGTTCAATTAGAAAATATCTAGATCCCACCTACCCAAAAAGCTTGCGACTGTACACGACTTTCCGTTCCGCGTCGCTCCCACATCTGGTATGGATAAAAACAAAAATAGAGAAGCTTTTGGGTATTTCTGGATTCCTGGAAACACAGCCGAACGTTTACAGGCTCACCTTTAGCAAATATAATTCTATTACCTTACTTAATGAAATCTATCCGGCAGCGGATGTTCCGTGCCTGGGAAGAAAACTAATGATTGCAGGTGAATTTGTTGGCATGAGATAATGCCGAGGTGATGGAAATGGCAGACATGTAGCGTTCAGGGCGCTATGGCCGCAAGGCCGTGAGGGTTCAAATCCCTCCCTCGGCACAAAATAAAAGCATGATGAAAAAAATTGAGGAGAAAGAACGGCCGCGAATAAAGCCGCCCGAGATACGGCCGCACACAACCACGCCCGGACAGAGGCCAGCTTTGGTTGCACTGAGGTCGCCGCACGCAATGACCCATACCAAACAGGGTCGCAGTCCGGCGCCGCACCGCGAAATGATGCGGCCGAAAGAGGAACAAACCGCGGTAGTACCCAAGGAAGACACGCTCCGTTTCATACCGCTTGGCGGTCTGGAGGAGATCGGCAGGAATTGCTACTTCTTCGAGTATAAGGACGAGATCATCATTGTTGACGTAGGCATCCAATTTCCCGAAGAGGAAACGCCGGGTATTGATTATATTATTCCAAACATCGCATATCTTGAATCCAAAAAGGATCGCATCCAAGCGATCCTCATTACCCACGGCCACTATGACCACATGGCCGCAATCCACTACCTTATAGAAAAACTGGGTAACCCCGTCATCTACACGGCGGACTTTACAAAGGCAATGATAGAAAAACGGCACCAGGAATTCACGAATGTGCCGAAGCTGCGTTTCAAGGTGGTGAAACACGGCGACCACGAGAAACTCGGCAGATACTTTGAGGCCGACTTCTTCAATGTTGACCACACAATCCCCGACGCGCTCGGCTTCGTATTGAAGACGCCCGTCGGCAACATGGTGAGCTTCGGCGATTTCCGGCTCCGAATGGACAAACAGGGCAAGCCGGTGGAAACGGAGATATTCGGCGAAATCGGCGCGCGCGGCATCCACACCGTCTTTATTGACAGCACGAATGCCTACAAACCGGGATTCTCATTCTCGGAAGAAACCGTAAGCGACAATCTCTACGAGCTCATGAGCCATGCGAAGGGGCGGCTCCTCATCGCCACATTCTCCTCGCTCCTCACGCGCCTTTTTGAGGTCGTGAAGCTCGCCGAAAAACTTGACCGGAAAGTTGCGCTGAATGGCAGGTCCATGAAGGACAATTTCCAAATCGCTGAGCAGCTTGGCTATCTCAAGACCAAAAAGGACGAAATCGTCCCGATTGAGGAGATCAATAAATATCCCGATAACAAAGTGGTCATCCTCACGACCGGATCCCAGGGAGAAAAGAACGCCGGACTCATGCGCATTGTGAACGGCGACCACAAGGTAGTGCGCCTCAAATCCACCGATACCGTCATTTTCTCATCGTCGGTCGTGCCGGGAAACGAGCGGAGCGTGCAGGCGCTACAAGATAACATCGCGCGGCAGGTGGACGAACTTTATAACGTAAAGATCCTGGACATCCACGCCTCGGGTCACGCGCACCAGGAGGACCTGAAATTCGTGCTCCGGCTCATGAAACCAAAGTTCGCTGTCCCGATCCACGGATATTACTTCTTCCGTTCGGCACTTAAAAAAATTGCGGTTGAGGTAGGCCTCCCCCGCGAAACGGTCAAGATGATGGACAACGGGCAAGTGGCGGAAATTACAAAAGACACGTTTACGATAACCAAGCAGACTGTGCCTGCGTCATATGTGATGGTGGACGGCTTGGGCGTCGGCGACGTGGAGGAAGTAGTGATCCGCGACCGGCGCGCGCTTTCTCAGGAAGGCATGGTCGTCATCATCCTCACTATTGACCAAACCAAGGGGCGGCTTCTCAAAAACCCCGATATTATCTCGCGTGGTTTCATCTATCTCAAGGAAAACCAGGAGCTTCTGGAAGAAATTCGCAAGCGCATTCGCGCGCTCATTGTGCGCCTTCCCAGTTACCGCGAAGTGGAGCCCGATTATCTAAAGACGCTCGTCCGCGATCAAGTCGGACAATTCCTTTATAACAAAACACGGCGCCGGCCGATGATCCTGCCCGTGATCATAGAAGTTTAGTGACCAAAAACAAAAGACCCGAACGCTCGGGTCTTTTGCGAATCCGAACGCAGTACTGCGATTCGGCTTACCATCCTTAGTTTTAAGGATACTCGGCATGATGTACTTGTCAAATTTTATTTAACAAAAATTTAACATCAATCTGGTAATATCGGTTCCGCGGTGGGCATGGCGCGGCGCTGGATTCGGCTTACCATCCAGAATCCACGGGGTCCGATTCCCCGCATGTCCACCGCTCTCTGGGAACAATAATTTCACGAGCCATAAAATCATGGTATTATCAAGGCATGAAACCAGTTTTAGTTTCGGGCATCAAACCAGAAGGGCATCAACATATCGGCAATTATTTAGGCGGGCTCAAAAATTTCGTTGATCTCCAGAATTCGGGTGATTACGATTGTTATTTTTTCCTTGCAGACCTTCACTCGCTCACAGAGGATTTTGAGCCGAAGAAAAAACGGGAACAGATCCTTGAGCTTACCGCAGAATATCTTGCGGTGGGGCTTGATCAAAAACGGTCCACCCTCTTTTTGCAATCGCTCATCCCCGCGCACTCGGAACTCATGTGGCTCTTGACCACGATCACCTCTGAGGGAGAGTTGCGGCGAATGACGCAATACAAGGATAAGGTGCTCGTGAAAAAAACCGAGGCAAATACGGGACTCCTTATGTACCCCGTCCTCATGGCTGCGGACATTTTTCTTTACGATGCCGCAGTCGTCCCCGTGGGCGAGGACCAATTACAACATCTGGAACTCGCGCGCACGCTCGCGCGGAAGTGGAACGCCCGCTTCGGCGAGACGTTCATTGAGCCGAAAGGCCTGCTCACGAAAACGTCACGCGTGATGAGCCTGAAGGATCCCGCGAAAAAGATGTCCAAGTCGGAACCCCAGGGATGCCTTTTCCTTGACAACTCGCCCGAAGAAATAAAAGCCAAAATCACCCACGCGACGACCGACTCCGGTTCGGAAATAACCTACGACCCCGCGAAGAAGCCCGGCGTCGCGAATCTTTTGGAAATCTACGCGGCGCTCGCGCATACGGAACCGAAGATGATCGCGAAGGAATTCGCAGGTGAGAATTATTCCGCGTTCAAAAAACGGTTTGCGGAATTGGTCGCCGACCACTTCGCCGAATTCCGCGCGAAGAAAAAGGCGCTGCTAGAAAAACCCTCCGTGCTCGCGAACGTCCTAAAAGAAGGTTCTGCGTACGCCGCAAAAATCGCCGAAAAGAAAATAAAGGAGGTAAAAGAAAGGGTTGGGTTGGAAATATAGAACTCATAAATATAATACTTTCGTGCTCGACATACACATCAAGACTATCCCCCATAAAGAACATCGCTATCCGACGCTCGGAGATTATTGGCGCAACGCTGACGGGAAGCAGGAAATGCGGATATCAGAGATGGGAAATGATGATTATGCATTTATGATTGCCGTCCACGAATTGATTGAATGGTATCTCACGGGAAAGCGAGGCATCAAAGAAGAAGACATCAAGGCTTTCGATGAAGCATTTGAGAAGGAGCGATTACGGGGTCTCCATACTGAAAAAGACGAAGCGGGCTTCGACCCCCGTGCACCATATGTGAAAGAACATAGCTTTGCCACGAATGTTGAAAAACAGCTTGCAAAAGAGCTGGGCGTGGACTGGGATAAATATGATGCGGGAATTAAAGCACTGTTCGCAAAATTTGAAGCATCAGGGGATACAAAGGCGGGGACGGAAAAATAAGTATGAAAAGCTACACATGAGAGAGGATTCGAACTTTTTCAACGACCGCTACACCCTCCGTATCCCGATCCAGACCTCCTGACCATCAATTTTGGTCGCTTCCTCGGCGCTGAATTTTTCGAAATGCCCGTATTCTATTGACTTTGCACCAACGGCCACGCGAAGCACTGCTTCTTGCTTCACAACCATTCCCCTTATTGCCGCAGGGAGATCAAGCATGAGTACGATCGCGTCCTTGGGCGCAAGTCCCGCCTCTTGCCGCAGACCCTGCACCATTCGCGCAATTTCGCGCAATAATCCCTTCTCTCGAAGCTCTGGGGTTATCACGGTGTCTAGCTTCATCAGCTCTTCAAGGGTCGCGTCAAACTCAACACTTTGAACATTTACCTCTTCAGCGAGAAGAACAGTGGAGCCCTCTGATAGAGTCACCGAATCCGCTGTTTTGACGATAAGCGTCTGGAGGGGTTGCCGAATCTTAATGCCGGCTTCCGCGCGCTTCGCAAGCCCCAAACTCGCGATGCGGCGCACTTCGGCCATTTCTTTAATCAATTGTTTATTCTCCTTTTTATCGGGAGAAACTTCAGGGCTCGGCCACTCGGCAAGATGAACCGACTCCTCCACTTCCTTACCGCTGCCATATGGCTTCAATATTCCATAAAGTTCTTCGGCGAGGAACGGCACGAATGGTGCGATAACCTTGCTCGTTGTAAGAAGACATTTATACAACGTTGTGGGAAAGGCAGCATCCTTCCGTTTCCGGCTGCGGCGGAGATACCACGTGGAAAGGTCGTCAATGTATTCCTGGATCGTCCGCGTAGCACGCACGGTGTCATATGCCGAGAGATATTCGGTCACGAACTTCACGAGCTCCGCCGTCCGCACTGCAATCCATCTATCAAGAACTTTTTCTGATTCTGATGAAGGGTGCTCCTTGGACGAAAGCATCTTCGGCTCAATATATGTCGTGAAGAATTTCCCTACGTTCCAGAGAATAACAACTACTTTCCGATAAATATTCTCCACTGCTTTCTCAGAAAAATTCACATTATCCGCCTGCATCACGACGGAATTCATGAG
This sequence comes from uncultured bacterium, assembly GCA_963707865.1. Taxonomy (GTDB): domain Bacteria; phylum Patescibacteriota; class Minisyncoccia; order UBA6257; family 2-01-FULL-56-20; genus CAVYIK01. Next base: position 720,232 of record OY970175.1, read on the forward strand.
ATAGAACCGCAAGCTGTCCGCGCCATATTTTTCTATCACAATGTTCGGATCGGGGTAATTGTTCTTTGATTTGCTCATCTTTGATCCGTCCTCCGCAAGAATCGTACCGGTGGTCACTACATTGTCAAACGGTGCTTTGCCGAAAAGGATCAGGGAAATCACGTGCATCACATAGAACCACGCGCGCGTCTGCGCGATGTATTCCGCGACGAATTGCGCCGGGAAGCGGCTTTCAAAAACTTTCTTGTTCTCAAATGGGTAATGATACTCGGCGAACGGCATGGAACCCGCTTCCACCCACGAGTCAAAGATCTCCGGCGTCCGCTTCATGGTTTTTCCACACGCACTGCACGCAAACGTTATCTCGTCAATATACGGCCGGTGCAGGTCCGCCTCGCCGCCGTCATTTCGCGGGAGGACATTTAGTTCCATCTTCCGTATTTCCGCGAAGGTGATGAAATCCTTTTTTTGCCGTTCTTTTTCCTCTGTCGCGCGTTTTTCGCTCCAACCCTCGGCAGCATGGAAAAGCATCCATGCCGGATATTCGTGTGTTATAAGGAGAATGTTTTTCCCAACGTATTTCGCCTCGCATTCCGTGAGAAATTCCCACGCGCGGGCACGCACGTCGCGTAACGACTCCCCTCCTTCGGGCCGTTTTTCAAACCGTTCCTGGTAGGTCGGGAAAAGATCAAAATATTTCTTGTCCAAATGCCCGGTGAGCACCGGTCCAAGGTGGATCTCCTCGAGGCGCTTGTCAAACCTCACCTTTTCCCCGCCAAGCACGGAGGCGACGATCTCTTCGGTCTCCACGGTGCGCGTCACATCCGACGAGATCACGAGGTCAATTTTTTCCCCACGCTTCGCGAGCTCCGCCTTGAAGCGTTTAATGGAGTCCTCTGCCTCCTTCCGGCCGCGCGGCGTGAGGTGCAAATATTTCCGCTGACCGGAATCAATGACGTTGAACATATTACTCTCTGCTTCCCCGTGCCGCATGACCCAATAATTGTTTTTTGAGTGGCCGGCGAGTTTTGAAAGGTCTTCCAAGCTGCCCGCGACCTCTTCGCGACCACAACCTCCGCACTTCCATACCGGAATGGGATTCCCCCAATAACGATTTCTGGAAATATTCCAATCCGGCGCCGCCTCCACGCTTTTTTCGTAACGGCCATGCTTCAAGTGTTCCGGAAACCAGTTGATCTCGCGGTCGTTTGACTTCAATAGCTGTGGTTTTATTTTCTGGATGTTCATGAACCACGCGGGGATGGCGTTGTAGAAAAGCACGGTGCCGCAGCGCCAGCAATGCGGATACGAGTGCGTATACATCTCGCGCTTGAACAACAACCCGCGATTTTGCAAGTCCTCTTTAATGATTTTTTCAGAAGCCTTGAAGTATTTGCCCCGCACGAGTTCCGGCGCCTTCTCGTTGAATATCCCCTTTTCATCCAGAAGCGGCACAACGGGCAATCCCACGCGCATGCCGAGCTCATAATCGTCTTCACCATAAACGACCGCCGTGTGCACGATGCCGGTGCCCTCGTCCGTCGTTACAAAACCCGCATGATACACCTTATAGGACTTATCACCCTTCATCGATGCAATCTCATAAAGTGGTTCGTAGCTAACCCCGCGCAATTGACTTCCGGGAAATGTGACTCTGGGATTTTCGAGGCCGTATGCTTTTGCCCTACTGACCTCGACAATCAAACCTTCGCCGTCTCGTTCGTAAACTCCATATTCTAGTTCGGAACTTATGGCTAGCGCGACATTGCCGGGAAGTGTCCAAGGGGTCGTTGTCCATGCCAACAGAAACGTGTTGGGTGGCAAATTGAGTCCCTTTGTTTGACCTTCGATGACAGTCTTAAACTTCACCGTCACCGATTCCTCCGACACATCCTTATAGCTATTGTCCATCGCCACCTCAAAATTTGAGATTGGGGTTTCGCAGCGCGGGCAATACAAGAGTACTTTCCGCCCTTCGTAAACGAGTTTCTTTTTATATATTTCTTTGAATGCCCACCAGACGGATTCCATATAATTCACATCCATCGTCTTATAGGAATCGTCAAACTCCACCCAGCGCGCGATGCGTCGGATCATTTTTTTCCATTCCGAGGCATACTCCAAAACCATGCTTCGGCAGGTCTCGTTGAATTTTTTGATGCCAATCTCTTCTATTTGTTTCTTCCCGGAAATGCCGAGTTTGCGTTCAACAATTTCTTCAATCGGCAGCCCGTGGCAATCCCATCCCCACCGCCGGCGCACGAATCGCCCGTTCATCGTCTGAAACCGCGGCACTACGTCCTTTATCGTAGACGCCAAGAGGTGCCCGTAATGCGGGAAACCGGTCGCGAACGGAGGCCCGTCATAAAAAGTGAAAGGTTTCCCGTTTTGGGTCTTCTCCAAGCTTTTCTTAAAAATATGCCGGGAATCCCAGAATTTCAGAACCTCCTCTTCGGAAGGATTTTGCGCCATTATCCTCTTAAAATACCAGATTTTACGAGGATTTCAAAGGATCCGGCCGTATCGCGACTGCACCACGCGGGTTAGCCGCACTATTATATTTTTTCCGGCGCACGGATACCTAAGAGATCGAGCGAAAACTTCAAAGCGTCAGCGGCAACTTTCGCAAGAAGAAGCCTTACATCACGTCGCTCTTTATTTTCATCCTTTAAAATCGGCGTTGTTTCATAGAACTTGTTCGCCGCAACGGCAAGTTTATACATATAAGTAACAAGGCCGCTCGGAGTATTGAGCTCGCCCGCCCGAAGGACAACACTGGGAAGCTCAATGAGTTTGCGGACAAGCGCGAGTTCCACCTCAGTATCCAAAAATTCAAAATGGAATTCTGCGCCATGCGTTTTTCCCGAAAGGTCAATTGACGATTTTCGCAGAATGCTCCGCAAACGGGCATACGCGTACTGCACGTAAGGCCCCGAATCGCCCTCAAACGAAAGCGACTTGTCAAAATCAAAAATGATATCCTGGCCGGGGCTCTGCTTCAAAATGGAATATTTGACTGCGCCGACGGCAATGCTTTCGGCCACCTCCTCGCGCTCCCTTTCGTCCAGATCGCTCTTCTCGCTTATGTGTTCCCGCAGTTTTGCTTTGACTTGGTCAAGCATTGATTCGGCGATGATCACGTCGCCGGTGCGCGATGCCATCTTACCGCTCGGGAGCCGCAACATGCCATGCCCCACATGGCGCGTTTTCGCTGCAACCTCCGGAAAGATAAGTTCCATCACCTTCAAAAGCACTTTAAAGTAATCATTGATCTCATTGCCGGTCACAATGACGGAAAGGTCTAGTGGATAGAGCTCGAATTTCTTCTTGTTCAGGCCAAGCTCTTTCGCTTCGTACGTCGGCAGTCCTTTTGAATTCACGAACACCCGCGTATGCAGGCCATATTTTTCTCCGGGGAACACGATCACGCCGTCGCTCTCTATAAAGATGTCCTTGTGGGCCGCGACCACCGCCATCCCCTCCTTCGCCATCTCCCCTTCGTAAAAATAATCATTGAACTTCGTGCCAAGGCGGGCATAGACCGTTTCAAAATATGCCAAGCTCCACTTCCGGCCCTCATCGTAAAGCTTGTTTATTTCCTGATCCGTCCTTGAATATATCTTTTCGTTTATTCCAATAATGGCCTCCTTCGCATCCGATTCGCCTTCGTATGCCTTGGAACCAAGCGCATACGCCCTACCGAGGAATTCCATTTTATTTTCTACACTACTCGCTTCGCTCTGCATTTTTTGCATGCCCCATATTGCCTTTGCAACGTGGAGACCGACGTCGCCCTGGTAATTCGCGCGGATTACTTTCGCCCCGAGCGCTTCATAAAGACGCGCGAACGATTCCCCAATCGCGTTGCTCATAAGATGCCCGATATGGAAAAGCTTGAAAGGGTTCGGGTCGGTGAATTCCACCATCACGGTCTTCCCCTTCATGTTCTTGCTTACGCCATAGTGCTCGTCGCCCGCAATCTTCTTGATTTCTCCCTGCACCGTTTTTTTGCTCAGCCAAAAATTGATGAAACCGGGTTCCGCTGCCTCCACTTTTTCAAAAAATCCTTTTGGTGCTGCCTTCGCCACCTCTGCCGCAAGGCGCGTTGCGCGCGCGAGCGGTTTTTCGGCGCCCGAAAGCCGCATCGCAATATTCGTTGCATAGTGCCCGAAATTCTCCTTCTCTGGTACGAGGATCTCAATGGTGGGCAATGCGCCGCCGACCGCTTGTTCCAAAATTTTCACGATCTTTTCCTTCATTCCCAATTCTCCTTATTTTACCGCTATAATGGATGTATGGAAACCATTGCGGAAAACCGCCGAGCGCGGTTTGATTATGAGATTTCGGACACCTACGATGCCGGCATAGAACTTTTCGGCCACGAGGTGAAAAGCGCAAAAAGCGGCCGCTTTCAGATAGCGGGCGCGCGGGTTTTGATCCGCAATGGCGAGGCGTGGCTCGTGAACTCCCACATCCCGCCCTACCAGCCGAAGAACACCCCATCGGGATACGAAGAAGACCGCTCGCGAAAGCTTTTGCTCACGAAAGATGAAATAAAAGCGCTGACCGGCGCGCTTCAAGAAAAAGGACAGGTGCTCGTCCCCCTTCGCGCATTCCTGAAACACGGATTCATAAAATTGGAGCTTGGGCTCGGCCGCACAAAGAAAAAGTCCGACAAGCGCGAGGCGCTCAAAAAGCGCGCGCATGAGCGCGAGATGCGCGGCGCCGAATAGCGGCGCGGGCATCCGTGGCGCCCCACGGCACCCGTTAAAAAACTTTCACCCCGAACCTCGCGAGCTCCCGCACGATCTCGTAGAGCGGCAATCCCATAACGCCGAAGAAATCACCCTCCACTTTCCGCACGAATGCCGCACCGCGTCCCTGCACGGCGTATGCACCAGCCTTGTCTAGCGGCTCGCCCGTTTTTACGTACGCATCAATCTCGCGGCCGCCGAGCTTTCTGAAATAAATCCTGCTCTCGCTCACGCGCGACACTCTTTTCCTTGTTTTGGTATCAATAATAGTAAAACCGGTAAACACCGAATGCGCCGTTCCGCTCAACAACTTCAGCATCGCCCTTGCCCTCTTCGGTGTGCCGGGCTTTCCCAGAACGCGGTTTTTATAAACGACGCAGGTGTCCGCCCCGATGACGACGGCGTCCTTATGCCGCCGTGCTACCGATTCCGCCTTTTTCAAAGACAACCTCTTTACAAGTTCCCTTGGCACGAGTTTTAAGGTCATGTCTTCTTCGTAGTCGCCCGGGTCCACGATAAACTTCAAACCAATCCTGCTCAAAATCTCCGTCCTCCTCGGAGAGGACGACGCAAGAACAATCTTTTGCATAGAGCTGATTATATCACGCAATTGCCTACCTCAAAGCCAGGGAAACACTCTCAGTCCTCCGCAGACTCCTTCCCCGTTTTTTTGTCCAAAATTCTAGGCCGGCGACCCTCATCCCAATATTCACCTAGCTCATCACGGTAGGGAAGAATACCCACGTCCCTAAGAGATATCTCACGGATCCTGCCGGTCTCCAAGTCCCGTACCCGAACAAACCAAAAGTCACTCTCATCGAATGGCGTACCCAACACTTCATATTTTTCCAAGTGGCGCTCTTCTTTTCTTATGTATTCTATTTCAAGCACTATTCCTGGCTTTATTTCGTCCAGTTCGGGAATTTTCCATGTTCGTTCCCGAATTCGCTTTTCTTTTTCGCCGCGAGCGTCCATTACGTCGGGTGCTTCGGCCGATGCTTCCCGCTCTCTCTCGGGAAGGAATCGTCCCAGTTCTTGTTGAAGTTTTATCAACTGGTCGCTTTTATCCCCGCCCATGGCGCCGGCCAGGAGATTAAGTTCTTGTTTGATTTCGTGATTGGCCTCGTCGTATTTCTCGGCCTCAATCAGTGGCGCAATCTTTCGCCGAATGTCCTCGAACGTATCCTCTTTGGCTTTTTCCCAATAGTTTTGATCGGGATTTTGAATCACTAGTTTCTTCCCTTCGGGAGATTCGCCTTTCACGGGTGGTACTTCCTTCGGCACAGCTCTTTTAAGGGCTCCCGTTACGTTTTCGAAATTAAACATGGTTGTGATTTCGCCGCTTAATTTAATATTACATGTTTTAGTAAATATATTGCAACGCGCACGCTCAATAAAGACCGTTTGGGCGAAACGAGTGGTCAACATCGGAACTCGGTGAAGATTTGAGGAATTGCCGAAGCTATTAAACAAGGTGTCGGTTGCCATTCCGTAGGACGTTCGCGATCGCCGGGTTTGACAAACCGCAATCCGACATCTATAACCTAACCAGGTGTTCGCAAATGTTTGTGGATCCAAAAGAGGAGGTCTATGGCTACTTTCAGGTTCAGGAGAAAAGACACTGGGGAAATCACGGAAGTTAAGGGGCGACACGGGAAGAAATACGCCTTCGCCAGAGCTATCGTCCAGTTTGGCCTCCGTGCTGACCAAATCAACCTTGTTGAGCATGCAGGACGTGATGGACACGTAAAACCGCCTCATCGACCCGGCAATTCGCGAAAGCGCTTTGCCAGAGCACAAAATCGCGTACAGGAACAGATGGGCCGCCCCCTTGCGGAAAGCCATCCTTCCGAGGATTCGTACAGCATCTATTTTGGTAGGTGGTAGAACCCATCATTGCAACGGCTCCACACGCAGAGAAGCTCATTGCTCCTATTGCTGTGGAGCTTCTCTGTTTTTTAAATTATTCCCGATTATTCCCGGCGCGGAGAGCAGAAAGAAATGCTGGTGGAGACGGAGGTTAGTTATTTAAACACACTGATTCCCAATTTTTAGGTAAAAGAAAAGCCCGTTTGGTTCCGGGTGGGCTAGACCGTGGAAGGAAATCCTTCACTTCGGGTTGTCGGATTGTTTTGGCTACTCAACTAGGGACGACCCAAATCGAATCGTGGTAGGGACTCTTTCCCCATTCTTCCGGCAACATAGACATGCTCTCAAAAAGGTCCCACGCTCGATAAAAGCTTCGCCAGGCGTCACTGGATTTCAAGTATGCCTCCCTGTCTTCAAGCTGAGCCTTCCTTGTCTCCTCATGCTCTCTTTGCGCCGCAAGAGCCGCGGCTTTATACGCCGTGAATTTCTTCCTTGCCCACGACGCGAGCGCTGTGCGGGCTTCTCGTGTTTCCGGAAAAGGATGGGGATGAGCCAGCTCTCGCCACTCAAGATGCTGCCTGATGTTCTTTACGTTTCTGAACCTGTCCTCCATGGCCTGGAGCCGACGGCTGCGTTCCTGAATGCCACGCGTGAACAGGCATCCCATGCGGCGGAAAAAGTCATGTTGCGCGTTCATAAGATTAATCTTCTCGGCAAGCTGATCTGCATCTTTAAGAAGGATGAACCGGCAGAAAACGGTGTACTCCTCAATGAGGGGGCACTTAGCATAAACGCCCTGATCATTTTTAAGGACACGCTCGTACCGACCATGGAGTAGATAAAGATTTCCATTGTCGGCGAGCAAGAACTGATTTTCCTCAAGAAATCGCACGCCGTATGACAATCCGAATAGGGTTCTACCAATCTCTCCTTCTTGATTGAAGGTGTTGTGCAGGAGCTCGACGCACTTGAGCCGCAGATTAAAATCCTTGGGCTCGACCACATTCAGATCCGCATGGTGGAGGCTCTTGCCGTCGTGCCACCTGTCGGGGTTGATGTGCTCTCGCGCGGGCTTCATCTCGGGGAGATATTTTATGAGCGGCTTGCAACTAGCGATTACCTTCATGATGACTTCAGCCCACTCGTGCTTGTTGAGTTCGTTGATACGGACGGGCCTCACGAGGCCCTGAATTAGACTAACGAATCTGCCGAATCTGTTGGACAATGTTTCATGTCCGTACATTTGTCCCCTCGATAGATTGAAGATATTCGACCGGCGTCTTTCCGGCAAGGGCAAGGTGAGGACAGATGGTATTGTACCAGGCACAGTAAGCGGCCTGTTTTTGTTTTGCCTCGGCCACGGTGCGGAACGCCACCTTGTTCCAGAACCGTTCCCGGTCGTTGCGGTGGGAACGTTCCACCTTGCCGTTCTGCGCGGGATGCCCGGGAGCGATGAGATAGTGGACCATCTTCTGTTTTGCGCAGGCGAGGTCGAACGGATGCAACCGCGGCTTCATGGGGTCAGCTGATTTCGGATATCCTATGTAGCGATTCGTAAAGATGGATCCGTTGTCGGTCTTCACCGCACGGATGCGGAACGGTGCGGCCGCAATGACCCTTTCGAGAAACAGGATCGCGGTTCTCGTGGATTGTTCCTGGGTTACCCACAGATGCCGCCACCGGGTGCAGCAGTCGATCGCGGTGAACTGGTAGAGCCAGTTGCCCTTGAATTTCCTCACGTAGACGACGTCGATCTCCACCATCTCGCCGGGGAACGTGGCCGTCGGTTTCCACTTTTCCTTGGGCGTGAGACGCTTCTTCGTACGCGAGAGGCCTTCACGCTTCAATACTTTTGCAATGCCGCGTGCCGAGAGCCGCATGCCTTCGCGGGCGAGGAGGTGTACGAGCACGTCCGGACCGAGATCGGTCTCCGTTCTCATAGTCCGGATCTTTTTCACGATATCTCGCGAAAACTGTTTTGGGTGTGCGTGCGGCCTGCGCGATCTGGGCACGAGGGCGCTCGCCCCGCCACTGCGATATGCCGCCACCCAACGCTTCAGCGTACGGTATGAAAATGGTGCGTGGGCAGCAATGGCCTTGATGCTCATCTCTTTTTCAAGATGCGGCCTGATCCACCGCATTCGTTCCTCCGCTGCGTCTTTGGCAAGTGTTTGTGGCATATTCCCCAGCTTACGCTTCGAGGGGCCATATGTATGTGCAGAGTACCCGAATCCATTGCCAGACCCCCTTCACTTGTGAAATACCAGATTTCTCTGGCCTGCCTAGGGTATACTCCTGATTCCACAAAAATTCAATCTCAGAACGGGTGGAGACGGGCGGAATCGAACCGCCGTGTAAAGGTAATGCGCGTGGGCCGTCTACGAGCGTGTCTAGTGGAACACTAGCAACGTGATCCTAATTTTCGCGCGTGGCATAGGATCGTCCGCCGCGGCTAGTCCCCTTATATAAGACCGGCTATGAGCCCAAGGAACCCGGGCTCGCCGATCCCGGCATTACGCGTAAGCGAACGCCGGAGCTGTAACTCTATTAGAGTTGGCAGTTATGTTTGTGCAGCAGTTACGTCGCTGCCCTCGGCCCGCAAACCCACTGCTTACCTTTATCAAAGCCAGTGCGTCCCCTTTCAAATTGCCCCGCCATTATAGCGCAAATCGTAAACAGTGTGAAGCACGGCGAACATCTTTTGGCTTTGTGGAACCGTGCGGAGGCCGAGTAAAAAAATCCGCGAGTGAATAGAAAAATGCCGGGTGCCCCCGTGCGAAGCGCGAGAGGGTGGCATTTTTTCGTTATGAGCGAGCCGGATTTTCGCGAGGCCGGAGAGGGTTCCACAAAGCCAAAAGATGTTCACTGCGCCTCCACCACTTTCTGCACATTCGCACGCTTTAGCAACTCCGCCTGCAGCCACTCCGCAAGGTCTTTGTCCATCGCTGGCAGGATCCCTTCCGATTCGTCCTCGCCGGATTTTTCTTCCTCCTCGCCCGCGGTCAAAATGACGAGCCGGCTCAAGCCAAGCATTTGGAAGGAAAGGTTTCTTCCTATGTCCACGTTCTGGATCTGGCGGTACGGGATCGCGGTTTCTTCTTTGTTCAAAACTCCATTTTTAATCTTCAGCGCATCGTCGCCAAGATAAAATTTGTAGTTCCTATAAATGAGCCATGTAATCAAAAAAGTGGCGGCGGCAACCAACGCAAAGACGAGAAACGCAACCCACGTGGAAAAACTGACATAGGAACTGAGATCAACGGAAAAAACATTTTTTAAAAATGGCTGCCCTTGAAGTACGAAGAGGGCGATTGCAATGAGCAAAAAAACGGCAGCGGCATGTATCCGGTCCAGAAGAAAAATCACGAAGGTCTTCTTCCCAAGTGTGTGATACACTTCCTGCGGAACGCCGGGATGGTTCACTGGTTTCTCGTCCATGATGCTATTCTATCACACTGGCGGGGCGCACAGACGAGGCGCACGGGCGGCAGGCGCAACGCTGGACAAAGACCGTTCGCCCACATTAGAATGATAAGGTCATATCAAACGTACTCGGCAGTTTTTTCTCCAAAACTCCCATACAAAAACCCCGCATCAACAGTCAAATAACCGCACCCGAGCTCCGCGTTATAAACGAGGAGGGGAAAAATCTCGGCATTCTTCCACGCGAGAAGGCGCTTGCCTTGGCGCGTCCCGCCGAAGGCGTAGATCTCATTGAAATCTCGCCGAATGCGAAACCGCCCGTCGTGCGCCTTATGAGCTACGACAAGTTCCGCTACGAGGAGGCGAAGCGCGAGAGAAAAGAACGGCTCGCACAGAAAGGGGGCGGCCTGAAGCACGTGCAGATCAGTGCCCGCGCCGCGCGGAACGATCTCATGATAAAACTGAAGCAGCTTGAAGAATTCCTGGCCGAGGGGCACCAGATAGAGATCAACATGCGCCTCCGCGGTCGCGAAAAAGGCATGAAGGACTGGGCACAACAAAAGCTCGCGGATTTTATGAAGATGATCCCCGTGGAATACAAGCGTATCTCCGAACCCCGCTTCGCGAAGTACGGCATGAGCGTCCAGATTGCAAAGAAATCAAAAGCGTAGTACACTTCCTTCGTTAAGCCCGTGCGGCTCGGTTTTAGTGAGTGTCCAGTTTTGGCGAGCTCAGGGAAATTCCGCAAAACCGTTTAGGGAACCAAAAAAATGTCTATAAGTAAATCCGTCACAGACCGAATAAGGATAACGAAGAACGGCAAGATCGTGCGCCGCCCGATGGCGGTGGACCATTTCCGCACGCGGACGAACGCGAAGGCGATCAGAAACAAGAGAAAGAATCGCTCGCTTGGGATCTCGCTGAAGACGTTAAAAAATTATTAATCATTACTTGACAAATGCCGAGAGTTAAACGGGGAACCATTGCCAATAAGCGGCGCGCGAAGGTCCTTAAATACACCAAGGGGTTCCGCTGGGGCCGCAAATCGAAAGAACGCGCCGCAAAGGAAGCACTCCTCCACGCATGGACGCACGCATTCCGCGGACGTAAAGAAAAGAAGCGGACCAGCCGCACGCTTTGGAACGTAAAAATCAATGCCGCGGTTCGCGAGGAAGGCATGAATTACAGCACATTCATCGCTGCACTTAAAAAGAAGAAGGTGGCATTGGATAGAAAAATACTCGCCGACCTCGCGGAGCACGAACCGGAGATATTCAAGAAAATAGTGGCGTTCGTGAAATAAACTGACAAGAAAACCGGCGCTTCGGCGCCGGCTTTTGATTGCTTTAACGCGGTGGCCGCACTGGGTGGTGGTATTGCCTGCTCCGCGCGCGGAGGAAATCGTTCGCCTGCTTTAAAACCTTCCGGGTGTCGCCATATTTTTTGCCGATCACACCCATTGCATCGCGATACAGGAACCATCCGTAGCCACTGTGCTCTCGGGGGATAATTTTTACTTCTGCCTTGTGCGTCTCGGCGAGAAAAAGAATGACGGTGTCGTAAATGCCCTGGTCCCCAATGCGGAAATAAAACCGTTCATAGGCGCGGAAATTCGGCACGATCCGCAATTCGGATTTTTTGATGCCCGTTTCCTCTTCAAGCTCACGGAGCGCCGCATCAATGCTGCGCTCCCCCGGCTGGAAATGCCCCTTCGGAAAATTCCAGTAATCGCCGCGGCGGTAGAGCAAAAGGAATTTTATACCGTCGCTTACCCTCCGATAGACCACAAAGCCGGCGACCACCTGTTTTTTGGTGGGAGGTTTTCCAAACTGTTCGGGTGGGTGCAGCGGCGTCATTTATTTTAAGAATTTTTTCATTTTTTCCACCGGCCAGGCGTTTATTATATCACCTTTTACCGCCCAGCCGCGACGAGCCTGCGCAATGCCCCATTCCAAAAGAGAAAAGTGTGCGGCGGCGTGAGCGTCGGAATCTATGGCCATAGGCACGCCGGCTTCCACACACTTCCGTACGTACTCGTCTTTAAGATCAAGTCGTTCGGGAAGCGCGTCAATCTCAAGAATGGTGCCGGTTTTCTTCGCGTGCGCGATGATCGCTTCCACGTCTATGTCGTACGGCGGGCGGCGGTTGATGATGCGGCCAGTCGGATGGAAAAAGATATCCACATGTGGGTTCGCCATCGCGCGTTTCACACGCTCGGTCTGCGCCGCGCGCGGGAGATTAAAATGTGAGTGGACCGAAACGCCGACGACGTCCAACTTCGCCAAGATGGAATCGGGAAGGTCCAGCGTTCCGTCTTTTAAAATGTCGCACTCGGTTCCTTTGAGAAGAACGATTCTCCCCGCGAACTTTTTGTTCAGCCGGTCAATCTCCGCCATCTGCTTTAAAATCCGAACCTCGTCCAAACCGTGCGTCATGGCGAGCCGTTTCGTGTGATCGGTGATCGCAATGTAACGGAGCCCATGCGCCATCGCCGCCTTCGCCATGCCCTCTATGGAATCCGTCCCGTCGGTCCAGTCGGTCTGTGTTTGGAGGTCCCCCTGGAGATCGTCGTAGCCGATAAGTTTCGGCAGTCGATGCACCTGTGCGGCTTCCAATTCGCCCGTATTCTCGCGTAGCTCCGGTTCAATATAATCCATGCCGAACGCCTTGTAGAGTTCCTCTTCGGTCGCGCCCGCGATCATTTTTTCACGAACATCTTTTTTACTGCTGCCCGCCGTATCCCTCCTGCCATCCACGCCGCGACCACCCTTTAGGGAAAACAATCCGTACTCGTTCAGTTTCCATCCCCTCGCGACGGCAATCTTGCGCAGCGCGACGTTGTGATCCTTGGAGCCGGTAAAATAATTGAGCGCGGCACCGTAAGATTCCTTCGGCACGACCCGGAGATCAACGTTGATCCCCGATTTTAATTTCACCGATGATTTCGTTTCGCCATGCGCGATGACCGACACCACATCGGGCATGGAAGCAAAGTGGTCCATCACCTCCTTCGGTTTTGCGGAAACGACGAGGATGTCCGCGTCGCCAATCGTTTCCTTCCGGCGGCGCACGGAACCCGCGGCGATCGCCTTCGTAACGCCCGCGACCTTCGCAAGATCCGCCTCAATGGCACGAATCTGCGGCATCATATAGCCCAAGAGGAATCGGCTGCCTGAACTCTTGGCAAACCCGATACCTTTTAGAATTTTCTCCTCGCTTTTCTCGCCAAACCCCGTGAGTTTCGCGATCTTGCCCGCCTTCGCCGCTTTCTCAAGATCGGCGAGGTCGCTTACGCCCAATTTTTGATAAAGCTTTTTGATTGATTTCGGGCCAAGCCCCTCCACGCGCGATAAGCTTTCAAGATTCACCGGCGTTTTCTTCTTTAGATCCTCATAGTATTTCACCTTGCCGATCCGTACGAACTCCTCTATTTTTTCCGCAATGGAAACGCCCACGCCGGGAATCTCTTTGAGCGCTTTTATCCCGCCCCGCTCATATATATCGGCCACTTCCTCTTCAAGTCCCTCTATTGCCACCGCCGCTTTTTGATATGCTCGCGGCTTGAAGGGAACGTTCTGCATCTCCAAATATTCCCCGATTTCACGGAGAAGCTCGGCAACCGATTGGTTGGAAACTTTCTGCATGTCAATATCGCATCTCGCTATTGCGCCGCATCCACAAAATCAAAGACGTCGCCGGCGGCGCCTGTTGTGTCGCCCACAAGCACAAGCTTCACGCGGCTCCCCTTACCGACTTTCTTTGAAAGAATGGCGCGGGAGAGCGGCGCTCTAAGTTTCTCGTCAATGACGCGGCGCAGGGGACGAGCGCCGAACGCCGGGTCGTAGCCGAGCTTCACAAGCTGCGCCACCGCCGCCGGATCAAACTCAAGCGTAATACCCTGGTCTTTCAGCGTTCCCGCAAGTTCTTTTAAATTTATCTCTACGATCTTCCCAAGTTCATTCGGGCCAAGATCTTTGAAAATAACGATCTTAGAAAAACGGTTCAAAAGCTCCGGCTTGAAAACGTCCACGAGCCGCTTTTTGAGATACTCCGCGATGTCCGCCATGGATTCGCCTTTTGCGAGAGACTCATTGATGATGTCGGAGTGCGCATTGGAGGTCGCAATGACGATCGTGTTTGTGAAGTCAATCGTGCGGCCGAGGTTGTCCGTAAGGCGGCCGTCGTCCAGAACTTGAAGAAACAAATTCAGGATGTCGGGGAACGCTTTTTCAAATTCATCAAGGAGGACCAAGCTGTAGGGCTTGTCGTGAATAGCATCGGTGAGCGCCCCGCGCGTAGTCCCGTCCGGCGAGCCGATGAAGCGGGAGTAGCTTGCTTTGTCCTGGTACTCCGTCATGTCAAACCGCACCATCATCTGCTCCGAACCGAATTGCACCTTTGCGAGCGTCTTCGCAAGCTCGGTCTTTCCGACGCCGGTGGGACCCACAAAAAGGAAACTCGCGATCGGCCCGCCTTTGCGCGTAAGACCGCTCCGGTATTCGCGGAGCGCCTCTGCGACCGCGGTGACCGCCTCTTCCTGGTCCACGAGCCGTTCGTGGATAATCTCTTCAAGGTGCAGCAATTTCCCCGCCTCCTCCTCGCCCGCTTCGCGGATCGGCATGTGCGCCTTCGCTTCGGCAACCGCCATCACGCGATCCATGGTCAATGTCTTTTCGCCGTGCTCTTCCGCATCCACGAGCGCGGATTTTAATAGTTCCTCCGCGCTTGACGGCAGAAGTTTGTCCCTGAAATATTTCTTGGCGAGCGTGACCGCGCACTTCACCGCACCGAAGCTGATCACGACGCGGCTCTGCTGCTCGAGAAGCATGCTTTCATACGTGAGGACCCTTCCCGCTTCCGCTTCGGTCACCTCATTCATGTGAATGACCTCGAAAGCGCCTACAAAATCACTCCGCGGCTCTATGAGCTGCTTGAACTCCCTTGGATATGTGGCCCCTACGACGGGGAACGCGTTGTTTTTGATGACGGGCATCAAAACGTCCGCCGCCGAAAGGTATGCCGTGCCAGAGGTATGGACAAGATTGTGGATATCCGGGATATAGACAATGATGTTTCCCGCCATGTAAATTTCCTCCACGATCTTTTTAAGCCGCGCGGAAAGCTCCTCCGGCGCCGCACCCGCCACGAGATTTTGAAGTTCAATTGACACGAGCCGTTTGTCAAATAGCGCTTTCGGCACCTTGTCCTTGGTAAGCTCGAATGCGAGATGCTGCACCAGCGCTTCTTTCCCGATCCCCGGCTCACCGACAAGGAGGGCGTTTGGATTCATGGGGCGACCGAGCGTTTCCACAAGCCGTTCATACTCGGCATCGTGGCCGATCAGAAATCCCACCTGCTCTGCACGCGCAAGGTCGGTGAAATCGGTGCCGTATCTATCCAAAGTCGGCGTCGGCCGCGCCGTCCATGCCCGGTTCATAATACGGTGCCGAAGGCGGCGGCTTGAGTCAAAAATAAACCCGCCGACGGCACGGGGGGAACGGCTTATGAATGAGCGCTTGGACGAAAAGATGAGCGCGGTCTGGAGATCTCCTGCCTCTATGGAAAACATATGGAAAAGCCGGTCTATAACGTCGGACTTTACCTTCGCGAGAGCCGAAAAGAGGTCGCTCGGCTCTATGAAATTATGGCCGGCGGTAAGTGCCTCACCGAAGGCGGCTGCCACAAGTGTTTCGGCGCTTTTCTGATATTCCTCATACGACGCCATCTCCGCGGAGACCGGCTCCGCAAGCAATTCGTTGAGTTTCGCTTTGAACTCGTCCGGTTTCACATCAAGGCGGCGCAAGCCCTCTCCCGTGCGCGGGAGATCCGTAAGGCGCCCGGTGATACAAAGGAAAAAGTTCTGCTTCGCGACAAGGCCGTAATCAAACGCGCGCGCGAGCGCCGAAAAGGCGGCGGGCGTGAGGAGCCACGCCAGATTGATCTTTCCCTGCGACGGGAGCTCCGCGATGGGGAGGTCTGCTTCGCCCCGATGCACAAGCCGGTCCAAAAAGACAAGCCCCAGGAAAATTCCGGCGTACCGGAGCGGCCGCATCCCCGAGATGAGAAGTGTCGCGGTGGCGAAAAGCAAAACCAAATAGGTGATGTAGCTCACGACGCGGACCGTGAATCTTCCCGCGATCGTCATCTTGAGCCGCGGATCATCGAACCGCAGCTCGTAGCGATTAGAGTCCCCTTGCGGCATTGAAAATAATAACGGCCGGTATCGCGAGCCAGACCACGTAGAAAAGCAGGAAGAGCAGTGCAATCACCGCGTATACCACGCCGCCGATCAAAATCCTGCCAGTCCGAAAGATAACGCCGAGGACGCGCCCAATGATCGTATAGTCGCCGTAGAGCGGCCGGAAAAAATATCGGAGGGTGACCCTAACCGCAAACGAGCGATCGGCATCTTCCAGCGTCGCGATAAACTGATGCCCGATCCTGCGCGAGCCGTCCACGTACCAGTGGTGAAAGAAATCCGTGAGGCGATACAAGAACCGCTGCACAAGATACGCCGGCGCGAAATCCATGCCTTAATGATACCTCAAAAAAGGCCCGCCTGCTTCGGCTTCGCCGCGTTCTTTGCCGCTTTCTTCGCCGTCGGAAGAACAGGCGTGGTTATTTCTATTGTGAGTTCTCCCTTCAAAATCTTGGGCAGTTTTTTAAAGTCCTCGCGAAGCGCGCCCATCATTTCCACGGGCGAGCGGAGCGCGGCGGCGGTGTGATAGATCGGGAACACGATCCTTTCTTCCACATTGAACACCCGCCCGTGATCACGCGTAATCTTCGCATCGAGCAGAAAATAATTCATCGCGAAGCGGCCCACCGCGACGATCACTTTCGGATTGATGATTTCTATTTGCCGCGTGAGATACGGCTTGTATGCCTCAATTTCAGAGGGCAGCGGATCGCGGTTCTCCGGCGGGCGGCGCTTGATGATGTTCGTAATATAAACATCCTCGCGCTTCCAGCCGATGCCTTTGATGAGATCGTCCAAAAGTTGCCCGGCTCTCCCCACGAACGGCCGCTTCAGCCGGTCCTCGTTAGCGCCCGGGCCTTCGCCCACAAACATCACGTCGCAGTCAATATTCCCTTCGCCAAAAACCAAATTTGATTCGCGGAGCGGCAAGGGTGCTGCCGCAATCTCCGCCTCCAGCTTCGCAAGTTCAGCACGCTTGTCCATAGGAAGATTATAGCGCATCTCCACCACCCCGTGGATCGGCCGGGAATTGCACCCGGACCTTCGCCTGTCAATGACGATATTCTGCTGTTAAACTACCGACCCCCGATCACGGGGTGCGTTCACCATACACGAATAGCCATTAAAATTATTTAAAATATTAATCGCCACTGTGAGGTGGCGACTAATACGACAGGCGAAGATTGGTCGGCAATTCATGCAGACCATCGTCTTATCTTCACTATAGCGACCCAAGAAGAAATGTCAAAAATCATTTAATAATTTTTTAATCAATGGAAGTACGCTATGCTTAATGAATGGATCTTCATCTGGGAACTCTAAAGATAGTTCCCGCGAGCGGTAGCTACACAATTGTGTTAACCGCCGGAAAGATCTCAAAGAAAGATAATTTCGGCAACTTCAAGCTCGGGTCTATCTCTGGCATGAAGTTCAACGACGCGAATGGCAACCGCCGCAAAGACAACGGTGAGGTCGGCTTGGCGGGTTGGACGATCAACCTTACGAAGGTTGGCTCTCCGACCATCATTGCTTCCACCGTAACCGACGCGAGCGGTAACTACTCCTTCGCGAACCTCGGCCCTGGAACCTACCAAGTGCGGGAGGTCCAGCAGTCCCCCTGGGTTCAGACAACGAGCAACCCGTCGAACATAAAGATGTATTCCGGCACCGTTTCCAAAAACGATAACTTTGGGAACCACAACGGCCCGGTACCGAAAGATCGTTTCGGCTTCTTTGGTTGGGGTTGGGGCAACCGTTAGTCTATCGGAGAAGTAGCTAAGACCCCGTCTTTATAAGGACGGGGTTTTAGTATTTTTGTAGTCACGCACATACCTGGAACCATAATGTGCCTAGTTACTGCACTTCGGGATGCTGGACTGTAACGATTCGCGGCGAGCGGCAAGAAAAAATTCTCGCAGGAAGAATTTTATTCTGGCTCTTCAAAAGGATATTTGCTTCTTGCTGTGTGCTTATATGAGACTGCTCGAGAGTATTTTATCCAAAATTCCTGAATTTTGATACCCCTCTTACCCCTTCAAATACCCCTTCAATTGCCCTGCATCGAATTGAAGGGGTAGCAAGTCCAGTTTGCTCTGCAAACTCTGATCTTTTCGACCCTCGTCTCTGAAAATCACAAGTCCTACTTCACTCCGCTAGACCCCCTCCGAAATGGTGTGCTCAGCCCCTCAGCCGCTCACTTACGTTCGGGCTTCGGGGCTTCGCGTATGGCGCGCCCAAATTCCTCCCCCAACCCCTCCTTTGAGGCGCGCTAAGAGGTGGTAGTTCCACGCTTTGCGACCCTATTCCTGTCCATAGGGCAATACCACGTCTTAGCGTGTCTGACCCTCCAGAAAGCGGTTTCTTGCCCTTGCCCCAGCCCTCCCATTGCGCGGGCAAGAGTCATTAAAACTCCCTTAAAAGAAGCTTGTCCTTTCAGCTTTGAATAGCGATAATTTTGGGATGAAAATTATCAAAAAATCGAGTATGATTACCTTAAATCTTACTCGCCATGAAACAATCAGCCACAACAAGGAAATTATCGCTCCCTCCGACCAAGCGGGCCCCGAAAGCCCCAAAATTTTCCAAGAAATTTGTGAATAAAATCCTTTGCGGCGATGCCATCGAGCTTATGCGAGAGATACCCGACGGCGCGGTTGATCTCGTTGTAACTTCGCCGCCATATAACCTTAAAAATTCCACCGGCAACGGAATGAAGGATGGGCGCGGTGGGAAGTGGGCCAATGCCGCCCTGCAAAACGGATACAGCAATCACGACGACTGTATGCCGCACGACAAATATGTGAAGTGGCAGAGAGATTGCCTAAAGGAGATGATGCGAATTATCCCGGAGGATGGCGCGATTTTCTATAACCATAAATGGCGCGTTCAGGGAGGTTTGCTACAAGATCGGCAGGATATTGTCGGCGGATTCCCGGTTAGGCAGATCATCATTTGGAAACGGAAGGGCGGCTTAAATTTTAACGCCGGATATTTCTTGCCGACTTATGAAGTCATTTATCTTATCGCCAAACCGAAATTCAAACTAGCGACGAAAGCGAACGCGCACGGCGATGTTTGGGAGTTTACGCAGGAGATGAATAACGAACATCCGGCCGCTTTTCCCGTAGCTCTAATTGATCGGATAGTTTCCGCAACGGACGCTAAAACTATTCTCGACCCTTTCATGGGTTCGGGCACGACGGCACTTTCTGCGATAAATTTTAAGCGAGATTATATCGGCATTGATATTTCGCCAGAGTATTGCGAGATGGCCGAAAAGAGAATTAAGAAACATAAAGCTCAATCGCGGCTCTTATAATCATGGCAAAGAAACCCGTTATTTATACAAAACCATCGTTGATAGCGAAGCTCAAAGAAATCGCCGCGATGGGTTGGATACCGAATGCCCGACGAGGCAACGCCGGAGGCGTAGGTAATACGCTTGAAGACCTGCTTGGCATAAGAGAAAATAACTTGCCGATTCCCAACGCCGCAGAGTGGGAACTGAAAGCGCAGAGAATAAATACCACGTCGCTCACAACTTTATTCCATATCGAGCCATCGCCCCGCGCCATCGGTTTTGTGCCAAAAGTTTTGTTGCCATTGTACGGATGGCCCCACGAAGAAGCAGGGAAGAAATACGGAAAAAACGAGATGAGTTTTCGCCAAACGATTCACGGCGGATCGCGGAGCGACAGAGGTTTTAAGGTTGTGATAGATCGCAAAGAGAAAAAGATTTTAATCTCGTTCGACGCGAAAAGTGTTGATCCAAGACATAAGACCTGGCTCGAATTAGTTAAAAAGCGCGTGGGCTTAGGCGAACTTAATCCCCAACCATATTGGGGATTCGATGATTTAGAACATAAAGCCGGAACGAAATTGCTTAACGCTTTTTACGTTCAGGCGGAGGTGAAGATAGAGCGCAAGAAGGAATTTTATAAATATACGAAAGTGATGATGCTACAAAAATTTAGTTTCGACGGATTTTTGAAAGCGTTGGAGGAGGGTAAGATACTCGTTGATTTCGATGCTCGCACAGGCCACAATCACGGAACGAAATTTAGAATGAGGCAGGATTGCTTGCCGATGCTTTACGAGAAAAACACCATCATTTTATGAAAACTAGGCTAGAGGCGAAAAAGGCTAGTTGGCTAAATAAGTACAAAGGAGATATCGAGCTAGAGCCTTTCTTTCAGAGAGGAACAGTTTGGAGCGATGATAAAAAACAGTATTTTATAGACTCGCTTTTAAAGGGCTGGGGAACGCCAAAAATTTTCCTTTGGGAAACGGGTAAAGATTCTTATGCCTGTTTAGATGGCAAACAGCGTTTGACCAGTCTATTTAAATTTATGGCCGACAGACTGCCATTAAAAGAAGATTATTCTACTGGATATGGCGGTAAAAAATATACCGAGTTACCAGTTAGCGTCCAAGATGCGATCGACGATTATGAATTTTCGGTAGAAATATTAGAAGCCAAAGACGACGAAGTGATAGAACTCTATAAGAGGTTACAAGGGGGCACTCCTTTAAATTTCGGAGAGAAGTTATTTGCGATGTCGGGAAATATGAACGATTTTATTAAACGCCGGCTAAACACAAAAACATTCTTTAAGGAAAGAGTATCGCTTCCAGATACTAGATACTCGCACTATGCTGTTTGCGCGCAATTATGCTTATTGAGCATAAAAGGCGCAAAAGAAGACTTGAAGCTAAAGAACCTAGAGAAGTTTTTTAGAGATTATCGCGGCTTCAATACCAAGAGCCCTGAAGCAGATAAAATTTTCGACGTTATAAAACATCTTGAAAAGGCGTTCCCTAACAAGAGCGATCCGGCCCTACGAAATAGGGCGAATGTCGTATCTATATTTCATCTAATAGCAGATATATCTGCGCGTGGCGATATTTCCGGGAGAGAAGAAGAAATAGGTGCGTTCTTTAGAAAATTTGTGAAGGATATTCAGAAAGAGTTTGATAAAAAGCCCGAGAACCGCGATCCCGCCATATTGAGTTATCAATCGGCGGTTACGCAAGGAGCAGACAAAATTAAGTCTATTAATATCAGGCACGGCGTTTTATTAAAAAAACTTGAGTCGAAAAATAAATTTTTCTATGGCCTTCTTCATCCAGCTTCTCCGCAGGACAAATTTATGAAAATGTATAACGACGCACGAAAGAAGCTAAGGATCACCACTGTTGGTGGATTTGATGCGTGGCTTATTAGTAATAAAGGCCTGTCAGATATAGGGTGCTCGAAAGCTCGTGCTGGAACGGAAACTTTTATAGGACATATTCGCAATTGTATCCATTATTCTGAACATGGAACTGTTCCAGTAAAGGACTTAGATAGGGCCATCAAAATTTTGAAAGAGATATTAAGGTAAAAATTTTTGCTCCCGGCCATGCGGCCGCGAGCTATTTTTTGTGGGGGAGGAATTTGGGCGCGCCATACGCGAAGCCCCGAAGCCCGAACGTAAGTGAGCGGCTGAGGGGCTGAGCACACCATTTCGGAGGGGGTCTAGCGGAGTGAAGTAGGACTTGTGATTTTCAGAGACGAGGGTCGAAAAGATCAGAGTTTGCAGAGCAAACTGGACTTGCTACCCCTTCAATTCGATGCAGGGCAATTGAAGGGGTATTTGAAGGGGTAAGAGGGGTATCAAAATTCAGGAATTTTGGATAAAATACTCTCGAGCAGTCTCATATAAGCACACCAAGATAAGATTTTCCTCAACTCTACCAATTTTTTCGCGCGCCGCGCGGAGCGCGGCATAATGCGGCACGGGGGTAAATTCGATTTCTCTATTCCTCAGAGATACGTTCGAGCCGAAAATTTTTTGTACGGATGTCTTTTTGAGGGAGAGGGTGGGGGTAAGAGAGATAGCTATTAAAGCTCCTCGGATTTTTTAAGACGAAGGCGAGCCAGTTCTCTAAGGTCAAATTCTTTCTCCGAGCCTCTTATCCGGCCGCCGATTAATCCAAGATTGTAGGTTATTTCCTCGCTCGTGTTGCGCCAGTTAGTATCCTCAAGCGTTTTGTCGATTAACTTTTTGACCTCAATGGGTGCCTTTTCCTTATCGCGTCCGGTTAAGGTGTCTTGAGCGGTGTATGGGAGCATCACCGATCCCCTGAATATTTCCGGCTTGCCGAATACCAATTCCGTAAGCCCGTTCTGTTGAAAAACAGGAGTGAGTAGCCCCTGAACTTGGGCGACGCCTAGCACTTTTATCTTCTTGACCGCCTCGTCGATTGCGATGTTCTCCGTTGAAAATTCATTTATATAATCCTTGCCGCCTATTTCCCAATTCTCCCTACTGTGATAGTGGCCTGAAACGTATTCTTTGCCTTCTTTCTCGGTCATGCAGAATATTTCCCTGTCTTTGAGAAAATTTTTATCAACCTTTGGCTTCTTCAGTTTTTCGTCTAGGTCGAGTATGTCATCCTCGTGATGGCCGCAACTTCCGCAAGTATATGAATCAATGAGCTTGTTTCCTTCGCGGCTGGATTTTTTCTCAAGCGTTGCCTTACACTTTGGGCACGATCGCGGTTCCGGTCGGTATTCTTCGCCGTCTTGGAAAAATTTGCGTACTTCGCGGCAGTTTTCGCATTTGAAATAGAAAAGGACTCGCTCCTTTTTGCCGTAGCCTTCCATAGTTTTCTCCACCATATCCATGTCGGAGCGGCATACGAGGCATAGCGCATTGAATTTTGGCCGAGCCTTTTCCAGTTTCTGATTGTATTCTCCAATAGCTTTTCTGCGATCCCTGATAGCCTCAAATTTATTCGCATACCGCTCGCCGCGCATGAAGTAGAGCGAGACCTTTCCGAACAGAACCCACATCGGGTCATTTTTATTCTCCTTGATAGTCTTATCCATTCTCGCCACAAATTTGCGGCACTCCTCGACTGTTTCGCGGTCGTATTCGTCGCTATAAGCGGTGTCGTTCTTATCCGTTTCTTCGAGGTTCATCTTCGATTACTTGAGCAGGTTATTAACGGAAACGCCTAGAGCCTTAGCAATCTTCTCGACGTTTTTAAGAGAAATATTCCATATGCCGCGCTCGATCTGGCTAATATAGGTCGGGTGGACGTTCAAAAGCTTGGCGAGGTCGCCCTGCGACATCCCCTTGTCGAGGCGGAGCCGCTTCATTCTCTTACCGAATTTGATAGATATATCCATGCCTATAAGTGCTCTTGTAAATATGGTAACAGGTGCGTTACTATTGTTCTATATAGAGGTAGGCCTCTATAATAAAAGATATGCCAAATTATTTTCTCTACGTCAGAAAATCGACCGACGTTGAAGATAAGCAAGTCCGCTCCATCGAAGATCAGCTTGCCGTTCTGCGTACTCTAGCTAGCACCGAGAAACTTCATATCATTGAGGAGTTTGTCGAGAAGCAGTCCGCGAAAGTGCCCGGCCGGCCAGTTTTTGACGAGATGCTCCGCCGCATCGAAAAGGGCGAAGCCTCCGGCATCGTCTGTTGGAAGTTAGATCGTCTCGCTCGCAATCCGGTGGACGGAGGGCAGATAAGTTGGTTCTTGCAGAGGGGCATCATCCAGCATATCCAGACTTATGAAAAGAGCTATCGTCCCGCGGATAACGTCATTATGATGAGCGTCGAGTTCGGGATGGCGAACCAGTATATTTTAGATTTGAGCGCGAACACCAAACGCGGCCTGATGGAGAAGGTGAAAAGAGGCGAATATCCGTCGCTCGCCCCGATCGGATATATCAACGATCCGCGAAGCAAAACGGTAATCCTTGATCAGAAAAAGGCTAGCATCATTCGCGGCGCGTTTGAACTCTACGCCGAGGGCAATTCCCGTCTTGGGGACGTATCTGTGTTTTTCGCAAAGCAAAATTTCTTCTCCAAAATCGGCAACACCTATCATCGGGACAGGATCACCCGTATTCTCTCCAATCCTTTCTATTGCGGCTTTTTCCGCTATGCCGGAGAGATACACGAAGGCAACCACGAGCCGATCGTTTCAAAGCAACTGTTCGATAAGGTGCAGGATATCCTAAAGAAGAAAGGGCGGCCGCATCACAAGCAGAAGAACGACCCTCGCCCGTTTTGCGGCCTGTTCCGGTGCGGCGAGTGCGGAATGATGGTAACGGCCGAAGTCCAAAGAAAGCACGCCTATTATCGGTGCACGAAGAAGTCCTCCATACGCTGTTCCCAGCCCTATATTAGAGAGGAGGTTTTGGATAAACAGCTATCGGATATTCTCAAAAATTTTGCCATGCCCTCGGCATGGGCGGAGAATTTATCGCACAGAGCGGACAAAGATAGCGAGGAGACCACCCGTTCCGTGGCGGCTTTTGTTCAAGAGTTGCGGTCTCAAATATCGGACATCAACCGCAAGCTCGAGCGGCTTCTTGAGACGTATTTAGAGCAAGATATCGAACGGGACGTGTACCGAGAGGAGAAGGCAAAACTCCTCTCGTCCAAGAAGTCGCTTACGGAGCAAATCGCCCGTCTTGAACAAAAGCAAAACGCATGGCTCGAACACTTCCGAGACTGGCTGAAAGACGCACAGAATCTGAACGAAATCTCTCTTACCCCCACCCTCTCCCTCAAAAAGACATCCGTACAAAAAATTTTCGGCTCGAACGTATCTCTGAGGAATAGAGAAATCGAATTTACCCCCGTGCCGCATTATGCCGCGCTCCGCGCGGCGCGCGAAAAAATTGGTAGAGTTGAGGAAAATCTTATCTTGGTGCCCTCGTGAGGAATTGAACCTCAATCTTCTCCTTCGGAGGGAGACGTCCTATCCGTTGAACTACGAGGGCCCTACTCTGCACGCATGTGTTTGGCTGAACTCGTCTTCGCGCGAGGGCAAACGTATTCGCGCAGAGCAGGGCTACGTCCGTCAGTGTACTACAAACGTCCACACTTCGTAAACGGCGCCGATCACGAAAACGGCGGCGACGATATCAAGAAGAAATCTCTTCGTGGCAGAGAGCACGAGCGCCCGCCGGCCAACGGAGATAATAAGAAGATATTGCAAACTAAAGAAAAGTCCGCCAACAAGGCCAACGACCGTGAGAAAATTATTCAGGCCGAGGCCGATGAGCGCGGGCGGCAGAAGCAGAATGAGCGAGCGCGAAGCGAGCCGGCTCCATCCAAGATCATTCTCAAGTGCATTTTTTATCTCACGGGAAATCGGCACGTAGACGGTCGCAATCGCAAGCAAACCGAAGACGGCGATTATCTCTTTTTTCCAAAGAGGCCAGCCCACGAGGCCGGAAACCGTGTCGGGCGTGACCGCAGACGCAGAACCGAGGATGCCGGCGACAAACATTATATAGAGCAGCGCCACTACAAATGACCCGAATGCAAGTGCCCGCCACGGATCCGCCGCGGCGCCCGATCCCCTGCGCGATTCATAGGCAGGTTCCACGCTTGTCCACCCCGCGAGCGCGAAGAGAACGACGCCGAACGGCAGGAAAAGATTTTTAGCGTTGATTGCAGGGATACCGGCGAACGTCACCGCGGGCCAGGCGCTCGCAAAGATGAAAATGATGATGGCGGCGGTGCAGACAATGCCCGTAAGTTCAAGTTCCACCACACGCCGATCGCTTACAAAAATGGGAATGGCGGTAAAAAGCCAGAATACAAGAAGCGCAATATGGGGTGTGACGGCCGGGAAGGCAAGGTGCACGAACTGCGCGCCAAGAATAAGATATACGACGAGTGTGAGGAGGAGTCCGAGCACGATCGCGGCGAACCCGACCCAGAAACCGCTTGTCCCAAAATATTTCCTCGCGAGCCCCAAGAGCCGTTCCCTTTCGCCGATTTTCTCAAGTGTTTTCAAATAGACCACATGCGCCGCGCTCACGAACGCCGCGAGGACAATCAAATAAAAAAGGCTGACGAGCCAGCCCGATTGGTAAAAAAGATAAGGGAGTGCGAACACGCCGTCTCCCACCGTCGCTGCGGCAACGATCGCGGCGACCTTCAAAAATCCGCCCCGCAGTGACCTCATTCGACGGAATACACCGAATCTCCTTCGTGGACCTTTTCGCTTACCTTGATGCCCACCTGCTCGCCCTTCGGCGCCTTGTCAATCGGCTTGTGATCGTACTGCATAGAATCCACCATCTCCTCAAAATCGGTCGTCGCCCCTTTGAACGCAATTCTCGTCCCTACGGGCACCTCTTTGTTGAATTCTACGATCGCAACCCCGATCTTGTTATAGAAATGGGTGACCTTGCCGATGGGCTTGGGCGCTTTCGGAGCCTTTTTGGTAGCCATGGGTTTTACGTTTATTTTTTGGCGCGACCTTTACTCGGACTTGTTTCTTCCTCTTCCGCTTCAATCATCGCGACCACTTTGTCTAAGAGCGACTTCGGGTCGGGATCAAAGACCACTTTCCCCGTGCCGCGATGCGCCACCTGGAGAATATGCTCAATCTCGTCGCTCTCCCCGCCAGTTCCTGTCAAAACCCCCTGCGGTTTTTTGTCTTCGAACGCGATGGTGAATTCATTGAGTGTCCCTACGCGACCGCAGATCGTGATCACGGCGTCGGCCGTGCGCGTGAGGAGCAGGTTTCGTCCGGAATAGTCAAAGCCGGTATAAACAATGAGGTCGTGGTAATCAAGCGGCAGGTGGTAGCTTTTCACGTGCGCGAGTTTCGACGCAGCTGGCGAAAGCCCGATCACGATGCCCCCGGCTTCCTTCGCTCCTTTTGCAGCCCAGTATGGAATGCCAGTTGTGGCGCCCGTCACGAGTACCATCCCGCGCTCCGCGATCATGCGGCCCATCGCTTCGGCCTTCTCGAGCGTCCCCGGCGTCGCGATATCCGTCACGGCGGAGCCGGAAACGCAGATTTTATATTTGAGGTAGGTCTTTGAAAGCTCCGGTGTCATATTCAAATGATAACCGATTCCTTTTCTTTCGGCACCTCAGCAGCCACCACAAGCTCGTCTCTGATTTTTTGCGCAAGCGCCTCACTAGCCGCTTCTTCTCCCTGCACGACGAACACTTTTTTAAGCGTGTGCCGCATGGGGGAAAGCCATGCCATGAGGAGCGGCTGGTCAGCGTGTGCGGAGTAACCGGGGATGTTCACTTTTTTGCAGCGCACGGGAACCGTCTCGCCGAAGATCCGCACCTCCTGTGCGCCGTCCAAGATCGCGCGGCCGAGCGTTCCTTTTGCCTGGTAACCGATAAAAAGAATCGTGCTTTTAGGATCGGGGAGGTAGCGTATTTCGTGATGCAGGATGCGGCCGCCGTTTGACATACCCGATCCTGCAACCACCACCTTCGGCGGCGGAGTGTCATTAATCTCTTTTGATTGCTCCGTTGTAAGCGTGAGATGCAAACCGGGAAAATTCAAAATGTCGTCGCCGGATCTTGCGATGTGGGCGGTTTCCTTATTGAAATAATTTTCGTACTTTTTGTAGACCGCCGTGAGCTTGATCGCGAGCGGACTATCAATAAACACGGGCACACGCGGGATGCGCCCTTCTTCGAACAGCTGGTGAAGGTGATAGAGCAGCTCCTGCGTACGCTCCATCGCGAACGTTGGGATCATGAGCGTGCCGCCGGTCCTTACCGTGTCTTCTATCACGTCCTCAAGCTGCTCCCGGCGCTTATCTACGTTCTCGTGCACGCGGTCACCGTAGGTTGATTCAATCACACAGTAATCCGCCTCGCTTAATTTTTCCGTCGGTTGAATGATAGGCGACGGTGAATTGCCGAGATCTCCCGAAAAGACGATCGTCTTCCCTTCGGCTTTTATCCGTATGCTCGCGGAACCCAAAATGTGCCCCGCATCAAAAAGTTCGACAGTGAAAGCTCCCACGGTAACCGGCTCGTGATAGCGAAGCCCTTGCCAGTGCGTGCGTAGCTGCATAATGTCTTCCGTAGTGTAGAGTGGCGCTTTCTCTTCGCGCTCTGCTTCTTTGCCGAGAATGTGCTCAGAGTCAAGGAGCATAAGCTCCGCGAAATCCTTCGTCGCCGCCGTGGAATAGACCGTGCCGTGGAACCCAGCGCGGACGAGCGAAGGAAGGCGGCCCGTATGGTCAAGATGGGAATGAGTGATAAAGACGGCGGCAATGTCTTTCGGGTCGTACGGGAACGGGTCAAAGTTCCGCCGCTCGGCATAGTGGCTTCCTTGGTGCAAGCCGCAGTCCACCATGATCTTCGTGGCACCGGATTCCAAAAGATAGTTCGCGCCCGTCACTTCGCCCACGCCGCCGTAAA
This sequence comes from uncultured bacterium, assembly GCA_963707865.1. Taxonomy (GTDB): domain Bacteria; phylum Patescibacteriota; class Minisyncoccia; order UBA6257; family 2-01-FULL-56-20; genus CAVYIK01. The sequence continues at coordinate 748,686 of OY970175.1, forward strand.
AGGTAAGTTTCATACGATATTAATTGTAATCTTTTTCCTCGAGCGCCTCCTCAAACGCCTGCCGCTCGTTCCAAGGGATCCTCCCGCCATCCGCGACGTGGATGCAACCCTCGCTTCCCTTGCCCGTGCCGATTACGACGTCGCCCGCCCGCATGAGCGCGAACGCCTTTTTGACCGCTTCCCGCCTGTCCAATATTTCATAGACGTTAACGTATTCCAGATCCTCATCCGAAATCCCCACGCGTATCTCACGGATGATTTCCGCAGGGTCTTCGTCGTATGGATCTTCATCGGTAAGAATGATCTCGTCGCAGTATGCTGCGGCGATTTTCCCGAATTCCCTGCGTTTCCACTTATCGCGTCCGCCGCCCGCCGCACCCAGGACGCAGATAAGGCGCGCGTCGGGATAGTTCGCGTTCGGCTTCGGTTTCGCCGCCGCGTAGGCCGCCTTGAGCGAATCGGGCGTGTGCGCGTAGTCCACAATCGCGGTATAGGGACCCTTCGTTAAAAATTCCATTCGCCCCGGCACCCCATTAAAAGACGTAAGTGCGCGTATAATGGCTGTTTCGTCAATCTCAAGGTCCGTCGCGATCGCAACCGCCGCCGCCGCATTTTGCGCATTGAAATGAGTGAGAACGAACCGTGGTGCTGACGCCCGCCTCGCAAAGCTCGGCTCCCCAATCTCCGCAAGAACTTTTTTAATTTGTTCGTCTTCGGTGGAATACGATCGTGTTTCCCGCGCCGCAAGCGCGTTACTGAAAAATTCAAAATGCTGGTCGTCGCGATTCAAAAGTATCCTGCCACCCTTCACAAGCACATAGTTCAAGAAGTCCAACTTCGCCTGCCGATATTTTTCAAAAGAACCGTGTGATTCAATATGTTCCGGCGCAAGATTAATCATTGCAGCGATCTTCCAATTGATAAAACGATGGCGATGCTGCGTGACACCTTGCGACGTGACCTCTATGATCGCGTAATGGCACCCCGTGAGTAATCCTTGGGCGAGGAAGTGCTGTATGCGCGCGCGTCCAGGCATTGAATTGCTGCCCGGATTCTTTTCGCTCGTTTCCCCGATTTTGATGCGCAGAGACGAAAGCAACGCGGTCTTTTTTCCTGCTGCCTCAAGCATCGCGTTCAAAAGCTCCACCGTCGTCGTTTTCCCCTTTGTGCCCGTGACGCCGATCACGAAAATTTTTCTACTCGGCCTACCATACCAAAGTGCCCCAAGCCACGCCCAGAGAAAATGGTACGCCGAAACAAGACGCGGAGAATCGTAGAAGAACCGTGCGATGCGCGATCGCTTGAACTTTTCCATCGCTGCCATTTTATCTTTTTCCGAGCGCGCCGAGCGCTGTTTTCAGCCGCTCTTCCATGCCGTGCACTTTTGGATCAACTTTTCCGAGCGCTGCACGCGCCTCCTCGCGCCGATATCCGAGATTCACAAGCGCCTCCACGATGTCCGTATCGTCCTCCATCTTTTCCACGACTAAACCCGATCTCGCCGACTGTACTTTCGTCCTCAGATCAAGAATGATCCGCTCCGCCGTCTTCCGACCGATCCCCGACGCACGCGTGAGCAAATCCGGCCGAGCCTCCTTGATCGCAGCCGAGAGTTCGTCCAGCTTTGCGACATCCAATACGGAGAGCGCCGACCTCGGCCCTACGCCCGAAACCGATATCAAAAGTTCGAAAAACGCGAGCTCTTTCTCGGACAAAAACCCATAGAGCTCCAGCCCGTCCTCGCGCAGATATAAATATGTAAAAATTTTTACCTCGCTTCCCGTGACCGGAAGCGCCGCGAGCGTCCGCCCGCTTACAAAAATCTTCAATCCAAGCCCCCCCACTTCCACCACTACGAACCGATCGGCTTTCAAGGCTAATTTCCCCAATGCGCTGTAAAGCATTTGATTCCATTATTCCACAAACTTGAAACCCGCGCCAAGGACTTGCCACGATCGGATTTTTCGTTTATCCTACCTCCTATATGCCAATTACCACATCTGCAAAAAAGGCTCTGCGCCAGAACCGAACGCGGCACGCAAAAAACCTCCTGAAAAAGGAGGCCTATAAAAAGGCAGTGACAAACTACCGCAAATTGGTTGCCGCAAAAAAGATGGACGAAGCGCAGAAAACGCTCTCGTCCGTATTTAAGATGCTCGATAAGGCAGCGAAAACGAAGGTGATCGAGAAGAACAAGGCGAACCGTTTGAAGTCCCGCCTTGCTCAACTGAGCGCGAGATCCAGCAAAACCTCTTCGTAGTCCAACTTCCCGGATTTCACCGCAAGGTCGTATGCTGCCATGCGCGGGATCTTTTCGCCGGCCTGTGCGGCAAGGATATTGAATATCTTCGGCGGCGGATCGTTTATGGCAAACAATTTTTCAAGCGCTAAGAGGCGGGTCCGCGCATCGTAGCTCTTCATGCCGTTCACGAGCGCCCAATAATTCGGCGCGGCTTCAAGATCAAGCGCGTCCAGGTCCTTTTTCTCAATGGTATCCCCGCGCCCGGAAAGTGCTTTGAGAGCGCCCAGTTTTTGAAGTTCGGTGACAAGCGCCCACGAGTTCCCGTCGTAAATTGTTCCAAGAAATGCCGCGGCGGCGTCACTTATATTCAGACCAATCTTCTCCGCCTCTGATTTTATGAAAGCATGCCACGCAGATCCCTCAAGATTTTCAAATTTCTGCGCGAGCGACGGCTTTGCGAGTAGGAACGCGAACGCTTTTATGGGTTTATCTTTTTCCGAAACGAGGGCGGTAACGCTTTTCTCTGCGACAAGCGGCTTCAGCAATGTTGCGGCGGCGTCCCCGCCAAGCTCAAAAACGTTTTCCAAAACGGCGAGCTTGGCATTCGCAAAGATGGGTTGGCTCCGCACGAATTCAGAAAGGTCGTCAAGGGTTTTCTCTGCCGCAAGATCAAAAAAGCCGAGCCCGAGCGCGGAATGTTTTTTTCTGAACTCTGCAACAATCTCTTTTTTCTTTTGGAGCCGGCGGTAGTCGTCAGACCCGTAGAGAAATATGATCATGGTCGGCGCCAACTCAAAGTTTTCCTTCTTTGATCTTTCGTTTCGCGGCGGCCTTCATGAACTCGCGGAATAAGGGATGCGGGTCAAGCGGCCGTGATTTGAGTTCGGGGTGGAATTGCGAGCCCATGAAGAACGGATGCTTCTCACGAGGCAGCTCCATCACCTCCATCAGACGCCGGTCGGGCGACTGGCCCGAAAACACCATCCCCTTGTGTTCCAACCGTTTGATAAAGACAGGGTTCACTTCATAGCGGTGGCGGTGCCGCTCGGAGATCTTTGCCTTGCCGTAAGCCGCCTCCGCAATCGTGCCTTTTGTGAGCACCGCCGGATAGGCGCCCAACCGCATCGTACCGCCATATTTTTTCTCTTCCATAATCCTCTTTTGCTCCGGCAAAATATCAATCACGGGATATTTCGTGCGGGGATCTATCTCTGTTGTATTCGCACCGTGGAGCTTCAAAACATCGCGCGCGAACTCCACGACCGCAAGCTGCATACCGTAGCAAAGCCCTAAATAGGGAATCTTGTTTTCGCGGCAGTAGCGGATTGCGGCCAGTTTCCCTTCAATGCCGCGGCTTCCGAAGCCGCCAGGGACGATAATACCGCCATATCCATCAAGCTTCTGGAGCGCCCGTTTACCTTTCTCAAATTGCTCCGACTCCAACCATTCAATGACCGGCTTTACCTTCCAATGCGCCGCAGAATGCTTGATTGCCTCAATGACCGAGATATACGAATCGGTAAGGATGAACTTGCCACTTGAAAAATATTTTCCCACAATGCTGATTTTGACCGGCTGCTTCGCCGCATGGATACGTGCCGAAAGCCGCCGCCAATCGTGCAGGTCGTGTTTTCGCATCCGCAATCCAAGTTTTTTAAGAATAAGATCGCCCAGATGATCCCTTTCAAAATTAACCGGTACGTCATACAAACTCGCAACATCCGGCGCGGATATCACATCCCCTTTTGAAGCCAGCCCGCATACGAAGGCGATCTTTTCCTTTCTTTTCTCGTCCAGAGGAATTGTCGCACGCCCCATAATAAGATCCGCCTGCAAACCGGCGCTGTTCAAGGTCCGAGCGGCATATTGGGTAGGCTTTGTTTTCAGTTCCGTGCCGCCGGCGCCAAGCGACGGAACGTGACTCACGAGCACAAGGAGGACATCGTGCGGCTGCTTCACTTTCAAAATCCTGATCGCTTCAAGGAAAAGGATGTTTTGATATTCTCCCGCGGTCCCCCCCACCTCAACAACAACGACGTCAGCCTTGTTGCTCCGCACTGCATTATTGATGCGGCGAATGACTTCGAGGGGGATATCTGGTACCACCTCCACGCACCTGCCGCCGTACCCCATGCTCCGTTCGCGGTTAATTACTGCCTGGTATACACTCCCCGTCGTCATGTAGCTTGCGCCTGTCAAGTCACGGTTAAGGAATCTTTCATAGTTCCCCATATCCTGGTCACACTCGGTGCCGTCATCCAAAACAAAAACCTCACCGTGCTCGGTGGGGTTCATGGTGCCTGCGTCAACATTCACATAAGGGTCAATTTTCACGGAGGTCACCTCAAGGCCGCGCGACTGCAAAATCTTTCCGATGGATGCCGAAGCGACGCCCTTGCCAACCCCCGACATTACGCCCCCTACCACAAAAACATATTTTGCGTCCCGCATGTTTTGATTGTGCACGCTTTCCCGCCACCACGCAAGTGGAACAGAAAGACCAACCTCGTAGAAATTGGAATTAGTTGCGATTGTTGGGATTCATCATGAAAATGGGCGCACTTAGTTCCCGTGGGCAGCACTGGCAGGGAGGTTTACGGCGGATCGCGCAGGCCCGCTCAGCTTGGTCCGAAAACTTTTGCGTGTTTTCGGTAAGCGGGCCGAGCGGCAAGAAAAAATTGCCGCTGGAGCAATTTTATTCTGGTTCCGTAAACCTCCCTGTCAGTGCTGCCCCAGAAAATCAGGAGAATTCCTCCGGGCCCATCTCGCGCTGGGGTACCAAACTCGGATCGGTGGGTAACGTAAAATGCACCGTCGTGCCGCGGTTGAGCTCCGATTCAACCCAAATTTCGCCACCGTGCGCCGTCACGATGTTTTTTGCGATATAAAGACCAAGACCGGATCCCTCCGTTTGCAATTTTACGGCGTTGTCCGCCCGATAGAACTTGGTGAACAACCTCCCCACTGCCTCGGGAGGAATACCGATGCCGGTATCCTTCACGCTAACCTCAAGGAACGGCCTCGCGGGTACGGCGTCCACCTTCATAATTACCTCGCCGTTTTCCACATTGTACCGGATGGCATTTTCCAAAATATTTACGACAGCAAGCGTAAGGTGCCCCTCGTCTATCATGACGCGGGGCAAATTCCCCGACGGCCGGTCAAAATACAGTTTCGTGCCTGCCTTCCGGGCAGCAGGCAAAACGTCCGCCAAAATCTTCCCGAGGAACTCCACAACGTCCGTCTCGAGAAACGTATAGCCGAATCGCCCCTCTTCCATTTTCGCGATGTTGAGCAGGTTTTCTATTCTGCGCAAGAGCCCTTGACTCGCAGCAAGAGCGCCATCCACGATAATCTTATTGGTCTCGGTAAGTTCCGCCGCATGCACAAGGGATTGGAGCGCCCAATTGATGTCGGTGACGGGGCCGCGGAGCTGATGGGACGCAATCGTCACAAACTCGCCCCGCGAGCGTATGGCCGCAATTTGCGTGGTACGGTCACGGACGATTTTCATAAACCCGAACGGTAGCCCGTTTTCGTCATTGATCGGCGCCGTCGTCACGCGGAACTCAAACTGCGGATCTGTAAACGATACATCAACCACCTGTGGATACGCCCCCTCAACTGAACGCACAATGACGCGCGGAGCGAGCGAAGGAAAAATAATCTGAATAAACGTGCGCCACTCGGGCCGCTCAACGTCCTGTGGCGTAAGCACGTGCCCCAAAATGGCGTCTGCGGGAATCTCAAAAAGGCGCTCGGCGGCCGGATTGAAAAAATTCACCCTGAAGCCCTTGTCATAAACAATAAGGGCGTCGTCTATGCTTGCGAGCATGCTTTTAAGCTCGCTCCGCTCAACTTTCGTATCCCAGTTGACCGCCGCCGCTTGGTACGCCGCGGTGACCGCAAGTGCAAGTACCACGAGCAACAACCCACCTTTCGCATACACAAAAAAGCCGCTCGGCATGGTAACAATGTCAAGCGCGAACGCCGCGGCGATGACCGCGAACAAAATCCAAGCTACGTGGAACTCCTGCCGCGCTATGATACTTTTGAGTTTTGAAAGCCCTTTGCCCAAGTTCCTTTTATTGTACATCAAAAATCGTTCCTTGATTACCCCTCGTCCGTTTCGCAGTTTTTGCCGCCTTCGCAACGGTCGGCGCGTCCATGCCTCCGAGCCGCACAAGAAGCGTCGCGAACTTCATTACCTCAAAGTACGCTCTCACATCGGGCGGCTCCTTTTTTGTGGCGAGCGTTGCAAGCGCGGGTGCTTGCAACGGCACATGACGCTCAAGCGTGACGAGCCGTTCCGAAAGCTCCGCATCTTTTTTGTGCGCGCCTAACTTATTCCCCAATATTGAATCGTTCGCGAGGTGCGCATATATATTCTTCACGCTCCCGAACTTTTGGATGAGCTCCGTGGCCGTCTTCGGTCCCACGCCTGGCACACCCTTCACGTTGTCCGATGGATCGCCCACAAGCGCTTTGTAATCAATAAGCTGTGCGGGCGCGAGACCGTACTTCTCACGTACCGCTCTTTCGTCGTAGACCGTCGTGTCGCTTATACCTTTATTGAACGTCCTCACCACGATTTTTTCCTCCTCCACAAGTTGGAGCGTGTCACGATCGCCGGTCAAGATCACGATCTGCACATCGTTCTCTTTCTTAAAATGTTCGGCAAAAGTAGCAATAAGATCGTCCGCCTCAAACCCCGGCTCCTCAAACGTCGATATCCCGAACGCGCCGAAAAGTTTGTGCGCTTCAATAATTTGAGAAATAAGAGCGTCGGGCGCAGGCGGACGCTGCGCTTTGTATTCCGCATACATTTTGTCGCGAAAGGTCGGCTCCGGCCTGTCAAACAACGCCGCCGCGCAATCCGGCCTCTCCTCGCACCACAACTTCAATAAGATGCTTGCAACGCCGTAGATCGCGCCGGTCGGCTCGCCCTTCGGCCCCGTAAACGGCGGCAACGCGTGGAACGAGCGGTGGATAAGGGAGTTCGCGTCAATAAGAAGAAGTTTTTTCATGCGTTACTGTTTATCATAATATGCCTTTCGCTTTCGTGCTTCCCGTGCCGGAACGTGAACCAAACAGTGCTCTTAGGCAAAATATTTTTTACGCGCTCTGCCCATTCAATGAGCACGATGTTGCGCGGGTTCGCGAGAATTTCTTTAAAGCCGATCACCGCAAAATGCTTTGCCCCTTTCAACCGGTAGGCATCCGCATGAAATATATTCGCAAATCCTTTCTGCGCCCGTGGACCTGCTGAACATACTCGCGCGCGCGGCAACGCATAGCGCCGCATAATAACAAAGGTCGGGCTTGACGCGCGCCTCTTCATACCGAGCCCTTTAAAAAATCCCTGCGCGAAAGTTGTCTTCCCGGCACCGAGATCACCTTTGAGCGCAAAGATTGCGGCACTTTTCCTGCGCCCTTTTTCTTTTAATATCTTCTTCGCAAATTCTTCACCGAGCGTTTTCGTCTCTTCTGAAGAAAAGCTTTGATAGGTCCTCGTTCGCCTTAATAGCATAGATGATAAGTCCTGCGAGCAACACCGCAGTCCCCACCATTATCGTAGAAAATTCGGCGTTTGTGAATCCGCGGTTCAACGGTACGGCGGCGGGATAGCTGCGGACCGCAACTGCGCTGCGCGCGGTCGCATTCAGCGCGCCCGGCGTTGGATCTGCAAACGCGAAATGCTGCGCTGGCCCCTTCGCGTAATCGACGCGGGAGAAGCTTTGCCCTTCCGGCGCGCTGCCGTCAAAATTCCCCTGGTCCGCCAATGCGCCGCTCGCGTCATAGAGCGCGAGCCCTCCATCCGTGTTCCGCAGGGACAGCTTCGTTGCGGTTCTTTTTAGCACCAGATAGCCGTGCGCCGAGATGCGTCGCCCCACAAGCGAAAATTTTTTGCCATTCTCGGTTTTCAAAACCCACCCATTCAAATCCACTGCCGTGCCGCCATTGTTCCAAAGCTCAACCCACTCTCCTGCCGCGTCCGCACCTACCGGATTCGGCAACCACTCGTTGAGATAGACCATTAAAAAATCCTAGCGTGCGGGGGATTAAAAACCGCTAAATTCATTTTATGGTATCATCCATAGAAATCTCGCCTATGATTTCTCTAATCATTCCAACGCTGAACGAGGAAAATGTCCTGGAGAAGACGCTCAGGTCGCTCAAGGACTTCACCGCGTTGGATCACGAAATCATTATTTCAGACGGACACAGCACTGATCGCACGGTCTCCATCGCGAAGAAATACGCCGACAAAGTGGTGGAACACGACGGCAGGACGCGACAAAACATTTCCGAAGGCAGGAATGCCGGCGCGGCAGCGGCCCGGGGTTCTTATTTGGTATTTCTGGATGCGGACGCTCGTATCGGAGGGAATCCGGATACTTTTTTCAGGGAAATGACCGGATATTTTGAGCGCCACCCGGAAACGGTGGCTCTCACCACAAAGGTAGCGGTGTACCCCGACTCTGCCACAACGACTGACAAAATAGTGTTTGGCGTCGTGAATCTTGGCCTTCGTTTCAAAAATAATATACTCCACGTGGGCGAATCCACGGGAGAGTTCCAAATGATACGGAAGACTGCTTTTGATGCTGTCCATGGCTTCCGGGAAGATCTCATTACGCGGGAAGACGCGGATATGTTTTTCCGATTGGCAAAAATCGGGCGAACCGCGGTTTATCCCCGGCTCACCGTATTCCACTCGGGACGGCGGGCACACAACATCGGCTGGCCACGGTTGCTCTGGATTTGGACAATAAACACGATCTGGGTCACGTTTTTTAACCGCGCCCTAAGCAGAGAGTGGACAGTTATTCGCTGACTAAGTAATATCTCCCTCAGCACCACCAACACCACCAGGGCCTTTTTGGCCGTTCGGCAAGGTGGGCATGGAACTGTGCTTTAGCGGTTTCGTAACATAGCTGCAGCTCGCGGAGGTGTCGAGGGGTCGGCTGCGTCACCGCCCGCACCGCAGCTTGCCACGCCTCCCAGCTTTTTATAGTTCCCGCGCCCGCAGGAGAAGGAACCAAGGGCATGGTGAGCTCGCGCTCGTCAAACAAACCAAACTTCTGATCCATCCCTAAATTCCATTCAAAATTATTGACCAACGTCCAAAGGAGCATCCCTTGTACGGGAATTTCATGCTCAAGCGCTTCGATTACGTGACGCACTGTTTCCAAAATCCAATATGGCCGCCGCTTCCCTCCCCGGTCAGAAAAGCCGAATTCGCTGATAAAAATATTTTTACGGGGGTACTCCGCATGCATTTCTTTGAGAACCTTCGCTATGCCTGGCGGATGGATATCGCCGAAGTAAGGATTATCGCTGTAGAAGCGGCCACCTTTTCCGAACAAAGCCAGCTTCATCCGGAAATAATAATGGAGGCCTACAAAATCGGTTTCCCGTGCTTCTCGCTCAAATTTTCTTGCGAGCCTTGCGTTTACAATCGCGTGCGCGACTTTCCCAAAGAGACCATCAAAAAAAGTCCAATTGTGGGCGGCGCCCACCTGAATCCTGCCCCGCCCGCTCGTGAGCTTGCTTTCTTTAATCTCGTTTACTGTGGCGTCATGCGCCTCAATCAACTTTGAAAGCACGCCTCGCACGAGATCGATCCTCCCTTTTTTAAACGGCGGGAAAATTCCGAGGAGGTAGGTCGGTAACAGAAGGTTGATGGGCTCATTGATGGAAATGAAATATCTCACAAGTCCATCGCCGAGAATTTTTTCTCGCTTCGCTTTACTGAAGCCAGCCGATGTAAGCGCGGCATTCACTTTGCCACTATTGGAAAGGAACCCAACAACGTTTTTGATATAAAAGCGGAAGTGATGAAGGACATCGCGGTGCTCCCATGCTCCCGCGAGGATGCGGTCTTCCTTGTCGGTCACGAGCAAATGAGTCGGCGTGGGCCAGTGATAAAGCGTAACCATCGGCTCCGCGCCGCGATCGCGAATAAGCGCGAGTATGTGCACGTATTCTTCCATCAGCCGCTCGTTGAAAACGCCCGGCGCGGGGCACAGTTTGCCAAAATCAAAAGAGAGCCGGAACATGTTTTCGCCGAGCTCTGCCGAACGCCGAATGTACAATTCCTTTTTGTCAAAAAATCTCGGGAATTCGTCCGGCGATTGCGGACCAAGTATCTTTGAGGCTTTGCCTCCGACCGCCCTCGCCACCTCGCGTTCCCAATCGGATGCGGCGCGCATTTCTTTACGATCGCGATGAAGGCGCGGATGGGATTGGAAGTCCGATGTCGCGCTTCCCATAAACTCGGTGCCTCGGCGGCGCGCAGCAAGAAGGGTCTCAAGAACTTTTGGATCGGTGAAGGAAAATTCCGCCATTGCAGTGCGCTACAAGAGTTCCTCTTTCCCACGAATCTTTAGGTGTTTGTAGGCCGCGGGAAGCACGATGCGGCCTGCGGAAGAGCGCTGGAGAAAGCCAAGCGTCATTAAAAACGGTTCATAAATATCTTCAATCACGCCCTTTTCCTCCGAAATCGCAGCAGAGAGCGTGTTAATCCCCACCGGACCGCCGTTGAATTTTTGAATAATAGTAAGAAGGAGCTTCCGATCCTGCGGTTCAAGTCCTACCTCGTCAATGTCAAGCATCTCAAGCGTCTTCCCTGCTGCTGCGCCGTCAATCGTTTTCTCCTCGTGCACTTCGGCGAGGTCGCGGGCACGCCGGAGAAGCCGATTCGCCACCCGCGGCGTACCACGGGAGGCGTTCGCAAGAATCTCAATCGCTTCCGGCGTCGCAGCGATGTTCAAAATTTTCGCCGAGCGGTTCAGTATCTTTTTAATGTCGTCTACATTGTAATACCCAAGGCGCAGGGTTGCGCCGAACCGCGACCGGAGCGGTTGGGAAAGAAGATTTTCGCGCGTCGTTGCGGCAATCAGCGTGAACGGAGGCAAGTCAAGCGAAAGCGTCCGCGCAGAGGGGCCCTTCCCTACCACGAGGTGTAATTTCCGCGACTCCATCGCCGGATACAATACCTCTTCTATCATTGGGTTCACCCGATGCGCTTCATCAATGAAAAGCACTTCGCCGGGATTGAGGTTGGTGAGAATCGCCGCAAGATCGCCCGTCTTCTCAAGCGCCGGCCCGGAAGTCGTTTTAACCGTGCCGCCGAGTTCGCTTGCGACGAGATACGCGAGCGTGGTCTTCCCGAGTCCCGCGGGACCAGAGAACAAAAGATGATCGGCGGCCTCGTTGCGCTTCTTCGCGGCCGTGAGGATCACGCGCAGGTTCCTTTTTATCTTTTCCTGCCCGACATACTCATCCCAGCTCTTGGGGCGGAGCGTGAGGTCAATCGTAAGGTCATCCTTGCCGAAATTACCGTTTGTTTTCTTCATAAAAGTTCACAATGTATGGGTACTTGACAAAGAAATAGTTATATGCTAACATATCACCCAGTGACCCGTAACTGGTTCAAATCTGGGGGCAGGAATTATTTCTAAAATTCAGGATGAACCGGTTCCGGCTGGTTCTCTCCTTTGAATAATTCTAGTCCCTTTTATCTCCAGATAGAAGGGTTTCAAGTCCTTTCACGAGGAATTTGCCCCCAGGTTTGAGTCAGCTACCCCGCCCATTCTATTTGGCCGGTCACGCTTTCCACCTCGCTCAACGTCGTTTTTCCTTCAAGCACTTTCAGGACGCCGTCCTCCTGCATTGTGACCATTTCTTGGCGATCGGCCACCGCACGAAGCGCGACCTCTGACGCTTCCTTAAGAATCGTCGTCTCAAGGTCCGGCCCGCCTTGCAAAAACTCAAATATCCCTACCCGACCTTTATACCCGATGCCGTTACACTTTGTACAACCCGCGGTCTCATACACGGAATAATTTTGATATTTTGACTTGTCCACCTTGGCCGGCAGCCGCTCAAGGAATTTTTTAATCCTCGTTTTGAGGGTGTTGTCCGGCTCCACGCGCTTTTTACAGTCGGGACAGAGCACGCGCACAAGGCGCTGTGCAATCGCGAGCGTAAGCGCAGGTCCGATGCTCACCGCCTTTACGCCGAGGTTGATGAGGCGTGGCACGGCGCCCACTGCATCGTTCGTGTGGAGCGTCGAAAGTACGAGGTGTCCCGTGAGTGCCGCCTGCATCGCAATATCGGCCGTCTCAAGGTCGCGCACCTCGCCCACAAGGATCACGTCGGGATCCTGCCGGACGATGGCACGGAGGCCACTCGCAAACGTATACCCCGCCTCATCATTCACCTGCGTCTGTTCAATCCCTTCAATGCGGTATTCAATAGGGTCTTCCAGTGTGATGATTTTGATATCGGGGCTGTTCAGTGTGCGGAGGAATGCATAGAGTGTCGTCGTTTTCCCGGAACCCGTGGGGCCGGTGTTCAGAATAAGCCCGTTCGGACGGGCGAGTTCGCGTGTGACAAGTGTCAGGTTGTCTTCGCGAAGCCCGAGGTCTGGAAGTCCGACTTTCGTCGCGGAGGGGTCGAGGATTCTCATCACGATGGCCTCGCCAAATTCGGCGGGCATCACCGCCACGCGCATCTCCACCTCTTTCCCCGCGATGACAATCGTAAACCTTCCATCCTGCGCTTCGTCGTGGATATTAAGCTTCATTTCCGAAAGAAGTTTAATGCGCGATACAAGCGCGTGGTAGGCGTGGAACGGCATATCGTCAAAGACATCATGGAGGATACCGTCTATCCGGAAGCGGACCTTCGTCGCCTTTTCCCCCGCCTCCGTGTGAATGTCCGACGTACGCATCGCAAGTGCCCCGCCGAGCATAATCTCAATCAGCACGACCGGCGATACGTTTTCAAAATCCAGCCCAGCAAATTCTTTGTGAATGGCATCCAGGTTCGCAAGGCGCTCCTTAAGTTCGTTGATCCTCTTTTCGGTAATGACCACTTTGCCCACGATCCCCGCAGACACCGGCTTTACGAATCTATACAACTGCCATGCCACTTCCAAGCCGGAAAGGGACGCTACGAACGTTTTCACATCGTATTGCTCCGCCCTCAATTCCGCGATGAGCACCTTCGCTGCGGAAAACTCGGGGTCCATTACCGCCACGGCCAGCTTTCTTGACTTCAACTCAATGCTTGCCACCCGGGCTTTCCGCGCCTTGTCTTCCGGAATAATCTTCACCGCGTCAAGCGAAACCGGCATCTTAGCAACGTCCACGTAGGGGAGATCGAGCTTCTTCGCGAGCCGTTCCGCGGCGCGTTCTTCACCCTCGCGCCGGAGTTTCGTCAATCTCGTTTGAAGGTTATCCTGCGTGAGGTCAGCCATTTCCATTGATTTTAACAAGCGTTATGATGATAATGCAATGTCGGGACATTCCCATTGGGCGGGCATAAAACATAAAAAAGGGATCACCGATGAGAAACGGGGAAGGGTCTTTGGGAAACTCCTTGTGGCGATCTCGGCAGCGGCTAAATCGGAGCAGAACCCGGATTTTAACCCGCGGCTCCGAAACGCGATTACAAAAGCGAAGGAGGCGAGCGTTCCACAGGAAAACATTGAACGGGCGGTGAAACGCGCCTCCGAAACGGGCGGCAACCTCGAAAAGCTTGCGTTTGAGGCGTATGGGCCCGGGGGCATCGCAATCATGATTGAAGCAATCAGTGATAATAAGAACCGGACCGTGCAAGAGATCAAAACAATATTAAAAGAACATGGCGGGAAGTGGGCGGAGGCGGGAAGCGTCCGTTGGGCATTTGGGCCGCCGGCAGGTGGCGAACGTGAATGGAAAGCAAAATTCCCGCAAGAACTCTCTAAGGAGGACATGAAAAAACTTTTGGCGCTCGTGGAGACCCTAGAAGAAAATGACGACGTGCAACGCGTCTTCACAAACGCACAGTAACTAACATGATCGCGCTTGGCATCGACCCGGGAACACGGAGAGTCGGCTACGGTGTCGTACGCGGCGAAGGGAGCGCAGTGTCATTCGTCGCGGCCGGTATCCTCAAAATCAGCGGTGTGGACGACGCCTCCGCGCTCGTAGAAACAAAAAGGGGAACCGACGCACTTATAGAGAAGTATCGGCCGCGCGTCCTCGGCATCGAAAAACTATATTTTGCGAAGAATGAGAAAACGGCGATCGCGGTGGCGCAAGCGCGCGGCGTCATCCTCCTCGCGGCGCGCGAAAAAAAGATTCCCATAAAAGAGTACGCGCCTAACGAAGTGAAGCTGGGGATCGCTGGCTACGGATTTGCCGACAAAAAAGCGGTCTTGAAGATGGTGCGCCTTATCCTCGGCAAACACGATCTCGCCATTATTGACGACGCGAGCGACGCCTTGGCGCTGGCGATCATGACAGCGGGCCGTTAACAGCTTTTCGTTATAACGCCTGGGGATTACTACGGGATTGACACGCGAACGAGCTCCCCTATACTGATGGGAAGTAAAAAAAGAAAGGTCGTTGAATTATGGCCGCGATGGCAACTGAACTAAAATTTGCGAGCTGTGCGTTCCGCCCGCTGAGCGACGAAGACGACGGCGAATCAGACACGGACAAAAACGGCGGCGGCGAGCTGGAAGAAGGTAACGAGGAAGCGCCAGAGGAAGAAACGGAAGACGCCAGCAAAGAAGAAAGCTACAAGGGCGGGCTTGACGGGTGAGAAAACGGCCTTCTCCGCGAAAACATTGCGGAGAAGGCCGTTTTCGTTTGATAATAGAGGGCATGCACCGACGAAGCGGGACAACGAGGCTGCGGCGCTCACTTGTGATCGTGGGCATCGTGGTATCTGCGGGGGTCATTATTCTTTCCCTTGTGGTCATCTATTTCGCGAAAACGCTCCCCTCCATAGAAGAGATTTCAAGCCGGCAAATCAGCCAGTCCACGAAAATCTACGACCGAACCGACACGGTACTGCTCTATGAAATCACCTCCGGCGAACGGAGGACAGTGGTGCCCTTTGACCAAGTCCCGCAAACCCTTAAAGACGCGACGATTGCGATAGAGGATGAGAATTTCTACAACGAACCCGCGTTTGATTGGAAAGGCATCGCGCGCGCGTTCCTTGTAGATATCACTTCGGGCTCCTTCGCGCAGGGCGGTTCTACCATCACCCAACAGCTCGCGCGGACCGCGTTCCTCACCCTAGACCAAACCATCACGCGAAAAATAAAGGAGCTTATCCTCGCGATAAAACTCAATGAATATTACTCAAAGGACGAAATCCTCGGTCTTTACCTGAACGAAGTTCCGTACGGTGCCACAATTTCCGGCGTGGAGGAGGCGAGCGAGGCGTATTTCGGCGAACCAGTACAAAACATCAACCTTGCGCAGAGCGCCCTCCTCGCCGCAATCCCCCAGGCGCCGACGTACTACTCGCCCTGGGGAAGCCACGCAAGCGATCTTATAAAACGTGAGCGGCTCGTGCTCCAGAAAATGTACGAACTGGGGAAAATCACAAAACCAGAGCTCACCGCGGCGCTCGCATACAAAATAACCTTTGAACCGCAATCCACGGGCACCATCAAGGCGCCCCACTTCGTAATGGCGGTGGAGGACTATCTCGCCCAAAAATACGGGGAGAATCTTGTAAACCAAGGCGGGCTTAGGGTAATAACCACGCTTGACTGGAATCTTCAACAAGAGGCGGAGACGGCCGTAGAGCAGGGCGCAGCACAAAATCAGGCGCTGTACCATGGCTACAACGCCGCGCTCGTCGCACAGGATCCGAAAACGGGGCAGGTACTTGCAATGGTAGGGTCGCGCGATTACTTTGCAACCTCATCGCTCCCCTTGGGCTGCACGCCAGGAACAAGCTGTAAGTTTGAGCCGAACTTCAACGTCGCCACCCAGGGGCTCCGCCAGCCCGGCTCGTCGCTCAAACCATTTGTGTATCTCACGGCGTTCCAAAAAGGATACACACCGTCAACGACGCTTTTCGACGTTCCTACAGAATTCAGCACCGACCCCGCGTGCCCTGCGATTCCCAACTTCGCGGATAATGACCCGCACTGCTTCCACCCGCAGGACTTTGAGGGAACATTCCAGGGCCCAATTTCCATGCGCGACGCACTCGCGCAATCCGTAAATGTACCTGCAGTGGAAGCGCTCTACCTTGTTGGTATAAAAAATGCGGTCCAAGCCGCAAACAGTTTCGGGCTTACCACACTCACAAGCCCCGACGCCTATGGGCTCTCTCTCGTCCTGGGGGGGGGCGCAGTGCGCCTCGCCGATCTCACGGAAGCGTACTCTGCGCTCGCAGAGGACGGGGTCAAACACAACCAAACCATGATCCGTGAGGTGCAAGATCCTAATGGAAACGTACTTGAATCATACGCTGATCAGTCTACGCAAGTCGCCGACCCGCAGTCCGTCCGCCTTGTAAACGACATTCTTTCGGATGCCGCGGCGCGGAGCGGCCTTTTCCAAAACAGTTTGAATCTCACGGTGTTCCCGGGGCACGATGTGGCGCTCAAGACCGGCACTTCCAACGACTACCGCGACGCATGGGCGATGGGGTACACGCCGTCCCTCGTCGTCGGCGTCTGGGCAGGAAACAACGACAACACTCCTATGCAACGGAGTGGGTCAAGTATCCTCGCTGCGGTCCCTATGTGGCATGCGTTCATGGCGCAGGCGCTTCAAAACCAACCGCTTGAAACTTTCACGAAACCCGATCCTGCAAACGCGGCGAAGCCGATCCTTGCAGGAAACTATCTCTACAACGACCAACTTCACACTATTCTGTATTACGTTGACAAGGACGACCCGCCGGGGCCGCCCCCCGCGAACCCCGCCACGGATCCCCAATTCCACAACTGGGAAACCGCCCTGCTCACATGGGCCGCGAAAAACCTTCCCAACTTCGGGAGTTACAACCATCCGGTTTCAACCGCGCCGTCTGGCGCAGCACCCGGAACCCCCTCGCCCGCGAGCGACCCTCCCCGCATTTCCATTCTCACACCGTCGGCGGGCAGTTTCGTGGCGAACGAAGTCACAGTTTCCGCGAAAATAACGGCCGACGAGGCGATCACAAAAATCTCCGTACTCTGGAACGGGTTTCTGGTCCATGATTTCTCTGGCTCTTTTGGGACCAACTACGCGCTCAACTGGGCATTTACCCCGCAAGTCATCGGCGGGCAAAATCTATTTGAAGTGCAAGCCGCGGATTCTTCGGGTGGTTTGGGGAAGACCGACGTAATTATTTACCACTAAGACTTCAGGATCGGCTTCAAAATATAGAAATAAGAACTGTCGCCCACTGGGCGAAGAAGGGCTGGGTTAGTTTCTTCTTGGAGCCCAATAAAAACTTCTCCTGTTTTCATCACTTTGACGGGGTCCATGAGGTAGCGCCAGTTGAAGCACGCCTCGGCCAGTTCCCCTTTTATTTTCGCCGGAAGAAGATAGGCGTTTTCGCCGAGCGATTGATCCGCCGAACTTATCTCTACTGCTTTCTTCCCCGGGTGCACCGACAGTTTCACTTCGCTGTTTTTTTGCCCAAATATCGCGGCGAGCTTCACCGCATTCGCAAATTCCTCACGCGATACAACCGCTTCGGTAGCGAATTTTTGGGGCACGAGCTGCGAATAATCCGGGAAGTTCCCTTCGCCGAGCCGCGAGATAAGTTCAGCGCGCTCGGTCTTCACAAGAATCTGGTTCTCATCGCGAAACACCCGCACGGTCTCACTATCGCTCACCATTCGGAGCGCCTCTTGGCTCGTTTTAAGAGGAACGAGCATTCTAAACGCTTCCTTAAATTTGGCGGTAAAAAGGTTTTGTGGAATTGTTTTTTCGGCAAGCCGGAAACCGTCGGTCGCAGTAAGCTTGAGGCTGTCCAAGGAAAAGTCAAAAAGGGCGGCGTTAAGCTCTGGCCGGAAATCGGACGGTTGCGCGGCTACCGCGACTAACTGGATCGCTTCCTTAAAAAGCGCTCCCCCTATCTCAAGGTACTCGTTGGATGTTTTTATTTTAGGGGTTATGGGGAAATCTTCACTGGGCAATCCCTGCAGTACGGCGCTGTAGTTGTCGGTTTTTACCTCAAGCGCGTTACCCTTCTTGCTAAAATTCAAACGGTCGCTTTGGATGTTGGTGATAAGACTGGAGAAGGGCGCAAGCGGTACAGAAACACTTCCGCCCTCAATCACCTTTCCGGATACACGACAAGTAATCGCAATCTCAAGGTTTGTCGCGATAAAAACAATTCCGTTGTCCCCGGCTGTGATAAGGACGTTTTTTAAAATAGGAAGGTTTGCGTTCTCGCCGGCGGCGCGCTCGATTGTGGACATAGCCTCTTTAATATTTGATCGTATCGCAACAAATTTCATGGATTAATTATATTAAGATTTTATTAAGATATTAAGACCTTATTATTAATGTGTTTTTAATTTTTGTGGATAGCGGGGTTTTACCTAGGCCTAGCTTTTGTAAATAATATCTTTGATTGTTAATATCTTTTGGTTAAGCGTGGCGCTTCTGTTGATTTCCTGGTTTATTTTTTCATAGGAATGGATGGCGGTGGTGTGGTCTCTCCCCATTTTCTCCCCAATGTACGGATAGGAAAGCTCTGAGATCTCCCGAAGTAAATACATAGCGATCTGGCGAGGCTCCACCACCTCTTTTCTACGGTTGTGGCTTATAATGTCCTCAATAGAGACACCAAAGAATTCGGCAACCGCCTTCAGTATCTGGGCGTCGCTCACCCGCTTCGAAACGTTCTTGGTTGATTTTTCTATAATTTCCTCTGCAAGCGCCCTTGTGATTTCGGCCCCCTTTTGCTCTTGGAGGAAAAGCATTTTTTTTAATATTCCCTCAAGCTCGCGGATATTTTTCCTAAGGCGACGCGCGAGGAGGTCAATAATATCTTCGCCAAGGCTGCGGTTCGCCTCTAAAAGCTTGCTCCGGATGATGGCAACGCGCATCTCGTATTCTGGGTAACCGATGTCCGCGACGAAGCCGCCCTCGAAACGGGACCGCAGGCGCTCCTCGAGCGTGGGGAGGGATTGCGGGGGTCGATCGGAAGAGATGATAATTTGTTTGCCTCCTTCGTACAGCGCGTTGAAGGTGTGGAAGAACTCCTCTTCGGTTTTTTCCTTCCCGCCGATAAACTGGATGTCGTCGATGATGAGCACGTCAACGTCGCGGTATTTTTTCTTCACACTTTCGATTCGGTCGTTGCGCAACCCCCATACCACCTCGCGGGTATACTGCTCGGAGGGAACATATTTTGGCTTCACCCTCTTCCCGTTCCGTGCGACGATCTCGTTGCCGATCGCCTGGATGAGGTGCGTTTTCCCGAGTCCCACGCCGCCGTACACAAAAAAGGGATTATATTTTCCGATATGCTCCGCGATGGATTTCCCCGCAGTGAACGCAAGCTCGTTGGAGGGCCCTACCACAAACACAGAGAAGGTGTAGCGGGGGTTTAAATTGGTTTCGGGGTCTGCCTTATTGAAATCCAATTCTGCCGGGGCAAGCGTAGCGAGGTCGTTCGTGTCCGCCATGCTCTTTTGAGGTGCGGGTGCCCGTTGCCCTATGACGAACTCCACCTTTTTGATTGAGCTGTCCATGTTCCGCAGTATCCCAAGGATATTTTTTTGGTATTTTTCCTCAACCCAGGACTTGGCGAAATTATTTGGCAGAGCGACAAACAAAGTACCCTCTTCGCGCTCTATAGGCTTCGTGCCCCGGAGCCACAACGAGAAGTTCGCTTTCGTGAGTTGGATCTCCATTTCTCCTAACGTTGATTGCCAAAGCTTTTCGAGATCCATGTTGTTGTTCATTATCAACCCTTATGCCCGTCCCGTCAAAAAGTCAAACTACACCGTTTTGTGGATGGGATGTGCATAACCTGTTACAAGGGCCCACGCCTCGCTGGCGCGTTTTTGAATCCCGTGATAAACTCTTCAAGATGTCGTTTACCTACAGTCCTAAAAAGAAAAAAAGGAAAAGGACGCACGGATTTTTGCGGCGGCAACGGGTACCGGGCGGCCGGCGCGTTCTCGCACGGCGCAGAGCGAAAGGGAGGCGGCGGATCAGCGTCTAATAGCGATGCTTTCCAAATTATCACGGTTGCCGAGCCGGGATTTTAGGGCGGGGCGGTGGGGAGTGGCATCAACGCCATACTTTGTATTGAAAATGAAACCGGGCATACAAGAGAAAATCAGGATTGGAGTTGTCGCGGGTGCCTCTGTGCACAAGAACGCCGCGAAGAGGAATTTTTGGAAGCGGCAGGCGAAAACAGCGCTCCTCGCGGCCGGCAGCGCGGGCACCGATTTCCTTGTTGTCCTCACTCCCAGAGTCAACACGCTCACTAAAAAGCAATTTAAGGAACTTTTGTTCCAGGCCCTCCTTCCCCACACAAAAAACGATCACCGACAATGAGCTACCTCTACCAAGCCATTCTTTACCGGCCCATTCTTAATCTTCTCGTTTATTTTTATGAAACGATCTCGTTCCGCGACCTTGGGATCGCTATAATATTCGTCACCATTCTCATCCGCCTGGTGCTGTATCCATTATTCCATAAAGGTGCCAAACAGCAGATGCTGATGCAGCGCATCCAGCCGAAAATTAAAAAAATCCAGGAGTTGCACAAAAACGACAAAGAAAAGCAGGCGCAGGCGCTGATGGGACTCTACAAGGAGCACGGGGTAAGTCCCTTCTCGAGTATCGTTCTTCTCGTCATTCAGTTGCCGATCATGATTGCTCTCTACTGGGTGGTGCGTTCTGCGCTCACGCCTGGAGAGCTCACAGGGTTGTATTCTTTTGTGGCGGTGCCGCAGGCCATCAACCCACTCTTCCTCGGTGCCATCAACCTCGCGGCCCCGAGCATCATCCTCATCCTCCTCGCCGCACTCGCCCAGTACTTACAGGCGCGGCTTGCTATCTATCGGGACCCCGGGAGCAATGCGCCGCTTTCCTCCGCAGAGAAGATGGCGCGGCAAATGGTTTTCATCGGGCCCCTCGTCACCATTTTTATTTTTTACAGCTTGCCCGCCGCCGTCGGCCTCTACTGGCTCGTCACGTCACTCTTCTCGGTAGGACAGCAATTAATCATCAATAAGCATTTCAAAAAAGGAGAAACCGCGGCGGTATAACAAGATGTCCGCAGACGCCGAGCTCCCTTCCGCGGCTTGATTTTGGTGCGAGAGTATGGAATAGTACCTTGAAATGGAGAGTTGGGAAACGATTACCAAAAATATCGTGGAGGCAATGGGATTCCGCGATTATCGGTTGGAAATAAAACCAGAGGAAAAGCACGGCTCGCTTTTCATCTACGACGGTGGGAATCTTCTTAAAGAAAATCTCGCCGCCATCGTAGAGAGCGTGAACCATCTTTTTCAAATGATTGCAAAGAAGAATCAGATTGACCTCTTCTTTCTCGACGTGAACAGTTACCGGCAGGAGCGCGAGAACTTGATCGCCGAGCTTGCGCGCGCGGCGGCGAAGAAAGCGGTCGCGACGAAAAACGCGGTGCCGCTCCCCGCGATGAACTCGTATGAACGGAGAATCGTGCACGCGGAACTCGCGTTGCATCCCGAGGTGAAGACCGAGAGTTCGGGAGAAGGCAAAGAGCGCTATGTGGTTATAAAGCCGCTTTCGTAGGGGTTCTGGTCTATTGCGTGGCGGTGGAGGTGCCGAGTGAGCGCGCGTAGAGTTTTTGATCGTAGCGGTTGACGAAGAAGAGGATATTATTGAAAAACTTTACATTCGAAACGTCTAAGTTCTGCGATACGCTAGTAAGGACAGCGCCAACGCTCCCGTCAGACAAGTTCACTCGGTAAAGATCGTCGAGGGTCATGAACATTCTTTCCTCGTACGCGTCCGGCAATGAGTTGTTTTTGAGTTTCGTGGCATCACGAGGGACTCCGCAGAAAAGGGCCAAGGTCGATGATGCGCTCGCCACTGTGGTCGTGGTGAGCGTGGTTCCCGCGCTCGTTGCAAACGCGCACTTTGAGGGCAGCGTGAGGAAGCTCATCCGATGGACAAGATTGCCATCGTTATCAATGATCCCTAATTGCCCTCCGCGCGCAAGGTCTGTCCCTGCAAGGATGAGCCCAAGCGTCCCATTATTGTTCCACTGGGATTCAAGGCCAACCCGGTTGGCGACGATCTTTGAGAGCGCGCCCGTTTTCGCATTAACACTGAATATAGATCCAGAAAACAGGGCACTGCTCTTATCAAAGAGGAAGATGCTGCCAGGAGACCGCCAGAGAACTTGAAAATCTGTGGCAGGAAAAGAAATGAGGAATTTTGGGCTGGCGTGAGGGTCGGAGGTGTCTATGGTTTCAAGCGAGCTTACGTCGTTTGTTTGGGCGAGATACGCAATTTGATAATTGGAAGGAGACCACGCCGCGGCAGTCGGGTTTGCTGAGAGAGGACTCCACGCTTTTTTAGTAATGTCAAAAACGCTCCACTGGAGGGCGGTCGGGTTGCCAAAGCCCACAAGGATCCGCTTGCCGTCGTAGGAAAAATCAGCAGAGACGACATTGGGTATTTCGGTGGAGTTCAAATAGGTCGACTGGTCGTTCGCGATTTGTTCGATTTTGCCATCGGGTTCCACGGTAATTACGGTATTGCTCGCGTCGACAAAGTAATTAAGCACGGGTTCGTTTGAAACGATACCGAAGCTGGCGATAGCTGTGGGTGACTGATTGGCGTTTCCTGTGGGGAGACCCGTTTGCCCAACCGTATTATTTGTGTTGGCTTGCGTTCCTGTCTGCGGAAGGGTGCCGGAAGACCCTTGCGGCAGCACCGTTTGTGTTTGATTGCGCGAAACGAGCCAAAGGGCCACAAGCCCGGCGATGATAGCCACGATAACTCCAACAATGATGTACCGGTAACGCCTCATCTTACGGTTTAGTTAGTGGAAGGTTAAGATTTACGATATTCGGGTTCACTGTGTGGAGGATGATATATGCGCCGGCGAGAAGCAGGAGCCCAAGAAGCGCGTTCGTGACCCAACCTTTTCCTTCGCTTTCGGCCGAGGGGTTGCCGCGACTCACCGCGTACTTGATGCCGCCATAGACAATCGCACCGAACGCAAGAATTCCCGCGACGAGAAGGGCGAAGCTGTAAAAACCTGACACAAACCCCGTCGTGCCTGTGCCGCTCGTCACGCCCGGGAGGTTGGTATTAATTTGAATGGTTACTGCGACTGCGCGGCGGATTGCGGTGGGGAGAAGCACTGCGGCGGCGGCGATACCAAAAGTCGTTTTTTTCATCATGATTTTTGGTAGGTGAGGACGGTGTTGGCGGTTGCCGTGGTTGAGTCGGATGGGTTCACGACAACGAGGTTTATGGAGATGGTTGTCCCCGGAGTAGTGCTCTCGCTTATAGCGAGAGTCGCCTCTTCCGGATTTTCCGCGGACTGCGTCGGTACTCCGTTCGCCGACCAGGCGTAAGTCAGCGCGGACGGGCCGGAAACATTAAAGAAGTAGGGCAGGGCTTTGATGTCTGCCGAGGACGAGGCGATTATGCCGCCCGGATAATCCGCCTCAATAGCGACCTTCGGGGCTACGACGGGAACTTGTATGTCCGCGACAAAAGGATTGCCGTTTGCGTCCTCCACTCTTGCCTGCAAGTCGGTGACCTGTTCGGTTGCCTGCGGCGCCGCGAACGATATTCTCTGAAGACCTTGTCCGGATTGGAGAAGCTCACCATCGGCATACCAGTAGATTGTGTAATCGGAAATATCCACTGGGACACCGTCGTTCAAAAGCATAACCCACGCCGTGACATTTGAACCTCCCGTGGGAAGTTGCTTCCCGTGGAATCCGGGCGGGACATATGTGTCGGTTGACCAGTCAATGATAGTTCCGGTAAGCGACGGCAACGCCGCTCGCGCCTGAATACTGAACATCGCGGCAAGGGCAATCGCCGCACCTACTACACAACTAGCTTTCATAATCCGCATTGCTTCAATTATACCAAATGGCGCCTCGGCGCGCCGCTACGCTGCCTCCGGGTTGTCGGTTTCTTCTTCTTGAGGACTTTCTTCTGCTTGGGCCGCCTGCGCCTCTTTTGCTTCTTCAGCAAGAGCTTGGATCTCTTCCGCCGAGGACGGGAAGTATTTCTTCAGAGCTGCTTCCTCCGGCGGGACCATTGCAGGTGCCGCCTCTTCCTCAATTTTCTTATACTCTTCCTCTGCCCCCACCCTCTCACCGGCTTCTTCCCCCGCCATTCCTGCCTCTCCAGTGGGCGCTTCTTCGCCAGTCGGGGGGGCACCTCCCGATTCCGGTGCTGTGGGTCCTTCCGCGCCGGGCGGTCCTGCGGCACCGCCTTCGGAGACGCCAGTTTGTGCCGAGGGCGCGCCACCTGCGGCTCCGGCCGGTGCTCCTTCTGCGGCGGCCCCTGCCCCCCCTGCGGCTACCCCCTTTGTCGCTGCACCTTCTACTGCCGCCCCCTCCGCCGCGGCCCCGCCGAGGGCACCGCCTTCGCCTCCTTCTAGTGCACCCCCCACCTTCTCAGCAACTTCTTCAACCACGGGGGTCCGGTCAATGATTATCGTGACAACCCAGGCAACGAGTGGGGTCGGAAGTGCCTGGACAATCGGGAACATCCCGGCGGCATAACCGACGATATTAGTAGCGACAACATTAGTCCCCCTCAATCCTTTCATGTAAAGGTAAAAAAACATCAATCCGCCGGCGACAGGCGCCGTAATATCACCGACGACCGGGATAAGGTTGATGACGCACACCACAACAAGGCCGCTTCCAATAAGAAGTCCCTCGGTAAGCGTGATTTTCGGCTGGGACCGCGCCGCACCTCCGCCCGCGGGAGGCGCAGCCCCTGATTTTGGTTGTGGCGCCGCCTCGGCCATTACAGTTCTTTTTTCTCCTCCAGTAGCTGCTCCGGATTGGTGGTGATAATCTGGTCTTCAAAGTACGACGGCACAATCTGAATCGCGACATGGCGCTTGCCGGCGAAGAAAATTCCCGTGCCCACCTCTGCGCTCAAAAGGAAGTTTTTTTCCGCGTCCGTAAGGTCAAACGCCTTTGCTACGATATCAATCGTCGCCGGCGCCTGCTTTAAAAGCATCTGGAGAGATGAGTTCGTGATAATGGGGCGCCCGTAGGGAGAGCGCAGGAAATCCTCCACGTCTTGCGTGATCGTGGAAACGCCAAGGAAATATTTCCGTGCGCGTTTCACAAGGCCGAAAAGGAACGTGGCCGAGTCGTCGTTCTTCATCATGATCCATGCCTCGTCAATGAAGAGCAGCCGCTTCGCGAGTTTCGCGCGGATCAGGCTCCAGATGTAGTTCAGAACGACGAACATCCCGATGGGGCGCAGCTCTTCCTCAAGGTCGCGGATGGAGAAGACGATGAGGCGGTTATTGACGTCAATGTTGGTCGGTTGGTTCAGGAGCCCCGCGAAGCTTCCTTCGGTGTATTTATAGAGTTTCTCCGACATGCCCCTACCCCCCTCAAGGTTGCGAAGAATGGTGGCGAGATCTCCCAAGAGTGGCGGTTCTTTTCCCGCGAAATCCAATCCGACGACGATTTCGCGCGAGGCGTAGGTTTCCGTGATCGCGCGGTCAAGGATAGCGTCCTCTTCGGGGGTGATCTTCCCCAACATAAGTTTGATCAGGCCCGCGAGCGTCACGATGTGCGACCGGAGGACGTCAGACGGCGTTTCGCCCTCGGGGATGAGCGGGAGGTCAAACGGGTTGATGTGCTCGTGCGCCGAGAGCGAAATATTGAACATGCTGCCGCCGAAGGTCTCGGCGAGCCGCTGATATTCGTTCTCCGGGTCAATCACGATCACCATGTCCACGCCCGCCATGAGCGAGCGGATGATCTCCAGCTTCGTAGTGTACGACTTGCCGGAGCCGGACTTTGCGAAAACCACTTGGTTCGCGTTCTCCAGAGAAAAGCGGTCAAAGATCACAAGGTTACTGTTGTGCAGGTTGATGCCGTACATGATTCCCCGATTTGAGGAAAGGTCCTCCGAAACGAACGGGAAAAAAGAGGAAATCGGGCTTGTGTTCATCGGCGTATATATCTGCAATTTGTCCTCGTTGAGCGGAAGGACCGAGAAAAGCCCTTCCAGCTGTTCAAAAAGCGCCGGCTTCAGATAGATGAGTTTCGCCTCCATCATGTTTGTGAGCTTGCTCTCCAATCGCGCGAGGTCGTCGGCGTTGTCGGCGTAGATCGTGATGTAGACGCCGGTGTCAAAAAGCTTTTCCTGCGATTCTTGGAGGGAATCGCGCAGCCCCTCCACGTCTTTGATGGCGGTCTCCAGCATCGGATTCCGCACGAGGCCCTTATCCTCCTCGTCATTCAGCTGCGACTCCAGCTGGCCGGCCTTCTTGCGGAGATTTTTGAGCGCCGTGCCCGTATCAATCGGATTTACAAAAATGGAAATGTCAAAAAGGTTGGGGAGGTTGATAAGCGGCTCAAACCAGCCGGTCGCAAGATAGCGGGGGTATGAAAGTATAAAAAAGGTCTTCGCAACCTTGTCGCCGATTTTGAGGTAGCTGGGGAACACCTGCGCTCCCGCCGGCGCGATGATCTGTTTTATGTCTTTGAGTTGGCCGCGATTCTCGGGCATATTGTTCATGTTGCTTCCTTCGGCAAGGCCATATCCTTTCGTTCAATGGTCTGAGGATTGTAGAAGTTGTAGAAAAGTTCCGCGAGCGCTTCGTCGTTCAAGATGGTCGCGTCAAGCCCCATGCCGAGAAGCCCTGTCGTGATCTGACTCGTGCGTTGGATGAGCTGCGCCAGATTTTCCTGGAAGATGCGCTCGGTCTCGGACGCATCCTTTGTCTCCGTTTCCTTGTTCTGTTTCTTCTTGAGGAACGGGAGAAATCCGGTGGCTTTTTTTGTTGACATGATACTCATTGGATAAAAAGGAACGACCACAAGAAACGTCTTTTCCATGATCGCGTTCTTTTCCACGAATCCCTTTATGAATTGAACGTATTCGTCAATTTGACTCCGGAGCAGCGCGGTTTGTTCCGCTTCCTTCCGCGTGAGGAGCCCTTGTATGTATTTGTCAATGTTCACCTTCCGCGAATGCACCACGATCTGTAGCGGGAAATCAATACCGTTCAAAAAGTTCTGGTACCCTCCCGTGAGGAGATTTTGTTCGGATTCCGACTTGAGTGCGAAGTTCACGCCGCCCACAAGGACAACTTGCCGCATACTGCCGCCCTTAAGAATGGCTGTGTTATTCCTGATCTCCTCGATGCTTACAAGGTCAAGGGAATTGCCAAAATCCTGTTTTGATGCCATTGTTTATATTTTCTCATCATTATCAGCGGTAGTCCACTCTCCGCGCCGCTTCGCGGTCGCCGGCGAGCTTTCGGAAAATCTCGTAATGGCCGCTCACTTTTTGTTCTTTGAGCTTCTTCGGCCCCCCCTTTGCTTTCTGGGGCTCCCTTGTCTTCGTTTTTACACCCACCTGGACATTTTCCCAGCTCTTATGGAGCGCCATACCCATGGCAATCTTCTCAAGAACGCTGCTTTTAATCGGCTTCGCTTCCGGGGGCGCCTTATGCTTTTGTACTGCCGGATGTTCCGGCTGCCACACGTACGTTTGCGGGTTCCAGTAAAAGGAGAATGCCGAGAGGATGATTTTCGGAAGCGGCCTCCCTTCAATTTTTACGAACGAGATCGCAATGGCGCCGCCCACAAGGAAGAACGAAAGAAAAGCCCATAGCCACGTCTGGAGTATGAAATAAAGCAAGGCGGAGATGCCCGCGCCGATGCCGATGTAAACGAACTGTCGGAGCGACAAGGGCCCTACGATCTTATCCTCTGTATCTATAAATTGTGGGACCTGGAATTGCATTCACTATATTATAGCCCAAGTGTGCAGCTAAAGCCCCGGCAGGAGCCGGGGCTTCCTTCATCCGCCATCCGCCACGGCTATCAATTATTTTTTTGGTGGCGGAGGCGGTGGTGCCGGTGGAGTGGATGGAGTCGGAAATTTCGGCGGCATAGGGAGTTCCAGTGCAACCGGTTCGGGAGGAAGCGCCTTCAGTGGCGCGGGAGGCACAGACGGGACAGCGGTAAGCTCGGTTATTTTTCTTTGCGCCGCGGGGTTTGGAAACGTGGGATTTTCCGTCAAGGGCGGTTTGTATTCCGTGTAGTGGACAACGCGCGGCGTTGAGGTAGCCATTTTTGGCGCGGGCAGCGGAGGCACCTTGCCGAGTTCAACCACTGCGGGTCTTATCGGTAGCGACGCGGGCCCTTTTTGCATAGCAAATTTTTCCGAAGGAAGATCAAGGTGAAAATCCGGCGCCCGCTGTTGTGGCTTGGCCGAAACGTCTTCGTGGAGAATCATCGGCGGGGGTCCTGGAGGCGGCGTGGGCGGCTTCGGAATGCCAGCGGGCGGAGCAGCAGGCGCAATTCCTTCGCTGCGTTTCATTGCGAGCCGCTCAAATTCCCCGATGGGCCCCCGCGCCGGCGGTATCGTAATTGGAGCAGAAGGCGCGGGTGCCGCTGGTGCTCTCGGTGCCACCGGTGCTGCTGATGCGGTTTGGTCCAATTTCACCACCGGCTGTTTGAGCGTCGCCCGCGACCAACCCGCCGCTTCGGGCATTTTCGGTTGTGTAGCATTTTGAGGAGGCGGCGGTGTTGTTGAAGACGGAACCTCAGAAATTATTTTCGGCCCGGTCGGTGCGCTGGCTACAGCGGAAAGAGTGGCGGAGATTGTTTTTGACGGCGTGGCAGTCGATTTTGCTGGCACCACCGCCGTTTTTGATCCTGGGGGTTTAATATCCCCCGTGGTCACCGCAATGGGCTGATAGTTACTTTCGAGCTCGCTTTTTATCTGCGCGAAAATCTTTGTGTTTAGTTCATCCGCTAGGGAACTAGAAAATTGTGGATTGTTTAAAGATAGTGCTTCGTTGATTTCCGATCCTATATCGTAGTAATGTAAAACACCAAGGATAACCAAGCCAGCAATCTGCTGGATTGTAGTTCTCTTGTCTTCATCTACAATCCGGTTTCTGTCACAGACCTGATTAATAATCCTGAGGTTGCGCTCAGCGGTCAAGGCCTCTTTTAATTGGTCAGGGAGGGAGTCGAATCGCTTATCGAGTTCTTCCTCCGTGATGGAGGCAACAGGAATCATCCCTGATATTATATCACCTTCCCCGCTTTTTAATGCGATAGGTTCTTACGGTCCCGGTAAACTTCCCTTTTTCATTGTAGATGCCGACCGACCTGAAATAGTAATCTCTAAAATTACCCCTTTTCTCATAAGCTCTTTTCATTAACATGTAGTCGGGGTACGAGACCCTAGGATTTTCCCCTACGTATTCCGCCTCCCCATTTTCCACTAACTTATCATATTTATCCTGATTTTTTCGTGCCCGATCTGGGTTCTCGTGGAATCTCAACGGTTGGAGAAAATTGCCTATCTTCTGATATGCCTTTTCGCCGCCGCCAAGAATCCTTTCGGTAAATCTATCCCACCCCGTGAGGAGCTCCTCCTGCTCCTTCCAAAATGGATTTGGATGGTCTGAGTCGGGACCACGTTGGTTTTCTCGGGATTGCGACTCACTCATCGCATTCACTTCTTCGCGCATTTTGGCCAGACTTGCTTCGCGATCCGCCTCGCGCCTACTCTTTTCCCTTGCTCTTTCAGCGGTGCTCAATTCTCCGGAAGAGACCTTCTTCTCCGGGCTCTCCGCACCACCTAACGAACGCTGGCGGACCTCAATGGCTTTGGCTTGCTCAAATGCTGCGTCAGACGTATCGGTTATGATTCTAGGGTTTTCTTCCTCTGGATTCTGAGTAACATCTGGTGTTTCCATTGTATTGCATAAAGTACTACACCTGCGTCCAATTTGCCGTGGCCGCCAGGCTATGGCATGTCGGGCATGGAATAATTGGTTTCTTTCTCGATGGCATTATGTACTTACAAACTTGGCATTCCCAGTTATTAACCGTGGATTTAAATAACCCTGATCCACTTTTTACTCCGCCCCAAACACTTGCGGCGAGCCCTTTTGTTTTGAGGTTAGGACTGGTTGCGGTTTGTTGCAGGCGCGTTGCCATCTGCCCTCGCCATCTATTAATTCTGGTTAGTGGCGTATACAGACGGCCCCCAGGACCTACTCTTGGCTTCGGTTGCATGATACGAGATGCAAGATTTAAAGACCCTCGTGCCCCGTGTTTCATTGTATACGTGCCAAATGCTTTCGCTCCACTCTTCACCGCGCCTATCGCGGCCCCTGCGCCCATGATGCTCATCTTCTCCGCCGCGATCATGCCGCCGACCATGAGGCCGACTACCAGGATAACTTGAAGGGCGCTGCCAATGATTGTGTTTATAGCCGACCCAAAGATATCAGAGATCGCCTTTGCTATCGCATTTCCAGTTCCCGCCTGATACCCTAAGCCCTGGAGACTGGCTGCTGGGTCGGTGCTGTTAGTCGTATTTGTGTTCATTTGGCCGGCGACCGCTACAGAGAGATAAACAAAGAACATGACGATCGGCGCAAAGAAGGTCCACTTTATGAATTTGTCCCACCAATCTTCAAAATGTTTGCTGGTTTTTGGGAAAATCCACAGGAGCCATGCGAGCGGCATCAGAATGAGAAGGATGCTCAAGTATATGTATCGTATGAGAAGCATAAAAAGGAAAACGCAGAGCACGATGACGGTGGTAATAAGCATTGCGGCGACAAAAAGCGCCGAAAAGATAGGTTTCAGGATGTCAGCAATTGCCTTACCGAGAGCCGAGGTGCCCGTCTCGGCCTTGGCGTTGGAGGTATTAAGGAAGCCCTCAAGTGAAAACTTATGTGGCCCGAACGCTCCCGTGAGGGATTTCGCGAAGTTGTTGTATGCGGCGACGCCCTGACCGCCGCCCGGCAGCGCTTGCATGAAGGTAAGGGTGAGCTGATTAGCGAAATTGATGATCACGCCGCCGATCACCAAGCTGAAATTGACCAGAATCGCCGCCACGACGAGCTTCCAGAGAGTTTTTTTGATGCCGTAGGTTTCGCGGTGGAGGATGGTCGCAATGGCAATAATGATGATGCCGAGGACGAATCCGAGATTTGCCACAGAGAGGGTTACGGCGAACCCGCTCTGCACGGCATTCGACATTACGACATTGGCATTCAGCTGGAGGATGATTGTGATGAAGTAAACGATGAGTGCGATAACGTTGTTCAGGAGCCACGTAACAATGAACACGATGAGATACACGCCCCACGCTATGAAGTTTCCTATCAGATCGGTCAGTGCTGCGGGGCCACCAAAAATACTCCATGCATGAGCCTGGTATGGGATGGCGACGAAAGGAATGGCAAGCAAGAGGGCTGCCACCAGGATCAGTTTGTATTTATCGGAGGATTTCATTCGTTAGTAAAAGTTAAGGATGCTGTTGAGCTTGTTGATGATATTTATCACCGAATTCACCTTACCCACGACGGAGGCTATCTCGGCGTTTATCTTGTTAATTTCGGCCGTCATGCTGTTGCAGGGGCCCGGATTAGACAGTCCCGTACAGACATCTTGGATTGTGATAGGGTTACCACTCCCGAGTTTAAGAGTAAGATTGTAGAGTCCCTGTGCCTTCCCTTTCATGAGTTGGACACCCATAGCATCCGTTATCGCCCTATTTAATTGTGTAAGGTCATTCGCGCTCGCCACTTGGCCATAGGCGGAGTTCGCGGAAGCCGCGACTTGCGAAGCGCCGACACTCCCCGGCGTGACAATTTGTTGTTTCGTGCAGATTTTATTGCCATTTGAATCCGTGTAGGATGTGAGGCATTGCGCGGTTGATTTATACCCTTGATTCGCGACACTCTCGGCCTGCGCGGCCGTTGCGGCGCTTTGGGCCGATGAATCTATCGCGTCGTGGGAAACGGCTATGGTGCCAAAAAGATTGTTGGTCGGGTCGCTAGTGAGCGAGTAATAGTCAGACCATGCGTTCGGATCGGAGCTGAAGTCGTTATAAAAGCCCTGCATGTCCGATATTTGATTCTTTATGCCACATCCGGCTCCGGTACCGTTCACGGTGGGGCTACCAAAAACAGGACCCGGCCCGCCACCTGCGCTGTCACTAAGTAAGATGTCCCCTGCGGTTTGCCCCGTTGGTCCCGCCGCAGTGTCCGGATTAAAAACGGTAGTTTTTACATCCGATACGAATTCGGGGCATATTTGCGCCGAAACATCCTTGTATGCAGCCGTTGCGCCTCTTGTGGCCGCATCGCCGTAGAACGTGGTGTAGTCCTGGATGAATCGTGGATCGCCTTTGTTTTGGATGTAATCCAGCGTTACCGAATCCAGGGTCTTAACCGCCGCATTCTTCGCGCTTTCGGTACTGATTTTTCTGTTGCACTCATAAACGAGAAGCGTCAAAATATCCAAGCTGCTCTGCGACGAAATGCTTTCCATCCCCTGTGTTTGGTTGACCATTGATTCAAGACTGGCGTCGGTGACAGGCACTGAGGTAAGGCCGGAAAGAAGATTCGCGACACTGAGGATCCCGCTCGTGAGTCCCAGGTCGGTAAGGATTTTTGTCGCGGCGTCCGAGTCAAGAGTGCACTTGCCGGTGGTTTGGTCAATGGAAAAACCGACTTGGGCAAACGCGGTGTTTATCTGGAAAAGATTTTTAAAGAGCGCGCTGATTTCGCCGAGGCCGCCTTCTTCTGGTTTGGTTGATTGCGAGAGAAGTTTGGCGGGGTCAAGCGCTTGGTAGGCCTTCGCCATGGCGAGGATGTCGTCGGCAACGTGGCTGGTCACCTCAACTTCGCCGTTAAGCACGATCGTGGCCTTCAAGGGGTCAACCGATTGGTTTTGTATCGCCATTGAAAGGTTCCTTTCATCTTCTAAGTAGTTCACGAAGCTTTTTTCAAAAGGGACGAATACTGCGGGAGTTTCAAGATTCTTTAGGCCCAGTGCGGCCGCGCCCAAGGTTGTGGCGATGTCGCCGCTCGCGCCCGCGTTTGCGGATTGTGAGAGACCCGAGAGAAATGTGGGGCTGCTTATCGTCGCGCGCATAACGGTTTTAAATCCTTCATTGAAACGGTTGTTGGCTGCGGTACCGCTTGCAGTGGTCATGTTGAGATCGCCGTCCTGCACGTTGCTCCAGAGATCGGAGATTTGGAAATCGGGGGCACTTGCGATAAGGTAGGTATTAAGGGCGCTGCTCGTCGGCAATACAAGCCCGACTTGCCCGTTGAAATCGCGCGGCCCTTCAGGGTTGAGTGAAGTGATTACGTCCGCAAGGTTTTGGGCAGTGGCCTGCGTGAGGTTCGTGTCGTTTCCCGAAAGATTTTCCCGGAGCGCTATAGGAAGGTCTTCCGAGGCGAGAACGAAGGCGTTTTGCGGCATCGGGGTGGTACGTGAATCGCTGCGCGACGTGACCGCGCCGCCGCTTCCGTTGAAATGGGGGTTAGGGAGGGACAGAGCGACAACGCTCGCAATGATCGCGAGGATCAGGAAAGCAACCATTAGCCTCTTGACGTCTACCATTTATCTACATTATAACGCAGTGCAGGGCACAAGTTATTTTGGTTATCCCCAATGAGCCGCAACTCCCGCGATGTCTTTTATGGAAAGGTTCTGCGGACGGGCTTCGGGATTGATTTTAATCTCCCGGAGCAGCGCCAACGAGTTTTCCTTTCCCATGTGGGCGGCCAAATTATTGAG
This sequence comes from uncultured bacterium, assembly GCA_963707865.1. Lineage (GTDB taxonomy): Bacteria > Patescibacteriota > Minisyncoccia > UBA6257 > 2-01-FULL-56-20 > CAVYIK01. The sequence continues at coordinate 782,483 of OY970175.1, forward strand.
CACCGTTTTCCGCGGTTGGGCAAAAAGGGCTCGTATTGCGGGGAAATAGCGCGCGGCATCAATAGGCGGCATAGATCTCGCTTCCAATATCACAAGGGCGGAATCCACTTTGGGCGGGGGGTTAAAATTTTGCTTGGAAATGATGCTCACAATTGCGGGATCAGCCCAGTATTGGACGCTCGCGGCGAGGCGATTCATCTTGGGCGGCTTCGCGACAATTCGTTCTGCGACTTCCTTTTGAACCATAATCACGGAGCGCGTGGGCTTGTTTTTGAGCTCGCCGATCATGCGCAGGAGGCGCCCTGTAATATAATAGGGAAGGTTGCCGACCAGTTTGAAGGGCCGCTCATTGAGCGCCAAGGAACCGTGGGGCGACGCGAGATATGCAAGGATGTCGCCCGCGACAATGTCCACCCTGTTCTTATCTTTTGGCAAAGCCGCGATCCTCAGCCCCAATTCTTTTGCGAGCGCCTCGTCTTTCTCAACGGCGACGAGATGATATTGCGATCCTTCGCCCACGAGCGCGAGCGGTATTGTAAGCTCGCCGTGCCCAGATCCGACTTCAAGAACAAAATCATCGCGTACAAGACGGAGCGCGGCGATGATCTTGTTTGTTACCGACCTGTTCTTTAGAAAATGTTGGCCGAGTTTTCGCATTGCTTGTTAGTTGATATAATAATAACGTAAATGAACCGTTCAAGAACTATTCTTCTCCTTGTGATATCCGGGGTGGTGGTAACGAGCATTGTGGCAATCGCCCTCTTAAGAGCGATTCAGTTGAAAAACGGAGCAGGGAGCGCCATTCAGAACCAAGCGGTTTCGCAGCCAGCCCAAACTTCTTCGCTCCCGGCGAGCGGCTTTCTGCCCGGCGGAAGCGTAGCGCTTAACGGGCAATCGTCGGCCGCAAGCAGCGAGCCCCCAATTGTGAACGGGAAGCCGGTGACGTCATTGAATGATGTAGCGCAAATTATTGCCGCGTCTTCGTCGGCTTCCTCAACGGTGGCGGCCACTCACGTGGAGTTGCTTCCTTTACCGGATGTGCCGGACGGCGCGATCGCCATTGATCCTTCAGGGGCGGCGACCAGAGTTGAATACCTTGAGTATTTCAACGTCCACGCCGGCGACATTCCTTTTGATAAGAATAAATTCAACGCAGTTATGAAGGACAAAAATGGGGTGGTTCTTTTTACACAAGATCTTATTGACAAAGCGCTCGGCGACGGCGATTTTCAAGAGGTCGGAAACTCGTTGCTTGTCCAAAAAGAGTTCGCCGAGGCAGAGATCGTTTTTTTGAAGTCAATCAAGGTAACGGGAGACGCAATCGCCTTGGATAAGAAAACCATCGGCGTTGAAGAACTCCTCGTAGACCTTATTGATAAGAGCTTTGCCGTTGCATCAGGCAGTCTCGCAAAAAATGACTTCGTCGCATTCTACCATCAGTTTATGGTGACCGTGGGGAGCGAGCGTCGGCAGTTAGTCGCGCGGTCTCTGATGTTCCACCTATCTTCAGATGATGGTTGGTTGACGCACGCGTTTCAGGTTTTCGGCACAACCGTTCAGGCTCAGGCCGTGAGCACTCCATTTGGCGGAGAGATCAGCGTCCCCATTCCTTGTCCGTGCAGCGCGGGGGTTTGGATAGTGGTGGGACCTCCCTTCCCGGCCTCAATATTCGTTCCATTCGCCTTCATGGCAACCCCTCTTTTCTACAACTATAAGTCGTCGGTTCCAGGAGCGTGGTGGCTAGGTCTTTATAGCATCGAGGCGCAGATACCCTGTCTGAGCGGGGCGGCCTGCGCTCCTATAGGCAGTGGTGGGCTGATTATCATGGCGGGAACAAGCAGCCTGTAGTTGTCTTCACCATCAATCAAGCTGGATTATTTTTTCTTGGCGTGCATCCTTAGGCGGATCTTCAAGCTCAGTTTCATCGTCCACAGCGGTCGCTCCGTCCGTGCCGTTGGTAAGCGCAAGGCAATCCTCTGGAATCTCCGCGATGAACCGCGATGGCATTCCGTAAAAACTAAGATGTAATTTTTCTTTCGCGCGCGTCATTGCGACGTACATCAGCCGGCGTTCTTCCTCAAGTGAAAGTTCGTTGTCCACTGACCGGATGTGCGGAAGCAATCCTTCGGCCACACCCGCGACGAACACGTTTTCAAACTCAAGCCCCTTCGCGAGGTGGATCGTCATCAGATTTATCTTTTCTCTTTTGTTGTCCTTATCGCCGCCGCGCTTTGCGCGCGCGCCGCCAGTTCCGCCATCCGTACCAGTGTCGGTTGCCTGCAAAAGGCTTGTTTTCTCAAGGAAATCCGAGAGATTTTCAAATCCCGAGGCAAAGCGTATAAGCTCTGCGATATTCTCCTCCCGTTCGTCGGCGTTCGTGAAACCCTCTTCTAAGTAATCAAAATAGCCGAAGGTTTCAAGGAAAATTTTGATGATGTCCAAGGGCTTGCAATGCTCCCTGGCTGCGATCTTTTCTTTGAACATGGCGAACTTTTTCTTGGAAAGATTTTTTTCAAGGCGCTCGCGCGCGAGCGAGTCGCGGTCGTTCGCGGCTACACGGAGCGCGGCGAGCGCGTCCTTCACCTCGCGCCGTTCGTAGAACTTCAGCCCGCCAAAAATTTGATAGGGCATATCGTGGCGGATAAGCGCCTGTTCTATCGCACGCGACTGCGCGTTCGTCCGGTACAGGATCGCGACTTCCGCCCGCGCATCGCGGCGTTTTATTTTTCTGATCTCTTCCGCGACCCACTCCGCTTCCTCGTTCTCGCCCCATGCCTCAAAAAGCGCAATGCGTTCCCCTGCCGGCTTCCGCGACCACAATTGTTTCGGCGCACGCCAGCGGTTGTTCTCCGCGACCGCTTGGGCGGCGCGGATGATATTCCCCGTGGAGCGATAATTTTCTTCAAGGAAAAATATTTTCGCGGCGGGCCAATCCTTTTCAAAATCAAGAAATATTTTTATGTCTGCATATCGCCAGCTATAGATGGTCTGTTCGTCGTCCCCCACTACGCTCAAATTTTTGTGTCGGCTAACAAGGAGCTTCACAAGTTCATATTGCTTCGGATTGATATCCTGGTATTCGTCAACGAGGACCGCGTCAAACTTTGTTTGATATATTTTAAGAATTTCTGGCCGCCGCCTAAAAAGTGCAACCGGCTTTTCAATGAGATCGTCAAAGTCAAATGCGTTGTTCGCCCGGAGTGCCACCTCGTATCTTTCAAAAACATTTTTAATGAGCTCCCCTCTCTCGGCCGACTCCTTGGAGGACTGAAACGCGCCGTCAAGATTTTTGATCAGGGAGATCTTCCCCGCAAAGAATGCCGGCGTGTCCTTTTTGCCCGCTTCGCCCCTTGCAAGACCCTTCACGATTTTTTTCACAAGATCGAAAGAATCATGATCGTCAAAGATCACGAAATTCGGCGTCCTGCCGAATGCCCGGCACTCCCTCCGCAGTGTCCGTGCTCCGAGTGAATGGAAAGTGCCGATGAACGGCTCCCTGCGCCCTCCGACGGCGCTCTTCCCTACGCGATCCTTCATTTCCTGGGCTGCCTTATTGGTAAAGGTGATCGCGCATATCCTCTCTGGTGGAACCCCGCTTTCCACAAGGTGCATAATGCGGCTCGTGAGGGTCCTCGTTTTACCGGTTCCGGCTCCCGCTACTATTAGTAAAGGGGAAATGGGCGCTTCAGCAGCTGCTTTCTGGGCAGGATTTAGCGAGAAAACCTTGTTTTTCAACGTTTTTTCAATGTTTGGTTGATTTTGAGCTGCCATGTATGCTATGCTTGTCTCTATTAGTACGATAGTAAAACAATTGTATAGGAAAGATAAGCCATTAACAGTGGCTGTTTTTTTGGTTGTAGGGTGCCTTCTCGCGGGCACTTGGTTTTCGGGGAAGACCGGGCCCGTAGAGGAACGGGGGGTTCTTGGAGGTCCTGACCTTTCTCCGTCTCTCGTCCCAAATGCCAAGGGCGCGGAGTTTGAGGGGACAGCCGCGGCACTTCTCGCAAATGACGGGGTAGCTCTCGCAGATTCGGGCAGTGCCACTTTTCCTGGGGATTCCGGCTCTGCCTCCGCAGAAACCGCCCCCGCAGAAAGTTTCGAGAACGCTGCGATAAAAGACATGGGAACACCGATCGGCCCCGCGTTTGACCGGTCGGGCACAATCTCGTACGTGGTTCAAAGGGGAGACACGCTTTCGCAGATCGCTTCCTCTTTTGGTATCTCTGTTGATACCATTGCGAGCGCAAACCTCGATGTGAGGGCTACCGCGCTTGCGGTCGGCACAAACTTAAAAATATTGCCGACCTCCGGTGTGGTGTACCAAACAAAGAGTGGAGACACGCTTGAGTCAATCTCCGATTCGTTCGGAATCCCTCAAGATAGAATAATGCAGTTTAATCATGGCGTGAATTTCGGTTCGCTTGATGTGGGGACGCCGGTTATCATACCCGGCGGCAAGGACGCTGCCCTTCTCGCAAGCGCTTCTACACTACCGAACTTCAATGAAGAGTTCACCATGCCTGCCAATGGCTACGACTGGGGGATCCTCCATCACTACAACGCGGTTGATATTGCGAATTCGTGCGGAACTCCGGTTGTTGCTGCGGCAGAAGGGCTCGTCATTCCCGACGATGCTATCCCGGACACTTTCGGCGGATGGAACGAGGGCTATGGCAATTTTGTTTTAATAGAGCACCCCTTCGGCGACGGCGTGCACACGCGCTATGCTCACTTGGAGAAAATATTGGTGCAGATCGGAGATTATGTGAAACAAGGACAGGTCATCGGGCTTATGGGTGAGACCGGCGATGCAACCGGCTGTCACGTGCATTTTGAGGTGTACGGAGCACAGAATCCATTCGCGAAGCAATAATTAGGTTTAAGCTTCCTCCCGCAAACGGTAACTGAATGCTTCGGCAATGTGTTCTGCGGAGACGCAGCCGCTTCCCTCGAGGTCGGCGATCGTCCGTGCGACCTTGAGGATGCGGTAATAGCCGCGCGGGGAGATGTGGCCTCTCTCGAGCGTTTCCAGAAATTTTTCCGCGCGCGGCTCAAGGTGGATGAGTAGCCGTGTTTCCCGTGAGTTCATCTCGGCATTCGTCGTGATGTTGAGCCACCTGAACCGTTCTCGCTGCACGTTCCGCGCTGCTTCAATGCGCTCTCGGATCGCGGGGCTTGCGGGTCCCTGCCAATCCCCTTTCCGTAGCTCCTCTATTTTTATGCGCCCTACCTTGATTTGCAGATCAATGCGGTCTAAGAGAGGGCCTGAGATCTTTTTTTGATATTTAATCACCTCGTATGCGGCGCACTTGCATTCTTTTTCCGCGTCGCCGTAATAGCCGCAGGGACACGGATTCATCGCGGCCACGAGCGCGAACCGCGCCGGGAAAAGGAAGCTTTGCTTTGCGCGCGTGACACGGATTGATCCTGATTCCATCGGTTCACGCAACGCTTCAAGGAGATTTTTCTGAAACTCCGGAAGTTCGTCTAAGAAAAGCACCCCGCGATGCGCGAGGCTTATCTCGCCCGGTTTGGGATCCTGGCCGCCGCCGATGAGCGCAGCGATTGATGCAGTTTGGTGCGGCGCGCGGAACGGTCGGTGGCAGATAAGCTGACCGTGGCTCAGCCCCGCCGCGCTCCATATTTTTGTGATTTCTATTGCTTCCGGGACTGTGAGTTTCGGCAAGATGCCAGCGAGCGCTTGCGCGAGCATACTCTTCCCTACCCCAGGTGGCCCGATCATGAGGAGGTTGTGATTGCCTGCCGCGGCGATCGCGAGCGCGCGCTTCGCGTTTTCTTGGCCGATAATCTCTGAAAAATCGGGGAATGTTCCAGCTCTCTTTTCGTGCGGGGCGGAAGGGGCGGGATTTTGCACGCCGTACGTTTGCCGCCCCTCAAGTATCGCGATGGCCGTCCCGAGATTTTCCAATGGAACTATTTCTATCCCGCGTATTGCCGCTGCCTCACTCGCATTTTGTTTTGGGAGAAAAAGATATTTAAAACCAAGGTTGCGCGCCGTTTGCGCAATGTTGAGCGCGCCATTCACGGGGCGCAGCCTGCCATCAAGTGCAAGCTCGCCGACGAAAACTTTATCACCAGTCTCGGTTCTTTGTATCTGTTTTGTTGCAAGCAAATAACCGAGCGCGATCGCGAGATCGTAGTGCGAACCCGTTTTCTGTATATCGGCAGGGGCGAGATTAATGGTGATCCTTCTGTTCTCTCGGTTCGGCGGTTTCGCGCCACAGTTTTTGATCGCAGAATTGACTCTTTCCTTCGCTTCGTTAAGCGCCTTGTCGGCGAGGCCGACGATGTTGAAAGAATGAAGACCGACATTGAGGTCAATCTCCACTTCTATAAGTTTGGCATTGATACCCTCAAGTTCCGCAGAATAGACCTTCGCAAGATTTTTGGTGGTCACTCCTCACTCATACCATGCCACCGATTAAAAACTTATAAAAGGTTCCTTGCATTATTTTCCTGCTTTGCAATGCTTGCAGAAGCGGGATTCCGGGTCCACGTCAAGCACGGCAGCCTCAATCACCCTACCGCACTGCTCGCAGGCACCATATTTCCCGTTGTAGATTTTCGCAAGTGCGGCATCAATCTCTGACAGGCGATTTTTCAGATCCTGGACAACTGCCAGCTGATTACCGATCTCCTCCACCTCGTCCATTTCTTCCTCGGGGCGATGCGTGTCGTTGCCAAAATCAACGGGCCGCTCGTTTTGCTTGATCTCGGCGAGGAGGAGTAGCCGTTCTTTCTCAAGTTCCTTTCTGCGCTCCTCAAGCTGATTCGTTTCCATAATCATACATTCTAACAGGTCTTTTAATCCGGCAATTCAACTATGTTACTATACTGTGCAAATCTTGTTACCGGCAATATTAAAAATTTAATCTTTGCCGCCAAATTTTTGCCGGTTTTGTTGCCGGATTGATTGCCGGATTATGTTTTGCCGCATTGCCGGATTAATTATTATTTAATGAAATAACCCGATAAGCTTGATTTTCCTACTGACAAACAAAATTGTTTAACGGCTTTGTAATTCAGTAAACAAATTAAAAATCATATTTGTGAACCTTTTCATAAAAACCAATTTTATAAAGTTTATGAATAAATCTATATTTTTCTGGAACACAAGATTCAGTTCCAATTTTTCTGATCCAGGACTCAAACTGGATTGCTTTATTTCCATAAAGTTTTTTATAGCAAAGTGGAACAATCACATTTTTTAATTGTCCGAAATCTCTAACCATTAATACAGCCCTTCCCATGCGTGAATATTGATCGTTGCTTCTCCTAGGACCGTAATTATAAACTTTGTTTTTTAATGCAAGCCTATCTCTGATTAAGATTATGAGATTACTGTCTATTTCAGACATGGCAAGGGCGAACGTTGGAATCTTAGATTTTTGAGGATCGGTCCCTGCGCCACAAAATGTAAAACAACCCTCTCCAACAATAAGGCCACGAATGAATTCATAGCTTAACCTATTTTCTTCGATGTTTGTCATAAAACCAATTATTAATGTTTTCGTGTAAAACATAACATATTTACCATTAAAAAATTCTAAAAAATTTATGAAAAACAAAAGCGAAGTTGGGAAATCAGGTGAGGAAATAACTTGCGGATATCTTGTTCAAAACCAGTGGAAAATATTAGAACGAAATTATCGGAGGAAATCAGATGAAATTGACATTATCGCAAAGTCACCAGACGGGACACTGGTATTTTGCGAGGTAAAATCTTTTGCGACAGGAGAGGTTTATGACGTCCTTAACCAACTTACGCCGGAAGATAATTTAACCGCTGCGAAGTTTAGGAAAATTAGCCGGACCTGCGAATTTTTTGCAAGGCAGCATCCGGAGCTGGTTGACGAAGATAAAGGATGGAGGATTGATCTGATCGCGGTTGACATAGGAAATGATGGGAAGGCAAGAGATATTCGGCACTACGAGAACATCTAGACGGGCACCGTCGCGCGAACCGGCGCGTGGCAGGCCCTTGACGAACGGCAGGAGCGGGAATACTATAATGAAGTATTCGTGGTCCGCTCATGAGCGGGCTTTTTTAAAGAAATGCTTAACATAAAAGAATTGTCAAAGGCTTTGAAGCAGGTCGCGGAAGAAAAAGGGCTAAAGGCAGAGGATGTTCTTGAGGTTATTGAAGCGTCCATTGCGGCGGCGTATAAAAGGGAATACGGCCAGCGCGGTGAGGTTGTAAAATGCAAGCTGGATCAAACGACCGGCGAGCTGAAATTCTGGCAGATGAAAACGGTGGTTGACGAAAACACCGCGCGTTTTGTGTCTGATACGGAAGAAGAGGGGGGTGGAGAAAAGGAAGAGGAGAAGAAGAAGGGGCGAGCGGGCCAGGAAGCGACGACCGAAGAGGAAAAACTCCCGCGGTTCAATCCAGAGCGGCACATTACCCTGGAAGAAGCACGGAAGATGAAGAAAGGGGCGCAGGTTGGGGATGAAATCACGTTTGAACTTGAAACGCATGATGATTTTGGAAGGATTGCGGCTCAGACGGCAAAGCAGGTAATTCTGCAAAAGCTGCGCGAGTCGGAGCGCGATTCAATTTTGAATGAATGGCGCGGCAAGGAAGGCCAGATCGTGAGCGGCATTGTGCAGCGATTTGAGCGGGGGAATGTGTTTATTGACCTTGGACGGACGGTCGGCGTGATGTTCGCAAACGAATCAATTCCTACGGAACATTACCGCTCTGGGGAACGCTTGCGCTTCCTCGTGCTTGCGGTGCAGGAAGACACGCGGCTTCCGGGAATTATTCTTTCGCGTTCACATCCGAGGTTTGTGATGGAGCTTTTCCGCATGGAGGTACCGGAACTCGCAGAGGGCGCGATTGAGATCAAAGCGATTGCGCGCGAGCCGGGAAATCGCACGAAAGTGGCGGTATTTTCCAGCGTAGAAGGGATTGATCCGGTTGGTGCGCTGGTTGGTCAAAGAGGGACGCGCGTGATGGCAGTGAACAACGAGCTGGGCAACGAAAAAATTGACATCGCGGAATGGGCGGAGGATCCGGAGAGATTTATTGCAAACGCCCTCTCGCCGGCGAAAGCGGAAAAGGTGGAAATTCTTCCGCGGCGCGAAGCACGCGCGTATGTGCCGGAGAACCAGTTGAGCTTGGCAATCGGAAAGGGTGGGCAGAATGTGCGGCTCGCGGCGAAGCTTACCGGTTGGAAGATCGACGTACGGTCGCAGTCGCGGCCGGAGGAAGCGCAGGAAGGCGGTGTGGCGGGAATAACGGAAACGGACCAGATCGCGGCTCCCGAAGAGGACGACGACGAGAAGGACGCTATGGTATAAATAGTAAAATAAAAACATAAGATAAAAATATGTCGGCGATAACATTTGCATTAGGGGCCGGGGTGCTTGCGGTCGTGTGCGCAGCGGTGTTGATCTGGAAAATTGGGAGGGCGCCCGCGGGCAATGAAAAAATGCAGGAGATTGCGCGCGCGATCCAAACAGGCGCGAAGGCATATTTGAATCGTCAGTACAAAACCGTTGCAATCGTGGCGGTCGTCGTGGCAATTTTAATCGGCGTGTTTTTGAACCTGACAACGATGGCGGGATTCATCATCGGCGCCTTTGCCTCGGCGCTCGCGGGGTATATCGGCATGAACATGTCGGTGCGCGCGAATGTGAGGACTGCGGAGGCAGCAAAATCGGGACTCAAGCAGGCGCTCGGCATTGCGTTCGAGGGCGGGACGGTAACGGGGCTTCTCGTCGTCGGTCTCGCGCTCATCTCCGTTTCCGGCTTCTATGCGATCACGCACGACGTACGGGCGCTCATCGGATTGGGATTCGGCGGAAGTTTGATATCGGTCTTCGCGCGACTGGGTGGTGGCATCTTTACAAAAGGCGCCGATGTCGGCGCGGACCTTGTCGGCAAAGTTGAAGCAGGAATTCCGGAAGATGATCCTCGGAATCCGGCGGTGATTGCGGACAATGTCGGCGACAATGTTGGCGACTGCGCCGGCATGGCTGCGGACCTTTTTGAAACGTACGCCGTCACGGCGGTTGCCGTGATGATTCTGGGAAGCTTGATGTTCCCTGGGTCGGAGAGCGCAGTGCTTTTGCCACTTGTGATCGGCGGCATCTCCGTCGTGAGTTCCATCCTCGGCATCTTCTTCGTACGGCTCGGTAAGAGCCAGTCCATTATGGGCGCTCTCTATAAAGGACTTATCGCCGCGAGCGTGATTTCCCTTATCGGCTTTTGGTTCTTGTCGGACGGTTACGTGGCGGCGACGAGCGGCGCGGGGAACGGTTTGAACTTCGCGCAGCTTTTCTACCCGATGCTCGTTGGGATTTTGGTAACGGCACTCATTGTTTTAATTACTGAATATTATACTTCAAAGAAATTTCGGCCAGTGCGTTCCATCGCCCAGTCGTCCACGACGGGACATGGCACCAACATCATCACAGGGCTCGCGGTAGGAATGGAATCAACCGCGCTACCGGTCATTGTGATCGTCGCGGGAATCCTTACGGCGTACGCGACCACCGGCTTGTATGGCATTGCACTTGCCACGATGAGCATGCTTTCCATGGCGGGGATTGTGGTTGCGATTGATGCATTCGGTCCGATCACGGACAACGCTGGCGGCATTGCCGAGATGGCGGGATTGCCTGATGAAGTGCGCAAGGTAACCGATGCGCTTGATGCGGTAGGGAATACCACAAAAGCAGTCACGAAAGGTTACGCAATCGGTTCGGCAGGGCTTGCCGCAGTTGTTCTCTTTTCGGCATATGTTCAAGATTTGCAGAACAGGCATGGCGGCGGCGCGATTTCATTTGACTTGAGTAATCCAAAAATTATCGTTGGGCTCCTGATCGGCGGCGCGATTCCATATTTGTTTGCATCCATCTCCATGCGCGCGGTCGGCAAAGCGGCGGGGAGCGTGGTGAACGAAGTGCGCCGGCAGTTCAGAGAGATTCCGGGAATTATGGAAGGTAAAGCAAAACCGGATTATGCGAAGAGTGTTGATCTCGTGACGTCGGCGGCGATCAAGGAAATGATCGTGCCCGCACTTTTACCCGTGCTCGTGCCGATCATCGTGGCATTTACGCTCGGGCCGCTCGCCCTCGGCGGACTGCTCGTGGGTTCCATCGTCACCGGACTTTTCGTCGCGGTTTCCATGACCTCCGGCGGCGCGGCGTGGGACAACGCAAAAAAGTATATTGAAGAAGGTAACTTGGGCGGCAAAGGTTCGGAGACGCACAAAGCCGCGATCACCGGCGACACCGTGGGCGATCCGTACAAAGACACCGCAGGGCCGGCGATCAATCCGGTCATTAAGATCATCAACATTATTGCTTTATTGCTCGTACCATTCTTATAGGACATCGGATAAGAATATCAAGTAGTTCATACGGCCATTAACTCACAAAATGTTATGAAAGAAAACGAATCTTATACTAAAGGCGAACAGCAGCCGACAGAAGATAAGAAATTGTTAGGAGCATTTGAGAGAGCAAGTATTGCTTGGAAGAAGCGCCAAGAAGCAAACGATGTTTTATTGGAAAGGGAATTGCCGCCAGGAATAAAAGATGAGGTTTGGAGGGCGGAAGCAACAATCGGAAGATATTTTTCGCCGGCCGAGATTGAGCAGTTGAGAAAATTACGCGATGAAGATGAGATGACAAAATCAGTCATGGGGTTTGGTTTCACGTATCTCGGATCCCAGCATTTCAAAATAGAACTTTTACAACTATTACGGGGCGATGAAGAGACGCTGCACAACCCAGATTTGGATGACGCAGAAAAAGAACGAATAAATAAAGAAATCGAATGGATGAATAAAAAACTCGCCGAACTTAAAGATGTAAGTGCGGATTTGGACGAGGATGGTTGGCTCAAATAATAACCAGCTAATCTTTGCGAATATTGCGTAAGCTACAAGAATTCATATAATTACAACCATGGAACCAGAAAACCAGTATTTAATCCCGACGGTCATTGAAAAGTCGCAGTTCGGCGAGCGGGCATATGACATCTACTCGCGCCTTCTTAAAGAGCGCATCATTTTCCTCGGCGGGCCGATCAGCGATCCAGTAGCGAACACGGTGATCGCGCAGTTGCTTTTTTTGGACCACGAGGACCAGAAAAAAGATATCAAGCTTTATATCAACAGCCCCGGCGGTTCGGTCACGGCAGGGATGGCGGTCTATGATACGATGCAGTTTGTGAAATCGGATGTTTCCACTATGTGCGTGGGAATCGCGGCATCCATGGGCGCGTTTTTGCTCGCGGCCGGCCAGAAGGGAAAACGGCTTGCATTGCCGAACTCACAGATTTTGCTTCACCAGGTGATGGGCGGCGCGGAAGGCCAGGCGATTGAGATTGAGATCGCGGCGAAGCAGATCGTAAAAACAAAACAGCGGCTCAATGAACTGCTTTCAAAACACACCGGCCAGCCGCTCGCAAAAATAGAGAAGGATACCGACCGCGACTTCTGGCTTTCTGCAGACGAAGCGAAAACCTACGGCGTGATTGACGAGATCATCAAAAATTCAAAATAACAAAGTAGTTATCCGGCGGTGATGAACGCGAGGATGATCACGGATGCTATTGCAAGGAGAAGGCCGATCCATTGGTGAAGTCCGAGCTTTTCTTTATTGAACATAAGTCCTAGCCCCGCCGCGAACGCGATGTACCCCTCGCTGATGCCGGTCGCAACCGCTATGGGAATAAAGAGCGTTGCATAAGAAAAAGTGACCCACGCGAGCTTGTCAAAGAAACTGACGTTCAGGATCAGCCGCTTATTGTTCCTAAAATCGGACCAGATCTCTCCGAGTCGAGAGGTTAATGCCAAATAAAGTATGGACACTGTTGCAATAAAGGCGTCCGTAAACCAGTTGATCACAAGAGGATTTGTCTCTCGCGCTCCCAAGCCGAAAAGAAAACTGGACGTCCCCAAGCCAATAGTGCCGACCACGGCGCACCACATACCTTTTTCTAGGTGAATATTTTTAAGGTGGGAAAATGAACGGACGGAAACGAGGAAGATGCCCGCTATTAAAGTTGCCGTGAAAAAGACCTGCCCCGGCGTAAGCCACTCTTTTATGAAATATGCCGCCAGAAATGCCGCGATCGGTATTTCAAAAGCGTAAATTGGCTCTACCACGGAGAGCTTGCCGATGCGCATTGCTTCAAAATCAAACAGTGCGGCAAACAAAAGGACGAAGCAAGCAACCAATAACAAAAACGGGTGGTTTTCAAGGGCGGCTCTAAGGGTTGGATAGGCGAAAGGGAATAAAATGATGGCCCCAAATGCTGTAATGCAAAACAGTGCTACCCAATCGCCAAACTTTCTCGCGCTTCGTTGGATAAGAAAATCGCCAAGGCCCCATGAGAGCAAAGCGGTAATGGCGAGAAGCACACCCATGAGTTAGATTTTAACAGAAACGTTTTCGTGGTAAAGTTTTTGTAATGAGCGGCACAGACGAGAAAATTAAAGAGCTTCTCTCGCGCAATGTGGAAGATGTGATCGAAAAGGATCATCTCCGCGCCGCGCTCGCGTCCGGGAAAAAGTTGCGGGTGAAGTTCGGTATTGATCCGACGTCGCCCGACCTGCACTTGGGGCACGCGGTCGTCTTGCGGAAACTCCGCGCGTTCCAGGATCTGGGGCATAAGGCAGTGCTCATCATCGGCGATTTCACCGCGCAGGTCGGCGACCCCTCCGGCCGTTCAGAGACACGGAAGATGCTTCTGCCCGAGGAAGTGAAACGCAACGAAAAAGAATACCTTCGCCACGCGGGAAAAGTGATTGATGTGAAAAAAGCCGAGATTTTCCACAATAACGAATGGTTTGGCCGTATGGGGCTTCCGGAGATCATGCAACTTGCGGCCACCGCAAGTATTCAACAGATACTCCACCGCGCCGATTTCAAAAAACGCCTCGCGGAGAATGTTGATGTGACAATGTTGGAAATGCTTTATCCATTGCTTCAAGGATACGATTCCGTACAAGTGAGGGCGGATATTGAGCTTGGCGGCACGGATCAGCTCTTCAACCTGCTCATGGGGCGGCAGGTGCAGAAGCGCTTTGGCATACCCGAACAGGATGTCATGACCGTACCGCTGCTTGAGGGCCTTGATGGGGAAAAGAAAATGTCAAAGACCTATGGGAATTATGTTGGTCTGGACGACGAGCCGGCAGATATGTTCGGAAAGGTAATGTCGCTGCCCGATCCGCTCGTTACGAGATATTTCATGCTTTGTACCGAGCTTTCTGAAGACGAAATTAACAAGCTGAAGAAAACGTCAAAACCGAAAGCGCTCAAGGAACGGCTCGCATTTGAGATTGTGAAACTCTACCACGGAGAAAAACAGGCGGCATCGGCGCAAGAATATTTTAACAAGACGTTCTCTAAAAAAGAGATCCCAGACGACATCCCGGAGTTGAAAATAAAGGGAACAAAAATTTCGGCGCTTGATCTTGCAGTCGCTTCCGGGGTGATGAAAAGTAAAAGCGAGGCGCGACGGTTGGTTGAACAAGGGGGATTTGAGGTCGGCGAAAAGGTTATCAAAGACCCACAAAAGGAACTTATGTTAAGGGACGGGGAGGTGGTAAGGATAGGGAAAAGGCACTTTATTCGCATCAAGACCTGACATTATCCAGAGATTGTCCACAGGACGGGCCCATGGAGCGACGCGCCGTGCTAAACTAAGAGCAGTAGTTTGCAATGGCAAAAAGCGTTTTTCTCCGGTTTCGGCCGGAATCGCTGGCACATTGCCAGCTCTGCGCTCATGCTCGAGCGTTATCGAGCAATTAGAACATGCACCCACACTTTGTGTCGGGGTGCTGTTTCGTTTTTATACAACCGGAGCGGGTTGGTGGAGAACCTCTATTTTAGGGAGATAGGGGAGTTATCCACTACTCGGTCTACCCAAAATTCACTGAAGCGTGGTCCGTCCACTTTTGTTACCACTTTTATCCTCTTTCCAGCACTATCGATCCGTTCTTGAAGCCATCCATTCTTCTCCTCAATAACCAGAGGAATTTCATTTGTCTCCACTCCCTCGTTCCACCCCAGTGCAATCGCGCAAGTAAGAGGATCGTGCTGAAAGTTTATGATGTCTTTGGGTAGGCTCTCGCACGTTGCGCCATATTTCGTTTCCGTCTGCTCGTCTACCGCGAACGCCTCGGCTTGCCGCGCAAGTAGCTGCCCCAGCGCCCCGGCTTTTCGCAGTCTTTCTATATGTGCCCTCCTTAGGAAGGTTTCCGCTGTGACAGAAAGCGGAACGAGCGTCGGGGTGGAATTTTGTAGCACATGCTTCGATGATTTCACGTCAATCTGCACATTGAAATCAAACTCGTTTTTCCAGTCTGGGAAGCCTGGTCTGACGGGATAAACATATCCTCCCATAAGAAAGAGTTTTGCCCTTTTTAAAATCCCTGGGTACTTATTATCAAGTAGATATAAGTTGGTGTATGGTCCAATGCCAATGACGGTTGCGCCTTGCTCAATACTTTTCCTAAGAAGTTCAATCGCTTCTTCTGGTGGGTTCGGGGACGCAGGAATGGGCTCCGGCCAATATTTATTTTCTTGAGGGATGCCCAGTTCGGAACGATACGTTATTTGCGAGGTTTCTGCTCCGGCCGCAACCGGGATATCATTTCTACCCTCGAGTTTCAGAGCATACCGAGTATAACCAGTCCTTTTCCCGTTCGTGTCACCCGCTATGGTAACTCCGGTGAGTTCGACATCGGGAGATCGGAGTAAAAAAGCGAGGGCGCAGATATCATCAATGTCTCCGCCAAGATCGGTATCAAGATGGATTCTGGTCATTGTGTAAATTGTAGCAAAACTATCTCCCCGCCTGTCCGATACTTTTACTGGGCGCTCCGGCGGCTAGAGGACGTGAAAACACTTCTAAATTAAATAATTTTTTCTATCATCATTCTCTTACCCTGTCACCACGAGTGGAATGTGTTCGAACAAAAACAAACTCGATACCATCTATCTTGCTCACACAATCTTTCCATCGCATGCCCCTTGAGCTTGGAGCGGGTAAGGGGGATCGAACCCCTGTCATCAGCTTGGAAAGCTGAGGTAATGCCATTATACGATACCCGCGCGCCGTTTCCGGATGCCTTATCGCGGTACTCACTGCAACTATAGTGTGCTGGAAACGTAATAATAATGTAGCATTCTGCCTTGTGTTTTTCAATTATTTTCGGTAGAATGCATCTAACAAAATGTGGAGTTCCCGCAAGACCAAAATTGTTTTGGGCTTTGTCGCCATCGTGGCGATCGGATATGCCGTTGCGAGGTTTGTGCAGGGGAGCGGCGCCGTACCGCAGAGTTTCGTCAATGCGCGGATACAGGGTGCCATCATTGCGCAGAGCATCGTAAACCTTTCCAACCAGTCCACCGCGACCCTTGAACAAGTGAACGCGATGGACAAAAAACAGGACTATGCGAATGCGCTCACGCTTACGACGGGACTCGTTACCCAAAGTCAGGAGATCCGCGACCAGGCAGTGGAACTTTCGGGGCAGATTGAGGAAATGACGAAGGCGCTCTCCGACATCTCCGACTTCAACGCGCGGCAGGCGGCGCTGGAATCTATCTCTAATCGCCTCGCGCTCATCAACCAGCTCATCAATTATAGCGGCGATCTTGACCGGTTGCTCCAGGCGTTGCAGGGTCGGTTTACGGGCAGAGGCGGCACAAGCATCGAGGTGCAGGCGCTTGTGAATCAAATCAACACCGATGTGAACGCGATCAATAATTTCAACGCGCAGGCAGGCCAAGCAATGGACCGGTTTGATACTATAGTAGGGAAGTAGCCCAACGCCATTTCTGCATCCACGGCGGACGCAGAAGTGGTGCTCTGAGGGACGGGCACGTAGCTCAACGGCAGAGCAGACGTCTTATACACGTCCGGTTCCTGGTTCGAATCCAGGCGTGCCCACATGATCATTGTTTTCACGGGGGACGGAAAGGGGAAAACGACGGCGTCGCTTGGCCAGATGATGCGTGTCATGGGGCGTGGGAAGTCGGCGCTTATGATCCAGTTCATCAAGGGACCATGGATTTCGGGTGAGGATGTATTCAGGAAACTGCTCGGCATCCCGAAAAAAAAATTTGAAATACGGAAAATGGGGCTAGGGTTCGTGGGGATTCTCGGCGATAAGCTGCCGATTGAAAAGCACAAGGAGGCGGCGCGGAACGCACTCAACGCTTTCATTGAGGAAAAACGATCCGGCACGTGGCACCTTATTGTACTCGACGAAGTGAATGTCGCGGTATCGCTCGGACTTCTTGCGGTAGGAGAGGTGCTTGAGGCGATAAAAGATTTTCCAGAAAACAGGATTTTGATATTGAGCGGGCGAGGGGCGCCGCAAGAATTTATTGATGCCGCCGACCTCGCGACCGAAATGAAAGAAATAAAACACCCGTTCGCGAAGGGCGAGCGTGCAAAGTTTACGGTAGAATTTTAGGCGCAGCGCATGTAAATTTTGACAAAAAAATTCCCCTCCGGCGAACTCGTCTGCGCGCGAGCCGGAAGGGGATTTTCTTTTCTGCAAGTTAGTTACATCTTGGCTCCGCCAGCCGGACCACCTTTCTTTTCAAGCGCAGCCCAGAGCGCAAAGACGGCTACAAGAAGTCCTGCAATGACCATCCACGTAGCGCCTGTTCCCATATATGCGAACAGGATGATGATGATTCCCAGGAGAACGTTAACCCATTGTTTCCACATGATAATTAAGGGAGAGCGATTATTTTCGGCCTTTATGAGTATTATACCAAATAGGGCTACGCGCTGATTGGCTTGATCTTGAACGGCTTCAAAAGATTGCGGAATTCATCCTGCTCCAGAGTTTCCTTTTGCATAAGCGTCTCCGCGATCTTTTTGAGCGCCGCCTTGTGTGCCTTGAGGATTTTCTCTGCCGTTGCGTATGCGTGCGAGATGAAGCTGTGCACCTGCGCGTCAATTTCCGCCGCCACCTTTTCGGAATAATTTTTTTCGGTGGCGATTTCGCGGCCAAGGAAGATGAGCTCTTCGGCTTTGCCGAAGGTCATGGGCCCGAGCTCGCTCATGCCGTATTTTGTGACGAGCCGGCGCGCGAGGTCGGAGGCCTCCCTAAGGTCGTTGGAGGCGCCCGTGGAGACGTCGCCGAATGTGAGCTTCTCCGACGCAAATCCGCCCATCATCATGGCAAGATCGGCGAGGAATTGAGTGCGCGTCTTCAGGTGTTGGTCCTCGGTGGGGAGCTTCATCGTATAACCGCCTGCAAACCCGCGGCTTATGATAGAAACCTTTTGCACCGGGTCGGCGTTTTTCATCGCGGCCGCGACGAGCGCATGGCCGCCTTCGTGATACGCAGTGATCGCCTTCTCTTTCTGGGAGATTACGCGGCTTTTCCGTTCGGGGCCGAGGATCACCTTTTCGGCGGCTTCAAAAAATTCCGCTTGCCCGATAAGTTTCTTGTTCAGCCGCGCGGCACTGATTGCCGCCTCGTTCATGAGATTCGCAAGATCGGCGCCCGAGAATCCCGGCGTGCGGATGGCGACCTTGCGGAGGTCAACGTTCTTTTCCAGCACTTTTCCTTCCGAGTGGATCTTCAAGATCGCCTCGCGGTCATTGAGATCGGGAAGATCAAGGATAACGCGGCGGTCAAAGCGGCCGGGCCGAAGCAGTGCCGGGTCAAGGATGTCGGGGCGGTTTGTGGCGGCGAGGACGATCACCCTCGTATCGCGGTCAAACCCATCCATTTCAACAAGAATTTGATTGAGCGTTTGTTCGCGCTCGTCGTTTCCGCCGCCGAGGCCCGCGCCGCGCTGCCGGCCGACGGCGTCAATCTCGTCAACGAACAGGATTGCCGGCGCGGCACGTTTCGCAGTCATAAACGCATCCCGCGTGCGGCTGGCGCCCACGCCCACAAACATTTCCACGAATTCCGATGCGGAAATGTAGAAAAACGGCACCCCGCTTTCGCCCGCAACGGCACGCGCCACCAGTGTTTTTCCGGTTCCCGGCGGCCCCATGAGCAATATTCCGCGGGGGATCCGCGCGCCCAAGTCAAGGAACTTTTTAGGATTTTTTAAGAAATCAACCACTTCAATAAGTTCTTCTTTCGCTTCCTTGAGCCCCGCGACATTTTTAAACATGACTTTGTCTTTGAATGTGGAAAGACGAAGGTTGGAGCGTCCGAAGTTGAATGCCTGATTCACCCCCGTACGGGCCTGCCGGAACATGAGCCAGAAAATAAAGCCGATGACGAGAAGTGGAAGAAGGGTGGGAATCAAAATGCCCGCCCAGAATTGCCAGCCCGACTGGTCCTGAACTTCAAGGTCAACGTTCTGAAGCGCTTGTGGTGCGACGCCCAAATTTTTGAGGGTCTCCGAGATGCCCGATTCGCTCTCTTTCTTGGAAACGGCAGTGCTGCCGTCTTTGAGAGTTATCGCGAGGTCGTTGCCGTTCACGATGACCTTCGTGACCTCGCCTGCGTTGATCTTGTCCGCAATCTGGTTCAAGCTCAAAGTCTGTGGCGATGTTCCCGGGCCGACAAACAGCGAGAAGAGAAGCGCGATCACGATGAGTGTGAGGATCGCCCAGAGGATGTTTTTAGTAAGATTGGACATGTGTGAAAATTATAAGAGAATGAGCTGCGGGGGTCAATCTTCCTTGCGGAACGCTTTTGCGACGAACTTCGCGAGGAAATAATCCGCGAGAAGAAAAAGAACGAGACCGATAAAAAATACCAGCTCAAAGTTGCGGAATATGGCGACGGCGCGAAGCGGCGCGAGACCGGAGACGAGGCCATAAGCAAGCCCGAGGAGGATAGGAAGCCAGATTACGACGGAAAGCACCGAATTACGGAAGAATTTTTTGAATCCCATCCTGCTCCACCCTGCGGAAAAGATGACGGGGAATGCCGATGCGTAGAAAAATTTTGATAGCACGATCCACCGCTTGCCGTTGTGTTCAAATGCCCCTTCCACTCTCTCGTGCCACGATGGCAGGCGGCGCTTGATCCAGTGGCCGAACTTCGTGTCACGTGTCGCGCGTCCCAGCGTATACCAAAGGAGGTCACCGGTCATGTCGGCAAGGAAAATCGTGA
Source organism: uncultured bacterium (assembly GCA_963707865.1). GTDB lineage: Bacteria > Patescibacteriota > Minisyncoccia > UBA6257 > 2-01-FULL-56-20 > CAVYIK01. Next base: position 802,579 of record OY970175.1, read on the forward strand.
GGATAAGGAACGGAACGCCCCACATGCCGAAATATCCCTGGAAAACGATCCAGAAGCTCGCGAACGCGGAAATGTTCCCGAGGAAAATCGTCGCGATGTAAATAATAAAATAAGCCAAAAAGAGGTTTTGGCTTGCGAGAAGCCCGATATCGGCGGCAAGAGTACTCACGCCCATTGATTATACCATTCCGCCATGGCATAATGGCCACGAAAGAGTTGATGGTGCCTATGGTGTAATGGCAGCACTAGAATCTGTGGCATTCTCGGTTCGGGTTCGAATCCCGATAGGCACCCGGCGATTTTTATCCTTGTTTTATGCGGTGCGTAGGACATACCCCTAACGGGAAATAGAACCTCCGACGATGTAATTTGACAAGCCGATAGTTATGGGCATATGCTCATAAGCGGATAGTGCGTATAAAGGTCGGCACTGTTTCCCAAAATATATTCTTACTAACAACCATGCCAAGAGGAGACGGAACGGGACCGCAAGGATATGGTCCGGGGACCGGACGGGGATACGGCCACTGCGGCTGGGGAATGGGATGGCATCATGTGCCTTGCTGGGGATTCTGGCATCACCCGGAGCCCCATCATGCGTATCGAAGGGCATTGACCAAAGAGGAGGAGAGGGAAGCGTTGGCGGACGAAATGAAAAACCTAGAAGAGGATCTGAAGGCGATCAAAGAGCGCCTTGCCGAACTCGGGTCATAACGCAGAACGCCGAAAAGGCCGACCCAGCAGATTGGCCTTTTCGGTCATTCGGTTATAATGATTCATATTATGGCAAGGCCGCATAAACCACGGTGCGTGGACTTTGATCCGAACGTAACGTATTTCAAACCGAGAGCAATACCGCTCTCCATGCTTGAAGAGGTGGGATTGAATTTGGACGAACTGGAAGCGCTCCGGCTTTGCGACCTCAAAAACTTCGATCAGGCGAAAGCCGCAAAAAAGATGAGGGTATCCCGCAGCACGCTCCAGCGCATTGTAGCGTCGGCCAGAAGAAAGGTAGCGGAGGCACTTATTGAGGGTAAAGCGATAAGGATAGAGAAAAAAGTATAAAAATGATAAATCCAATACTTCTTTCTTTATCTCTGAAGGCGTTGTAATACTCTCCTATGCGACACCTTTCAGTAAACGAGATTCACGATGCCTGATTTGAAAAATGTTCTATAATTATCATCATGGACAACTTAGTCCCGAAGAAAATGTTTTTTACAAAGGGTGTTGGTCGCCACAAGGAACACCTGCAGTCGTTTGAGATGGCTTTGCGCGACGCGGGCATCGCCGAATATAATCTCGTGCAGGTAAGTTCCATTTTCCCGCCGAACTGCAAAAGGGTATCCAAGGACGAAGGAAAGAAGATTCTCAATCCTGGTCAGGTCGTGTTCTGCGTGATGGCCAGGAACGCGACGAATGAGCCGAACCGACTTGTCGTTTCGTCGATTGGCCTTGCCCAGCCTGCCGATCCCAACCAGTATGGCTATCTTTCGGAGCATCATTCTTTCGGCGAAACCGAGGAGAAGGCGGGGGAATACGCCGAGGACTTGGCGGCGACGATGCTCGCCTCAACGCTCGGCTTGGAATTTGACTCAAATGCCGCATGGGACGAACGGGAGCAGGCTTATAAATCATCCGGCAAGATCTTCAGGACGACGAATATCACTCAGTCGGCGCAGGGGCACAAGGACAGTCTTTGGACGACGGTGGTTGCCGCAGCCATTCTCGTTTTCGAATAATTAAAGTCCTGTGCACGAGCATTTAGCAGGCCCCCCTCACAGGAATCGAACCTGCCGCCCTCACCTTTTGCTGGCCATTTCTTCGAAACAGGTTCTGACTTCCTCTGCCAAGGCACCCGGCGAATTGCGTCAGCTGTGAAAAAGATTCTTGACCGCTTCGGGGGTCAGGCGAGCGAGTTTGCTCATGAGTTTGCCCGTCGGGTCAAAAAGATCCATAAACAGGATTTTCAATCTCTCCGCCTCCTTGAAGCGCTTCAACTGCTTTTGGTAAAACGGCGACCGTTCCAATTTTTCATCGAATCCCGGTTTTCCTGCTTGTGACGGCAATCGGGGGTGGTACAGTTCGTGTGTACTTACGGTTTTTACACCAATTTTTCCTTGTGCAATATCAATATCTCCGAGATCGACTTCTGCCCCGCGCGACGCGTAAAGCTTTCTTATCCTTTCAAGGTGGTCTTTATAGCCGACGGTAAGGATGTTTCGCCATTTGTTTCTTTCTGACTCGTTGAGCACGAATGATACCTCGCCACCTGTATCGCGTGCGCCTTCGTTTGCGTGCTTGGCGCCAAGCATCTCCGCCTCGGCGATCACGCGGATATTAGCTTCTTCTAAGATCGCGCGTTGGATGTCATTCGTTGCCTCATCACGCATGCCCTTTTTGAATGTCTCCTCGTCAATTCCAAGTTTCTCCATGACTTTTTTCTTCAGTAGGGTGCTACGCTTGGCTAGCTTTTCGGCGATCCTTCGGCGAAGCAACTCCGCATATAATTCGGAAACTCTCGGCTCACCACTTTTTCGGCCAGTCACGCCGCTGATAAGCACGTTGCGGGCAGCAGGGTGATCATCGCAGACAAGATCGCAGACAGAATTAATTTCCATAAGTCCGGTCGTATCCGGTCGTCGTAGCTTCCCCTCTCCTCTTGTGCCGTATACAACAAGATGAATCGCGTCAAAAGGGATTTCTGACTCACTTTCGGGAGATAAGATTTTCTCTCGCGAGAAACCTTCCATGCTTATTACCATATCAGAAATTATCCACGCGGCAAAGTGAGGTTGGACATCTCTGGAGAGCCTTAATGGTTCGCGATGCTCTGCGGTCTTACGTCCGGAATATAGATCGTCATATCGTTTTTCCGGTCAAACACGGGAGCGCGTCATTTTGGACATTCTCGACATTTTCTGCACCTCAAATATTTTCAGCGTCTCTGTTATAATAGGTTCCCATCTGACTATTTTGCTGTCGCGAGCGCCTCAAGCTGTTTTATCGCAGAGAACTGGGAACGCAGGTTTTCCATATAATCTCTGTCTTGCAAGATATTTATAATACGTTCATAACTAAGACCCCAAGTTTTTTATTAGCGAGAGGCCGTTCCCTGCCGGCGTATAAGAGATTCTGTGGTATAGTGAAAATAGCAAAGTAGGAACTGTAATAAGAAGAGCGGGCCCGCGATGTGGAGCGGGGGAGGAGCCAATTATGAATATGGAGTTGAAAGGGAAGCATATCAGAACTCCTTTCATTTGGTGCGAAGTGGAAGGAGTGCGATTCGTTGCCATTCCGGATCCCCACCTGCGCTCTGCCGAGGAGCTTTTTGAGGCCGCGAAGGACTTCAGTGAGCGACTCAAGCAGGGACTCCATTCCATCGATGGAAGCGCCTGCCTCCAGTTTGAGGGTTCGGATGAACTGTTTTTCATGGACGACCTTCCTGACGACATCGCTCGCGATGGCGCAGGAGTGTTCCTGCGGCCGATAGCTTCCACGCAGTGTTAGTGATTTTCCCGATAAAGGACCGTTCGTGGTTTGTAAAACACGGCGGTCCTTTTCGAGTATCATCGTGAGTACCAGAAAGTGTCACCGATGTGCCCTTCCGGCACAATGCCTCGACTATTTTCAAAGGATGTGTTACAATGTATTTCGGTAATCCGGGCGTGGCAAACGCCATGGCACCAATCCTACCCAACGAGGTGACGCAGTGCAGAAGCGATACGCAGAAAAACGACCAGTGGCCTCCTCTTTGTTCTTTGACGAGGGACCATATTCACGGTTTTTCGCTCCACGAAAACCGCAAACTACGCTTATCGGCAAGCCGGTGAGCAGGAAGCCATCGGGCAGTGACAGCATAACCTTGTCGCCACAGTCAGGGGGAAATAGGTCCCCCCGTCACACGTCATAAGGCAGTCTTCCACCTGCGCCAGAAAAAACAGAAGAGCCGGGAACGACACACGTGATCGCTCCCGGCTCTTATGCTATTTACCTACCTTATATTAATCTTGGTTAAATAGGCTCAGACCTGCATTAAAGGGCCTAAACCTGAAACAATTTTCATCAAAGGGAAGTACCATACTATGGTAGGCGGTAAAAATGTTACGAGGAGGTTGTCGTGTTTGTACACAGAAAAGATATATTGCAAGGGAAACGCAAGATCAAAGTTCTAACGCCAACCGGGAGTCTTGATGATTGCGAGAGAGGGCTGGTCGCGGCGGTGAAAGAAGCACTAACAGAAAAGAAGGAGGTTGTTGTAGACCTCACAGATCGAAGACTCCATCCCATGAAAAGTGCCGATGCGCTCATCAGGATCTGGGGGAGATGCTTGGACGCTGGCCAGCTCTTGAAAATCGTGGCTACGCCGAAAATGGAAGGAACGCTCAAGAAACTGGCAGGGGAAAAACTCCTCGTTTATCCCAACACGGAGGGGGTTCTGCGGAGTTTTATAGAGTGGTAGTGGCGGGGCGGCATAGCGCCCCGCGAATAAATTCTCCGCCGACCTCTCGGGGGTCGGCGGATAGTTTCAGTATTCTTTAATATCGGTAATAGTCAGGCTTGTAGGGACCGTTCAGTGGGACATTTAGATAGGCGGCTTGTGACTTGGTGAGCTTAGTGAGCTTCACGCCGATCTTCTGGAGATGGAGGCGGGCCACTTCTTCGTCAATTTCTTTGGGCAGGCGGTACACGCCGATCTCGTAATGATTTTTCCATAACGCAAGTTGGGCGAACACTTGGTTTGAAAAACTATTGCTCATCACGAAGCTTGGATGGCCGGTCGCGCAGCCGAGGTTCACAAGCCGCCCTTCGGCCAAGACGTATATCTCGTGCTGGTCGGGGAAAACGTACTTGTCCACCTGCGGCTTCACGTTCATTTTTTTCACGCCTCGCGCCGCGTTGAGACGGCCCACCTGAACCTCGTTCTCAAAATGGCCGATGTTGCACACGATCGCCTGATCCTTCATTTTTTTCATGTGCTCCAAAGTAATCACATCCCTGTCGCCGGTCGCGGTCACGTAGATGTCTGCGCGGCCGAGTGTGTTTTCCACGGTCGCGACTTCGTAGCCGTCCATAGCCGCTTGGAGGGCGCAGATGGGGTCTATCTCCGTCATAATGACACGGCAACCCTGCCCACGGAGCGATTGGGCCGAGCCCTTGCCGACGTCGCCGTAGCCGCACACGACGGCGGTCTTCCCGCCGATCATGACATCAGTCGCGCGATTCAGTCCGTCAATCAGGGAGTGGCGGCAGCCATAGATGTTATCAAATTTGCTTTTGGTCACGGAGTCGTTCACGTTGATCGCGGGGAAGAGGAGCTCGTTTCGCGCAAGGCGTTCATAGAGCCGGTGGACGCCTGTCGTCGTTTCTTCGGAAACGCCGCGGATCTTTTTTGCGGCTTTCGTCCAGCGGGCGGGATTCTTTTTGTAAATGAGCGCGAGCCGCTTTATGAGTTCTTTTTCGTCGGGAGACATATTCACGCGTTGCGCCTGGTTTTGCGTCCGGAGAATGGCGGGATTTTTTTCCGCGGCTGCGCCCAGGTGGACCATAAGCGTCGCGTCGCCTCCGTCGTCCACAATAAGGTCCGGACCTTTACCGTTCCCGAAATCCAGCGCGCGGTCAGTGCAGTCCCAATATTCGGCGAGCGTTTCTCCTTTCCAGGCGAAGACGGGAATGCCGGCTTTCGCGATGGCCGCGGCCGCATGGTCCTGCGTTGAAAAAATGTTGCAGCTTGCCCAGCGCACCCTGGCGCCGAGCGACGTGAGCGTTTCTATAAGCACCGCGGTCTGGACCGTCATGTGAAGAGAGCCCGTGATCCGGGCGCCTTTAAGCGGCTTCCGCCCGGCGTATCGTTTGCGGAGCGCCATGAGTCCCGGCATCTCCTTCTCCGCCATTTCGATTTCCTTTCTTCCCCAATCGGCGAGCGCGATATTTTTTATTTTGTAATCGTTCTTCATATTTTTATTTCGGCCCCGTACGTTTTTTTGAACCGTGCGCAGAAATCTTTCTTCGTGAAAAAATGTTCCTGCGTTCCGGATCGCTCAATGCAGAAACTCGCCGCGACGCTTCCCATCCGGCCGCAGGCCGTTAGTTCGTATTGTCGTTCAAGTCCGGCCAAAAAGCCAGCGCGATAGGCGTCTCCCGCTCCAGTGGGATCTTCCACGCGCCGCGGTTTTGCGGGCGCTATTCGCAGCGTTCCCTTCGCCGTGGTAATGACGGACCCTTTTTCTCCGAGCGTCGTCACGAGCGCCGCGGTTTTTCTTGCGATATCGCGCACGGTCCAGCCGGTCCGTTTCGCAAGCGTTCTCGCCTCGTAATCGTTTCCGATAGTAAGCGCGGAGAGCCGCGCTGCTTCTCGTATTACGGCGCCGCTCAAGGATGCGGACCACTGGCCCGGGTCAAACATCACGGGAATACCGCGTGCCGCACATTCGCGCATGTGGCGCCGCATCGTTCGCGCGTGCGAAGGAGCGACGATCGCGAACGCGATTTTTTCTTTTGTGCGTATATTTGAAACGTGCGGTGCGAGTTCCGGATCCGCGCCGCTCCAATATGCCGTGATCTGGTTGTCATCCTTGTCGGTCGTGATGTGCGCCGATGCCGTGAAACGGTTTTTGTCCCGTGCGATATATTTCGTGCCAATCCCTGCGCGCCGCAGGTATGAGAGATATTCCCCGCCATCCTTGCCGAGCGCGGAGACGATGATCGGTTTGCCGCCGAGAAGCTTCAGCGTATAGGCGATATTTCCCGCCGTCCCGCCGCGGCTTTTCGCGAGCCGCGTGACCGGAAAGCAAACATTCAAAATATGGATGTTTTTGGGGAGGATGTAGTCCTTAAAGCGGCCAGGGAAATCCATGATGTAGTCATATGCGAGAGAGCCCGAAATAAGTATAGCCATAGCATCCATTCTATCACTCTATTAGAATGGTAGTATGGTCTCTACTTTGATCCCTGCGAAAATATCCCTTATCGCCGCAATGGGGGAGAACAGGGTGATTGGCTCGCGCGGGAAAATCCCGTGGCATCTCCCCGCAGACTTCGCACACTTCAGGGATATCACCATGGGCCACCCGGTCATCATGGGATGGAAAACGTTTGAGTCCATTGGTAAACCGCTTCCCGGACGGACGAATATTGTGGTCACGATGCAGCCGGACCATGAAATAAAGGGATATCGCATGGCAGGGACCCTTGATGAGGCATTGCGTCTTGCGGGGGAGGCGAAAGGAGGAGAAGAAATTTTCGTCATAGGAGGAGCGCTCACCTACAAAGAGGCGCTTCCGAAAGCCGATTGGATCTACCTCACGAAGATACGCGGCATTTTTGAGGGAGATGCGTTTTTCCCCGAATTCAGTTCGACGGAGTGGCGGCTCGCCCAATCGGAGTTTCACAAAAGAGACTCAGAGAATCAATACGATTATACCTTCAATACCTACGAGCGGAGGTAGCCCCCTCGCATAGAGTACCCACCACGGTGAGGCCCATAAGGATTTTTTGGGGGCGATCTAGGGAAGCGCTAAGAACCACAGACCACCGATACTATCTCCGTTCGCATCACCCACATTTTTATCTTCATAATAGAAATAGAGAGGAGTACTGTTGTAAGTAACCTGCAGGGTCCCATCCGACCGCATGGTGGTTCCTACTTGTCCAGTCACGCCTGGTCCGCCGCCAAGGGGAGAACTGGCCTCGCTCGCCGGAATCGTATAGGGAAGCCAAGACGCTGCGCACGGACCAGGGTGGTCCGAACAATCGCGCAAGCCGAACTGGTTGGGAGAGTAGAGTGTCATGCCATTCGATGCAACGAGATAAGTACCTATGCTCGTGTGCGCGACATTCAAAACAACCATGGTGGTCGGTGTCGTGGTGGTGGGAGGTGTCACCGCGCTTGGTTGATTCACTACATTCGCATTGTTCGAACTCCGTTGCACTATCGATGACCAATACCAGAGCCCGAGAACCGCGATGATTACTACGATCGTGAGCCAAATAATGTAAGATCGATTCATGCCCCTTATGTTAACCACTATATTACCACATACGGTTGATTGTGGAAAACCGACGCAACCACATCTCTTCGATAAAGAATGCTGACCGTAGGGACAACACAAATGGAACCAGTGCGAGGACACGGGTGGGGAAAGCGTGTGAGAAAAGTGTGGAAAGGGTGTTGATGAACTAGCCGGTTTTTTTCTTGGTGAATTCCCTCCAGGAATCCGTAGTGAAGCCGCCGATGGGCGCAAGTTCCGCCTTGATCGGCGGGTGAGGATCGTAGCCCGTGAGCGTTACGTGCTCCGGTTTGAAGTCGTCAATTGTTTTCACTGCGGGATCAAGCGTCACTTTCGGGAATGGCCTCGGCTCGCGCGTGAGCTGTTCTTTAACGGCGTCGAAATGATTTTCGTAAATATGGGCGTCGCCGAAGGTGTGAACGAATTCTCCCGGCTCATTGCCCGTTACCTGGGCGAGGATGATGGTGAGGAGCGCATAGCTCGCGATGTTAAAGGGGACTCCAAGGAACATATCGGCCGTGCGCTGGTAAAGATGAAGCGAAAGCTTGCCGTTCTTGACGTTCGCTTGGTACATATTGTGGCAGATGGGGAAGCGGCACGCTTCGTGGGGCAACGCCATTTCGTAGAGATATTCGGGATTCCAGGAATTCACGAGCGCGTTGTGGGCATCCGAATCTTTCTTTATGTCGTCCACGAGCCACTGGACCTGGTCAATCGTCCGGCCGTCTTTCGCGGGCCATCGGCGCCAGAGTTCTCCATAGATATATTTCAGATCCCCGTGCTGCTTTGCGAATGCCGCGTCGCCCGCGATCTTAGCGATGAATTCTTCTTTCGTAAGCGGAGGAAGTTCGCCCTTATCTATTTTTTCTCGGTAAATTTTGTAAGGGTAGTCGTCCCAGATGTGGACGTTCGCATCCACAAGATATTTTATATTGGACTGGCCGGACAAGAACCACGCGAGCTCGTATAGAATTCCTTTCCAAAATACCTTTTTTGTGGTGAGGAGGGGGAATCCTTCCGCAAGATTAAACCGCATCTGCCGGCCGAAGACGCTCCAAGTAATGGAGCCGATTCCCTTGTCTACCTGCTTCACGCCGTGGTCAAGGATGTCGCGAAGGAGGTCAAGGTATTGATATTCGGGGTGCCGCACACCCGCGGGAACGTTTGTCATGGTTCTACTCTATCACGAAGGTTTTTTCGGTACCATAATACTCCGGCCAATGCGCGTTGTAGTAGGCGAACATGCGTGCGAGGCGTTCCTGGTTAAGCTCTTCGAGCCCTACACTTTTTATTATTTCGCGGAGCTTCGCCTTCGCCCCGTCCGCGTGGGAGGGATCGCTTGCTATGATTTCAAATTCGGCGAGGTAGCCGTAGCCGGCATTTTTGTCTATCGTCACGTTGGCATCCGCAAATTTGTATTCCGTCCGCTCGCGTGACCATTTTGCCTGGTAGCGGAAACCGGCGTTGAGTAGGGCTTCGTCAAGTTTTACGAGCGGCATGGTTACCTCGCGCTCAAATTCCCGACGTGCGGTGCCGTTCGCGCTCGTCGTGTCGTCAATGGTCGCCTTAAGGACCAAGAGCACCCTCCCGTCCGCTTCACGCGTGCGCAGGGAAAAATCTTTCGCTCGTTTCGCAAGATCAAGGAATTCTTTCCGCGCCTCATCGTCGCGAATGACTTTTGCGACGGCGGCGAGATCGCCATCTCCTTCAAAGTAGTGGTTGAGTTGCTTGTGTGAGCCGATCTTCCGTAGTTTTGGGTTCAGCTTTTTCATCTGTGCCTCAAATCGCTCCGCGTTTTCGCGGTTCCCCAAGAGGCACTTGATCTCTATTTCGTAGCCGCCGTTCTTCATCATTTCCGCCTTTTTGTTCTTGCTTCTTGCGAAAGCTTTGACGCGACTGGCTTTTTCTGACCGGCATATTTACTTCCTTTTTTCATATAGTAGGGAACTTCCACCGCGCTTGACACCTCTTCAAACGTGAAAGCACACACCCGCATGCCGGGATAGAGAAGTACGGGCACGACGCCCAGGTTACCGAGTTCCATCACCGGCTTCCCGCGCCAGCCGGGATCAAAGATGGACGCTGTGCCGTGGACGATAACGCCGAGGCGCCCAAGAGAACTCCTTCCTTCAATGCGCCCCACGAGATCGTCCCCGATTTCCAGCCATTCAAGCGTGGTCGCGAGCACGAGGTCTTGAGGGTGGAGCACGAAAGAGCCGCCCTTCGGAACCACAACATCTTCCATAAGGGTCGCCGCCTGTTTCATGTCCTGGGTATCTATATGGGGGACGTGAGTGCGGCGGAACACCTGGAACTCGTGGCCGAGCCGCAGGTCGAGCGAGCACGAGCCGAGCTGGGTTTTGAAATCCGGCGCCGGCGTGATTTTGATGCGTCCTGCCTTGAGCGCTTTCTTGATGTCGCGGTCCGAAAGGATCATGGTAGGAAAATTGTAACGCGCGCAAGGGGAATGGGCAAATAGGCGCACAGGCCTGTTGTCTTGGATTTTATATTCTAATATTGCCGCCATGCTAAAATAAGCATATGGAACCTGCATATCTCGATTGGTTTTTGATTTTGATAATTCTTGTCATAATCGCGGGCTTCTTTCTTTCCGGACTCATTATGGCGGTGCCTGACTATTTTAGTGATTTTTCCCGGAGAAAAAAGATGCAACAACTGGCGAAGGATTTCGATTTTCAGTTTGAAAGCAAATCCAGCTTTCCCTCGTTCATGTTTTCTGCGCGATGGTTTTATACAGAAAATGGAGCAATCCATAGGCACAGTCTCTCCGGGCAAATCGGAAAGAACGAAATTGAAATCTGCGATTCTATAAAATATGTTACTCGCTCGCGTTGGAGAGGTGGCGGGTTTAGTGTTGAAAAAACCATTGTGAAAATAAACAGAAAAGTTATGGGGGAGATGACGCCCCCTGAAGGGTTTATTTCGACGGACGAGCTGCGAACCATCTTACAAAAATTGCGCTGATGCGTGGATGAATGCTCGGGTCTGTGCGCGGGAGAGGATTTGAACAATGAAAACTAACGGAGGGTTGGTGGATTAATCAATTCCCGGTACGGGGAACGGCGTCGCGAATTTTTTCACGGCGTCGTGCACTTCTTTTATGAGCGGATGATTGGGGAGCGAGGCGTTGAACGCGCGCATGAATTCAATGCGCTTTTCCTTGTCGGTGGGGAGTTCGTTCTTCGCGAATTCGTGCGCGATGCGGGCGATGAAGGAAGCGACCGTCTTCATGTGCTCCTCTTTCATGCCGCGCGAGGTGATGGGCGGAGTGCCGAGGCGGATGCCGGACGGGTAGTACGGCGGCGCGGGGTCGTTGGGGATGGAGCTTTTGTTCACGCTGATGCCCGCCGCTTCAAGCGCTTTTTCTACAAACACGCCTCGCCCCGGGCCGAACACACGGAGGTCAATGAGCATGAGATGATTGTCGGTTCCGCCCGAAATGAGCCGCAGGCCCTGCGCTTGGAGCTCTTTCGCAAGTGCCTTCGCATTCGCCACAACTTGATGTGCGTATTCCTTGAACTCCGGAAGCGTGGTTTCGTGGAGGGCAACGGCAATGCCCGCGATCGTATTTTCGTGCGGTCCTCCCTGCATGCCGGGGAACACCGCGCGGTCAATTTTGTCTTTCAGTTCTTCTTTACAGAAGATCATCGCCGCACGCGGGCCGCGCAGCGTTTTGTGCGTGGTCGTCGTGACTACGTCCATGAGCGGGAATGGAGAGGGATGGGCGCCGCCGACGATGAGCCCCGCGATGTGGGAGACGTCCGCCATGGAATAGGCGCCGACGCTCTTTGCGATCTCGCTGAATTTTTTGAAATCAATGGTCCGCGGATAGGCAGTGTAGCCGCACACGATCAATTTCGGTTTGTGTTCCCGTGCAAGCTTTTCAATCGCGTCGTAATCAAGCGTTTCGTTCTTTTCGTCCACTTGATAATGAACAAACTTGAACAGCTTCCCCGACATATTGACGGGAGAGCCGTGCGTGAGGTGCCCTCCATGGTCCAGGCGCATCGCCATGATGGTGGCGCCCGGCTCAAGAAGTCCGAAGTAGACCTCAAGGTTTGCGGGCGAACCGGAATACGGCTGGACATTCACGTGGTACCCCTCCGCGTGGAAAACCTCGCGCGCCCGCTTTTGGCAAAGCGTTTCCAGCTCGTCCACATTCACGCAGCCGCCGTAGTAACGCCGTCCTGGATAATTTTCCGCGTATTTGTTGCTGAGCACGCTCCCTATCGCCTCAAGCACCGCGCGAGAGGCATAACTTTCGGAAGGGATGAGCTCAAGCCCTTCTTTCTGCCGCAACTTTTCCTTTTCAATGATTTCAAATACTTTCGGATCTTCGGCTTTAAGATTTTTTTGCGGCATGGGTGTGGGAGTAAGAATAAGAATGTACTCCTATTATATACAAGCCCTTCTGTGGATTCAAGTTTGATGATATGCTCTAGATATTATGGTGATTGATGGGAGGAAGATTGCGACCGAGATCGCCGATCGCCTGAAAACATTACCGAAGCCGGAAAAATTCTTGGCCGGGGTTTTGGTCGGCAACGACCCGGCATCAAAAAGTTTCCAGAGGATTAAGCACGATACCGCGGCACGCCTCGGTGTTGACTACCGCATCTACGAATTCCCGGAGGATCTTACGAACGACGCGCTACGGAAGGAAGTGGGAAAGATCGCGGCGCACAAGACGTGCGGTGGGATCGTCGTACAGCTCCCCCTCCCGGAGCATTTCAATTGGTACGCGGTATTGAATGCCATTCCTCCGGAGAAGGACCCCGACCTCTTGAGCGAGCGGAGCTTGGGCGCGTTCTATAACGGCCGGAACAAAATTGTCCAGCCGGCAGCAGCGGTCGTCGCGGAAATCTTAAAGCGCGTTCAGTTTGACTTGAAAGGGAAAAAAGTGGTCGTCGTCGGACGTGGATTTTTGATCGGCAAACCGATTTCCCTGTGGTTCTTGGGTCAGAGAGCGGGCGACGTTACGGTCGTAGGGAAGGACTCGGACTTTTCGGCGCTCACGGCCGCGGATCTTGTGATCACAGGTGTAGGCAAGGCGGGGCTTATCACACCCGCGATGCTAAAGCAGGGCGCTGGCGTGATTGATTTCGGCTACGAAGGCGGCAAGGGCGATTTTGATCCGGGAGCAGCGAGTGCGAGTACGGGTGCGGGCACAGGCGCCCACAAAGAGTCCTCGGTTGCATTCTATACTCCCACGCCGGGCGGCACCGGCCCCATTCTTGTTGCAAAACTCCTGGAGAATTTCTATACCCTGAATTCCTGATCTTTTGTGCGCGCTGTAGGATTTGAACCTACGACCTACCGCGTGTAAGGCGGTCGCTCTGCCGCTGAGCTAAGCGCGCGTTATTCCATCCTACAGGGAAGTACCAATTTTTTCAACTCTCCGAAAATACTCGGGGAGTGTGCCCTTCTTCCTAGGGCTAGAACTCCTACCTCGTCATTGTCCTTAGGCGCTCTCCCTGCCAATATTCATAAAATGGTCCCCACATGAATCCAGCTAAAAACCAAAATATATACTCTTCAACAGGATAGGTTAAAAACGTGATTCCGGATAAGTGACTGAAAAGATAGGTTTCACGAGCCCAACTTGGATAGAAAAACAATATGCTTGAATAAAAAACTATAGACACAAAAAACATACAAATGCCAGTCAGGAACCCAGCTATTATTAGATCCCGGCGATAATAAAACATGACTGCGGCGATGAAGATCATGGCGATGGTGCTCGCCCAGAACGAACTGAAATGGAGACCCCAGATAAGTATTGAAGTAATTTGGGCCAGCAAGAGGAGGATAGTAAATCCGCCTGGATGATGCTGATTGCTCTCCCGTTTGTATAATCTCTTGCGGAACAACTCTTCATAAATAACAGCCATTACGCCTCCGCCTGCAAAACCTACTAAGAAATCTTCTATCCCCACTCGCGTGCCGGTTATAGTCAATGGGCGCCACCAATCGTGTGTCCACCAAAAATAGCCAGTCGCCACACTCACGCCGCCGATGAGCACGCTCATGATTAGCATCTCTTTACGCAAATCTTTTCGGGAGAAAAATAAGATCAACCAAATAAAAAGGAAAACCACGCTTCCGATTAGAAATCCGTACATAGCTTTATTCTAACAGGATTCAATTCTCGTATGGGTCGAAAATCAAGACACCGCACAAAACGCGGCTTATAGAATGGTGCGCCCTCGGAGGGAATCGGACCCCCATCAAAGCCTTAGAAGAGCTCTGCTCTGTCCATTGAGCTACGAGGGCCCCGCGTCGCGGGGCACCGCTGAACGCATTGATTCTACAACGGAAATAGGATAGTTTGAAGAGGCATCACGGGCCGTCGTATACCGGTAGTACACCTGTTTTGGGTACAGGCAGACTGGGTTCAATTCCCAGCGGCCCGACGTCAAGGCTTCTTTAATAATTCTTTAATGGAGTTTTTGTTATGCTGGACGCATGCGAAACGACAAACAAACGGCCATTCGTCTTCGTTTAACTGGAAGAAGCTACTCGGAAATTCGGGGATTGCTTGGCAGAATATCGAAGTCAACTCTTTCATTATGGCTAAAAGACATAGTTCTTTCTGATGCCGCAAGCAGTGCGCTCAAAAGACGGACGTGGGAAAGGTCATTGGCAGGATTGCTTAAGAGGAATAAGAAGCAAACGATTTTGGCTTTGCGCCGTAAGTCCGACATTCAAACTGAAGCGAAAAATCAAATTGGCGATATTTCAAAAGAAAAATTATTGCTTGTAGGGGCCGCGTTGTATTGGGCGGAAGGATACAAGCGGGCGAAAAGGAGAAACGGTTTGGAGGTAACCAACCATCCTGTTTCTCTCACGAATGCAGACCCCAAGCTTTTGAAAATGTTTATAAAGTTTTTGGTTGAAGTGTGCGAGGTCGCACGTGAGAGAATAAAGATCGGGGTAAGAATTTTCCAACACCTTAACGAAGAAGAAGTTTTAAATTATTGGAGTGATACTCTCCAGATCTCCAGAAAAAACTTTACGAAAACATATCTCGGCATTAGTAGGTCTAGCATGGGCAAACGGCCGTTTAATCGCTTGCCTTATGGGGTTGCACAGATTAGAATAAACAACACCAATCTGTTTCATAAGATCATGGGATGGATTGATGGCGTTAAGGAAAAAGTTTGAATGCCGCGGTAGCTCAGTGGTAGAGCGATGCCCTAAATCTTTGGGGCCTTCCGCAGTAATGCGGATTGAATAATCGGGTGAACTCGGGGGAACTCCGAAAGGACAATCCCGAACCAAGCTTCGCAGGGCCTAGGTTGCGAAGAAGGCGTAGAGACTAGCGAGTGAGTCCCAACAATAATCTCGCACAAGCGCCCGGCTTCCTTCGGCGAGGAAGATGATATAGTCCAAATTAGCCTCGGAAGAGGCATGCGTCGGGTGTTCGATTCACCCCCGCGGCACAAAGAACAAAAAATCCGCTACTGGCGGATTTTTTTGATAAGCAACAGTCCTACCTCTTCACCTTCAGCGTGATCCTTCTTTCCTCGGGCTTCACGGCGTCAATGACGAACGGATACGACTGCCCGACGGCGAGCGCTTTTTTCATCTCGTCTTGTCCGCCAAACTCGGAGATGTGTATCATGCCCTGAAGATCCCCCGCAAGCGCGACGATGGCGCCGAAGGGATTGAACTTGTACACGCGGCCCTCCACGGTGGCGCCGGGCGTGACGGCATCGCCGAGCTTCGCCCACGGATCTTCTTTGAGCGCTTTGAGGGAGAGAAATACGCGGCCTTCTTTGATGTCCACGATTTTTGCCTTTAGCGGGTCGTTCACTTTTACGAGTTCTTTTGGATTGTCTATCAACTTGTAATCCAGCTCGGAAATGTGGATCATGCCCTCTATCTGCGGATTGCCCACGAAGCGGACGAAGACGCCGAAGTCGGCGACGCCCGAGACGATGCAATCAACATCCTGCCCCACGGCGTAGGCGGCGAGGAGCTCCTTCACGTTCGCCGAAAGCACTTCGCGCTCGGAAACGATGATCTTGTTGCTCCGCGGATTCACGTCAATGATCTTAACGGAAAGCTCCTGGCCGATAAATTTCTTCAGTTCTTCCGTGATTTTCACGCGGTCGCCGTCTGGGACTTTCGGATAGTGTTCAAGCGAGAGCTGGGAAACAGGAAGGAAGGCTCTCAGTTCTTCGGAGATTATGGCCATCAATCCGCCGGCATTCGCGCCGATGATTTTTGCCTTCACGACCTCGCCGGCTTCCGCAAGGTCTTTCGCCTGTTGCCAAAGCTTTTGTTTGCCTGCTTCGGAGAGCGAAAGTTCAATATTACCTTCTTCGCCGTCCAGTGCGACGATTTTCGCGTGGAGCTTGCCGTCGGGATTCAGGTTGCGCAGCGCCTCCCGCGCGTTCTGAAATTCTATGCCATAGACGATGCCTGTGCCGAAACGGCCCATGTCAAAATAGGCCTTACGGGGAAGCTTCTTGATGAGCGTGACCTCCACGACCGTACCTTCCTTCGGCCAGTCGGCCGCCGAAAGCTCGGTCTTCAAGAACTGTGTGATGTTCGCGTCTGTTTGAGGCATTGGTGCTCATTGTATTCAAAACGATGGCATATTGCAAGCTTGTAGAGCATATATAAGAACTTGTTTTTGCCCTCGCGCGAGGACGAGTTCGGTCAAAAACAAATTCTTATACATGCTCTGTGCGCTTGTATTTCGCCCATTTTTTTGATAAAATGTTCTCGTATGGTTTTGAATTATTTTGGCAACGGAGCTTTTCGGCTCCAGAGTGGAGACACGTCTGTCCTCGTGAATCCGGAGAACAACCGCCTCAAGGCGGATGTTACGTTAAAGACGCTTGTGGCGGGGGAAAGTCCGCTTGCGGCGGAGGCGGTGGCCGGATCCGATGGCACCGCGGTTGCGGCGCAAACGATCGCGTTCCCCGGCGAATACGAGGTAAGGGAAATAGAGATTCTGGGGTATCCCGTCGCGGCCGAATCAACGGAAAAATTTTTAAAGACGGTGTACGCAGTCTATTGGGAAGAAATGAAATTTGTTTTCTTGGGGCACCTCTCTCGGCCTATGGACGCGACGCTTATGGAGGAGCTTTTGGCACCGGACATGCTCATCCTGCCCGTCGGCGGGGGCCATTTTTTGGAACCTGAAGTCGCGGCGAAAGTCGCGAAGCAACTTGAGGCGCGCATCATCGTCCCGAGCTTTTATAAAACCCCCGATGAGTTTTTGAAAACGCTTGGCAAGAAAGCGGAAAAAATGGATAAATTCGTATTCAAACAAAAAGACATTATGGGTGACAAAGGGCGGCCGATCGTTTTGAGCGCGGGCTGATGCGGGCCATGCGCGAGGAAGAGAAAAAAAGCTTCCTTGAAGAGCTGCAGTCGCTTGACGAAGCGACCAAAACGAAGATTTTGGTTGCGGCGACGGCGGTCGCCATGATCATTGTGATCTACGTTTGGCTTGCCTATTTCAATAACCTTATCGCAGGGGTCGCACAAGAAGGCGCTGCTTCGTCCGCCATTCCGTCCTCCGCTGCATCATCGTCCGTGCCGTCCTCGGGCGGGACAAGTATCTGGCAGAACGTGGAAGGCGGTATCGGGACGCTCTATGGGAAAAGCGTGGGGTTTCTGCATTACTTGGGAAACATTCTACAGGCGCCACGGCAATACATCGTAAAACCGCCCCGGTAGAATTTCTAATTTCTAATGACTAATTTCTAATGTCCAACGCTAATAACTAACTAACATGGCAAAGCTGGAAAAAAGGGAAATTACAAAAGAGCTTAGCGAGTCATACTTGGACTACGCGATGTCGGTCATCGTCGCGCGGGCGCTGCCAGATGTGCGCGATGGCCTGAAGCCGGTGCAACGGCGGATTCTTTGGGACATGTGGGAATCGGGACTCACGCACCTTGCGAAGTTCCGGAAGTCGGCAACGGTCGTGGGCGACACGATGTCCAAGTATCACCCGCACGGCGACATGGCGATCTACGACACGCTCGTGCGCCTCGCGCAGGATTTTTCGCTCCGCTATCCACTCGTGCACGGGCAGGGAAATTTTGGTTCTGTGGACGGCGACCCGCCGGCGGCGCATCGCTACACGGAGGCGAAGCTCTCGCGGATCACCGAAGAGGTGCTTGAGGATATTGAAAAGGAAACGGTTGATTGGGCGCCGAATTACGATGGGACGAGGAACGAGCCGCGCGTGCTTCCCGCAAAGCTCCCCAATCTTCTTTTGAACGGCACGCTCGGCATCGCGGTGGGTATGGCGACGAGTATTCCCACGCACAATTTGAATGAGATTGTGGACGCCATCCTTTATCTTGCGGACAATCCCGACGCGACGAGCGAGGACCTTTTGCAATTTGTGAAAGGGCCGGACTTCCCAACGGGCGGCATCATCTACGACGCGAAAGCGATACGCGAGGCGTACGTGTCCGGACGCGGCGCGGTTCTCACGCGCGCGAAGACGGAAATTGTGGAGAACAAGGCCGGCAAGCAGTTTGACATTGTGGTCACCGAGATTCCCTACCAGGTGAACAAGGCCGAGCTCATAAAGACGATCGCCGAGTTCGCGCAGGAGAAAAAGATAGAAGGCATCCGCGATCTCCGCGATGAGTCCGATCGCGAGGGGATGCGCATCGTGATTGAACTCAAGAACGACGTGGTACCACAGAAGATCCTAAACTGGCTCTACAAGCACACCGATCTTGAAAGGAATTTCAACATGAACATGACCGCGCTCGTCGTGAATGCCGACAGCAATGGCGGCCTTGAACCGCGACTCTTGTCCTTGCGGGACATTCTTGCCGAATACCTCGCGTATCGGAAGGAAGTGGTGCGACGCCGAACGCAGTTTGACCTCAAAAAAGCGCAGGAGCGCGCCCATATTTTGGAAGGTCTTGCGAAAGCGCTTGACGCGATTGATCGTGTGATCGCGACGATCAAGAAATCAAAGGACAAAGAAGAAGCGCATGCGAACCTCGTAAAACAGTTTAAATTCAGCGATATCCAGGCGACGGCGATACTCGAAATGCGGCTCCAGACGCTCGCCGCGCTTGAGCACCAAAAAATAGACGCGGAACTAAAGGAGAAGAAAACGCTCATTGAGGAGCTCTCGCTCATTTTGAAGAGCCCGGCACGGATATTAAAAATTATTGAAGACGAAATCCGCGAGCTCAAAGAAAAGTACGGCGACGAGCGGAGGACGCAGGTCGTTGCGCACGCCGTTGCGGCGATGAGCGATGAAGACTTGATCAACGATGAGGATGCGATCGTGACGGTTTCGGGCGGCGGGTACATCAAGCGGCTGCCGCCGAGCACTTTTAAAGTGCAAAAGCGCGGCGGCAAGGGACTCATTGGCTCCGAAGTGGCCGACGAGGATTTCCTTTCGCATTTCTTCAGCGCGCGGACGCACGACAACGTCTTATTCTTTACGAACCGCGGACGCGCCTTTCAGACGAAGGTATATGAGATCCCGCAGGCGACGCGCATCTCAAAAGGCAAGGCCATCCAGAACTTTTTGGAGCTGCCGGCGGACGAAACGGTTAGCGCAATCGTGAACTACTCCGCGAGAGGTCCAAAACACGCAGAGAAAAAATATTTGATGATGGTTACGAAGCGGGGGGTGATCAAAAAGTCGCCACTTGGGGATTTTGAAAATATCCGCCGCACCGGCATCATTGCGATCAAGCTCAAAAAAGGAGATCAGCTCAAATGGGCGCGGCTCACGGGCGGTGCGGACCAGGTGATCCTCGTCACGCGCCAAGGACAGTCCATCCGCTTTGATGAAAAGCAGGTGCGTTCCATGGGGCGGGCCGCGGCGGGCGTCCGTGCGATTAAGCTTAAGAAGCAGAACGACGAAGTCGCGGGCTTTGATATAATCAAAGGAGGAGAAGAAAAGCTCCTTGTGGTTATGGAGAACGGTTTCGCAAAGCAGACGCCGCTCAAGGAATATAAGACACAGAGCCGAGGCGGATCGGGCGTGAAGACCGCGGAAATCACGGCGAAGACAGGACCCCTGACCTCCGCGCACGTCGTGACCGAAGAGAAGGAGGTCTTCGCGCTTTCGGCGAAGGGGCAGATGATCCGCACCGAGCTCAAGGCGGTGCGCACGACGGGGCGCGCGGCGCAGGGCGTGCACATCATGAATCTGAAGAGCGGCGATCGGTTGGCCGGCACCGTTGTCATCTAATAAATGCCCGCAAAATTTTCCAAAAAACAGATCGTTATCATCGGGGGAGGGATCGTCGTTTTGATTGTCGTTGTCTTCCTCCTTTACGTCGGGTTACGACCAAAGGTGAACACCGGTTCGGGGGTTGCACTTACCGTGTGGGGCACCGAGGATAGCGGGACTTTCGGGGGTCTCCTCGCGTCGTATCCGTACGGGAAGGTGACGTATGTGCAGGTTGATCCCGCGAACTACCATTCCCAGGTTCTCTCCGCCCTCGCGGCGGGTACCGGCCCTGACGTGTTTGAAGTAAGTAACCGTGAACTCTCAAAGTGGACGTCGGTGCTCATGCCGATCCCCGCTTCCTCAACGCAGTTCGGTGTCCTCCAGCTTCAAAACTTGTTCCCCGACGCGGTGGCGAGGGATTTTGTTTGGAGTGGGGGAATTTATGGACTTCCACTTTCCATTGACACGCTCGCCATGGTGTACAACAAAGATCTTTTTAACGCCGCAGGCATCGCGGTTCCTCCCGCAACCTGGGACGATTTTGACGCGGATGTTGTGAAACTTCGCAGCGTGAATGTCTCGGGACAGCTTGTGCGGGCGGCGGCGGCGATCGGCGGCTCGCGCGCGAGCATCCCGAACGCCGTTGATATCCTTTCGCTGCTTATGCTCCAAAGCGGGACGCAGATGACGAACAACAAGGGAACCGCCGCGACATTTTTCGACGGCGGGGACAACAGGACCACGGGCATAACCGCGTTCAATTTCTACCTGCAATTTGCGAATGCCGTTTCACCGTATTACACCTGGAATGACGGCATGGGGAACGCGGTTGACAGTTTCGTGGCGGGAAAGACGGCGATCATATTTGCATACCAGTCGGATCTCACGACGATAGAGGCAAAGGCGCCTTACCTCAATATAGGCATCGCGCAAATGCCGCAGGCGAACGGGGCGAGCATGCCCGTGAACTATCCGGAGTACGACGGCTTCGCGGCGGCGAAAGCGGGCAAGTCGGCCGATGCCTGGAACCTCATCTTTTATCTCGCGACAAATGCGACGAACGCGGCGGCATATCAAAGCGCGACCGGTAAACCGCCCGCGCTCCGCGCCCTGATTCAGGCAGAGTCAAACAACGCCTCCCTTTCCGTTTTTGCCACACAGATTTTGACTGCGGAATCATGGTACGAGGCCGACGATACCCAGATAAACGCCATTTTTGACACTGCCATAAAGAACGTGCTCAGCGGTTCTGCAGATTCATCGCGAGCTTTGAACCAAGCACAAACGGCCGTCAGTCAATTAATGTGATACTTATAAGATGAAAACGAAACTTATCGGTGCTCTAGCCTTGTTTGCGATCATAACACCGTATCTTGCGTTCGCATGCAATGCACACAGCACTGTGTGGGATCCGAGCATCCTGAAGGGGCCACTTATCTCGTGCACGGGAGCAGGTACGGCTGGCGGGACGGACAATGCGAATTGTCATGACCTTTGCGATCTCGTCTGCACCGCGGGGAACGTTATCTATTTCGGTATCGGCGTTGTGATCTGGATTATCGCGCCGATTATGATTGCGTGGAGTGGGATTATGCTGCTCATCTCGCGCGGAAGTCCAGAAAAGACAAGTGAGGCGCGCAAAATGATAACGAGTGTCGTCATAGGATTATTCATCGTCCTTTGCGCGTACATCATCGTGTATACATTTACGCATGTTCTTTTTTCCGCGGTCGGCACCGTACCTATTGGTGGTTTCGGAGGGCCTGCCTGTACCGTCCAATAAGCAATAGATGAATTCAGTACTGATCAACATTAACTCCAATCTTCCCGGTTCGGCGCCCGCAACTTCTATCTCCGGCTTCGTTAGCAATTTCTACAGTTTTGCCCTTCTCGTGGCGGGCATTCTTGCCTTCGGTGCGATCGTCTACGGCGGTATCAAGTATGCGGCGAGTCGCGGCAACCCTTCGGCTGAGAGCGAGGGAAGAAGCTGGATCACCGGCGCGCTCCTTGGGCTTCTCTTGCTCGCCGGCGCGTACGTCGTTCTCTACACCGTGAATCCGCAGCTCGTTTCGCTCCAGATTGCCGGACTCGCCGTCCTTCCTGCTCCGCCTCCCGCCCCCCCATCTCCGGCCCCCCCGCCCGCGCCTACAGGCCCGGGGACATGCCCCATACCACAGCTTTCCCCAATCATTGATCCAGTAGCTTTGCAGATGGAAAACGGTTCGTCGTTGCTTTGGTCTACGGGAGGAAGGGATTCCAATGTTGATAAAAACCTGGCGAAATTACAGTCAGAGTTCCAAAAATTGCAGGCGGTCGTCGGCGCGGCAGGTGGCCGCGCGGCGCCGAACTCCGCGTATCGCCCCCTCGGATATCAGATGCACCTTTATGAAATTTACCAAGACTCGGAGATGCTCTTTGCGAATCCGGACTATGCCAATCGGCCCGAGTGCGCGCAAATCGTGGCCACGCTCAAAGCCGAAGAGAACAAGCACGGAGTCTGCAGAACCTCCAACCCCTGTTTGGTAGCGGCGCCGAGTGGTTGCGCTCCTCATGTGAGAGGGATTGGCGTAGATATAGGATTGACCGGAGTGACGTACGATTCCATCAATGCGTTGCTGCAGAGCAACAACATTGATCTGCGATGGCAAGGATTGCCCGGCGACCAAGTGCACTTCAATCTACAGAATCCGCCCTATACCGGTTGCGGAGGTTAAAAATTAACAGCAATATTATGAAAAAAACGATAATCGTGGTGGTATGCATAGCTGCAATTCTTGGCGTTGGCCTCCTTGTGTTTTTCCTTGTTGGTCGCAAAAACGGAGGCCTAACAAATACAAACAGCGCTCCTTCCTTGCCGTCTGTTGGAACGACGGGAACGGGGTCGCAGGCGGAGCCACTTGTCGTGAGCGCGCTTCCCACGAACACACCGCAGGGCAACACGCTTGTGCTTCAGGGTGCGAAGGGCGGCGTCACTGTGAACAATTTTTATAAGGATGCAAAAGGATACTGGCAGGAAATGGATGCGGTTGTTCTTGAGAAGGCGACCGCGTACACCATCTGGTACTACCGCTCCGACAGCAGTTTTGTGATTGATATGGGAGAAGGAGCGACAGGGAGCGATCAAAAAGGAGCGGAAGATTCCCTCGCGCAGATGCTCGGCGTGAGCGGGCGCGATTTCTGCAATCTATCAATCTACGCCACCATCGTGGAAGATAAAGTGACGGGCGTGCGGGAGGCTACGTCCCTGGATATGTGCCAAGCCGGGGCATTCCAGTAACGGCCGCACCGTGCTACGCTGTAGATAATATGAGGACGGTGGGAAAAATCTTAAGGCGGATCGGATACGTAATTGTTTTGACAATTCTCGGTGTTGTTTCGGTCGCTTCTGCGGCCAGTGCCCCCCCCACACTCACGAACCCCTTGGGAAGCAGCTGTAACGACCTGACCTGTCCCCTGACCGCCGTCATGAACTTCATTTTCACTATCTCCATTCCTATCTGTGGTATTATTATCCTGATCGGAGGCTTTCAGATGATGACAGCGGCGGGGGATCCGGAAAAATTCAGCACCGGGAAGAAAACCATCCTTTATGCGGTCATCGGGTTCGTGGTTGTTCTTCTCGCGGGAAGCGTCGCCAAGCTCATTCAGAGCATATTGGGCGGCGGGTCAAGCTAATAATTTATCGGGCATGGAAAAGATAAAAAATTTGACGGTTGGTGCGATCGGTTCACTCACGACGTCGCTTATCACGGTTGTGAACGCGGCGCCAGCTCCTACGAACGTCATCACGAGTCCGTCAGATATTACCACTCTCCTCTGCGATGTATTGAACTGGGTCTATTGGGGGCTCATCGTAGTGGGAATAATAATGTTCCTCATAGGCGGCTACCGCTATGCGACGTCGGCGGGAGATCCCGAAAGCGTCAGTAAGGCGAACAAAACGCTTCTTTATGCCGCGATCGCGATCGTAATCGCGCTAGTGGCGAGAGGAGTGCCGCTCTTCATAGGAAGCGTCTTCGGTGTACAGGCTTCAAGTTTGAGCGTGTGCCCGTAATGGTATAATAAAAACGATGGTGAGGAACATGTTTTACAAACTTAATTCGCGGACAGGCCGGATGTTTCTTTCTGGATTACTCGCAACTTCCTCGTTTTTTGTGGCACAAGTCGCCGGGGCAACGATTACTCTGAATCCACCGAATGACGTAAAGGCTCCTGTGACGACGCTCGCGACGGGCGACATCACTACCCTTTTCTGCGGCATCATTAACTGGGTTTTCTGGGGGCTCATTGTGCTCGCCGTTGTTATGACTTTGGTGGGGGGTTACCAGTACGCGGTGTCGTCGGGAGATCCGGAAAAGGTTGGCAAAGCAAACAAAACGCTTCTTTATGCCGCGATCGCGGCTGCGGTTGCCATATGCGCGTGGGGAGTTCCCTCGCTCATTGGCAGTATCTTGGGTGCCGGCACCCTTGGCACGTTTTGCAAATAAGAACAATGAGGAAATTTAAGACAACACCTCTTTTTGCAGCAGTTGGCGCGACGATTTTAGCGGCGATGGCTTTTGCGCGGACCGCCGCTGGTCTCGCGGGCCCCCCGACGCCTCCCGGTATGACTGGGTTGCCCGTGAGTCCGGTTCAGGATGTTTATAGCGTTGCCAGCATTGCGTGCGGCATCCTTTTGTGGATCTTTTGGCTTCTCATTATGTTTGCCATCATCATGTTTCTTATAGGCGGCTACCGGTATGCGACCTCGGCGGGTGAGCCAGAAAAAGTGCAGAGTGCGAATAAGACACTTCTTTATGCCGCAATCGCGGTCGTTGTGGCTCTCTGCGCGTGGGGGATTCCAACCCTTATAGACAGTTTCCTGGGAGGATTTAACTGGCGGATGCTCGTGAGCATCTGTGGATAGCAAGAGAACTTGTCGGTTATCTTGAGACGAGATATACTAAAACGGTAACTGGAAAGGTCGAAAACTCTCATTATTCATGAAAACAGTAAAAGAATTTGCGAAGGGACTGGTAGCGCCGGTCCTCGCGCTCGGACTTCCGCTTGTGGCATTGGGGCAGTTTCAGGGGCCGGGCGTGACAGCACCCGCGTCGCCGGTTACAGGCATATCGCAGATCTCAGGCACGAACGGTCTCCTCTGCACGATCATTAACTGGCTGTTTTATTTAATGATCATCTTGGCCATCATCTTCGTTTTCGTCGCAGCGTTCAAGTACTTAACTGCCGCGGGCGATCCTGAAAAGGTGAAGTCGGCAGGGAGTACGCTGCTTTATGCGGTCATCGCCGTTGTGATCGCGCTCGTCGCGAAGGGCATACCACTGATCATCTCAAGCTTCCTTGGTGGGACCGTCTTCACCGCGTGCTAGCCGACCACCATCCGAATCTTGTCACGGCTGCATTTTTCAAAAGGCCCCCTGCGGGGCCTTTTGGGTTCATGGCATCGTGCCGCGGGGGAGATGACGATAGTATACGCAAACGGGAGCAAGGCGGCTCTGGTCTTATATAAAAACAGAATCCCGCCGGCGTGTATAGTGCTTTTGAGCGCACGCGCGGCGGGTCAATTGAATCGGTACGAAAAAACTTCATTGGATACGCTGGTACCGAAGCGTTCCAAGGCCCTGCAGGCACTGCTCCCGCGGCTTGTTATTTAGCCGCTCGTCGTCAAGGTCAGGAGGGTTTACTCCCCAGGGGCCGTACGACACGGTGAACCCCGAAAAGAGAATCCCAAAGTGGCGGTCGGGCTGGAATGTGACCCAATATTGGCACCACTGCGTCCAGTCGTCCGGCACGACGATGTGCCCCTCCTTACAGAACTCTCCCTTCCCAGAATCGCCCAGGTCTCCCAAGAGCACGACATCAAAATATTTGATCTTGTCGTGCTTGTGATTGTTGGTTCCATTCGCGTCCTCCTCGTAGAGGTGACGCGAGATGGAGGTCGGGTCGGGGTTGTAGTTTGGGTAGCCGCCCGCGCTCCAAAGATCGAAACCTGGAGCAAGGCCGAAGCCTTGAGACCGGGCGAACAGAACCGTTATCAATATCATGCTGAGTACTAAAACCCTCCGGAACCATTTGTATTGGTTTGCCAAACGGAGGAATATGTACGACAGCACTACGAATATCAACGCAGCCGTCAGTCTCTGTTTCATTTGAGCTAGGCCTGTAGGCGCGGGAATGATCAGGAGCAGTGCATATGCTCCCGCGGCGAAAACCAACCCAACAACGAATGAGGCCCAGCGTAGAGTAGGGGTGGTAAGCCCGACGATGATAGTCACTACTGGTTGTCTTGTGAGGACCAGTGTCACGACCACTCCGAAAACCATCGCGAGCCATGGGAGAGCCTCCGGCATCCAAATTGCCGATGCCAAAATGAGGAGGATGAGGACGAGCCCTATGCGAAGCAGGGCTCGCACAACGAAATTGCCGGACCTCACGAGGGCCTCCAGAATCCTTCGGACTTCTCTTGCAGTTCCCATATTTCCTCCTCAGAAGATCAGGCTAAAGAGATCCTTCAACCGTTGGATCCTTCGGCCCTTTCCTCCCTTTTTCGCCCCGGGCAAACCCTCCGTCCAGTCGGCGATTACTTTCACTCTAGATGCCAAAAGCCTGTCCAACGCCTTCAATTCGGGCTCAATCTCTTTCCACCCGGCTCGGACATCCTGCTTGAATTTCCTCAGGTCCTCAATCGTGATTTTCCTGGGGGCCGTAGCGGGCTGTTGGGTTTTCTCACGAATGAGATCCGCGAGACGGATCCGCAACTGAAGTTCCTTTTTCAGTTGCACGAACACGTCCTTTGCTGCTTTCGTATTCTTGGCTGCCTGGAGCCGCGTGGTGGCGGATTTCTGGAAATCTTTGACCCAACTCAGATCGGAAGAGGTCTTCCCCCCTCCCTTACTCTGTTCGCCGATGCTGCGGCCGATGTTCTCCGTGAAGTCGCCGAGCTTCTCCACTAGCATACCCAGTATCGGTGACTTGACCGGGTCAGTTTTTGACTCGATCCAGCCAGCAAGAGGTCC
This sequence comes from uncultured bacterium, assembly GCA_963707865.1. GTDB lineage: Bacteria > Patescibacteriota > Minisyncoccia > UBA6257 > 2-01-FULL-56-20 > CAVYIK01. The sequence goes on from OY970175.1 coordinate 829,806, forward strand.
AAGCATCCTCTCGAAGAGAGGTGACTTGGCCCAATCTGGAAGGAGAGACGCAACCCAATCTGCTCCCCTTTCCGTCTCTCGGTCGAAAACTTTCGACAGCTCAATCAATAGATTTTTTCGGCTTTCCTGTTTCGGCGTCGGACCATTCGCGTTCGCCATATGAAACCTCCTTAATTGAATTTTCTGGCTCATGCGTGGGTTCGCCCTCGCATGTGCTTCGTACATAATAGCATAGAATCTACAATTTGTCAAATATCTTAAATTGTCTTAATATAACAATAGGTTTTGCTGGGGTGGCGAAATGGCAAACGCACTGGCTTTAGGAGCCAGCGCCGCAAGGCTTGTGGGTTCAAGTCCCACCCCCAGCACGTTATTTTCTTCTCCTCCCGTGGAAAGCCTGGTGCACTTCGCGGAGGGCTTTGTTCGTGAGGTGGGTGTAGATCTGTGTGGTTGAAATGTTTGCGTGGCCGAGGAGTTCCTGGACGGAGCGGATGTCGGCGCCGTTCATAAGGAGATCGGTCGCGTAACAATGCCGAAGCTGGTGCGCATGGACGTGCTTTGCGATGCCGGCTTGCCGCGCGCGCGCGGAGACGAGTCGCTGCACGGCGCGCGGCGTTACGCGCCCAATCACTTTTCCGGATTTATTCAAGCTTACAAAAAGCGCCTCATCCGCGTCGCTGCGTTTTGCAAGATATTTTTGAATAGCGTCGCGCGCAGAATCGGAGACGAAAACGACGCGCAGCTTGTCGCCTTTACCGCGCACGGTGACCTCGCCGCGTTTCAGATCCAAGTAGCGGCTTAAGGAGCATAGTTCGGCTAACCGCAGGCCCGTAGAGAAGAACGTTTCCAGGATCGCTTTGTCACGAAGCGAGCGGAGGTCGTTGCCTTTGGGCGCAGCGAGCAAACGCTCCAGGTCGCCGTATTCAAGTACTTCTATTTGCCGCGACGGCGTTTTGGGAAGCTCTATTTTTTCCGCCGCGAGCGTTTTCACGTCGCGCCTTGCCAAATATTTTAAAAAGTTCCGGAGCGCGATCACATAATAGCTTTGTGTGACCTTTTTGATCGCCGCGCCGTCACTCCCGCGCTCGCGGCGGGCGAGCGCGAGACGGAATTCGCGCACCGCGTCGTCCGTGATGTCCGCCGGCCTCCGCACTTTGGAAAATTTCAGGAACTCGTTCAGATAATGTTCGTAATTTTCCCGCGTCTTCGGCGAGCGGTTCTTTTCTATCTCAAGATAGTTCAAATAATCCCTAAGCAACTTTTCAATTTCGGTCACGGCTTTATTATACCCCCTCGTGTCGCACAATAAAGACTTGCGCTAGCAAAGCAATTTTGTTATAATCGTAATAATCACAATGAGCCAGGAATCCACCAGCGGAACAATCCCTACGCCCGCGGAAGAGCCAAAAAAGGAAGCAGGGGAAGTACGGCCGCGATATAAAATAGTAGCTGGCTCCGAGGAAGAGCCATCTATCCGCTTGCTGGGGTTTTCGGAGGGAGCAACAGAGACGCCGGCGGAGCGCGCAGCGCGCGAAGCAGAAGAAAAACTGGAAAAGGATCTTACGACTGCCCGCGACGAGTATGCAAAAATAAGCCGTGAATTCAAGAAATCTGGCAATGGAGACAAGAAGGCGCTGGAGGAGGCGCAGAAAAAGTATTCTGAGGCACGGAGGGATGAGCTTGAACACAGGCTGGGATTTTTTGAAGAGACGTTTGACGAAGAAGTTAAGCGTGGCACATTCAAGGCAGAAGACAGGAAAAAAGAAATTGCGAGATTTACCAAGTTTGGTTTGGTGAATGAATTCAAGCAGCTCTACGACGCAAAAACGAATCTGGAGATCGCCGAGAAAAAAGAAACCATTGCGAACAGGATCGGCAAAGCGGCATACCGGGCTTTTGATTGGTATCGGAAGCTCCCGGCTTGGAAAAAGGTTACTGCAGGTGTTGCGCTTATGGGGGTTGGTTGGGCCGGCGGCGCAACTGCGGTGGTAGCCGCATCCGTTGCGGGCGCAAGCACGGCCATGAGACTGATGGGCTCGGGAGGTATGACGCTCACCATAGAAGCCCTCTTGAAGAAAAGGGATGAAAGGAAGCTTGCGAGAGAGATCGGTAAGGCACTTAATGTTGGGGAAGGGGTTGATACGGCGCTCCAAAGTGCACGGGAAGGGAAAACCGCAGCGGCGCTGACCGAATTTTTGAAAGCAAACGATGCGCAATTATTGGACCGTTATGCGGACAACGAAGAAATATTCAGAAAGAGGGAGGGGGCATTAAGAAAGAGAAGGTGGTTAATCTCTGCCGCGGGAGGTGCGGCGATGTTCGCGGGCGGGTTGGCCCTTAGCAAGCTTATACATGGCTCTGGCGGGCATGGGGCGACGACTGGGCATGCGCCCGGATCCGCCGCGGGCGCTCCGAAAGTGGAAGTGGTCATAGGAGACCAAGTGGAGATGAAGGACACCGTTTGGAATTCCTGCAGAATCTTGCTGAACCAGCAAGGGATTGCGCACCCGACGCCGAGTGAGATTATGCAGGTTGCAGAGCAGGTAGCGAAGGATAATCATGTCGGCGTGGCTCCGTGGAACATCCCTGGGAGTTCACTGGATGTTGCCATGAAACAAGGGGAGCATCTCAAGCTGACAAAGATGGTAGGTGGGCTTGTGAAGGAAATTGTTGCGAAGCATGCTGGGGCGCCATCACACGGAGTCCATGCACTTGGCAACGAAGTCGTGCCGCATCCCGCACACGAAGTCTCGTCGATACCTCCGTCGCCGCATGCGCCTGATGTTCCTATTTCTCATCCCGCAGAAGCAACCGCGCATGTGAGCGGCGAATCTGCCGCCGCCAATGTTCCGCACGTCCACGAAGCCGCATCACCGGCGGCCCCACTGGCAGGAGATCAGGGTTGGCATCACTTCAGCCATCAGCAGGGAGAACATCCATTCACTGGAACGCACGGAAAGGTACCTGCACCACCCGCGCCGGACGCGGCCGCGAACGCGCAAATGAATACCGTGGATAATTTTTTCAGCGTGCCGCATTCGCTTCAGGATGAGATTGGGTTCTTGAATTCACATGCGCATGATTTCAGCCACGAAGCGTTGGGAAGAGCCAGGGACGCCGTATTCAACGATCAGAGCTTTGATTTTTCGCGCCGATACAATTTTCTAGAGCAACAGGAAGCCCTCACAAGGATGCACGAAATCGTTGCAAAGGCCACCGACCCTTCACTCCGGGATTGGTACCAGGGAATGGCGAATGCCTTGGAGCACGGTGCTGCCTACCAACACTCCGAAGGGGTTTTTCGGGAAATGCTTGGCCGCGCCGGCATGAACGCCAAAGAGTACGGTGACGTGAAAAACATGACGGTTGGCAAATTCCTTGGGCACCACCGATGGCACAGCATAGCCGACTGGTTCAAATCCCCCTATGCCGTGGCTGACCCCACGCATCCGCAGACGTACGTATACCGAGGATGGGGGGGCGTCCGGGCCACGACCGTTCCTGGGGCTACTCCGGAAAGAATCTATCATTCCAGATTACTTGCGGAAGAAATGCGGCAGTGGTTTTTGACCAGGGCTTCCTCCACCGATTACAAAAACCTTACCGTGGACGAATGCCTGAAGACGATGATCGGGCCAGAATCGTAGCACGGTGAACTACATAACGCGCGAAATGGTATAATAGAAACCATGAGAGACCTTATAAAAGAACTTGGCATAGAAGAATTGACGCAGGAAGAAAAAGACGAAGTGCTTACACGACTCACCGACTCGCTTCTCCAGCGGCTCATCCTTCGTGTGTATGACAAGCTGGATGAGGAACATCAGAAAGAATTTGACAAACTCACCGACGAAGGCGATGTAGGAAAGATTAATACTTTTCTAGGACAGAATGTGCCCGACCTTGATGAGATAAGGGACCGCGAGCTGGACGAGCTCGTTTTGGAAATGAAGGATTTCATGGCTGCGGCCGCGAAAAGATAATCCCTCACGCGTAGCGCGAGGCGTTGTGTTTTTCCCGTGTGCGCAGTATTATATATTCAATGCTTACGAAACGCGTAAAATCCCGCATCATCGGGGAGCACGGCGAACACAGCAAGGACACGGGTTCGGCGCAGGTGCAGGTCGCGATGCTTTCACGCCAGATTGACGAGCTCGCGTTGCATCTGAAGAAAAATCCAAAAGATAACCACTCGCGCAGGGGACTTTTGAAAATGGTTTCCAAACGCAGGAAGCTACTGTCCTACCTCCAAAAGCGCGAACCATCCGAATACGGAAAGTTGATAAAGAAACTTGAACTTAAACGATAATGAAAATTGATACGCGATATTCCAACCAGCGGGTTGGGATTTTTGTTGATGTGCAGAACCTCTATCATTCCGCGAAGAACCTCTATCGCGGCCGCGTGAACTATACGGAGCTCAAAAAATACCTCGTGGGCGACCGGCAGTTGATCCGCGCGATGGCGTATGTGGTGAAAAGTGAGGGGGTTGAGCCCCAGCACTTCGGGCCCCGGCCGGAGCGGTACGAAGCGGAACCGGGCGTGCGCCCGACACTCCGGACGGGACGCGTGGTGCGTGCTGCGGAAGAGAACAGCGAGCTTTCTTCTGAAAGCGCGTTCTTTGAGGCGCTTACGAAAGCGGGATTTGAGCTCCGGATGAAAGACCTTCAAATCTATGCCGGAGGCATGAAGAAGGCGGACTGGGACGTAGGGATGGCGGTGGACGCGATCAGAATGGCGTCGTTTTTAGACGTGGTCATACTTGTGACGGGCGACGGCGATTTTATTCCGCTTGTGGATTATCTTAAATGGGGCGCCGGTCGGTTTGTTGAAGTGGCTGCGTTCCGCCGGAGCGCGTCTTCAAAAATACAGGAGGCTGCCGACCACTTTATAAACATTGAGGAAATTCCGAGGGCTATCATGAAGTCGCGCATATAGCATATTCATCATTAAAACTATGTTAAACAAAAAACAGTTCTCGATTGACGTTGCCGGAAAAACGCTCACGATAGAAATTTCAGCGCTTGCCGAACAGGCGAACGCCGCCGTGCTCGCGAAATACGGCGAGACGGTGGTCCTCGCGACTGCGGTTATGACGCGGAAGGAGGCGTCCACCGATTATCTTCCGCTCAAAGTGGATTACGAAGAGAAATTTTACGCGGCAGGGAAGATCATCGGCAGCAGGTTCATCCGCCGCGAAGGGCGCTCTTCGGAAGAGGCGATCCTTGCGGGACGGCTTGTTGATCGCACGATCCGGCCGCTCTTTGATAGTCGCGTCCGGCACGAGATCCAGGTGGTCGTGACGGTGCTCCAGATTGATGAAGAAAACGATCCGGAATTTGTGGGGCTCTTGGGCGCATCCACCGCGCTTCTTATATCCGACATTCCGTGGAATGGGCCCGTGGCGGGAGTGCGCGTTGCGCACGTCGGCAACGAGTTCAAGATGAATCCCGACAACTCATATATTACTGCGAATCCGCCGACGTTTGACGCTTTTGTTTCGGGCACAAAGGACAGGATCAATATGATGGAGCTCGGCGGCCTGGACGCAGAGGAGAGCGACATTGCGCGCGGGATAACGCTCGCGCAACAGGAGATCAATCACCTCGTGGAGTTCCAGGAAAAGATCCGGAAAGAAATCGGGAAAGAAAAAGTTGTCGTTGCCATCTCCGAACCGGATGAAGAGTTGAAGAGCGCGGTCAGTACGTATCTGGCGGATAAGCTTGAGGCTGCGGTCTTCCGTCCGAGCAAAATGGAACAACAGAGCGAGATCGGCAAATTAAAAACAGAATTTTTCCTACACCTCAAAGAAACATTTGAGGCGAAGGAAAAAGAAGTGAACTGGAAAGCAGCCGATTTCCTCTTTGAGGAAGAGATTAATGACCTCGTGCACCGCGAGACGCTTACAAAGGAGCGGCGTCCCGACGGAAGGAAGTTGGACGAACTGCGCGCACTGGACGGCGAAGTGGCGCTTTTCTCCCGCACGCACGGCTCGGCGCTCTTCGTGCGCGGGAATACGCAGGCTCTTGCGGTCACGACGCTTGCGGCGCCGGGCGCAGAACAGATGATTGAAACGATGGAGACGACGGCGAAGCGCCGGTTCATGCTGCACTACAATTTTCCGCCGTTCTCGGTAGGGGAGGTGGGCACGTTCCGCGGACCGGGCCGTCGCGAGATCGGCCACGGGAACCTTGCGCGCAAATCGCTTGAGCGACTGATGCCGACGAAAGAGGAATTTCCCTATACGATCCGCGTGGTCTCGGAGATCATGTCTTCCAACGGCTCGTCTTCCATGGCAACCGTCTGCGCATCGTCCTTGTCACTCATGGATGCCGGCGTGCCAATTAAAAAACCGGCGGCGGGCATCGCAATGGGTTTGATGATGAAAGACGTGAATAATTACAAAATTCTCACGGACATCCAAGGACCGGAGGATCACCACGGCGACATGGACTTCAAGGTTGCGGGAACGATGGACGGCGTGACTGGCATGCAGATGGACATCAAAGTAGACGGGCTCACGGTGGAAATTCTGGAAAAAACGATGATGCAGGCGAAGAAAGCACGACTCCAAATTTTGGATGTTATGAAGGGCGTGATTGCTGCCCCGCGCGAAAAGTTGTCGCCGTACGTGCCAACCATCAGGCAGCTCAAGATTGCGACGGACAAGATTGGCGCAGTCATCGGCCCAGGCGGAAAAGTTATCAATGGCCTCATTGAGAAATACGGTCTTGCAGGGATTGATATTGATGATGACGGCGGCGTATTCGTTTCGGGAACCGACCTCGCGAAGGTGGAGGCGGCGGTCGCGGAAATAAAAGGCATTGCGCGTGAATTCAAAGTGGGCGAGATCGTGGAAGGGACTGTAATAAAAACGCTTGAATTCGGCGCGATCGTGGACCTCGGCGGCGGCAAGGACGGCATGATCCACGTTTCCGAGCTGAAGAACGGCTTTGTGAAGAAGGTGGAGGATGTGGTGAAGGTCGGGGACTTTGTCCGCGCAAAGATCATAAGCACGGACGATAGCGGTCACGTCCGATTGTCCATAAAACAGCTGCAATAGCACGCGCCGCCCACGGGGCGGAGCGTTTTTATTCGTGCTAAAATAGAGCAGATGGAAGGATCTCTCAACAACGCGCCGTTATCGCCACCTTCGCCGTTCCCCGAAGTTCCCTCGGCGCCACCTCCGCCGCCGGAGGTACAAGTGCGCACGATGCGCTCCGACCTGGAATCAATGGCAAAAAGCGGCGGAGGTTCGCCGCGTTTCCGAATTGTGAAAGCGGCAGGACTCGCGATGGAAAATAATTCTGTCTCGAGAGCGGTGCGTGCAAAAAAGGAAAAAGCCCTTATCATTGCGCTTGTCGCCGTCGCGGTCGCTGCAGTAGTAGCATGTATCGGCTATTTCGCGTACCCGGCATTTTTCTCCGGTTCCACGGCACCGCAGCAGCCGCCGCAACAACCGACGCAGTCCGGTGCCAGCGCGGGCGCCTCGGCGGCTCAACCCAATGCTGCGACTACTACCGCGACCACTACTGTAACAAGCGTTGCGACAAGCACCCCCGCGGCGACGGCATCCTCCGCCCAAAACTCATCCTTCAAAGAACCCGCGGACCAGGTTTTGACGCTCGTACTCAGTGCGGGCGGAACGGTCACGAGCGCAGCCGACCTTCAAACATTCAATCAGAGACTCTCCGCGCTTCTTACGGCCGCGGACAAAAAATCAAACTTTATTGAAATTGACGCGAAGGGTGCGGACGGGCGTGATCTCGGCATCGCAGAAATTTTATCGCAGGCGAACGCAGAGATCATTAGTCCGACGCTTCTTGCCGCAAACTTTGATCCCGCCGCGGCCTTCTTTGTGTATCGCGACAAGAACGGTTTCTGGCCTGGCTATGTGCTTTCGCTCCAAACGGGGAAGAGTTGGCTGTTTTTGGAAAATGATGTGGCGAAATTGGAAACGTCGCCGAATATCGCCAATCTATTTCTCTATGACATTGGCGTGCTGCCCACGAGCGGCTTCGTGGGCGGAACAGTGGCGAACACGTCTGTGCGAGTGTTGCCGTTCCCGAGCGCAAACCCGTCCGCGAGCTTCGTGTATGGTTGGTATGGCGGGACCCGCCTCATCGTGAGTACGTCGCTTGCAGGCTTTGCGCAGGCGGTGTCTCACCTTTAGTCCGCCATGCGTGGCCTCGCTGCCTAGAACCTACGAGTGTTTTGGATCCGTCTTCTCCATGTCTTCCACGACTTTTTTCTTGATCTCGTTCAAGAGTTTTTTGTCTTCTTTTAGTTTTAGGCGGACGTTATCAAACCCTGTGCCGAGCTTCTCCCCCTCAAACGTGAAACCCGCTCCTGATTTTTTGACGACACCGCGGTTCACGGCGGCGTTTAGGACATCGCTTTCGTAGGAGATTCCTTCGCCGAACATGATGTCAAACTCGGCGGTCCGGAAGGGCGCCGCCACCTTGTTCTTCGCCACCTTTGCTCTCACGCGGTTGCCCACCACCACGTCCCCTTTCTTTACCTGCGCAATACGGCGGAGATCTATCCGCACCGAAGCCGCAAACTTGAGCGCCAATCCCCCCGGCGTCGTTTCCGGATTGCCGAACATGACGCCGATCTTCATGCGGATCTGGTTGATAAAAATGATGAGCGTCTGACTTTGGCTTGCGATGGCGGTGAGCTTCCGCAAGGCCTGCGCCATCATGCGCGCCTGGCGTCCCACGTGCTGCTCCCCCATTTCTCCTTCTATCTCCGCACGTGGCGTGAGCGCCGCCACGGAGTCCACGACGACGACCGAGATCATCTTGGAACGCACCAGGCTTTCCAGGATATTGAGCGCTTCTTCGCCGTTGTCCGGTTGGGAGATTAAGAGTTCGTTCACGCGGACGCCGAGCCGCGCCGCGTATTCCGGGTCCATCGCATGCTCCGCGTCAATAAAGGCGCACCGTCCGCCCTGCTTTTGCGCCTGCGCGACGACGTTGAGGGCCAGTGTGGTTTTGCCGCTCGCCTCCTGGCCGTAGATCTCAACGACCCTTCCGCGCGGCAGGCCGCCGACGCCAAGCGCGAGATCAAGCGAGAACGATCCCGTGGGGATCACCGCTACGTCTGCGCGGCTCACGTCGCCAAGCTTCATGATGGCGCCTTCGCCAAATTTTTCCTGGAGGGAAGAAAGAAGATTGTCCAGATCCTTCATGCCTTCGTCCTTTGCCACTTTCTTCGTTTCTTTTTCTTCTTTCGCGTTCACTAATTCTCTCGCGAGCTCGCCGTCTTTTTTTGCGGGCTCCGGTTTTTTTACTTGTGCCATGCCCTTATTATATCAGAGCCGGCATTAAATTCCTATTAAAGAATGCTTGACAGCGTTGCCTGCCGCGCAGCCATCAGTTGAAGTAGGTGCCAGTGGCGGGGATTTGCGGCGTGGAGTGGGTTAGTGGATCATAGGCAGCGTTCCGGAGACCGAGAGCGGCGTGTAAATGACCTCTTGCGTTACGTTGGTTTCGCCGCCAAGAAATTTTTTCGCGCTGATCACAACACTATTGGGCCCCTCTCCCAAGGTCACCCCTTTTTCCCAGGAACCGTCGGGAGCTATGATGATTTCCTCGCTGCTTGAGGATCCGTTGCTTACAAGGTAGAGTGCGTCGGCATTGCGTACCGTACCTTGGATCGTGAGAGTAGAGGAAGGGGTCACATAAGGATTTTCCGTAGGATACGTCACGGCGAGAATGGGTTTGCCGAAAATATAGGGAAACGCAAAGATGAAATATCCGGCGAGGATAACGATGAAAACGGCCGCGATCCACGCGGATTTCGGCACGCGGCTTCGGACGAATCGGTTTCTCGGAAGCTCATCCGACACCCCTGCGTCTTTCATAGTATCTTCTTGTCCCAGTTTTTCCCACCATTCCTCGCCGTCAAAATCAAGCGTCCTGCCGATGCGGATGAGGTAACCGTGGAGATACGGTTTGGAGGGCATGTCGCTAAAATTGCCGTGGAAGAGATTTGCGAGATGCACGGGTGCGATGCCGGTGATCTCCGAAAGCTTCTTCAGTGAGATCCCCTTGCTACGAAGCCGTTCGGCAAGGAACTCCTGAAAGCTCATTTCGTTTTCGTGGTCGTGATTCATTGGTGCGCGTGCGGCTATGTTACGAAAGCCGCTCTTCTATTTTTTCCAGATTGACGTCGCGTGGCTTCGCGCCATCGCCGGGACCGATGAGGTCGGCGGCCTCCATGAGATCCAAAAGCCGCGCGGCACGGGCATAGCCGACTTTCAGGCGGCGCTGCAGAAGCGACGCCGAGGCCTTCTTGGCTTCTACCACGATCGCGATGGCCTCGTCAAAAAGTTCGTCGGTGTCCTCGTCCTCAAGATATTCGTCAAAGTTTTGCGGCGCAGAAATGCCGGCGGCCATACCGTTCATGCCGCTGCCGTTCACACCCCCGTTTTCAAAATTCACTTTCTCGTTTTCGTCCGCCATCGGGGCGTTGTGATCGCGGATAAAGCTCGCCACGTTCTTGATCTCGTCTTCCGTGATGTAGGTACCCTGGATGCGCTTCGGCTTGGAGAGTTCAGCGGATACGAAAAGCAAGTCCCCGTTGCCAAGGAGTTTCTCCGCGCCGCCCGTATCTAAAATAGTGCGCGAGTCAATCTGCGACGCTACTTGAAGCGCTACGCGTGCGGTGATATTCGCCTTGATGAGTCCCGTGATGATCTCCACCGACGGCCGCTGTGTGGCGAGCAGAAGATGAATACCCGTCGCGCGCGCCATCTGCGCCAGGCGCACGATGGAACCCTCCACTTCGCGGCCGTAAGAGGTCATGAGGTCCGCCATCTCGTCTACCACAATCAAAATGTAGGACAGTGCCTCGTCGCGGTGGCTCGCGTTGTAGCTCTTCGTATCGCGGCTACCGGCTTTTTGGAGAAGCTCATAGCGCCGCTCCATTTCGGCGATCGCCCAGCGGAAAACGCTAACCGCCTTTTTGTTTTCGGTGATCACGGGGCTTACGAGATGGGGGATACCTTCATAGACGGAAAGCTCCACGCGTTTCGGGTCAATAAGGATAAGTTTCAAGGTCTGCGGCGAGTTTTTATATAAAAGGGAAACAATGAGCGAGTGCATAAGGATTGATTTTCCCGAGCCGGTCGCGCCCGCGACGAGCATATGCGGCATCTTTTCAATATTCGTGAAGACTGGCTCGCCCGAAACGTCGCGGCCGAGGATGAATCCGAGCAGCCCCGATTGATTGAACTCGGGATAATTCATCAAACTGCCGAGGCGGACGAGCGCGGCTGCTTTGTTCGGCACCTCAATGCCCACGAGCGATTTCCCCGGGATCGGCGCTTCAATACGGATAGGATGCGCAGCCAATGCGAGCGCAAGATCGGAGGAGAGCGCTGTGATGCGCGAGAGTTTCATCCCCTCGGCCGGCTTCAGGGTGTAGCGCGTGACCGCCGGACCCACATTGATCTCCCCCATTTCCACCGAAATGCCGAAACTTTCAAGCGTGCGCTTTATAATGTTCGCATTCGCGAGAAGATCACCCGTCGTCGGTTTCCCCACCTCGGCCTTGAGGAGCGAAAGCGGTGGCGGGATATAGTTCGCGAAAACCGGTGCTTTCAACTTTTTTGTGCTCGCGGGCTTCATCATGGACCTTGGCCCCACGACCGTCGGTTTCATCTCCTCTTCGTCTTCGTCGGGTTCTTCCTCAATATTTTCCATTCCTTTTTTTCCATGATTCTTGCCTTTCTCGTCACCCGTTCCAGTCACAGGGAGGTCCTCTTCTTCAGGCGCCTTTCCCAGCCATTTGATTTTGATTGGCACGTTCGCCGTCACAAGTATTGAAATGATAAAGATAAAACCGTCAATAATAGTGGCCGCGGTTTTGCCGAAAGGGTAGCGGAGTGATCCGAGTACGAGCCCAAGCCAGCCACCCTTCGTGGGGGAGAATATTTCAATGAGGCCGAGGAACGAAAAGATGAGAAGGCCAGCTCCCACGAGTGTCGTGCCCACGATCTTCTTTCGCCCGGAGGCCAAGAGCACGACTGCGGCGAAGGCAAGCGTTACGGGGAGGACGAAATACCCCCAGCCGAAGAGCGCGTCCAGGCCTTGGTACGTCGCGCCGCCCGCGGGCCCCGCCGCGCCAAACCCCGCGAGCGTGAGGATTACTGCAATGCAAAGAAAGCCAACCCCCCAGATGCTTTTCTTCGTATCCGGGTGCAAGCGGTGGTCCGAAAAATTCTCCCGCGCGTTGCCGCCGCCACGGACGTCGCCGTTCTTCTTGTACTCGCCGTTCCCGTTCCTTTTCGCCATTACGTTTCTATTGTACTGTAATTTTGAATGTTGCTACAATGGACAGTATGCCGTCGCTTTCAGAGAAGGAACTCATCGTTTTTGATATGGATGGGACGCTCACGCCGAGCAAATCGGTTGCCGATCGGGAAATGATCGCACTGCTTCTCCAATTGCTTGAGAAAAAGAAGGTGGCGGTGATCGGCGGTGGAAAATACGCCCTCTTCCGGGAGCAGATTATTGCCCGCCTGCCACACCGTGACGCGCGGCTCGCAAATCTTTTCCTTTTCCCGACTACTTCAACGACGTTCTATCGCTACCAAGGCGGGGCATGGAAGAATGTATATACGCTTCTTTTGCCCAAGCGGGACCGGGCAAAGATACGAAACGCATTTAAAGCGGTTTTCAAAGAAATGGATTACGAGCATCCAAAGAAGACATACGGTCCCGTGATTGAGGATCGCGGGACGCAAGTTTCTTTTTCCGCGCTGGGCCAAGACGTGGTGGCCATGCTGGGGAAAAGAGGCATTCGGATGAAAGAAGAATGGAAGAGGAAGTACACGCCTTTGAAGATGGAAATAGCGCGAGCGGTCGCGAAGCGCTTGCCCGGCCTTGAGGTGCGCGCCGCGGGCTACACGACCATTGACGTTACGCGGAAAGGCATTGACAAGGGCTACGGCATCCGGCAGATAGAGAAATACCTTCACGTGCCCGTTAAAAAAATGCTTTTTGTGGGTGATGCGCTCTACCCGGGCGGCAACGACTACGCCGCGCGGAGGACTGGGGTGCAATGCATCGCCGTGGGCGGACCGGAGGACGCGAAAAAAATAATTAAAAAAATTCTTCGTTGACAGGCGGCGCGTGCGGAGGTATGATGCGCATACTTGCGGAGCACTATTGTTTTGGTGCCACGCAGCTATAAAAATGTCGTCGACAACGAAACAATAGCGAGGGACAATGCCGGACTTCTTAAACAGCTCGCTTGGAATCCGAATGACCATTGACGAAGTGGTCCGCGCGATTGTTGATTTTATGACACTGGAGCCCGCGCGCCGCTACAAGGTGACCATCGGCACCGACTCCGAGCTTCTGCGCGGCAAAAAGGCGGATTTTGTGACGGCGGTCGTGGTGCACCGTGTGGGAAACGGCGGCCGCTATTTCTGGCGGCGCTTTGAACTCGGAAAGTTCCACAACTTGCGCGACAGGATCATTAAAGAAGTATTGATCTCGCTTGAGGTCGCCGAGAAGGTGCTTTTGGAGCTCAAAAAGCTCCCGCTCCCGGAATTTGATTTTGAGATCCACGCCGACATCGGCGAGAACGGCCCCACAAAGGCGATGATCCAAGAGGTGGTGGCGATGATCCGGGCGAATAATTTCCAGGTGAAAACGAAGCCGGAGAGCTATGCGGCGTCCAACGTCGCCGACCGGCACGTATAGAATTACTAATTTCTAATGACTAATTTCTAAAAAAACCTTTTTATTGGTCATTAAAAATTAGAAATTAGGCATTAGAAATTTTCATGGACACCCTGGTTTTTGACATTGAAACCCAGAATTTTTTCACCGACCCGGACGTGGGATGGGACAATTTCGCGGCGCTCAAAATATCGGTCGTCGGCGTCTATTCCTACTTGTACGATAAGTATTTCACCTTTGAGGAGCACGAGATGGCCAAGCTTGCCGAGCTCTTTGCGGAAGCGCGGCGGATCGTCGGATTCAGCATGAACCGTTACGACGTGCCGGTGCTGAATAATTACTTCCAGGGGTTGGGCGCCGCGGTGCCGAATCTTTGGGAGAAAGAGCGCGTGGATCTGCTTGAGGAAATTGAGATGGCGGCGAAGCAGCGGGTGAGCCTGAGCCGGCTCGCCGAAGCGAACCTCGGCTTGAAAAAAGACCATCATGGTTCGGAGGCGATCGGTCTGTATCGGGAAGGCAAGATGGACGAGCTTAAGGCATATTGCCTGAAGGATGTGGAGCTCACAAAGGCACTCTACGATCTGTATCAGAAACAAAATTATCTTTTGATGCCCGATAGGCAAACGGGCGAGATCGTGAAAGTGGCGTTTGCGAAACCGCTTGCGGCAGCCGGACTTTTCTAATCTCCACCGCACCTTCGCGGTTTTGATATGATAACGACATGAAGGTGCTCTACTGGCTTCCTCGCATATTGGCCATATCCTTTGCGGTGTTTCTGGCAATTTTTTCTCTTGATGTTTTTGGAGAAGGATACGGTTTTTGGGGGACCGTCACCGCATTCATTGTTCACAATATTCCATCCATCCTGATTATCGCGGCTCTTATCATTGCATGGCGTTATGAGAGAATCGGGGGCGCGATATTTATTGTGCTGGGCATTATCGCGACAGCGTTTTTTCACACCACGGGCAGCATCGTTTCGTTCGTCGCGGTTTCTTTGCCCCTCTTCGTAATCGGCGTTCTTTTTCTCGCCGGGCAATAAAACATGAAAAAGATATACCTTGACTACGCGGCATCCACGCCGGTTGATCCCGCGGTTTTGCGCGCGATGATACCGTATTTTTCCGAGCGGTTTGGCAATCCCGGTTCACTCCATGCATTCGGGCAGGAGGCGATCGCGGCAGTGGATCGCTCGCGCGAAATGATCGCGAGGGCGCTCGGCGTGGACTTCCGGCAAGTGATCTTTACGGCATCTGCGACGGAGGCGAACAATCTTGCGCTCCGCGGCGCGGTGCAAAAATTCCGCGAGGCGCACGGGGGGGGCAAGCACAGGGCAGGCAGGTACGGAGTAAGCGGGAACGTGCCGGCACCTCGCATCATCGTTTCCGCCGTTGAGCATGAATCGGTGTTTGAAACCGCGCGGGATTTGGAACGGCAAGGTGCCGAAGTGGTATATGTGCCGGTGAACGCGAGGGGGATCGTAGATTTAAAAAAGATGAAAGAATCCCTGGCAGAAGACACCGCAATTGTTTCTATGATGTATGCAAACAATGAGATCGGAACCATCCAGCCGATTTCCGAAATCGCGGAAATTATCAAGGAATTCCGAGAAAAAAGGCGCTCACAGCGATCAGTAACCGGCGGTCAGTTTCCAGTTTTCCATACCGATGCCGCGCAGGCGTTCCAGTTTTTGGATTGCGATGTTCAGGGGTTGGGAGTGGATTTAATGACAATTTCTTCCCACAAAATCTACGGCCCAAAGGGTGCGGGAGCGCTCTTTGTGCGTGACGAAAAAATGCTGGCGCCGGTCGTGATGGGCGGCGGTCAGGAGTTCGGGCTGCGCTCCGGTACGGAAAACGTTCCGGCAATCGTCGGGTTTGCGAAGGCGGTTGAACTTGCCGCGGCCATGCGGGAAAAAGAGTCCAAGCGTATTGCTGCGCTGCGCGATCGCCTGTGGAGTGGGATAAAAGAAACTTTCCCGGACGCCGAGGTAAACGGTTCAGAGAACGCTTCGGAGAAATTGCCGAATTTTCTGAACGTTTATTTCCCCGGCCACGCAGCACAGGATTTACTCACAAAGTTTGATTTGAAGGGTCTTGCAGCATCCTCTGGTTCCGCCTGCCACTCCCGCGCGATGGAGGCCCCCTACGTCATTGAAGCACTTGGCCATCGGAAGGAGCGCGCGAAGGCAAGTATTCGCTTCAGTTTGGGACGGCCGACAACGGAAAGAGAGATAAAGGAGGCACTGAAAATAATGGAGACTGCTCGGTAGGTCTGTGGGGAGTCGCTGGTTATGCACAGGCAAGGAATAATGGGGGTGACGGCGATATGTTAAAATAACATTAAAGATTTTAAGGGTTGTTTTGCCGTGTTTAGCTCCCGAAAACAAAGGTCAAGATTAAGCAAATTAAAATCCTCTCATAAGAACGTTGCCCACCGTATTTAAAATATAAAGGCCGATTACGGCATGAAGGTAAACGTTGTGATAAAGAAAATACTAAGGATAAAAAATGAATAGCACCAGTTTTAATTTTAGAAAATTCGTTCCCTTGTTTTTAATAATAGTGTTTGCCCTCGCCGGGTCGGTCTTTGTACAGCATGCGAGTGCAGGAACAATAGGTTCTGTAGGCATCGCGTCGCCGGCTGGCGGCCAGAAGTGGAGCGGTTCTCATAATATCACATGGACCACCACGGGAAATGCAGGTGGAACAAGTACGGTGAATATTTATTATTGCCATGATACTCCGAGCGGCGGTTGTGGCGATGGAATAAATACACTTATTCAGGCAAGCGTCGCCGACGATAGTAGTAGCAGCACCGTAGAAACATATAGCTGGAATACAACGTCCCCGTCCATACCAGATGGCTCCGATTATAAAATCAGGGTGTCCGCTTCGGCCGATGCTGGCGTTTCGGGTCTTTCGGGCACCGACTTCACCGTGGACAACACGCCGCCCACCATCTCTATTGGTTCCCCCTCGGCCTTGCTTACCGCTACAACTTCGGTCGCCTACACTATTACTTATAGTGGTGCTAGTACGGTGACCCTCGTAGATGGAAACGTGACAGTGAATAAGACGGGTAGCGCCACGGGCACGGCCGCAGTCACCGGAAGCGGCACTTCCACTCGCACTGTTACGATCTCAGGCATCGGCGGCACTGGAACGTTGAGTATCACGATTGCTACGGGGACCGCCTATGATGATGCAACCCCACCCAATTACGCCACAGGGACTGCCGCCAGCGCCACCTTCGCCGTGGACAATACAGCGCCCGCTGCGCCAACAGCAGTGACGCTTACCGATCCGATCAATTTAACAAACCAAGCAAGCGTTACGGTTACCGGCGATGCCGCGGGTGAAGCCGATGGCTCTGTGGTGACTTGTTCGGTCAGCGACCCAAGTGTAGTTCATACGGTTCAAGCTACGAGTTCTGCAGCGACCAATGCATTTACCATTCCTTTAGACGTTCACACTTTGAACGATGGCACCTCGACTGCTACGTGTTACGTTACTGATCTTGCGGGAAATGTCGGTGCGACCCGAACCGATACGGCTACAAAAGATACGGTCGCGCCGACCATCTCCGTAAGCACGTCCTCGGCAACGCTTACGAACACCGGCCCCGTCACGTACACCGTTACGTACACCGGCGCTAGTGCGGTGACCCTTGTCCCGGGCGACATCACGCTCAATGCGAGCGGCACTGCCGCGGGCACCGTAGGGGTCTCCGGCACCAGCACCAGCGGGGGGACCGTCACGATCTCGGGCATCACCGGCGACGGGACGCTGGGTATCACGATCGCCGCGGGTACGGCGTCTGACGCTGCAGGGAACACCGCCACAGGGACTGCCGCCAGCGCCACCTTCGACGTGGACAATACCGCGCCGACCATCTCCGTAAGCACGTCCTCGGCAACGCTTACGAACACCGGCCCCGTCACGTATACCGTTACGTACACCGGCGCTAGTGCGGTGACCCTTGTCAATGGAAACGTAACGCTTAACAAGACGGGCACGGCGACAGGAACCGTAGGGGTCTCCGGCACCAGCACCAGCGGGGGGACCGTCACGATCTCGGGCATCACCGGCGACGGGACGCTGGGTATCACGATCGCCGCGGGTACGGCGTCTGACGCTGCAGGGAACACCGCCACAGGGACTGCCGCCAGCGCCACCTTCGACGTGGACAATACCGCGCCGACCGATCTAGTGGTTAATGCCGTCTTTGCGGCTTCAACGACCAAACAAGGCAACGCTTCAGTAACGATCGCAAGCTCCGGCGATGCGTCCAACACGGTTTGGTTCGCGCCGCCAGGAACCGTGGCCTTCGCTACAGACACGACCATGACCAAAGCGGGAGGAACCGATATTTCAATCCTTGCCCCCGCCAATGAGGGTTCCTACAAACTTTTTGTGATTGACGCCGCCGGCAATGTTTCGTCGGGATCCAATGCGATACTCACCGTGGACAATACGCCGCCGACCATCTCCGTAAGCACGTCCTCGCTCCCGGTCACGAACACCGGCCCCGTCACCTACACCGTTACGTACACCGGAGCCAGCTCCGTAACGCTTGTCAACGGAGACGTAACGCTTAACAAGACGGGCACCGCGACAGGCACCGTAGGGGTCTCCGGCACCAGCACCAGCGGGGGGACCGTCACGATCTCGGGCATCACCGGCGACGGGACGCTGGGTATCACGATCGCCGCGGGTACGGCGTCTGACGCTGCAGGGAACACCGCCACAGGGACTGCCGCCAGCGCCACCTTCGACGTGGACAATACCGCGCCGACCATCTCCGTAAGCACGTCCTCGGCAACGCTTACGAACACCGGCCCCGTCACGTACACCGTTACGTACACCGGCGCTAGTGCGGTGACCCTTGTCCCGGGCGACATCACGCTCAATGCGAGCGGCACTGCCGCGGGCACCGTAGGGGTCTCCGGCACCAGCACCAGCGGGGGGACCGTCACGATCTCGGGCATCACCGGCGACGGGACGCTGGGTATCACGATCGCCGCGGGTACGGCGTCTGACGCTGCAGGGAACACCGCCACAGGGACTGCCGCCAGCGCCACCTTCGACGTGGACAATACCGCGCCGACCATCTCCGTAAGCACGTCCTCGCTCCCGGTCACGAACACCGGCCCCGTCACGTACACCGTTACGTACACCGGCGCTAGTGCGGTGACCCTTGTCCCGGGCGACATCACGCTCAATGCGAGCGGCACTGCCGCGGGCACCGTAGGGGTCTCCGGCACCAGCACCAGCGGGGGGACCGTCACGATCTCGGGCATCACCGGCGACGGGACGCTGGGTATCACGATCGCCGCAGGTACGGCGTCTGACGCTGCAGGGAACACCGCCACAGGGACTGCCGCCAGCGCCACCTTCGACGTGGACAATACCGCGCCGACCATCTCCGTAAGCACGTCCTCGGCAACGCTTACGAACACCGGCCCCGTCACGTACACCGTTACGTACACCGGCGCTAGTGCGGTGACCCTTGTCCCGGGCGACATCACGCTCAATGCGAGCGGCACTGCCGCGGGCACCGTAGGGGTCTCCGGCACCAGCACCAGCGGGGGGACCGTCACGATCTCGGGCATCACCGGCGACGGGACGCTGGGTATCACGATCGCCGCGGGTACGGCGTCTGACGCTGCAGGGAACACCGCCACAGGGACTGCCGCCAGCGCCACCTTCGACGTGGACAATACCGCGCCGACCATCTCCGTAAGCACGTCCTCGGCAACGCTTACGAACACCGGCCCCGTCACGTACACCGTTACGTACACCGGCGCTAGTGCGGTGACCCTTGTCCCGGGCGACATCACGCTCAATGCGAGCGGCACTGCCGCGGGCACCGTAGGGGTCTCCGGCACCAGCACCAGCGGGGGGACCGTCACGATCTCGGGCATCACCGGCGACGGGACGCTGGGTATCACGATCGCCGCGGGTACGGCGTCTGACGCTGCAGGGAACACCGCCACAGGGACTGCCGCCAGCGCCACCTTCGACGTGGACAATACCGCGCCGACCATCTCCGTAAGCACGTCCTCGCTCCCGGTCACGAACACCGGCCCCGTCACGTACACCGTTACGTACACCGGCGCTAGTGCGGTGACCCTTGTCCCGGGCGACATCACGCTCAATGCGAGCGGCACTGCCGCGGGCACCGTAGGGGTCTCCGGCACCAGCACCAGCGGGGGGACCGTCACGATCTCGGGCATCACCGGCGACGGGACGCTGGGTATCACGATCGCCGCGGGTACGGCGTCTGACGCTGCAGGGAACACCGCCACAGGGACTGCCGCCAGCGCCACCTTCGACGTGGACAATACCGCGCCGACCATCTCCGTAAGCACGTCCTCGGCAACGCTTACGAACACCGGCCCCGTCACGTACACCGTTACGTACACCGGCGCTAGTGCGGTGACCCTTGTCCCGGGCGACATCACGCTCAATGCGAGCGGCACTGCCGCGGGCACCGTAGGGGTCTCCGGCACCAGCACCAGCGGGGGGACCGTCACGATCTCGGGCATCACCGGCGACGGGACGCTGGGTATCACGATCGCCGCGGGTACGGCGTCTGACGCTGCAGGGAACACCGCCACAGGGACTGCCGCCAGCGCCACCTTCGACGTGGACAATACCGCGCCGACCATCTCCGTAAGCACGTCCTCGGCAACGCTTACGAACACCGGCCCCGTCACGTACACCGTTACGTACACCGGCGCTAGTGCGGTGACCCTTGTCCCGGGCGACATCACGCTCAATGCGAGCGGCACTGCCGCGGGCACCGTAGGGGTCTCCGGCACCAGCACCAGCGGGGGGACCGTCACGATCTCGGGCATCACCGGCGACGGGACGCTGGGTATCACGATCGCCGCGGGTACGGCGTCTGACGCTGCAGGGAACACCGCCACAGGGACTGCCGCCAGCGCCACCTTCGACGTGGACAATACCGCGCCGACCATCTCCGTAAGCACGTCCTCGGCAACGCTTACGAACACCGGCCCCGTCACGTACACCGTTACGTACACCGGCGCTAGTGCGGTGACCCTTGTCCCGGGCGACATCACGCTCAATGCGAGCGGCACTGCCGCGGGCACCGTAGGGGTCTCCGGCACCAGCACCAGCGGGGGGACCGTCACGATCTCGGGCATCACCGGCGACGGGACGCTGGGTATCACGATCGCCGCGGGTACGGCGTCTGACGCTGCAGGGAACACCGCCACAGGGACTGCCGCCAGCGCCACCTTCGACGTGGACAATACCGCGCCGACCATCTCCGTAAGCACGTCCTCGGCAACGCTTACGAACACCGGCCCCGTCACGTACACCGTTACGTACACCGGCGCTAGTGCGGTGACCCTTGTCCCGGGCGACATCACGCTCAATGCGAGCGGCACTGCCGCGGGCACCGTAGGGGTCTCCGGCACCAGCACCAGCGGGGGGACCGTCACGATCTCGGGCATCACCGGCGACGGGACGCTGGGTATCACGATCGCCGCGGGTACGGCGTCTGACGCTGCAGGGAACACCGCCACAGGGACTGCCGCCAGCGCCACCTTCGACGTGGACAATACCGCGCCGACCTACTCGGTGGCATATACCGTAGGCGGAAGCCCCGTGACCTACCTCAATGAAAATGACCATGTCGTGATTACGGCGACCTTCAACGAAGACATGGCTGTCTCGCCGACACCTAAGATTCAGTTAGACGGTGCTGCGACTGCGTTATCGGCGACGGACATGGTGAGGGACACCGCCACCAGCTCTCACTACAACTGGTTCGCCGGTCAAACTGGAGACGGCGTGATGACGCCGACCGTGACCGTGGGAACGGATGTGGCGGGGAACACAGTGACCGAGGCTAGTTCTACGAAAACAACAATAATGGTGGACAACACAGCGCCGGTCGTTGACCCAGGTGCAAGTGTCGGAACGGTGGCGGAAGAATTTACGCAGAACGGATCTTCCACCGACGAAGGAGGTTCGGGCGTTAATACGGGCACCTATCAATGGACCAAAGTGCTCGGTCCCGGTACGGTTACCTTTGGCAGTTCCTCCACCGCCATCACAACCGTAAGCGCCAATGTTGACGGTGCGTATGGTATCAAACTGGCCGTTAGTGATAATATCGGCAACATTGGTTCAAGCACCGTCGGTTTTGTGTGGTCATCCACCAATGTTCCTATAGTGTCTTACAATCCGGCCAGCGGGGCGACGGGGGTTTCTATAGCTACTGGCACGGCAATCGTAACTTTTAGCGCTGACATCACAATAGTAAGTTCCACTAAGGTTGATTTGGTAGACGATGCCAGCAGCACTTCCATGAAAAATGGCGCGGTGACAGCTACCAGCAGCACTCTCCTCATTCCTTACGTCGGGCTGGGAAATGCGAGAGTGTATAGGATCAATATTCTGGCTGGCGCCGTGAGAGATGCGACCGGACATATCAACTCCGACGGCATTTCCTACTTCACGACCGCGCCAGTTCGCGACTTGACTCCGCCGACAGTTTCGACCCAGAGCCCCGAAGCGAGCACTACTCTCGCTGGCAATTTTGTCTCGAACGCCTACGTTGATTTTTCGAAAGCCATGGACCCGACTACGATCGGCACCTCTACCATCAAGCTTTGCGTGGCGAGCGATACCAGCTGTAGCACTCCTTTCGATATCCCGGTAATCATCTTGGGCAATTCTGGCAGACGCGCCATCATCGGCGGACCGGGCCTCACGCTGGCTTACAGCACGAATTACTGGATTTGGGTAAAGGGTGGCGCGACCGGTGTGAAGGATTTATCCGGCAACCCGCTGGCCTTTGGCGGAAGTCCCGTGGATAGCTATGGCTCGCCCAATAATGGGAATCCGGATTATTCTGGTTTCGCTACCGGCGCCCAGTCGCCTGGGGTGTTGAACATAGACAACGTCAGTATAAATCCCGCGAGATCGTATGCCGTTGCCACGAATACCTATGAGAATGGTTGGGAATGGTTCGTGAGCTTGACCATCCCCGAGAACCAAACCTCGGTTCAGATGATGTTCAGTAACTTCACGAACGGCAGCGGTGGTGTTATTCCGGCCACAGACAACATCAGGTATTATTCGGCGCAATCTACCAATGCGACGTCATCAAGCCCGATCTCAAGTGCCGCAGCGGGAGAGTACCCCACGAGCACTATGAGCTTTGATCCTGTTACAAGTGACACCCAGTCCGGTATTGCCGGCATCCAGATCGTTGTGGGAGTTCAAGTGAAGATTCCCACGTCAACGACGAGCGGGGGAGCATACTCCGCGCAATTTAAGGTGAGGTCTTCCGGTCCTCCTCCCGGGTAGTATCTGAAACAAGAATAAGAGTATGACTAAAACAAGACTCGTTGTCATTTGCCTTGTCGGGGTACTCGTTCCTTTGAGTGGAGCATTTGCCACGGCGTCAACCTCATCGGAGGTGAGTAGCACGTTGAGCGCCCCCACGCTTTCCCCTATGCTTCCCAACGGCACGCTCGTCGTCCCGCCGTCGGCGTCTTTCGCATCCGGCGATTATCATTCCTCGCTTAGCGTAACCCTTACCGCAGCCGGCTCGCATGCCATCTATTACACACTGAATGGCACGGGGGATCCGGTATGCGCTACGGGGACGGCGTATACAAGCGCGCTCACGATCAATAGTGCGACGACATTGAAAGCCGTCGCCTGCTACAGCGACGATAACAGCGTTTCTTCGACGATCGCCCCCTATGCCTACACCTTTAGCTGCAGTCCGGCGACGGTTTCCAATGGATCGTTTTCTTCGTATTCCTCCGGTTGTTTAATCAGCTGTTATTCTGGTTATACGCCGAGCGGCGGATCGTGTGTAGCTTCCGGTAGTAGTGGCAGCGGAGGCAGCGGGGGCGGCGGGGGTTCGTACAGCAATCCCTATACCATTACGATCAACGGCGGCGCGACGACGACTGCTTCGGCGAACGTCACCCTTGTGCTCACCTCGCTCGGGGGGATGAACTGGGTGTGGATTTCAAATGATCCGAGCTTCGCCACGTCAACGGGAACCGGCTGGATTCCATTCCAGGCGACCTATCCATGGACGTTGGCCTCGGGACCGGGAAATAAGACCGTCTATGCAGAATTCGGGAGCGCAAGCAATACGGTGGCCTTTGCGGGATCCGCCCAGGCCAGCATAACGGTTGTGGGCGGTGGCACTGGCGGGACAACCGGTAGCGGCGGTAGCGGCGGAACATCGGGAACATCGCGCGCGTCGCAACTACAGCTTCTTAATATGCTCATTGCGGAGCTTCGGCTCCTTCTCCAACAGGCGTTGGCACAAGGAATAACGCTTCCGCCGGGCGTGGCCGCGTATCTCAATGCGGGATCCGCGACATCAACGCTTTCGGCCATAACGCGTGACCTTACTATCGGCTCAATCGGCACGGACGTGAGCGCTCTCCAGGCGTTTCTCATCTTGCAGAACAAAGGCCCCGCCGCTAGTGCTTTGGCTGCGGTTGGTGCCACCGGGCACTTTGGATTGCTCACCCAGGCAGCGCTTGCGGAGTATCAGGCGGCGGTGGAGATTACGCCCCCCACGGGATACTTCGGTCCTCGTACGAGAGCGTATTTGCAGAGCATAGGATACTAGAACCCATCTCAAAAATATTCTAGCCCGCGTTCCTGGGTATTTCCCCGAAGGGCAAGGCGCAAGGCGGAGACAGTAGCAGCGCTACGGCTCCGCCGCAGACGCACGGGTTAGAACCCTCGTGAAACTTTTTGTTGCCGGTTTCGTACAATAAAATGAAAATATATGAATAGTGGGAACAAAAAGACACTTGGAGTTATCGCCGGAATCCTTGTGATAGGACTTCTTTTGGGCGTTGCGATAAGTGCGCCGCAGGCGCGGGCGAACGTATTCACCGACTTTTTCAGCAAGCTGTTTTCGCCGTTTGTGGGGCAGCCGCCGTCCACTAGTTCTTCCGCGAACACTGCCACGGGCGTTGGCGTTTCCTCATCTGTTCCACTGTATCAGCCGGTCATTGACTACGAGCAGGCGGTGGTTAACGCGGTGAAAAAAGCGTCGCCCGCGGTCGTTTCCATCATTATTTCCAAGAACGTTCCTATCGTTGAACAGTGTCCCTACAATCCTTTCGGCAATGTTCCGCCGGAGTTTCAGCAATTTTTTGGGAATGATTTCCAGGGACTCACCCAGCCATGCGATACGGGAAAAACCCAACTCCAGGAAGTTGGCGGCGGCAGCGGTTTCATCATTTCTTCAGACGGCCTGATCCTTACTAATAAGCATGTCGTATCCGATTCAAGCGCATCCTATACCGTGATTATGAGCGATGGTACAAAATATGATGCGACGGTTCTGGCCCGTGATTCAAATCAGGATTTGGCGGTCGTGAAAATCAAAGCGACGGGATTGCCCACCGTTACCTTAGGCGATTCGGATAGTTTGGAACTTGGCCAGACCGCGATTGCGATCGGAAATGCGCTCGGCGAATTCTCCAACACGGTTTCCGTCGGCGTGATCTCCGGACTCGCGCGGACGGTGACCGCTTCCGCACCCGATACGGGAACGCAGGAGACCATCCAAGGCGTTATCCAAACCGATGCCGCGATCAATCCGGGCAACTCCGGCGGTCCTCTCGTTAATCTGCGCGGGGAGGTGATCGGCATTAACACCGCGATCGCATCCAACGCGGAGAACATCGGCTTCGCGATCCCCGTGAACCGCGCGAAGCACGATATCAGTTCGGTAAAAACGTCTGGCGAGCTCCAAACGCCCTACCTCGGCGTGCGGTATCTCGCGGTCACCCCGGACATTGCGACGCAGCAGAAGCTTCCCGTTGACTATGGCGCGCTCGTCCGCGGGAGCGACAAAGGACCGGCCGTGGAGCCGAATTCCCCTGCGGCGAAAGCAGGAATCCAGGCAGAAGATATTATCCTTTCCGTGAACGGCCAAAAAATTGACAGCAGCCATGACCTCGGCACGGTGATCTCGCAATTCAATGTGGGCGACACGGTGACGCTAGTTGTGAACCGCGGCGGGCAACAGATTACACTGACGGCGACGCTCGCCCAACGTCCTGCGGGACAGTAGGTGGCGCAGCAGTCAAGTTTCTTTTAAAGATTTTTTAATCGGAGGTTTGGCATGATGGCTGGGTGGAAAACCCAGCTTTTCACGATGGCTACGAAGAAGTGCGGCGAAATGCAAAATCACTCTATTCAAAAATAGGGCGCGTTTGGTGCCCAAAATTAAATGATTGGGTTGTTTTTAACAATGTCGGGTTTTATCATCTGATATGGAAGGGAAGGAGACGTCGTTCGGAACGCGAACAGAAAAGAAGATTTTTGCTTCTTGGCCATGCGGCAGATATTGTCGGGGATTCAAATGCAATTGTTTTCCGCGAAGGGAAACTGATAGCGAACAGCAATGAGCATGATCAAATGACTGCTGAGAGCCCAAACACAACGTTTTGGAGGCTTGTTGCAAAGAGACAAGGAGAAACGATTACTGTTGTCGTCTGTCAGGCAATGCACGGCAAAAAGCATTTTCTGAGCATTTTTAATAAAAACAAAAACCGCTCCAGGAAGAGCGATCTTTGATATGCCCGCCACCAGCACAACGCCGATCAGGGAGGGAGTTCGCCTCCCGCGGGCATGATTTCATGATAGTCCTGCCGCGCAGAAAGTCAAATATAATTTAATCATTTTTTAATGATCTTTTGTGCGCGGGACGGGATTCGAACGGATAAAATGAAGTTCAGCATGACTCCATTAGCAATCTCCCCCTGAGATTGACAATCGGTGTTTTTGAAACTAAAATGGTCCTATCGCGGTATAATTACTATACAAGCCATGCCAAACTTTCATCGTTTTACCATAAAAGCCCAGGAGGCGTTGCAGAACGCGCAGGAGATCGCCGCGAAGAAAAATCACGGCGAGCTCAAAGGGCTTCATCTTCTCGCCGCGCTTTTGGAAGACGGGCAGTCCCTCGTCATCCCTGTTTTGGAACGCTCGGGCGTGAATTTGGAGAAGCTCCATGAGCACATAGAGCTTGAGCTGGACCGCATCCCGCCGATCCTTGCAAACTCAAATGTCGGGCAGCTCTACCTCTCGCAGGAATTGATGAAAGTGCTGGATCAATCGGCGAAGATCGCGGCGCAGCAGAAGGATGAATTCGTTTCGTGCGAACATCTGCTTTTGGCGCTTTTGGACATCGCAGGGAGTGCGAAGAGCGTTCTGGAAAAATTCGGCGTGCGGCGCGAGACGGCGTTCCGCGTCTTGGCGCAGCTCCGCGGTTCCATGCGCGTGACGGACGAGACACCGGAGAGCAAATTCCAGGTTTTGGAAAAATATGCCATTAATTTGAGTGACAAAGCGAAGGCGGGGCAGTTGGATCCCGTGATCGGCCGCGACGAAGAATTGAGGCGCGTGATGCAGGTCTTGTCACGGCGCACGAAGAACAATCCATGCCTCATCGGCGAGCCGGGCGTAGGGAAAACGGCCATTGTGGAGGGTTTAGCGCAGCGTATAGCGGCGGGCGACGTCCCGGAGCCATTGAAGGGTAAGCAGGTCATAATGCTTGACCTCGGATCGCTCATTGCGGGCACAAAGTTCCGCGGCGAATTTGAGGACCGCTTGAAGGCATTCATAAAAGAGGTAAAAAATGCCACAGGACAGATCATTCTTTTCATAGATGAGATCCATACGATCGTGGGAGCGGGTGCCGCAGAGGGCGCAATTGACGCCTCAAATTTATTGAAGCCGGCGCTTGCGCGCGGCGAGCTGCATGCGGTAGGCGCCACGACCATCCGTGAGTATCAGAAATATATAGAAAAGGATGCGGCGCTGGAGCGGCGCTTCCAGCCGATTATGGTGGAGGAGCCGTCCATTGACAACTCCATCGCGATCCTGCGCGGCCTCAAAGAAAAGTATGAGATTCATCACGGGATGCGGATCAGCGACGAAGCCATTGTAGAGGCGGTCAATTTGTCCGCGCGCTACATCACGGATCGGTTTCTGCCGGACAAAGCAGTGGACCTGATTGACGAGGCGATGGCGGCGCGACGACTGGAATCGGAAAGCCTGCCGAAAGAAATTGATACGATTCGCCGCGAGATCACGAAGCTTGAGATAGAAAAACAGGCGCTCATCAAGGAAAACGGAAAAGCGAGCGATCGCGTAAAAGAAATAGACAAAGAGATTGCGAAGCTGAAAGAGCAAAACGATGAACTTTCTGCCAAGTGGCATTCGGAGAAAATAAAATTTGAAACGTTGCATCAGTTGCGGCAGAAAGTGGACAATTTGAAACGCGAGGCGGAGATCGCCGAACGGGAGGGAAACTTGGAGCGTGTGGCGCGAATCACGTACGGCGAGCTCCCGCAGGCCGAAAAGGATTTCGCGAGCTTTGAAAAGAAGAATTTCGGCGGGCCGAAGGGCGGTAAAAAAGGAAAAGCGGGCACGAACGCCCAGGGCGACCGCTTCCTCAAGGAGTCGGTGGACAAGGAAGACGTCGCGGCGGTGGTTTCGGTTTGGACTGGCATTCCTTTAAGGAGGATGCTTGAGACGGATTCGGAGAAGCTCATAAAAATAGAAGAGGTACTTCACGAGCGGGTGGTGGGCCAGGATGAGGCCATCGGCGCCGTCGCCTCGGCCTTGCGCCGGTCGCGCGCGGGCCTTTCGGACGAAAACCGCCCCATCGGCTCGTTTATGTTCCTTGGCCCCACGGGCGTAGGGAAGACCGAGCTCGCGAAGGCGCTCGCGGAATTCATGTTCAACGACGAAAAGGCGCTCGTGCGCATAGACATGTCGGAATATATGGAGCGCCATGCCACCTCCCGCCTCATTGGTTCGCCGCCGGGCTACGTCGGCCACGAGGAGGGCGGCCAGCTCACGGAGATGCTGCGCCACCGGCCGTACAGCTTGATCCTCTTTGACGAGATAGAAAAAGCACATCCGGAGGTATTCAACCTGCTTCTCCAAGTGCTGGACAACGGGCGGCTCACGGACAGCAAGGGGAAAACGGTGAATTTCAAGAACACGATCATCATTATGACGTCTAACGTCGGCAGCCAATATCTAAAGGCCATGTCGCGGATCGGGTTCAGCGCTCCGAGTGCCGAGGAGTCCTCGGCGGAAGAAGGGGATTACCGCGACAAAGTGATGGACGCCCTTAAAAGCAACTTCCGGCCGGAATTCCTGAACCGCATTGACGACATCGTCATTTTCAATCCCCTGCACAAGAAAGAGATTCAGAAGATCGTAGATTTACAGATCACGCTCATAGAAAAGCGTCTGAAAGAGCGGGGCATCGTGCTCACGATAGAACCCTTGGCGCGCGAATACCTTGCAAAAGAGGGATTCAGCGCGGAGTTCGGCGCCCGGCCCTTGAAGCGAATCATCCAGAAAGTTATCCTTGATAAGTTGGCGGATAAGATCATCCGCGGCGAATTCAAGGATGGTGGCAAAGTTAAAGTCAATTTCAAGGCGGATTCACTGGTCTTTAGTTCTTAAGGCTGCGGTTTTCGCGCTCGCGTGGCTCTTGCTGCCATTCTGGATTTTCTTTTTGGTCGCACTGTATCTTTATTTTGTGCCGCCGTTCCAGTCCGGAAAGCTGGCACTCCCTTTTTTTGTGCTCCTTGTGCTCGCGTACGTCCAACCGCCAGGGCCGTTTTTTGCGGTTGTGTTCGGCGCGGCGCTCTATGTTATTTTCCTCATCAAAGACCTCTTGGTCATTGATCGCCGGTCCCTGTATGAGTTTCTCGTGCTTGTGCTGTCCTTCCTCCTCCTGCGCGCCCTTTATGTGCGGTTTGATGAAGGGGCCCAAGGCGTGGCGCTTTGGTACGCATTCTTTGTGGCCGCAGCGATCGTTCTCCTCCTGCGCAGCTTGGCGCGCGCTTCCGGCGGCACGGTACCCCGCGAGGAGCCAGTTGCCTTTTTCCTCTCCTTCGTGCTCATTGTGCAGGCGATCATCGTGGGTCTTTTTCTTCCCCTTGATTTTATCGCCCAATCACTCCTCGTGTTCCTGGTCGCTTTTTTTCTTATTGATACGATTCCCGAACATCTTGCGGGTGGGGCATCAAGGAAGAAAATCCTCGTCACGGCAATGGTCCTCTTTGCGCTCGCGACTATCGTCGTGGGCTCGGCGCAATGGGGATTGTAGAGTATAATAAAACCACTGTTGCCATGAGAAAGGTAACGAAGCTGGTGCTGCCCATCGCGGGGCTTGGGAAGCGGCTTTTGCCCCTCACTAAATATGTGCCCAAGAACCTTATTCCTGTGAACGGAAGGCCTCTTTTGGAGTACGTGTTGGACGAGGCGGTTTCATGCGGGATACAAGAAGTCGTACTGGTGATAAACCCGAAGCACCGCGGGGATTTCGCCGCGTATGTTCGGAAAAACCAGAAGAGGTTCCCCACGCTCACGTTTCATACGAGGATCCAGGAAACGCCCGGGGGGAACGGGCATGCCATCGTGAAGGCCTACGACATTCTTAGGGACGAACCGTTCGCTGTGCGTTTCTGCGATGATGTTGTTCTGGGTGATCCGCCGGTTCTGCGCGGCTTGCTAGACCTTTTTCATAAGTACAAAGCGTCCGTGCTGCTTCTTGAGCGCATTCCCAAGAGCAAGGTTTCGCGGTTCGGGGTAGTGGGATTTGAAAAAGCAAGGAAACTCCCTGTTTTCCAAGGCGGAAAGGTGTACCAGTTGAACAAAATCGTGGAGAAGCCAAAAAGGGATGAAGCGCCCTCCAATCTCATCATTGTGGGGGGATATGTTCTTACGTCGGAGATTTTGAGAAATCTTAGGATGGTGGCGGATACCCTTCCTGTCATTGCGGACGACGCCTTGCCGCTCGCGGTCGCGTTGCAGGTAGACCTTATTCTGAAGAATAAGCTTTACGGTTGGGAGTTCCCTGGCAGGCGTCTTGACTGCGGCACGCTTGAAAAGCTTCGGGAAGCCGAAGAGTTCCTCGGTAAAAAAGCAAAATAGCCTAGAGGCAAGAGATATGGCATTTTGACGGCACTTGTCTTACGTATGGCTGCAAAGTCGCATACCTTGTCTCCCCTTGCCTTTTGCCGGTTGCCGGATTATGCTTTTGCCGTATGGAAGAAACCGGCAAAAACAAGATTGCGCTTAAGAACGCATACGAAATCGGCTATGCAATCTTCCGCGTATGTGGAAGATCCACCAGTGTGGCCCTTAGGGAATCTCTGGAAAGGCAAGCCCTGTCCCTTTTGGAAGCTGCCTCCGTCGGAAATTATGGCCGCATGGTGACGATTTCCGGCACCATTGAATATCTCGTTCGATTTGGGAGCGACGTAGGTTTGATCCACAAGGCGAACGGAGAAACGCTTACTTTCCAGCTCGGAGTGTTGAATGCGGCAATTGCCGGATCGGAGAAACCGGCAGAAATCAGCGAGGTTCCGCTTGGAGATATTTTTGGCGGGCAAGATGTTTTGTTTCCGGCAAAGCGGCAACACACAGAAGAAGCTGAAAATATACATAATCCGGCAAACAGTGCAAAAGCTGCAATGCGGCAAGCGGCAATTCTTGAAAAAATCAGGCAATCCGGCAATTGCCGGATTAAGGATATACAGGAACTTTTGCCGGATTGCAGTGAAAGGACAATCCGTTACGATCTCCAAACCCTCCTTGAGCAAAACCACATAGAAAGGGTTGGGGGCGGAGGGCCTGCCGTGTTGTACCGGATTCGGCAAGAAAACGGTAACCTTTCCCCCATAGACGCGTTATAATACCAGTAAAGGTTCAGTGTGAGGCTGGACCCCTAGTAACCGGGAATCCCCAGAAAACCTAATTTCTAGTATGCTAGAAACTAGGTCTTCTAGAAGCAAGGTTTACTAGACAACCGGCCTCGCTAAAAGCGAGTTTTTTCATTTTTATAGCTACAACCCCGTTTTCTTCATTCTTCCCGCCGTCGCAACCTCACGGCGATTGCGGACAAGGATGGGGAGAGCGGTCCAGACACAAGTAAAACAACAGAAAGGTCGACGGCCAAATGGTCGATATTAGATAAAAAGTCAAAAAACAAATTAATGAATAGTAAAAAATTGATTTCGGTGGCACTCACCGCGACCACAGTTTTGTGGGCGCTGGGGATTGCCACCCTTCCTCTCGCGAACGCACAGACCGCATCTGGCCTTCAGGATCAGATCACGGCCTTGCTCGCGCAGATCCAACAGTTGCAGGCGCAATTGGGAAGCACGCAGGGCATGGGTTCCACGTCTTCGTACTCATTCACCAGCGACCTCACCGTTGGTTCAAAGGGTGCCGACGTGACCGCGCTCCAGCAGCTCCTGATTAACAAGGGATACCTTACCGCGGTCTCGGCTCCGACGGGTTACTTCGGGTCTTTGACCCAGGCGGCCTTGGGGAAGTTCCAGGCGGCGAATGGCATCTCTCCTACAGCCGGATACTTTGGTCCTAAGACCAGGGCATTCGTGAATTCTCTGAGTGTTGGTACGGGTACTGGCACGACGACCACCTATCCAGCTGGTTGCACTTCGTCGGTTGGCTACAGTCCAACGACTGGTCAATCGTGTGCTTCGGGTACCACCACGACGACGGTGACTCCGCCGGCGACCGGCCTCGCGGTTTCTCTTAGTTCGTCCAATCCGGCGGCTGGTTCGCTCATCTCTTCCGCTTCGGCGGCAGCGGCGCGCGTTCCGGTCCTCGCGATTAACCTAACGGCGTCCAACTCGGGCGCGGTAACGGTGACGGACATTAAGGTCCACAAGACGGGCGTCCTTTCAGACAGCTCCATCTCCGGCGCATACTTGGTCCAGAACGGCCAGGTGCTCTACCAGTACACATCGCTCAACCAGGGCGTTATTGACTTCTCCGGCTTGGCCCTTTCGGTTCCGGCCGGCCAGACGCAGACCCTCTCTGTGGCGATGGACCCTTCAACGAACCTTGCTGCCGGCAACACGGTGGGATTTGCAGTAAACGCGGCCTCGGACATCACGGCGGTTGATGCGTCTAACAACGTGCTCACGCCTTCCGGTGGCTTCCCGCTCCTCGGCAACATCTTCACGGTGACGACGGTCAGCAACCCGTCCCTTGCGTCGTTGACGACGGCATCTACGTCCATCGGGACACAGGTTACGGCGGGTACGCAGAATAACATCGTCGGCGCGTGGACCTTCACGGGTCAGAACAGCTTGACATACCTCAAGGGCATCAAGTTCACGGTTATCGGTTCGGCAAACAACGCCGACATCCGGAACGTGAAGCTTAATGTAAACGGCGCGCAGGTGGGTCCCTCCTTGGCGACCGTCGGAGCGAACGGGGTGGCCTACTTTGACCTCTCGTCCTCTCCTGCGAGCATAAACACCGGAGGCAACAACATCCAGGTGTTTGCGGATGTCATGGGTTCTCCTTCAAAGAACTTCCAGTTTGAGATTTTGAACTCCTACGACGTCTACGCGATTGACTCGCAGTACAATGTCCCGATCTCAGTATCGGTGGTGGGTGGTGCGGGTACGGTGGTTACGATCCAACAGGGTCAGATCACGGTCTCGCAGGACTCCGCGACCCCGACCGGCAACATTGCAGTCGGACAGTCCGGCGTCGTGCTCGCGAAGTTTGACATCTACGCGGCTGGCGAGCCGGTCAAGGTGAAATTCCTCGGCTTCAAGATCGCCCTCACGAACGTGGCGACGAGTTCTAGCGTGACTGCGTTGAGCAACATGCTCAAGAACGTTTCGCTCGTTGATGACGCAGGTGGCCAGGTAGGTACCACCATCAACACGCCTCCGTCGGGCAATACATGTGACGTAACAACGGGTCAGAGTGGATACACGTCCAAATCTGACGGTACGTTCACGTCCGCCACGGTGGCTTACGTTGACTGCTTTGGTACGAACTCTTCGCCGATCAACTACATCATTCCGGCGAATACGACTCGGGTGTTGTCCTTGAAGGCCGACATCCAGTCCACGGCGAGCTTCAGCACGATAGCGGCTTCCCTCTTGGCCGAGTCCAGCAACTTGCAGGGCTTGACCTCGAGCCAGACGGGTTCTTCGTCCGGCGCATCGGGCAGCGCGCTCTCGCTGCAGTCCAGCTTACTCTCTATTTCCGCAAACTCGGCCTACGGTAATCAGACCGTTACACCGAACAGCACTGGCGTAAAGATCGGTTCCTACGCGTTCACGGCTTCGTCCGCGAGCGGTGTTCAGATCAACACGGTGAGCATCGAACCGGTCAAGAATGGCAGCGGTTCCAGCGACATCCAGAACATGAAAGTCATGATCGGCGGCACGCAGTTCGGCACGACGCAGGGCGTAGTGGCTGACGCGGGAACGTACACGTTCTCCGGATCCGCCTTCACGGTCCCTGCCGGCGGCACGACCTACGTTGACGTGTATGCCGACATACTCTCCAACGCGACCTCGTCAATGAGCCCGGCCACTACGCTTACCGGTTGCTCGGGAACAAGCGTTATTTCCTACGGCGCGGTTTCCTGCACTGGCAGCGGTACTGACGGCGAGAACTTGACCGTTACCTCGAGTGGCGCGACTGTGGCAGTTGGTCTTGACTCCTCCGCTCCTGCGGCAGGTCTACTTGTCATGCCTTCCACAGGGAACTTGCTTGCAGCCTTCCGCTTCACGGAGACGACGAATGTTGAGAACGTGAAGATTACGGATCTCACGATCAAGCAGACCACGTCCGCGGGGGCTTCCGCGTACCAGAATGTGACGATCTCCAACGGTTCCACGGTAGTCGGTACGTCCGGCAGCGCGTCTAGCACGAGCGGCGGCTTCGCGTACGTCTTCCACTTCGGGACCCCGCCCATCGTTCTACAGAACAACACGCTCGTGCTCACCCTGAAGGGTAATGTGCCGAGTTACACTGATCTCGGCAGCTCGTTGGACAACACGACGTCCACCTTCGGGATTGCCGCGACGTCTTCGGTAACGGCGTTGGGCGCAAGCTCCAACATCTCGTCGCAGATTTCGGGTACGGCGACCGGCAACACATTGACGGTTCTCCGCACGACGCTCACCCCGACCGCGACGGCGCTCGGAAGCCTCACGAGCCGCGTGAAGTCCTCGGTTGACAACCTCGCAACCATCACCCTTGCGGCGAATAACGCCGGATCGGCCATGGTACGGACGTTGGCGATCAACTTCAGCGGTAACGCGATCTCTTCAACGGCGACGTCCTCGTTTGTCTTGCGCGACACGAACAATGTTGACGTGACAGACAGCACGAGCTACGGTGCCGTCCAGACTGGCGGTCCGTGCACGTCGAGCTGTACGCTCACGTGGACGTTCTCCACGAGCACGAATCCGTTGGTCGTCTCTGCGGGCGGTTCCTACACGCTCACGCTCCAGACGGATGATACCCACAGTTTCGGGGTTGGTGTTGGCAGCGCCTCGGTCAGCTTGAGCGCGACGCTCCAGACCACGGCGGCATTGACCTACTACGACAACAGCACGGCGACCGGCAGCACAATCAGCTTGCCGAACACCGTGGTGCCGTCCAGTATCACGAACATCACGTTCGCGGCTGGGACATAGTAGTTCTTGTCTGATCTCTTCCTCTCTGCTTGTGACGGAGACGGAAACCAAAAGGCCCCCGGGTTATCCCGGGGGTCTTTTGCGTTGTGGGCGGGTGACGTTTTCCCCTTTGCCTCTTTTCCCTCGTATTTGCTATACTTATTGGGAATCAAATAAAGGTCGGGAAATAGTAACCATTATCAATGAACAAATATGAACAAAAAAGGATTGGTTGAGGCGGTGATGAAGGCCGCGGAGATTGAGACGAAAGCGGCGGCGGAAAGGGCGGTGGAGGCCCTGTTTGACACGATTGTGAAGACCCTGAGCCACGGCGAGGAAGTGGCGGTCACGGGCTTCGGGACGTTCCGTGCTGCAAAGCGCGCCGCGCGCGAGGGCCGGAACCCGAAGACGGGCGAGAAGATCCAGATCAAGGCCTCCACAAAGCCGAAATTCCGGGCCGGCAAGCTTCTCAAAGAAGCGGTATTGTAGCGAACAAGCGCGAACAAAGGATCCTTTGTTCTGTATAATCGGAAGGGCCCCGCACCGTCGGGGCCCTTCGCGTTTTAGAAAGATTTAATATCCGGTGCGTATAATTGTGGCATGAAGAAACAAGTTGCGGTGGCGCCGATAGCGGAAAATGTTGAGAACAAAATACTGGTGATACGAGGATGCCGCGTGATGCTGGACGAAGACTTAGCTGCCATCTATCAAATAAATACGAAACGCCTAAATGAACAAGTGAGGCGCAATAGAGGTCGGTTTCCAAAAGACTTTATGTTTCAACTAACGAAGGATGAAACTGATTGTTTGAGGTCGCAAATTGCGACCTCAAAGCGGGTGCGAAGGATACCTACTGGCCCGTTTTTTCGGTGGGCAGGAGCGTCTGCACAATCGTGCTGATGTCAAAAAACTTTTGGTAGGCGTCGGAAAGCGATTGGAGCGATTGCTGGATGGTTGCGAGCGACTGGTCGGGGGGCGATGACCGGAGGATGGCGTCTTCCGCCGCCTGGTTTTCGTCGCGCGCAGTTTGGACGAGCGCTTGGGCGTTCGCAAAATCGCTCTGGAGGTCGTTGTTCGGCGCCGCCTGCGTGAAGAGCGAAACGAGGTTTCCTATTCCCTGAAGCCGGCTCTCCGCGGCGCTGAAAAGATCCTGGTTCTTTGACCAAAGTATGAAATTCGCCACCTGTCCGGCGAGGGGATCGTAATTGGAAGCCCGCCACGCGAGTATTTCTTTTGCGACTGCCTGCGTCCCTGCGACGCCCGCCCCGTTCACTTTCCCAAGTTCAATGTCGTAATAGTTCATCGCATCGCCGAGTTTTCCCAAGAGTTGCGACTGGAGTGTTTTTGCATCGTTACTCGTTGACGAGACGCTCGTCAGGTCGTCCTCAAGCGTTTGCGGATCGGCCTTGGCGCACGTGATTGTTTTCGTGAGGAGCGCTTTCCGTACCGCGAGTTTGGCCACGAGCCCTTGCGCTTCGGCTGCCGTTACGGCATCAAGGTCGGCGGGCGCGATGACGCAGGATGCGTCAGCGTTCGCGGTCCGCGCCACATGAAGGAAAATTCCCAGGGCGACTGGGAGCGTGATCAAAAACACGATGGTTTTGACGGATAAGGTTTTCACGCCGATGTTATTTAGAGAGGCTACGGAGCGCGTCATCAATGCTTACGCTTGAAGTGGCGTTTGAAGTGGCCTCCGTGCCATTCACTGCGGGAGGCGTGCTCGTGGGCGCCGTTATGGCGCTGCCGGGCTTCGTTCCCGCGACCGCTGCCGTGGAAACCGCCGCCGGCTCGCTGTAGCTCAGATTGGCGAGCTGAATTTGGATATCAATCGCTTGCGCTTCCGCGCGGAGGCTCTGGGGGTCAATGGCCGAATATCGGGCGGGGGAGAATTCTGATCCGGGGAATGCGCCCGTGATGAGCAATATAAAAAACCCGGTAAGCGCCACTGCGACCCCGGTTTCAATGATTTTCCAAAAGGTCCGCTGTGCGCTCCACCCGGCCGCCTTCGGCTCCAGAGCCAAAATCGCCCGCTTGGAAGTTTCCTTGAACGCGGCGTCCGGTTCTATATTTTTAAATTGTTTGAGAATTTCAAAAAGGTTCATGGTTTCATTATGCGGTGAGTATCCGTTGCAGTTCTTTGATCGCCCGATGTTGCATGAGCTTCACTGCCCCTTCGGTTTTCTCCATCGCTCCGGCGGTTTCCTTGATGGGGAGTTCCTCAATAAATCGGAGGATGATGACGTCTTGGTATTCCGGCTTGAGCGTGGCGAGAACTGCGAACACTCTCTCTGTCTCAAGCTTCAGAGAAAGGTCAAACTGCGCTGTGGCGGGAATGACGAAGTGTTCGGGATCCATTCTCTCAATGCTCGTCTCGTTTTTCTTTGCACGGTAGTGATCAACGATCTGATTCCGCGCGATCTGATAGAGCCAGCTTGAGAACGGATGTCCGCGGTGCTTGTAGCTCCTGATGCCCTGCCATGCCGAGAGGAAAACCTGATGGGTGATATCCTCGGCGTCCTCACGCCGACCGACCTTCACGAGTACGAACCGATAGATCATCGGCTGATAGTGATCGTAAAGAGGGCCGAACGCCGAGGATTTCCCGGCGACAGCTTCCTTGATCAGTTTTGACTCGCTGTCTAACATAGGGAACGTAATATGCCGTGTTCTCGTTACGCGGGGCGCAACGACGCCCCCTTTTCAAGCAAAACGCCCTCTCCATAAGGGCATTTTGCTATTGTCTTCATTGTATACCGTTGCGCCGCCGGGGTCAAAGTTGGAGCGGGTAAGGGGAGTCGAACCCCTGTCATCTGATTGGCAACCAGATGTAATACCGTTATACGATACCCGCTTGATATCAATCCATTGTAAAATGTTTTGAGAAAAGGTCAATCCATGTTTGTACTTTGATTTTATATCTCCGACTATTCACCGTCACCATACAAACACCATAAGAAAGCCGTTTGGTCGGATGGAAACCTTTGATGTATTGAGTTTTTACAAAAGCATTTTGGGGTAGGAAAGTCGTCTTCGCCCAAAAATTTTTACAATGTGTATCCGATAAGTCTGGGTATAATACCAATCCCAATCTTATTTTGTTATCAGGAACTTTCAATATTTCTTTCAAAAAAGAAACATAAAGAGCGATAAGCGCTGGAGTAGTATTCGATAACCGCAGAGGATTCTTAGGGTTACTGTCGCCTTCACCCCAATATAACATAATGCCGGCTGTGAATAAAGAATTATTCTTTAACTTTCTAAATTCTCGTATCGCTTCTTCGTGGGCGACTAGGCCCCACTGTTCCCATCTCGCTTTCTGGGCTTTAATGACACGCTTGATGCGTCGCTTACTACGTCGGTTGTTCCTCTCAGTCAGAATCTCTTTAACCTTCCTTGATTCGGGATCCTTCGCAATCCAATAGGATATCCTCCCCTTTCTGATTCCCAGAATTTCTGAAATTTCATTATAGCTTTTTTGTTTTCTTCGCAGTTCCAGTATTCTCTCTTTGAGATTCGAACTACTGCTCATACCTTAAATATACCACAAGCACAGTTCAGAGCAAGGTATTTGGATACGCCTCATCGCGACTCTTACCTCTTGTTATCGGCTTGCGCCGTCGCTTCTGCTACAATAGGAAGATGCGCGGCAAACTTCGTTCACTTCTCCGGGAGAAGGTGGTGAAGAACAGTATGCTCTACGGCACGACGACGCTCGTCGCGGGCGTGTTTGGCTATCTTTTCCAGTTCGTGATCTCACGGCGGCTCTCCGTTGCCGCGTACGGCGAGTTCCAGAGTTTGAACTCGCTTTTCGCCGTGTTCGGTGCGGGGACAGTCGCCCTCAATTATTTTTTCCTTAAATTCTTCCCCGTGTTCGCGAAAGCCCGCGATTATGAGGCGCAGCGGCAGTTTATGGCATGGATCGGGAAAAAAATATGGCTTATCGTCGGCGTGTTCGCCGCGGTCTTTTTGGCGCTCACCCCGCTTTTGCAGTGGGCGTTGCATCTTGGGACGCCATGGGGACTTATGTTTGTGATGATCGCCATCGTGCTCAGCATTTGGGGATCACGTTACAGTGCAGCGCTTACCGGTTGGGAATATTTTTTTGCTGCAGGGAGCATCGCGGTCGCGGCTGCGGTCGCGAAACTCGTTTCTGGCTACTTGATCGCGCTCCACGCCCCCGCAGCTACCCTCATACTTGCCACATTCGTCATTAGCGTGGCGGTGAGCACGGCCTTCGCGTATTACCTGAATAAAAGGTGGTTTTCCGCGGCGCGGGGGGTAAAAGCGGGCACGGTGGCGGCGCCGGCGCCGACGGCTGCCGGGCCCGCGTCGCCCTCCTGGCGCGAGCGGTATTACGCCTCGTTTGATATCAAGAAGAACACGTATGCTATCCTCGTGTTTTCCCTGTTGATCGCGCTCGCAAGCAACGCGGACGTGCTTCTCGTGAAAAATCTGACCTCGGCGGAACTTACGGGATTCTACGGCGCGCTGCGGACCCTGGGCGCGATCATACTCACCCTGAACGGCGTGATCGTGACCGTTGTGCTCCCCGCCGCCTGCGCCGAAGGGCACGACCGAAAAAGTTTGAACGCGAGAATCATATTCTTCGCGTACGCGGGAATATTTTTGATAAGCGCCGGAAGCACCGCGCTCTTCGCTCTCTTTCCGAAACTGTTGATGGGGATGCTCTTTGGGCCACAGTATCTTTCCGTGGCGCCGAACCTGTGGCTCTTCGGCCCCCTCGTGTTTTTCCTTTCCGTCCTCACCATGGAGGCGAACTTCTCCTACGCGCGGCACGATTATGCCGTCTGCCTGTTCCTTTTCCTCGCGCTCGGGCTTACGGCTGCGGGCATCGCCACATTCCACGCGACGATCGGCGAGGTCGCTCTCGCGACGACCGCCTCCCTTGCGCTCGGCTGGCTCGCCATTTTTCTCTTCAATCTTTCCCGCCGCCGCAGGCAAATCCTTGAAGTTACGGTGCCGGAGGGCATATAATGGCGAATATGCTTATCTCGGTCGTCGTTCCGTGCTACAACGAGGAACGCAACATCCCTGCCGTTTATGAGGCGATAAAAAAAGCGCTGGCCGCCATCCAGCCAAAGTATGACGCCGAGATCATTTTTGTGGACGACGGGAGCAAAGACGGGAGCGTCGCGGAGATGGAGAAGCTGGTCCAAAAAGACACTGAGGTAAAGTTCGTTGCGTTTTCCAGGAACTTTGGCAAAGAAGCTGCGCTCTCCGCCGGCATCCGCTATGCGAAGGGCGATGTGGTCATTATGCTTGACGCGGACTTCCAGCATCCGCCGGAACTTATCCCGCTATTTTTGGAGAAATGGCAGAACGGCGCGGAGGTGGTGGTAGGCGTCCGTGAGAACGATGCGAACGACAGCATCGTACGGCGGTGGGGAGCAAAATTGTTTTACGCGGCGATGAGGCGCATCGGCGAAACCAAGCTTGTCCCGCGCGGCACTGATTTTCGCCTGATCTCCCGACCCGTGGCTGACGCATTCAATCAATTTACCGAGCACGGCCGGATCGGGGTATGGTGCTGATCTCGGTGCGACCGTGGGTTACGGATCTGGTTATGGCTACAAGACGGACTTTACATATTCTTCAAGTAGCGATTATGGGTACGGCTACGGATTTGGTTATGTGACGTCGACCATCGCTCTTGCAGCCATCACTTCTCAAACGGTCACTGTGGGGGATACGGTTTCTTTCACGGCGAGCGCGACAGATAATGATCCTACCGCCACCGTTTCCTACAGCCTTACCAGCGCTCCGAGCGGAGCCGCGATTAATGCATCGACCGGCGCGTTCTCATGGAATACGACCGGAGTCACGCCTAACACCTACACCTTCTCGGTGGTTGCGACCGGCAGCACCGGCGGCTCGGACACCAAAAGCGTGTCTATCACCGTGAATGCTGCACCAGGCATTACCGTGACCACAAGCGGCGGTGGTGTCAGCGGCGGTGGTGGGGGAGGCAGTGGTTACTATGCAACGAGCACCACGCCGACGAATGCTCAAACGACCTTATCCGTAGCAGACCTGCAGGCACAGCTAGCCTCTTTGATCGCGACGCTCAAGACCCTCCTTTTGCAGGCGAAGGCGGCGGGCGTATCAATTCCTGCCGGCGCGGAGGCGTACCTTGTGCAGCCATCCGCCATTACGCACGATCTCACCCTCGGTTCAACTAGCGCGGACGTACAGACGCTCCAAGAATTCCTGAACATGAAAGGATTTACTGTCGCCGCGAGCGGCGCGGGTTCTCCGGGGAAAGAAACGACCTACTTCGGCAGTCGTACAAAGGCGGCTCTCGCGAAATACCAGGCAAGCGTGGGCGTGAAGCCCGCAAGCGGCTACTTCGGGCCGATCACGAGGGCATACTTGAAGTCAATCGGGTTCTAACGGGTTCTGACCAAAGCAGAAATCCAAAGGCCCCCGCGAAGGGGCCTTTTGGGTTGTGCCTCGAGAGGAATCTCACGTCGCGGCCCGGTAAGACCAGGCCGCTCCCTGGAAACCCCTCGGTTTCCAGCACCTTCCCACACGGGGAACCTCCCGGTTCCCCGACCCCCTCCCCAGTTCGATCCCTCTCAAGAAAACAAAAACAACAAGAACACTCCTTCTCGCTCGTGCGAAGACGAATTCGCGAGAAGGAGTGTTCTTGTTGTCGGTGCCCTCGAGAGGAATCGAACCTCTATCACAAGATCCGCAATCTTGCGTCCTGTCCGTTGAACGACGAGGGCGTGAGTATGCACTCACGCTTTTACCTTACTAAAACCCGACGAGCTTTTCAATGGAGTCAAGCAGAGTCGGTTCGTGGGGTATTTCCCTAAGGATCAGCTTCATATTGTTGCGGAATTCGGTGAGCCGCGCCTCCGGGAGAAAGATCTTCAAGGGCGTTTTGAGTTTTGCGCGGAAGGTAAACACAAGTTCAACCCAGCCATCGTTCGCCGCCGCCGCACTCACGCTCTCAAAGTCATTGAGCGGACGGGATTTCCCTCCTTCTATTGCTAGGCCGTTCTCGGTGAGCGTGCAGTGCACCATGCGTGGCGCGCGGTTGCCCCATACAATGAAAAGCATCTCTGCGATGACGACGAAAAGCCCGAAGAGGAAATTCCTTTCCCAGATGGAGAATGCGACAATGACAGCCGCGACAATGATGGAAATCCAATACCACGACACGCCTTTCTCGCGGTACTCATACTCCGGCGCCTCCCATTTCATTTCAAATGATGCCATACGATTATTTTACCATGCGAGAACCCATCTCCAAAATAGGCCGCGCGAAAATGGTTCATAATCCCATGCGCCTATTTTGGAGATGGGTTCTACGCCTTGGCTGCTGCAAGCGCGATAATGTTCGCCGCGTGAGCGCCCTTGAGCGCGCGCGCAGCTTCAAGAAATGTCGCGCCGGAGGTGCTCACGTCGTCAATAAGGAGAACATTCTTCCCGCACACGGCAGCAGCATCGGCAATCGCAAAACATCCGCGGATGTTTTCTCTCCGCTCCGCCACGCTTGTCGTTTCGCTCTGTGGTTTTGCGTGCTTGATCCGCACAAGGCACTTCGTTGCCACGGGAAGTCCGAGATATTCCGCGAATCGTGTTGCGATGCGTTCTGATTGATTGAAACCGCGGATACGGAAGCGTTCGCGCGAAAGCGGGATTGGCATCGCGACGTAGCACGACAAGTCCGTTTTGAATGGCAGGGCGTACTCCGCCATGATGGATGCAAGCGGTTCCGCCGCCGCTCTCACGCCGCGGAACTTAAGGGCGTGGATGAGCGCTCTTAGGGTTTTATTCTTATAGCTCCCCGCGGCGCCGAGCATATAAGGAAAATCAGGATGGCAGATGCGGCGGGGATCACAGAGTTTCAAGCCGGGAAGCAGCGAGCCGCATTGGCCGCAGAAGAACGTGCGTGCGGTCGTTATCCCCCCGCGGCACGTGGTGCAGAGTGCGCCCGCCCGCAGGGTTTTCCCGCACGCAAGGCAGCGGCGCGGAAAGAAAAGAGAAACCAG
This sequence comes from uncultured bacterium, assembly GCA_963707865.1. Taxonomy (GTDB): domain Bacteria; phylum Patescibacteriota; class Minisyncoccia; order UBA6257; family 2-01-FULL-56-20; genus CAVYIK01. The sequence goes on from OY970175.1 coordinate 873,050, forward strand.
AAAGTCAAAACACATGGTATGATAATAGGAATTGGCAGATTAAAAACAGGTTAACAATGGCGAATTCGTGTCTCGGCGTGGATATCGGCACCACCTCCATCAAGATTGTTGAGGTGAAAAAGGGCGGAACGCGGCCGCAGGTTGTAAACTACGGCATGTTGGAATCGGGCGGATATCTTTTGCGTGCGAACCAAGCATTGCAGACAAGCAGTCTCAGAATTTTTGAGTCAGACATCGTTGAATTTTTGAAGATAATCATACGAGAAATGGGCACGCAGGCGAAGGTCGCCTTTGCGTCCCTGCCGCCATTCTCCGTGTTTACCACCGTCGTTGATTTTCCGCGGATGAGTCCAGAAGAGATGAAAAAAGCGATGGTCTATCAGGCGAGGCAATATGTCCCCATGCCGCTTTCTGAAGTTGCGCTCGATTGGCTAAAGGTTGCGGAGTACGAAGACAACAATGGCTCTGTCCATCAGAAAATCCTCCTCATCTCGGTCCCCGAAGAGCAGGTCAAAAAATACCAAAGGATATTCAAGGCGGTGGGACTTACGCTCCGCGCACTTGAGATTGAGAGCATGAGCATCGCGCGAGTTTTTGGCGGCGATCCGACGCCTACCATGGTCGTGGATATCGGCAGCCATTCAACCAATATTGTTTTTCTTGACGGGGGGCAACTTGTGTGGACTGCCCAGAGCAGCGATTTCGCCTCGGCCTCGCTTACGAAGGCTCTTGCCACAAGCTTGAGCATCAATCCGTTGCGCGCTGAGGAGCTCAAAAAAGAACGTGGTATCATAGGGACAGGCCCGAGCTACGAATTGTCCACAATAATGCTTCCATTGTTGGATGCTATAATTAATGAGGTGAAGAAGGCGCAATTTGTCTATGCGCAACAGTTTCCTGTAGCCCGAAAAACGGAGCGGTTGGTGCTCTCGGGGGGCGGGGCAAACCTTTTGGGCATCGAAAAGTATTTTGAACGCGAGTTTGGAATGCCGGTGGTGAAAGCGACGCCCTTCCTGCGGTTTGAGTATGCTCCCGAAATTTCGCCGCTCGTCGCGGAGCTCAACCCCGTGATGAGCGTGGCGCTTGGACTCGGAATGAAAGAATTCGTATAAAGCAATTATTATCATGGCTTTTCCAGAACAAGTTATCGAACGCTTGAGTAATGAGTCCCCCCAGACGCCGGGTTGGTCGTTCGGCTTGCTTGCCTTCTCCGGCAGCATTCTCCTTATTGCCCTGGTCATTTATTTCGGTCTTGCCTTTGGATATGAGCCGTACCTGGACTCACAAATCGCACGGCTGAATACGCAAATGGATACGCTTGCAAAGTCCATATCTGCCGGCGATATGGCAAAGTTCACAGCTTTCTATTCCGAAATCACGAATTTGAAAGCGACGCTCGGAGATCACGTTATATTCTCCCGTTTTCTTCTGTGGCTTGAAAAAAATACCGAAGCGAATGTTTATTATTCGCGCCTCACCTTCTCGTCTGGGAATCAAATCGCACTTTCGGCCATCGCAGCGACCGAGGCTGATGTGAATCAGCAGGTCGCTATCTTTGAATCTGCCCCCGAGGTGAAATCCGCGAATCTTTCGGCGGTTTCCCTTTCCCCTACGGACGGACAGTGGCAATTCAGCGTGACGCTCATCCTGGATCCATCGTCGGTATTGCGGGGACCGCAGTAGCGCACTCACGCCATGAAACAAAGCTCAAAACGAATCGCCAGCATGCTCATCGCCCTTGTGTTTCTTGTGGCCGCGCTTTGGGTTTTCTTTGATCTTATCCAGCCGACCTATGGTCAACTCCAAACAAAAAAAGGGACGGAATTGAGCAGTGAGAATTTTTTGAGCAACGAGCAACAAATTGTGGGCCAAGCAAAAACGTTGATTAACCAATACGAAAATGAAAGTGCGGTGCAGGATAGCCTTGCCTTGGCCATGCCCTCCGGGCCGAACACGGCATCGGCGCTTGCTCAAGTGTACGGCATCGCATTGAATAACAATATTGCGGTGCAGAGCGTGAGCGTGGCGGCGCCGACAAGCCGCCAGTCCCAGAATCAAGCGCAAGGTACCTCCACGGCGTCTACCACGGGACAGGGACCGAAACAGATGGAAACTTTCTCGTTTCAAGTTACTGCCTTCGGAAGTTATGAGAACTTCAAAAGCTTTTTATCTCAACTTGAAACCAATATCCGCATCTTTGATCTCACGGCGCTTTCCGTCCAGGAGCCCACGTCCAGCGACGCGACGAACGGGAAGGGATCTTCGACTCCATCTGACTTTTTCACCTATGGTTTTACGGTCGCAACGTATTATGAACTCCCCTAACGCCCATGGCCGTCATTATTGAGGAAGAAAAACAGAACAGGGTGAATCTTATGAGCATTCTTGGATGGCTTGTCTTCCTTGTAATCGTCGGCTTCGCAGCTTATTACATCTTTTTCACTAAGCCGGAACTCGTGATCATTTCACCACCTGCGAATTTAGAGAACATCACGCCGATTTCGCAAGCCACCTTACGTCCGGAAGACGTGCTCAATAGTCCGACTTTCCAGGCGTTAAAAGCCCCATCGTTCCCAATGCCTGTCCCACAGGCGTCTGCCACAGGCCGCCCGAATCCGTTCGTCTCGCCCTAGCGCGCGCATAGCAGTTTTATTGGACGAGGTATCCAGCCGTAGTTTTGCCTAACGAAGCTACGGCTGGATGAATGTGCTAAAATACAAACAATGACTCCTGATGAACTATTGGCGCAATTGCAGGCGAAAGGGATCATTGACGCTGCGCTTGCGAACCGGATCAAACGTGACGCACTCGTAAGCGGAGAGTCTGTTGAAACGGCTATCGCGAAGCAACGGGCGGTTGACGACGTAAAGATTGCGGAGCTCAAGAGTGAGCTTCTCAAGATTCCCTATAAAAAAGTTTCTCCCGCGGATGTTGACGCAAAGCTTTTTCAAATGATTTCAGAAGAGACCGCGAAGAGCTACGAGGTGATCCCCATCGCGCTCCAAGACAATCTTCTTGTGGTCGGTATGCTGCATCCCGATGATCCGAAGTCCCAGGAAGCGTTAAGATTCATTGCGCGCCAGAATCATGTGAATCTCGGCATCTACCTCGTCGCGTACGGCGATTGGGAAGCGGTTCTCCGGAAGTATTCCCCCTATAGGACGGAGATTGCAAAGGCGGTTCAGTCGATCGGAGGAGGAGGGGAGGAAGGTGGGCAGCGAATCGTGAGCTTGGAAGAAGTTGGGGGGAGCGAAGACGCCCCCATCGTTAAGATCGTTGCCGACACCTTCCGCGAGGCGGTTGAGAGTAAGGCCTCGGACATCCACATTGAGCCGCAGCAAGGACTTCTTCGCATTCGCCTCCGCAATAACGGCGATCTTCATCAGGTGGCGTTGTTGCCCGCGCAGCTTGCGCAGCCGATCGTTTCACGCATCAAGGTCATTTCCAATTTAAAAATTGACGAGACAAGGATTCCGCAGGATGGCCGCTTCCGCGCGAAGGTTTTTGACCGCGACATTGATTTCCGCGTGGCGACGTTTCCCACGCCGCTCGGCGAGAAGGTCGCGATCCGCGTCCTCGATCCGACTACGGGGCTCAAAAGCTTTGAAAATCTTCCGTTTCGCTACGGCAATCTGGAGGCCATAAAGGCGGGACTTGCGAAACCATTCGGGATGGTACTCATTACGGGTCCGACTGGCTCGGGGAAAACCACGACGCTCTACGCTTTCCTCCAGGCGCTGAATCAGGAAAGTGTGAACATCGTGAGCTTGGAAGATCCGGTGGAATATTTCATCGCGGGCATCAACCAATCTCAAGTGCGGCCGGAGATCGGTTATGATTTCGCGTCGGGCTTGCGCCAGATCCTGCGGCAGGATCCGGATATCATCATGGTAGGCGAGATCCGCGACGATGAGACGGCAGGGCTCGCAGTACAGGCGGCGCTTACCGGCCACGTCGTACTCTCAACACTGCACACGAATAACGCTGCGGGCGTGATCCCCCGGCTTATTGACATGAAAGTGGAGCCGTTCCTTCTCCCGGTTTGCCTCAACGTGATGATGTCGCAGCGCTTGGTGGGGGAACTTTGCCCCGATTGCAAGTTCCAGGAGGACGCGTTGCCGGAACTACAGAAGGTCATCGGGCGGACGTTGGAAGGCGTGCGTCCGGAGTTCAGGGTGAAATATCAGGAGCCGTACAAGATTTGGCACACGAAAGGATGCGCCACCTGCAAGGGCAAGGGCATCGTGTCAAGAACCCCGATTTACGAGGTTTTCCATATGACGCCGGCGCTTGAGGAAATCATCGCGAATGGTCCTACTACCCAGAAGATTGTGAAGGAAGCGAAGGATCAGGGAATGGTCACGTTGCGTGAGGACGGCGTCATGAAGGCACTTGACGGCATCGTGTCCATGGAGGAAATAATCCGGGAAACGGAAGAGGTGTAGCCCTGTGTGTGCGGTATTTTGAAAAACCCTCTCTGGCCTCGCAAAAATCCGGCTCGCTCATAACGAAAAAATGCCGCCCTAGTCGCTGCTCCCGGGCACCCGGCATTTTTTCTATTCGCTCGCGGATTTTTTTACTCGGCCTCCGCACGGTTTTTCAAAATACTGCCACGGGCAGGGCTACACCCGCTTCCTCATTTTTATATTGCAGTTCCGACGCAATCTGAGGTGTCCGAATCCTCTCCTGTGCGCAGAAAAACAATCCGCGACAGATTGTCCCTCATCTTTTAGTCGTGATAAAATAGCTCAATGGATCGCAAACCTCTCTCTTCTGAGGAATTCAAGGCAATCTACTCGAAGGTCCCTAGATTGTGCGTTGACCTGATCATAAGGACGGAGAAAGGTATCGTTTTGACGCTCCGTAATCTTCCGTCGTGGAACAACCAATGGCACCTCCCCGGGGGGACGGTGCTTTACAAAGAAACCCTTGAGCAGGCAGTGGCAATGATTGCCCAGGAAGAATTAGGCATTCCCGTGCATATCGAAAAGATGCTGGGATATATTGAGTATCCGAGTGAAGAAAAGGAACGTGGATTTGGCTGGGCTATCAGCATCGCCTTCCTTTGCAGGACCGCTGCACAAGACTTCAAAGTCAATGACGAGGCCAGTAAGGCAGGCATTTTCGATCAATTACCGGAAAACCTGATTCACGAGCAATCGTCATTTTTGAGGGCTCATTGGGCAGAAATTGAAAGATAAGAGATCTTATATCTGCGCCCTACCAGGATCGTTCGAAAATCGTCCGGGCCTGTGCGCGGCACTTTCCCTTTGTGGTATACTTTAGAAAAAGAACCGATGGCAGAAGATTATAAAGCGAAGTTGAACGAGCTTTTGACGACGTGCGCGAAGCAGAGCGCTTCCGATTTGCACCTCGCGGTCGGACGGCGGCCAACGCTGCGCATTGATGGGACCCTCGTGCCGCTTCAGAAGGAGCCCATTATGACGCCGGAGGCGGCGGAAGGTATCATTGCGGAGCTTACGAGCGCCGAGCAGAAGGAGAGACTTGTTGCCCAGCGGCAGCTTGACTTCGCCTATAGTTTTGAGGACAAGGCGCGGTTCCGCGTGAATGTCTATTACCAGCGCGGCTACCTCGCAGCAGCCCTACGCCTCGTGCCTGCGCGCATCAGAACGATTGAGGAGTTGAACCTCCCGCCCCTTCTCCACGATTTCAGTAAACTGTCGCAGGGATTCATTCTCATCGTAGGCCCCGCAGGACACGGAAAGTCATCAACGCTCGCGGCAATCCTTGACGAAGTGAACCACACCAGGGCCGATCACATCATTACCGTTGAGGATCCGGTTGAATACCTTTTTACGCAGGACAAATGCATCGTTTCGCAGCGTGAAATAGGAAGCGATGCAGTGAGTTTTCATAGCGCCCTGCGCACCGTTCTACGGCAGGATCCGGACGTCATCATGATCGGCGAAATGCGCGACGTTGTTTCCATTTCTACCGCAATGACGGCAGCGGAAACAGGGCACCTGGTATTTTCCACGCTTCATACGAATTCCGCGTCGCAGACGATTGATCGCATTATCGATTCTTTTCCGGCCGAGCAGCAGGGGCAGGTAACCTCCCAGCTCGCGGCAACCTTGGTCGCGATCATTTCTGAACGGCTCTTGCCGAGGATCTCCGGTGGCCGCATCCCGTCCATGGAAATTATGATCGTGAACCCGGCTATTCGGAATCTTATCCGCGAGCGGAAAACGTATCAAGTTGACCTTGTGATCGAGACCTCATTGCAGGAGGGTATGGTGACGCTGAACCGCTCGCTCGCGAATCTTGTAAAAAACAAGGAAATATCGCTCGAGAATGCCGAGCTCTATTCATTGAATCCGGCGGAGCTTCGGATTCTTCTTGAACGGACGTAATAATGAGATTTAAGTATCAAGCCAAAACCAAAGAGGGGGAGATGCAGGTCGGGTTCGTAGAAGCGGGGGATCGCGATGGTGCCGTGAATATTCTCACAAGCCACGATCTCTTCATTTTGAGTGTGGAAGGCGAAGAAAAGATAGGCCTCTTTGAGCAGATTTCTTCCCTTTTTAATCAGGTTCGCCGCAAGGACATAATTATTTTTTCCCGCCAGCTTGCGACGCTCCTCCAAGCGCAGTTACCGTTCAATAGTTGTCTCAAAGTACTTTCCGAGCAAACCAAAAATAAGATTTTGAAGGAAGTGATTCTTGAAATTGCGAGGGACATTGACGCCGGGATTCCTTTCTCGCAGGCCATGGCTAAGCAAGGACACATTTTCCCTGAGTATTATATTGAAATGGTGCGCGTGGGCGAGGTGACTGGCAATCTGAACGAGATCGCCGACCTTTTTGCCAATTACACTGAAAAAGAGGGAGCGCTGGCCGGAAAGATTGCTTCCGCCATGATTTATCCCGGCGTTGTCCTCACTCTTTTTATCGTTGTTGTGTTTATCTTGATCATCTTTGTCTATCCCGCGCTTGGTTCTGTTTTTGCTGAGAATGGGATCATGCTTCCATGGTATACCCAGGCTTTTTTGAGCACAGGGACCTTTTTAGGCAAATGGTGGCTCGCGGTGGTCGTTGTGGTCGCTTTCCTCGGATTTGCCGGCTTTAATTATTTCGGAACCAACGAGGGCAGAGCGGTGCTGGATGAGGCGAAAATCCGGCTTCCCATCATACGCAGAATATATACGCCCATCATCATGGCGCGGTTCGCAAGTTCCGCGGCTCTCCTTGTGCATGGCGGCATCCCTATCGTGCAATCCATTGAAATCATCAGTCACATGACAGGAAATGTATTGTATAGGGATATCCTGCACGATATCGCCGAAGATGTGCGGCAAGGAGAGCTTTTATCTCAAAGTATTGCAAAGCACCCGCAATTTTTCCCAGATATCGTGCCTCAGATGGTAGCTGTCGGTGAAAAGACTGCAAAGGTAGAGGAAATGCTTAACCGTCTATCGGCGATGTATACTCGCGAAGCAGATGACGTTTCAAGCAATCTCGCCGAGCTCCTTCAGCCGCTGCTTATCGTTGGCATGGGTGCCATGGTCGGATTGCTTTTCGCCTCAATTCTGATACCGATTTACAGCTTGACGGCGAGCATCCATTAAAAACTTATCCACATCTCAAACGGCTCCATTTTTCCCCGTATCTGTGGTAACTTTATTAAATGGAAAGGTCGAATTTAACCAAGCAACCTATATGACTGTAAAACAAGACAAAAAGGGTTTTACCCTGATCGAGATGATGATCGTGGTAGCCATCATCGGTATTTTGGCCGCTATTGTTATGGCAAACTTTGGGAGTGCTCAAAACGCTGCGATAGATGCGCGACTTGAGGCCGAAGCACACGAGTGCGCTAATGAGCTTGCCATATGTTCTGTAAGAAACAACGGCGTAACTACCGGCTGCACTAGTGATATTGTCGATAAGATCGGCACAATTACGGCCTCGGCCGCGAATGGCACGTGTACCGCGACGAATCCCAATGACGGATTCACATTTTCGACCAGCCCGATATTTTAAAAGCTAGTTGCGCATGAGGTTACCTCTGTTTTTTGTCTTCGGCCTCGTCGTAGGCAGCTTTTTTAACGTCATCGCTCTGCGGTATGACGGAGAGAATTTCTTGTTCAATCCAAAGGTAATAGGCGGGCGGTCGCGTTGTCCCCATTGCCACACCACCCTCCGCTGGTTCGAACTCGTCCCCCTTGTGAGCTTCATCATTCAAGGCGGCAAGTGTCGCCACTGCAAAGCTTTCATCGGATTTAGGTACCCCGTGGTTGAGCTGTTATCCGGGCTGATCTTTTTATTTGTTCCCCTTCAGCGTTTGTTCTTTTTCCCAAATTTCCCTACCATTTCAGTTTTATGGGTCTTCGCTTTTGAGATTTTCCTCCTCATCGGTTATATAGATATTTTGCTCGGCATCATCCCCGATGAGCTCAATATTTTGCTTTTTGCAGTGGGCCTTCTTGAAACCTACAAGCTTGCAATATCCGGCGCCAGCAATGTTTCTTTTTTGGGACTCCCTGCCGCATTTTTTGGATTGCAAACGAATGTGTGGACAAATCATTTTGCGGCTGCGCTCTTCGGCGCCGCATTCTTCGGGCTACTTGTGATCGTAACCAAAGGAAAGGGAATGGGATTAGGGGACGTAAAACTGGCGTTTCCTTTGGGATTCCTTTTTGGCTGGCCTGACATTTTGATACTTTTGATGATGACATTTGTGATCGGGGGTGTATTTGGAATTTTTGCCGTCACGGGTGGGTCAAAAACATTGAAAAGCCAGGTTCCTTTCGCCCCTTTTCTGATGATGGGGGCAACCGTCGTTTTTTTCTTTGGTGCGACGCTCTTTCAAGCATATTTCCATGTGATAGGATTATAAGGAGATGTTCCGCAGAGCTTTTACCCTTATCGAGATAATAGTGACCATTGCGCTGATGGCGATTTTTGCGGGGATTGCCATCCTGTCTTCGCGTAACGGTCAGGCGGCAATGGCATTGTCGGGTGAAGCAGAAAAAATCGGCCAATTTGCTCTCGAGGCAAAATCACTTGCCCTTGTCGCCTATAGCCCTTCCGGTTCCGCAATCTGCGGTTACGGGGTAGTGGTGGATCCGGGAAGTCAGACCTATTCAATCTTTGCCTACGAACCGGGCGGTTCCCCTTGCCCATCGGCAGATAGTGTGACCGTCCCCGGAATTTATGACGGAACTGAGCATCCCTATTCTGGCGGGACGTGGCGGGTGCCCACTGCGCAAGGCGTGACGATCAGTTCTGGAGGCGTCGTTCTTTTTTATCCACCGGATCCCACCGTCCTTGGTGGAGGTTCCTTTTCGCTCAGCGGGGGAGGGGGCAGCAAAACCATTTCGGTAAGTTCGGCAGGCCAGGTATCTTTTTAAAATAAAAGCATATGTCATTAAGAAAGAGGGGACAGACGCTTATTGAGGTCATGGTCGGCCTTTCGATGCTCACGATTGGATTTTCGGGGATTTTTTCCCTTCTCACCCAATCATTAAAAATGACCGCGACGATAAGTAACGGAACCGTAGCTACCTATCTTGCAGCCGAAGGCATCGAACTCGCGCACAACCTCATCTATCACGATGTCTTTGAAGAAGTTGCAGGCGTGGGAAGCGGTTGGGGGGCGTGCTTCGGAGCGGGGGGGAATTTTTACCTTGACTATACCACCCACAGTTGCCCCCCGCCTTCGTATTCCGGCCAAGTTGTCATGTCTGGATTCGCAAGAGAAGTTACGGTTACTCCCGCCGGTTCAGACGAGATCGCCGTACAGTCTACGGTGACATCGCCGAATGGGCAAACGGTCGTTTTACAAGATATTTTTTATAACTGGCGATGAACCGTCAAGGTTTTACGTTAGTAGAAGTACTTACCGCCATTGCAGTCTTTTCGATTGTGGTTACGATTGCTGCCGGCGCATTTGTAAGTGCAATGAAAGCTCAGGGAGAGCTCGCAGGAATCATTGCGATGCAATCCAATGCAAGTACCGCGCTGGAGCAAATGACTCGCGAGATACGAACAGGATCTCAATTTTCGGGTTCCGGCGGCAGCCTTTCTTTTACCAATGCAAAGGGACAAGGAGTTACGTACGGATTGCAAGGCGGTGCGCTCGCCAGGAATTCTTCTCCCCTCACCGGCGCCAACATGACAGTGACGAGTTTGAGCTTTATAGTTTTTGGAAATACGAGCGGCGATCATTGGAATCCACTCATAACGATCTTAATGAACGCGGCGCCGAACTCGAGCGGCGCGTCGGGCGGTATCAATTTGGAAACTTCGGTGAGTGCCAGGGCAATTGATTGCGACGCTGCAGGCAAATGCTGACATCAACAATGTTCCAATTCATCAAAATCAAAAATAATCGTTTCGGCCAGGCGGTGGTTGTTGCCATTTTGACCATTGGCATCACGCTGCTCGGAGCCACCGCGTTTGCGGGCGTTATTATGGCAAATGAATTACGGGCCGCGGGAAGCGTCCCGGATTCGGCAAACGCTATATTCATTGCGGATTCAGGCGTGAATTGGGCCTTATATAGTTATCTCACCGGGAAGTCCGTTGCACAACCAGGGGTACCTTCAGGAGAATCGCTTTTGGTGACCTGTTTTGATTCAACGGGTGCAGCGCTAGCTTGCACGAGCCCCGATGTCAAAACCGTGGTTTCGAAAGGGACCTCGGTGGGAGGTTCGCGACGCGCCTTTTTGCTTGATGTCAAGCCATAGTTTGGAAAACGTATGGCCAAGTCCGAAGCCCGCGAGCGGATCGCACATCTTAAGAAGGTTATCAACGAGTATCGGTATTCGCGACTGGTTCGCAACAAGGAGTTGGTTTCTCCCGAGGCAGAAGACGCTCTCAAGAAGGAACTGTTTGATTTAGAAACGCAATTTCCGGATCTCATAACGCCCGATTCGCCGACGCAGCGCGTGGCGGGAAAGCCGCTCAAGGAATTCGCGAAGGTGCGCCACGTGGAGCGGATGACTTCCTTCAACGATGCCTTTTCAGAAGAGGATGTGCACGCGTGGTTCACGCGGCTCACAAATTATTTGGGCCATTCCCTCGTACCGCACGCGCCGGCGAAAAGAGAGCACGCGAGCGGCCGTGGCGTTCCCCTTTTCTATTGCGAGCTGAAAATAGATGGGCTCGCAATTGAGCTTGAATACGAGAACGGCATTTTCGTCCGCGGTTCTACCCGCGGCGACGGACTGATCGGCGAGGATGTCACGCAAAATCTGCGGACGGTAGAGGCGATCCCACTCAAACTTTTGGAGCCGGACGAAGTGGCAGCGAATCTCAAAAAAATATCTCTTAACCCAAAAGCGTATATCCCAAACCCGAGGCACTTGATTGTCCGCGGCGAAGTGTTTCTCACAAAAAAAGAATTCGCGAAGATCAACAAAGAACAGGAAAAAAAAGGACTGAAATCTTACGCAAATCCGCGGAACGTCGCTGCCGGCTCCGTGCGCCAGCTGGATCCCACGGTCACCGCGCGCCGGCGCCTGGATTCGTTCCAATACGACATTGTCACGGACATCGGGCAAACGTATCACGAAGAAGTACACTTGCTTTTAAAAGCATTTGGATTCAAAACCAATCCGAACAACAAGTCAGCGGAAACCATCGCCCAGACATTCGCGTTTCGGGACTATTGGGCAAAGCATCGCGAGAAGCTTGATTATGAAATTGACGGGACGGTCATCATTGTGAACGACAATGCGACCTTTGCGCGGGCGGGGATCATCGGCAAGGCGCCGCGCGCGGCGATCGCATATAAATTTTCTCCGCGCGAAGCGACGACGGTGGTAGAGGATATAAAGGTGCAAGTTGGGCGGACGGGCGCGTTGACGCCGGTCGCGGTCATGCGGCCGGTCGCCGTGGGGGGCATCACGATCACGCATGCGACGCTTCACAACGCGGACGAGATCGCGCGGCTCGGTTTGAAAATAGGGGATACGGTGATCGTTTCGCGGGCGGGCGACGTGATACCGCAGGTGACGAAAGTGCTCACCGAACTCCGCACCGGAAAAGAAAAAGCATTTCACATGCCCGAGCGTTGCCCGGTGGACGGTTCGCGGGTCGCGCGCGACGGCGCCATCCATCGCTGTTCGTCCAAGGACTGCGGCGCAAAGCACCGAGAATTTCTCTACCATTTCGTTTCGCGAGGCGCATTCAACATTGAGGGGCTTGGCCCGAAGATCATTGATCGATTCCTTGATGAGGGGCTTATCTCCGACGCCGCGGACATTTTTACGCTTGAGGAGGGGGATGTCGCCGCACTTGCGCGGTTCGGCGAAAAATCGGCAGAAAACATCGTCCAGGAAGTCGCCGAGAAAAAGAAGGTACCGCTTGCGCGGTTTCTCTACGCCCTCGGCATCCTCCATGTCGGCGAGGAGACCGCCGTGCTGCTTGCGAAAAATTTTGATTTCCCGCATGCAGCCGGCCGCGTGGCGATCAAAGACATTTTGAAAGTTTTTGGAATGCTCTCGCTTGAAGATCTACAAAAAGTGAAAGACATCGGGCCGAAGGTCGGGCAGAGCATCTATGACTGGTTCCGCGAGTCGCGCAGCGTGAGGTTTCTCATGCGGTTGGAAAAAGCCGGCGTTGAAGTTGGAGCCCAACCGCGGAGCGCGACGAGCGGAAAGCTCGCAGGGAAGGCATTCGTCTTGACGGGCGGGCTCACATCCATGAGCCGCGAAGCGGCGAAGGAAAAAATCCGCGAGCTCGGCGGCGAAGCGTCCGAGTCCGTGAGCAGAAAAACTGATTACGTCGTCGCGGGCTCCGAGCCCGGGTCAAAGTACGAGAGAGCAAAAAAACTTGGCGTGAGGGTTATAGACGAAAAAGAATTTCTCGCGATGTTGAAATAACCCCGCAAAGACGGTTTGATTTATTGAGACAAGGAGTATAAAATTTTTGAGAAAGCGTTGAAATTGCGGGCGTAGCTTAGCCTGGCAGAGCGTCCCCCTGTCACGGGGAAGGTCGTGGGTTCAAATCCCATCGCCCGCGCAAAAAAGAAAAGAGGCCCTCGAAGAGAGCTTCTTTTTTTTGTCTGGATGGGATTTGAACGAGGAAAGGGGTCGGGGAAACCCCTAGGTTTCCCCGCGTAGGAAAGAGGTTGAGAACCGAGGGTTCTCAAAGCGCAGGCCGCTCTTAGCGGCCGAGCAGTGAAAATCCCATCGCCCGCGCATCGTATGGCATTGTGACGACAAAGCAAGGTTTAGCACCCTGTGGATTGCGCATCCCTTGCGCATGTTTTGATGTTGTATAATAGAAGCATGGTTCAAGACCAGCTTGTTGAGTACATTTCGTCGCAGATGAAGCTTGGGGTTTCGCGTGAGACGATCAAAGCAGCGCTCACCGGTGCCGGATGGGCGGTAATGGACGTGGAGGATACCTTTAAAAAAGTGGAGGGCGGGGGCAAGCCCGCAGTGATTGCGAGTACGACACCTGCGAGCGCGGCAGCCGCGACCGCAACGCCGTTAAGCGCAATGTCAACGGGGATTTCGCCAAAGCCGATGTCATCCACTGTCCCAGCCAGTTTTTCTTCATCTGCGTCTGCGGCAGGCGGTACAGGGGGCGGTGCGGTGAAGAGCGCAGGACCGCAGACCATACGGATGAGCGATTTGGTATCCGCGAATGTTGCCGCAAGTCCCGTTACAAGTTCCACAAAAAGCGCTCTCCCCAAAAATCAACCACTTGGCTCCGTGAGTATCGGAGGAGCGCCCAAAAACGGCCGCATTATGATGATCGTTGGAATAGTCATCATCGTTGCCCTCGGTGCCCTCGCGGGGTATCTTTACTTCCAAAACAATGGTCTTGCGGCGCAGGTTGCATCGCTTAGTGCTCAAAGTGCCGATGTGACATCGCACGTTTCTTCTTTGAACGCCCAGATCCAAGCATTTGATGTTTCCAACACCGCGCTTACGGCGCAGGTGGCAATGCTCACGGCAGAGAACGCCGACCTTCTCACCAACCTTTCGTTCGCCGCGGTGCCGCCGCTTTCTTCCGGTACGCCTGCGAGTGAGACCGTTTCAGTGAGCGGCACGCTCACAGGAGGGAAAGCATCGTACGCCCTTACGACGCAGTATGGCGTTGTGATATATGTGAAAAATGCGACAGATGTCAATGTTGCCGCGGCGCTGAAGCCGCTCCTTGCGAGTACGAGCACCGTGTCGCTTACCGGAACCCACGTGCCTGGTTCGCAATATATAACAGTGACTGCGGTCAATGGTTCTTCCACGGCGAGTGCTAGCACTACCGCAAGCAGTTCCACCACTCCTTAGCGTTTTGAGGATTTAACCCCCTATTTTTCATAAAGCTGTCCGAGGCCGAGGATGTCTTCCTCGCGCCATTTTTTTCCAATCAGCTGGAAGCCGATCGGCAATTCTCTCGGTGCGAGCGCGGAAGCCGGCTTTGTAGGGATAGAGATCGCGGGAAGGCCGGCGAGCTTGACTTGGATCATAAAAATATCGGAGAGATACATTGTAAGGGGATCGTCAACTTTTTCGCCGATTTTGAATGCTGGCGTCGGAGCGACCGGAGTAAGAATAATATCCACCGTTTTGAACGCTTCATCAAAATCCTGCTTGATGAGGGTCCGCACTCTTTGGGCTTTCTCGTAGTAGGCGTCGTAATATCCCGAGGAGAGCACGAAAGTTCCGAGAATGATCCGCCGTTTGGCTTCAGGTCCGAAGCCCATACCCTTTTGTCGGAGATAAAGTTCATGCAGGGATTCTTCTTTCGCGCCGGTGCTTTTCACGCTCCGTGCATAGCGGATGCCGTCGAATCGCGCGAGATTGGAGCTTACTTCCGCAGGCACGACGATATAGTAGCAGGAAAGACCGTACTTCGTATGCGGCAGGGAAATTTTTTTAAATCGGAGACCTAGACTTTTCAGTTTTTGTATCGCGGACTCCACGGCACGGCTCACTTCCGGCGAGATGCCATCTGTAAAATATTCATCCGGTAGTCCGATGGTAAGCGACTTCATCTTTTCAAGATTCGGATTGAGCAGTTCGCTGCCGTAACCGGCGGGGACGCTCGTGGCGTCGAGCGGGTCTTGTCCCGCGATCGCCTTGAAGAGGGTTGCGGCGTCTTCTACGGTCTTTGTGAGCGGTCCGATTTGATCCAGGCTGGAGGTCATTGCCATAAGCCCGGAGCGAGAGACGGCGCCATAAGTGGGGTTCAGGCCCACGATGCCGCAGAAACTTGCGGGTAATCGGACAGAGCCCCCGGTGTCGGAGCCGAGAGCGGCTACCGTAAGATCTGCCGCGACCGCTGCGGCAGAGCCGCCCGAGGAGCCGCCCGGGACGCGCTCAAGATCGTGCGGGTTGTGCGTGAGCTGAAAGGCGGAATTTTCCGTGGATGATCCCATGGCGAATTCATCCAAATTCGTTTTTCCTAGGAAGACCGCCCTCTCCTTTTTTAATTTTTGAATGACGCCCGCGTCGTAAGAGGCTACGTAATTTTCAAGGATCTTTGATGCCGCAGTCGCCGGTTGGCCCTTGATCAAGATGACATCTTTAATCGCGAGAGGGACGCCCGCGAGCGCGCCAAGTTCCTCGTTCTTCGCGAGCGCGATATCCACCGCTTCCGCCTGCCGCAGTGCTGATTCCTCTGCCAAGCTTAGATAGGCGCCGATTTTTTTGTCCTCTTTCTTGATCTGTTTGAAGTACGCCTGCGTAATTTCCAGCGCCGAAAATTCTTTATTGAGCAATCCGTCGTGGAATTTTTTTATGGTGAGATCGCGGAGCATGGAAATTTCTAATTCCTAATTTCTAACGACAAATGTCCAATACGGGTGCCTAAAATTGGTGGATGGCTATTGGTCATTAGAAATGAGATATTAGAAATTAGGAATTATCAAACACTGGCGGTACCTTAAGGTAGCCGTCTTTTTTCTCGGGAAACGCTTCCGTGCCCGCACCGCGGTTTGTATTTTCGCGCAGCGCGTCGTCGCGGAACACGTTGCGCAGATCCGTCCCGCCGGTCATCGGCGGAACGTTAGACGTGTCAAGTTCCTGTAGCTCTTTGAAATAATCCAGGATACTACCCAGGTCTTTCAAAAGTTTTTCTTCTTCCTTCGGATCAAGTTCAATGCGCACAAGTTTTGCCAGGTATTCCAGCTCGCGCTTCGTAATTGCGGATGCCATGCTTTGCATTCTAGCGCCGCCCGGGGATTATTTCAATTTTCGGACAAGCGTTTTGAATTGTTCGCCGCGGTCGGCGTAATTGTTGAATTGATCAAAACTCGCTGCGCCGGGGGAGAAAAGAATAACAGGCAGTTTGTCGGTGCGGGGCATTGATCGAGCTGCGTGATAGGCGATGCGTACGGCAGTTTGAAGATTCGGCGCGAGTCCGACATTTGCCGCGTGAATGGCACGTCGTATTTTTTTCTTATTTTCTCCGAAAAGCACCACGCGCGCGATGTACATTCCCTTGAACGCGCGCGCGAGCGGCGCGTAGTCCAGGTTCTTATCTTTCCCCCCCGCAATCAAAATTTTTGGGTGGTCGGGGAATGCTCGCACGGCGGCGGCGGTCGTCTGCGGGTTCGTTGAGGCGGAATCGTTATAGAACGCGATGCCATTGACCCTTCGCACGAATTCAAGGCGGTGCTTGTTGCCCGGGAAGGATTTTGCAATGTGCGTGATCACGCGGTTCGGGACGCCGAGGGCGCGTGCGACAGTCGCTGCCATCACGGCGTTTTTGAAATTGTGGTAGCCGGGCATCGCAAGGTCTTCCGGTGCGAAAAGCCTGAAGTGCTTCTCGTCCACGGCGGTTTTTTTGCCGCGCCCATGGCGCGCCGTCCACGCACTCATACGGTCATTCTTGAAGAAGAAAACCTTGTCGCGCGGCGACTGGAATCGCGCAATATTCGTCTTCGCTGCGTAATATTCCTTGAGATTTTTGTGCGCATCCTGGTGGTCGGGGAACACGTCAAGAATAACGGCGATGGGCGGGGAAATTTTGAGGTCCTGGAGCTGGAAACTGGAAAGCTCAAGAATGACAAGTGAGTTTTTTTTAAGCTTCGGCAGGATCAGAAGCGCCGGCGTACCCACGTTGCCTGCAAAATAAGCGTCGCGGCGGACAGCTTTGAGTATTTTATAGAGTAGCGTCGCCGTGGTGCCCTTGCCCTTGGTCCCCGTGATGCCTATGATCTTCGCCGGGCAGTATTCAAAAAAGAGCGCCATCAAGCTGGAAAATGGCACGCCCTTTTGTCGCGCGCACACAAGTGCGGGGAGCATATAGGGAACGCCCGGGGAGCGCAGCACAAGGTCAAAATCCTCAAGGTGTGCGAGATAATTTCTGCCGAGCCGCGTGGAAATTCCTTTCGGAACCTTTGTGGCTTTGTTCCGGTCCAGTACCCAAATTTCCGCGCCGCGGAACCCGCGCTTGGGTCTTATAAACTTCAAAAGCGACTGCCCCTCGCGACCAAAACCAAGAAGCCCAACCTTCATTATTGTTATCATCACACCCTTCGCCTTTTTTGACAATGTATTAAAAAGTTATTTAGAATTGGTTGACGGGCGTTTTGTGTCAATAGCGCGGGAGGGTTGGGAATGGTTTTCCGGGGAGCCCCATAAGCTCCCGAAGCCGGTCCGATTCCGGCCCCCGCAACAAGCTTCGGCCTTCTCCTTTTGGGAGACGCGGTTCGCGCGCTCCGGCGGCGCGCGCCCGCTGGCTCTCGCGCCGACGGGTCCGCTTCGCGGACACCAAGCCCGTCGGCGCTCCGAGATCCTCCCAAAAGGAGAAGACCTCCGCTCGTATTGCACTCAGGAATCAGAACTTTCTCTTTCCAGGTAGATTGGTTGATTCTTTTTGAGGGCTTTTATACACAGCGGTATTCGGTGGGCCAATCCTTTGCCTAAAAGCGGCAATGCGGCTTCCACCGGAAGGAATCTAAATTCTGAGATTTCTTCCTTAGGAATCATCATGCGCGCGATATCTTCATTTTCCAGCGTCCCACCGTGGAACATAAACTGCAAACTTTCGCCCTTCTCGGTGCCCGGGTTGCGGTAGTATGTCACGCATAGGAAGCGAAGGCTTGTCACAGCTAGTCCAATTTCCTCTTTGATCTCGCGAACGCACGCCTCACGCGGGGATTCGTTCGCGTCAATAACGCCGCCGGGTATTGACCAAGTATTTTTGTATGCAGGCTTCACGATCAAAAGTTCGTTCTTTTCGTTGAAGATCAATGCGCCAGATGCCATCCTCTTCTTGGGTATGGTTTTCCAAAAATTTCCAGGATCCATATGCAACATAGATTACCATGAAAGTTTATCTGCGACACTCTTGAGAAAAGGGTTTCTCCACGTTATAGTAGTGTTTGAGCCGGCGTAGCTCAGTGGCAGAGCAGGGCTTTCATAAGGCCAAGGTCACAGGTTCGAATCCTGTCGCCGGCACAGGGCTTGGCACATTTCAGTATTTATGGTATACTTCATGTTAATGTGGAGAAAAGGTCGTCATAAGTTATCGAGAGAAATTTACCAAAAGAGATTATGAACGAAAAGAATCCAAATCAACCAGTTCCGGAGGAGGAAATGCCCCTTGAGGGTACCTTGAAAATGCTGAAGGTGGAACGGGGAGGCAGTGTACAAGAAAGTGCGAAGGAGGGAGTTGAAAAAAGGACGGAACGTTATAGCGAGATCGGCGAACGGCGCTTGGGGGAAGCCGGGCAAAGAATGAGCGAATTCGGAGGAAAGATATTCCGTTCCATTGGAGAGGGATGGAAAAAAGTGCGTTCGTTCGGATCCAAGACTGCGGAGGCCGGAAAGAGCGCTTTGGCCTACGTTTCGGAAGGCGGAAAGGGCCTTGGGCGATCTGCTCTTGAGGGAGGAAAAAGCGCTGCACTTTCTGCCCTTGCCGCGCCGGAGATGGCTGGCGATTTAGGGCGGTTTGTAAAGGAAGGTGCGTCTTTTGTTGGAGAGAGCGTGGCTACGGGGGTAAAAGAAAGCGCGGCCACTGTCAAAGGGAGAGTGGTGGAAGACGTGACGTACGTCGCTGAAGAGGCGCGTGAAAAATACGCAGCCGTGCTCAATGGCGGCAAGGGAGCTTACGGAGCTCTCGCGGGGCAGGCAAGCGAAGCATACAATGGGCTTCAAAGCAGATTTGGGGAAATGCAGCGTCGGCGCCATGAGAAGGCGGCGCGATTGGAGCAGGCGAGGAAAATAGAAGCGGTTATACAAGCAAGGATTGAAGTCCAAAAAGCGCAAGAAAAATTAAAAGCAGCGTTTCAGGCAGCCTTTGCGCATTAAGTTCTAACCGATTATTCATTATTATAGATATGGACAAAAAAGAAATAGAAGGGCTCATCGCGAGTATGCCCTTGAGCGACGATGAGAAGGCGGACCTGATGGCCGATCTGAACGGCGACAAACCACCCGAAGCGATCTTGGACAAGATCGGAAAGCTTTTGCAGGTCAAAGAAGAGGCCTTGCGTAAGGAAAATCCGGAGGCCGCTGCGGCATACGATGAAATTGACCGCGAATATCGCGAGGAGGTGCAAAAAGCGGCGGATGAATTCAATGCGAAGATGAAACAGCTGGAGCAGGAAGCCGATGCGGTGGCGAAGGATGTTTCACGGAAATTGGATGCGGTCCGCGCCGAAGAGATCAAAGCGAGCATTTAGCTTTTTCATTGCGACTCGTCGCTCGTTTTGATACTATAAGGACCATAGGCGCTTCTATGGTTACCGAAATTGTTATCCAATCGCCGGAGGAGAAAAAGCTCCACGCGGAAGTGGAGAAACGACGCGACGCGGAGGGCGCGCGCATGCTACGGTTCATGCGGATGCCGGACCTTTCGCGCACAAAGGGAAGCCCGATTTGCGAGATTGCGCGGCGCATCGTGGAGCTCCCGGATTTCAAGGCATTTGACGTTGTGCAGGTGCCGGAGATCGTGCCGGCGCGGGAGAGTTTTGATCTTTTTAATTTTCCGCCTGACCATCCCGCCCGTAGCCGCTCCGATACGTACTACGTGAATGACGACCATATTTTGCGCACACATACCACGATCATGTGGTACTACTGGCTCGGCCTTTCTGCGGTGAAAGAAAAAATACGGCAAGGGAAAGCGGTTGGTGCACTGTGTTACGGCAAGGTGTATCGCAAGGATGAGATAGACCGCCAACACATGAATGTGTTCCACCAGATGGACGGTTGGTATCTTTGTCGCCGAGAGGAAAAAGAAATCGGCCTGGAAGATTTGAGAGCCGTTCTGGTAAAGATTGCACAGGCAATTTATGGGGCGGACATCAAATATCGTTTCAATAAGGACACATTTCCATATACGGACCCGAGTTTGGAAATGGAAATAGAAGTAGGCGGGCGCTGGGTGGAGGTCTTGGGTAGCGGCGTCGTGCAGTCAAAAGTTTTGGACAACTTCGGCGTTGATTCGCGCGTCTGGAATGGCTGGGCGTTCGGCTTCGGCCTGGAACGGCTTGCCATCTTGAGCATGCAGCTTCCCGATATCCGGCTTTTGTGGTCGCGGGACCCGCGCGTCACGCGCCAGCTTCGCCTCGGGAATGCCTACAAGGAAGTGAGCAAATACCCGCCCGTCACGCGCGATATTTCTTTCGTCGTCGGGGCGGATTTTGTACCGAACAATTATTTTGACGTGATTCGCGACATCGGCGGCGACCTCGTGGAGGAGGTCGCGCTGCTTGATAAGTATGAAAATCTGGAAAAGTTCGGCGCGGGGAAAACGAGCTACACCTTCCGCGTGGTCTATCGGAGCAACGAGCGGACACTTACGAATCTGGAAGTTGACGTGATGCACCACGCACTTGAAAAAAAGACCGCCGAGGAGTTTGGCGGAACGGTGCGGTAGCATTTCCGTTATAGTTATATAGAGATGGCAAAACTTCTCGTCCCGAAAGAAGTTTCCGAAGTCGCCTTGGCACTCGCAAAGGCAGGGTTTGAGGCGTACCTTGTGGGTGGTTGCGTGCGGGACATACTCTTGGGCCGGGAGCCGAAGGACTGGGACGTGGCGACAAATGCAAGACCGGAGGAGATTCAGAAACTATTTCCGGAAAGTGTGTATGAAAATTCGTTCGGAACAGTGGGCGTGAAAACGGAATCGGAAGATCCGAAGTTGAAGGTAATAGAAGCGACAACCTATCGCATTGAAGGAAAATATACAGACAAGCGGCATCCGGATGAGGTGAAATTCGCGGAAACGATTCAGGAAGACCTGTCCCGCCGCGATTTTACGGTGAACGCGCTCGCGATGAGTTTGAAGGGAGAAGTATATGATCCGTTCGGAGGGAAAGACGATTTGGAGAAAAAGGTGATTCGTACGGTGGGGAGTCCGGAGGAGCGGTTTCAAGAGGACGCATTACGCCTTATGCGGGCGGTGCGGTTTGCGGTGGAATTGGATTTTGAGATTGAAATGGACACGCGGCGCGCGGTCACAAAACTTTCGCGCGAGCTTGAGATGATTGCAAAGGAGCGCGTCCGCGACGAGTTTGTGAAAATCTTGGAAACGCCGCAGGCGACGAAGGGCATCATTCTTCTTGAAGAACTGGGGCTCCTGCAATATGTTTTGCCGGAACTGCGCGAGGGGCTGGGCGTCGGGCAAAATTTACACCACATCTATACCGTCTTTGAGCACAGCGTGCGGGCGTTGGACTATGCCGCGAAGCAGGATTATTCACTCGCGGTCCGGATGGCAGCGCTCTTGCACGATATTGGTAAACCGCGCGCGAAGCAGGGCGAGGGCCACAATTCCACTTTCTATCAGCACGAATTCATCAGCGCGAAAATGGCCGCGAAGGCATTGGACCGCCTGCGGTTCTCAAAAGAATTCATAGAACAGGTGACGCATCTTGTGCGCTACCACATGTTCTATTACAACGTGGGAGAGGTTTCCGAGCGCGGTGTGCGGCGGTTCCTTGCGCGTGTGGGACCGGAAACAGTGCCGGATCTCTTCAAAATGCGCGAAGCCGACCGCATCGGTTCCGGTTCGCCGAAAGCCACGCCGTATAAGAACCGCCACCTGATGTTCATGATTGAAAAGGTGAAGAACGATCCCGTCTCGCCGAAGATGCTCAAAGTGAACGGCGACGATGTGATGGAAGTTTTAAAAATCCCGCCCGGACAGCGTGTGGGATGGGTGCTCGCGGTGTTACTTGAAGAAGTCCTGGACGATCCTAAAAGAAATATTAAAGAAAGCTTGACAGTGCGCGTGAGTGAATTGGGAAAACTCTCCGACGCGGAGCTCAAGAAGTTCGCCGAAAAGGCACGCGCCACGAAGGATGAATTTGAAGAGGACGTTGAAGCGGAGATAAAAAAGAAGTATTTTGTGAAATAATGAAATCTTTCCACGGCGAGCAAATTTGGAGCACCCTCTGTACCTTGTGGACCATCGTGTTTATGATCTTCGTGGTCACGAACTTTTTCTTGTTCAACCGATACGAGCCGCTTGTTCTTCCTTTGAGTGCAGTGTACGCCGGCATCCTTACCCTCTATGCGGGCACGAAGGAATTTGATCGCTGGTATGACATCCACGACAGCCGCCACCCGGGCGAACTTTTTGTCATCGTATGGACCGTACTTATTTTTGTGCTCGCGGCCATTTCCTTTTTCTCCGGTGCGAAGGGTTATCAACTTGATTCCGAGATTGTCGCCGACTATATCATGGTGCTTTCCATCTTCGCCATTACGCAGAAATCAAAACAACTCCACAGAACGCGGCGGAAGAGGTAGGTTGAATTATTTCCGAAAAGAAGGTTAAATACTTTAGATAACGGGCCGTCGTATAGTGGTAGTATACACGCTTCGGGTGCGTGCGGTCTGGGTTCGATTCCCAGCGGCCCGACGAGCATAACAAAAAGGGTTTGGAATGAGTACTCAGAAGGGCTCCTTCCAAACCCTTTTTGTTATGCTTTTGATATCGCTCGCCCCGATTGCAGAAATGCACGCAATGGCATTTCGGACCTAGCCAATCGGGGCTGCGCGGTCCGTTGTAAACCCCTGCTTACATTCTTTTCGGTTAGGGAATTGAACAGGGAAGTGGTCAGGAAAACGGCACTTGACATCAATTTTGCCCTGCGTATAATGGACTGGTACGAATGGACAAGGTATTAAATCTTTCAAATCACAGTGGCTGACCCGCGCGTTTTTGCGCACCGGATAAGCCGCCGTGTGCGGCTGATTTTTTTCTTGGATTCGTATAAAAAGAGCAATTTAACATCGTCCGCTTGGATGAACTATCGGGCGGCTCCGAATTGTAGAGTCGGAGGTGTGTAATAAGAGAAGCTCTGCGTCACATCTTAACTCCAGCGCAAGTTGGGGTCCCCGGAAAATATAATCGCATTTTTAATTTTGTTTTCCGTGGCAATTTCTCGTGGCGAGCAGAGCATGTCTTATTGAGACTGAGAGAAGGAATGTTATGCAGGCCCGTCGTCTTAGCGGCTAAGACGTCACCCGATTAGGGTGAGGACGCGGGTTCGAATCCCGTCGGGCCTGCCAAGTCCTTCTGAGGAGCACGTCTTTTTTGATTGCTGCTCCTCTCTTTCTCTCAGTCTCAATAAGTAAAAGTCAGCATTGGGATGGTTGGCATTTCCGTCGCAAGACGGATCTCAATAAGGGCGAATGGTGGATGCCTTGACTAGAAAAGGCGATGAAGGACGTGGCGTAGCGACGATACGCCTCGGGGAGGTGCGTAGCAACCTGTGATCCGGGGATGTCCGAATGGGGAAACCTAATTACGTAAACCGTAATTGTTTCGGCGCAAGCCGATTCGCGTACTTGGCGAAGTAAAACATTTCAGTAGCCAAAGGAACATAGAACAAATCAGTTTATTCCCTTAGTATCGGCGAGAGAACAGGGAAGAGCCTAAACTAAGGTTCTGATCGCAAGATCGGACCTTGGGGTTATAAGAGAGAGACGCTGTTTTACTGGTCGCCGAGTTTCCGGGCAAGTCCCGGGGATTCGGCGATTGGTGAAATAAGGAGGAGTAAAAAAATCGTTGGTTAGCCGAAGCCGGCTGGAAAGCCGGGGCCAAAGAGGGTGATAGTCCCGTAGGCGAAAACTCGCGATCTCCTTAGTTTTTCAACTTGAGTACTTCGGGGTAAATTAGTCCCGAAGGAATTTGCCTGTACTATCAGGTAAGGCTAAATACTTTTCTAGATCGATAGTGAACAAGTACCGTGAGGGAAAGGTGAAAAGCAGGCCGGTGAGGCCGTTGAAATAGAACCTGAAACCATTTGTCTACAAGGAATTGAAGCTCCAAGTGCGGATGCAGCAATGCGTCTGCGCGGGGCAACAATGTGCCTATTGAAGAATGAGCCAACGACTTATCTTGTGTTGCTTGTCTAAACGCGCATAGCGTGCAGGCACAGCGAAAGCGAGTCTTAATAGGGCGTATGTCCCACTCAATTTATTGAGTGGGATCGCAGCACAAGGTAGACCCGAAGCCGGATGAGCTTGCCTTGGCCAGGGTGAACCTTCGAGAAATCGAAGGGGAGGCCCGAACTGGTGGGTTGTTCAAAACCCTCGGATGAGCTGAGGTAAGGAGTGAAAAGCTAATCGAATTCGGTAATAGCTGGTTCTCTCCGAAATAGTTTTAGGACTAGCGGTGCGGTAAATCTTGCGGGGGTAGAGCACTGGATGATCGGTAAAGGCCGAAAGGCCGATCGATCAATCAAACTCCGAATACCGCAAGCGGATCCCGCACTAGTTAGACTGCGGGGGCTAAGCTCCGTGGTCGCGAGGGGAAGAGCCCAGACCGTTATCTAAGGTCCCCAAATCCATGCTAAGTGTGAAAGGTAGTCATCACCCATAGACAGATAGGAGGTTGGCTTAGAGGTAGCCATCCTTTAAAGAGTGTGTAACAACTCACTATTCGACGGGTGGTGGCGCCGAAAATGTACCGGGGCTAAGCATGGTACCGAAGATACGGGTGCGTGGACTTCATAGAGGAGAAGTTATTTTTCCTCAAAAAATATGTCGGCAATGTGAAGATTCCCATTGACCGACAAGGTGAGCCGCCGACGGCACGTCGACGGAGGAACGTTCGACGGCTCACCTCCTCTATGAAGTCCATGCGCGGTAGGAGAGCATTTCGGCCTGCAGTGAAGGTTGATCCGCGAGGGCAACTGGAGCGGCCGGAAGAGAAAATGTTGGTATGAGTAACCACAATCCCAATGAGAAATTGGAACCCCAAAAATCCAAGGTTTCCGTGGCACTGGCAATCAACCACGGGTTAGGCGGTCCTAAGGCAATGGCGAAAGCCGCAGCTGATGGAATGCTGGTTAATATTCCAGCCCTCCTTTGTGATTATCCGTCGTGTGCGAAGGAAATAGGTGCGTATGCCTTATTGGTTTGGTATCGCTGGTCCGAAGTTCAACAAGGATCGGCGGAAGGTGAGGAATTTACCTCATCAACACGCACGAAGAGCCTTCCAAGAAAAGCGCGATGGTCACGTTACAGAGGATCCGTACCGTAAACCGACACAGGTGGATAGGGCGAGAAGCCCAAGGGGAACGAGTGATTTGCCTCTAAGGAACTCGGCAAAAAAGCGGCCGTACGTTAGCAATATGGCCTGCTCTTCTTTAACTGGAAGAGCCGCAGCGAAAGTCTCTCTGGCGACTGTTTACCAAAAACACAGCTCCCTGCTAACTCGCAAGAGGATGTATAGGGGGTGACGCCTGACCGATGCGAGAAGGTCAAGGTTGGGAGTGCCGTGCCGCAAGGTGCGGGACCCACTGACTCAAGCCCTCGTCAATGTCAGCGATAACTATGAAATACGATTGTAGTTATAAAATTTGGCTATATGCTGGAACAACCGTTAGTATCCGGCGCTACTCTAAAAAAGAGTGAAAACGCGTCCGGTGCGGTCAATCAGCAGGAAA